>JACKAT010000033.1 GCA_020634935.1 Anaerolineales bacterium
GACTGTCACCTTAATTTCGATAAAGTCTAGTATTTTAGAGCTACGTAGTTGGTACGTGGCTCTTTTTAATTTTACATCCGTAGAGGGTACGCTTCACAGGGGCTAATCGGGTGAGGTAAACTTAGAGCGTGGTTATGTGGTGTGTTGGTAGGTTAGGAGGGAACCTGTGAAACTGCCCCTGAGTTTAGCTCATACGCCGGTCATTTGCCGGTTACTTGTTATCTTCGCTGTCTTGGGACTAAGTCTAACCCACTCGATCAGCCGGAGCTGGGCCGCTGGACCGCTGCCGCTGCGCGATATCGGGCCGGTCGAGACCAGCGCGGCCAATGATTTTAGCAGCGGGATCACGATCTGCACCCCGCCGATTACGCCGGTGACGCTGTCGAACCCGACGGTGGTGACTAACTGTACTCAGACCGGGCTGCAAACGGCGCTCAATCAAGGGGGGCCGATTGCTTTTGACTGCGGCCCCGACCCGGTTACCATTAACATCTCCTCGCCGCTGATGACCAGCGCCACTAAAGATACTGTCATTGATGGCGGCGGCTTGATTACCCTCGACGGCGGCAACAGTACCCGCATTTTGGAAAAACCGTTCACGCCTGGCTCGGACACCGATAAAACGTTGGGGAATGATCTGACGCTGCAAAATATTCGGTTCATCAACGCCAAAGGGCCGACCGCCAGCAGCGGCAGCGCCGACCGCGGTGGGGCCATCACCGCCACCAGCCCCGGCACCCGGCTGCACATCATCAACTCGACTTTTGAAAACAACCACACCGCCAGCCAGACTAAAGAAGATAATCAAGGCGGCGCGATCTTCGCCGCCAACATCTACGAGACGATCATCGTCGGCTCGGTATTTGAAGACAACACGGCCGGTAACGGCGGCGCGTTCGGCGCGATTGCCAGCGGGCTGATCGTCTACAACAGCCGCTTCACCAGCAACCAGGCCACCGACAACACCAGCGGCGGCATTGTGCGCGGCCACGGCGGCGCGATCCACCTCGACGGGGTGACCAACAGCTTCAACCCCGACTCCCATAAAGTGGTTGATATTTGCGGCAGCATCTTTGAGGACAACACCGCCATTCGCGGCGGCGGGGCGATTAAGACCACCATTTCTGACAACAAAGGCACCAAGGCGACCTACACCCGCTCCACTTTTACTAACAACCGGCTGCTTGGGGTGCCGCCAGCTGAAGGCCACGGTGGGGCCATCTACCACATCGAGGATGATTTCGCTAGCGGCTTCAACGAGGATAATTTGGAACTCACCCGCAATACATTCAGCGGGAATGAGGCGTATCGGCAAGGCGGTGCGGTCTGGTATTTGGTCAACGGCCTGGTTAAGGTGGAAAATAATACCTTTTATAATAACCGGACGATCGACGGCGCGTTAGGGATGGGCGGCGCGTTGGTGCTGGGTTCGCAAAGCGGCGCGCCCGTCCACGAGATCACCAATAATACATTTGCCCAAAATTACGCTTGGTTTCATGGCGGCGGGATTCAAGCGCCTGGCGATCCGACCGTCAAGCTGACCAACAACATCTTTTACTACAATGAGTCAGAGCGTGACTGGGCCAATTACCAGATGAACCGGGCGGCCGACATCGACGGCGGCGGCAATATCCAATTCCCTCAAGAACGCTTCAATCAGAGCGGCACCCCTAATGATGGTCTGGTGACGCCCAGTGTGATTATCGCCGATCCCCTGCTCGCCGGGTTGGCCGGCAACGGCGGTTTCAACCCGACGATGGCGCTCCAAGCGGGTAGTCCGGCTATCGACGCCGGCGCTACCGGCTGTCCGGCCACCGATCAGCGCAACGCCCCGCGCGTTGGCAACTGCGACAGCGGAGCCTTTGAGTATAACAGTGACCCGCTGTCGGGAGGCTGGTCGGTTTTTCTGCCGGAGATTGAGAAATAGCGTCTTATGAGTGGAATTCTGTAGGGCTTTACACTTCTAGCCGGCAAATCTGCGGCTGGTGGGGTAAGTAGCGCACTGAAACGGTATCGTCGGGGTGGTTATAAGCGCGGCGATTGTACTCGGCTTTGAACACTTCGGGATGACCGGGTGCGGTGAAGCGATAGGCAACACAAAAAAGCGGATCGCCGTCGGAATCTTGCTCGGTCCAGCGCTCGACCAGCCGGGCTTGGGCCGTCACACCTCGATAGGCCAGGGCGCGGGCCTGAGATAGATTTTTGACGCCACCGGCCACCATGGCTACGCCGACAAAGGTAAAAATACCGCCAAACACCGTAAAAAAGAGGGCGAAAAGAATAGGGCCGGTGATTGAACTGCTGGCCAATCGGGCTGTTTCGGGGTGATCGGCGGCGTAGCGAATGGTTACTCGCGTCTCCGGGGGGTGTTCTTCATATCGGCTGCGACTGACGCTCTCTTCATTGGTAAATGCGCCGCGATCCCCTTGTGGCAGGGGAGCGTTGTAGCGATAAGTGATGAAGAAGCTGTCGCCATCTGAGTCGGTGTCGATGCGGCGGCTGATGATTACCGCTTCGGTGGTTACGCCGGACTCACGCAGCAGGGTGTAGGTGGTCCATTCCGATGCCAACCAACCCAGGCCAACCACCACAAAGACCAGACTCAAGGAAACCCAAACCAGGCCGAAGGTCAATGCACAGCCACTGCCGTAGATGTTGGGTGGCTGCTGAACCTTAGGGTGGCCGGATTGGGAGGCCGTTCGGGCTGCTGCCTGTTTGGCCGAGCGTTTTTTCCACAGTTCCCACCCTCCCGCACCGATTAAGATAGCCGCAAAAGTACCCAAGATGGCGATTAATGTCCAAATCATAACCGTATTTACTCCTATTGACCTCCCCTATTATACCCGCTTTATTACTTGCCGCGTAGTGCTGCTTTCCAATTATGTTTTAATTTAACCGCCACAAATTTAATCGGGTTGAAGGCTGTGTTAAGACTTATGTCATTTGAGCCATATAAAGTCATAAGACTTTGGTACTATTTAGGGGGCTTTTAGGGGTGTTTAGGTACTTTTGGGCAAGCGAATAATGACTTTTGGCACTTGTCTGGCATTCGTCAAATATTGTATTCTACCCTTAACCCCATATTTGGAGAGGCTGGTTTTAACATGCGTTGTTTACAAAAATGGTTTTTGACGCCAGACTGTACCTTGATATTTCGGATAGCGTAAGAAGCGCAACCAATTAAGCTGCATTTGTCAGAAATACATTGTAGCCTCATTTGGAATTATTCTTCTAATTTTTAACGACAGTATGATGCTGTCATTCCTCTTAAAATGCCCCTAGATTGGTTTACGCCCTAATTTTTCTATCCGTGCGATCCGGGTCTGTCGAAAATAAAATAATCACTCGAAAGGAAGCTCGGTATATGAAAATTTGTAATGTGAGAGATGCTCAAAAAGGTCAGGGGTTAGTTGAATACGCGCTCATTTTAGTGTTAGTGGCGGTTGTGGTGATCGCAATCTTGCTCACGCTGGGGCCGGTGGTGGGTGAGGTGTTTAGTAAAGTAACTAGAGTGCTTGGCGGACCTGCTCCGGGGGTGTTGACCAGTATTTCGGCAGCTCGCACCGGCGGCGGTAATGGTAATGATGTGGTGGTGACGATCACGGTTGCCAAAAACACCTCCGTAACCGCCACTGACTCCCAGAGCGGGCAGTCAAAAAGCACATCGTGCAACAGCAGTTGTTCGGTAACGCTGACCGGCGTCGGCCACAGTGCCGGGACCGTCACGGTTTCGGCGGCGGCCGGGGGAACCATGACCACGGGATATGCGGTTAAAAACTAACGAATACATCGCCGTATTCTGAAAAATGTAATAAAAATTATTAAATGGTGTATATAAAAATAGCGCAGCGAAAGGACTCTTTAGATGACGACAAACTCAAACAGAATCACCGCAGCTCCGATTCAGAGCCACATTTCAGAAAGACAAACCTGGCCTATCTGGCAGCGATTAATTAAATATATGGTAAGCGCCGGGTTAGGTGTTATTGGAGGGGGGATAGGGGTTGCTTTGGGCATGGGGTGTGTGATTGGTATCCAACTGTTCTACCTCACCGAGCAGATGTTTCTGCCCAACCTCCCGACAATCGCGGTTTTAACAACAGTTCTGGGCCTTGGCGCATCCTGGCTGCTTTATGCCATTGTTCAGAAGATTTCCCCTTTTAATATCCTCCGTAACTTAAACCACGATGGACTACAAGTCATTTTTGTTGTTAGTGTTTTAACCAGCCTACTGGAAACTTTCCTTTTTATGCAAAATATATTCACCGGGGTGACAACCCAAATCCCATATATGTGGGTTTAACGATATAACGTTAAATCCGTATAGCTAATAGGTTATTTGGACAAGGACAAGGAACGATGTTATCTAAAATTATGCACAATTTGAATCGATTAAAGCAAAAGATGCTAGGATCCAGCAAGAAAGGACAGAGCCTGGTCGAGATAGCCATTTCAATGCCCATTTTGATTTTCCTCTTAATCGGAGTCTTTGAGGTTGGTTCGGCCTTGAGAAGCTACTTGGTCTTGGTCAATGTCAACCGAGAAATCACCCGGTTCGCGGTCAGGCCGGGATATTTAGATTTTTCCACAGAAGATACCATTCAAACTAGTTATAATCGGATCTTGGACTGGGCAACTACGTCCAATACAAGCCAGCTTGATCTGGATTTTGATAACGATGATGGCAACACTACGCTCATCATTTCGCATGTCGTAGCTGATACAGGGATGCCATGTGAGGATATCAATGATCATGACTGCGATAGCTGTGACGATTTTCTGGATCCGAGCCACCCAGCTTTTTCTGTCGATGATATTATTATCCATCCCGATAAAGAAGGCATGGGATACCAAGCTCAATCATTTGGCCCGGCTACGACCTCCACGGGAAGCAAACAGACCCGCATCAATTATGATCTTTTGGCCGCCGATATGACCATGCAGAATAACAAATTCAACTGCGAAATCTTGAAGCGCGGTGGTGTGCCTTCCGCCAATAACGTTATTGTAACCGAAATATTTCATGACCAGCCACAGTTGTTCGGCTTTCCTCTGATTTCAAATCCTTTCACCGACCCATATCCGTTATATACGCACACCATCATGCGCCTGGTTGGGGCCGCTCGAAGTACGGGAAGTGCTAATGGCAATCTTCTTAGCAATATCAGCACGCTTGGGCCTTTGTGTTTAGCTTACCCCTTGACCGCACGGCAAAGTATTATCGATGGTGTATCAATAGGGTCTACAATCGATATTTTGGATGGCAAAGATAGTGGCGGCGGCGGCGGCGGTGGCGGTGACTGGGGTTGGTTAACCTGGAATCCGGTGGAAGATGATGAAAACTACTTGGGCCTGGAACTCGCATATATGCAGGTATCCGGCAATGATTTCACTAATCCGGCAGTTTTGGATGATCATACTTTGAATGTTGGAGATTATGTGACATCATTAGATGGTACTGTAAACTCAGATGATACCAGAGATTTAATGGAGGCCCTTGTAGGCCAAGAGATCATTATCCCAATTTGGGATGACAGTGATCCCAACGGCTTTGACACATTCTATAATCCGAATCGTCACCCCCCACATGTTGGCGCTTATCTTATCAGCAGTTTTGTCAAGGTACGGATCGACTTTGCCAATAATATCAATATCCCAGGTAAAACGATAACTGCTACCTATTTAGGCCCTGCTGACGAGTGTAATCCTTAAAATCTTCTCTGAATAGAAATTGAGAAACAAAAACAAGAGCGCCTCTTTGCAGGCGCTCTTTCTATTTGTCGGTAAAAGCATTATCGAGATTTATTTGTTGTGCTATAATTAACTTACAGTTCAGGCAAACCTCTATTGATTGAATGGCTAAAATTAGATGCACTGCAATAACTGCGGCTTCGATAACCCGAATGGGATGAAATTTTGTGGGCAATGCGGCCAGCCTCTCAAGCGACAATGCCCCGGCTGCG
This sequence comes from Anaerolineales bacterium, assembly GCA_020634935.1. Lineage (GTDB taxonomy): Bacteria > Chloroflexota > Anaerolineae > 4572-78 > J111 > JAGRBY01. The sequence continues at coordinate 5,964 of JACKAT010000033.1, forward strand.
GTTTCGATAATCCTGCTAACTTCAACTTCTGCGGCCAATGCGGTACGGCGTTAGAATTGAGCATTGAGAATGAAGAATTTAGCAATCACTCAACGTCCCAAACGCCTCAAACTCTACCCATTCACGAAGCGGAACGGCGTCAACTAACGGTCATGTTTTGTGATCTGGTGGGTTCGACGTCGCTGTCGGAGCAGCTTGACCCGGAAGATTTCAGGGAAGTCGTGCGAGCCTACCAGCAGACCGCGGCCCAGGTCATTGGCCGGTTTGAGGGAACCATTGCCCAATATTTGGGCGACGGCCTGCTGGTCTATTTTGGTTTTCCGGTGGCTCATGAGAATGATGCTCACCGAGCGGCGCTGAGCGGCTTAGGGATAATCGAAGAGATGAAAAACCTCAACGTGCGACTCCAGCAGTCGATCCGAACTCGAAGCCGGGGGCCCTTAAGGTTGGCAGTACGAATTGGTATTCACACCGGGCTGGTCGTCATCGGTGAAATTGGGAGCGGGGCCCGGCGTGAACAGTTGGCTGTGGGCGAAACCACCAATATTGCCGCCCGCTTGCAAAATCTGGCCAAACCCAATACGGTGGTGATCAGTGTCTCGACCTATCGGCTGGTGGAGGGCTTCTTTGCCTGCCGGCCGTTAGGGTTTCAGTCGCTCAAAGGCATTACCCGCCCTTTGGAAATATATCGGGTACTGCGTCAGAGCCGCGCCCGCAACCGGCTGGATGCAGCCAAAGCCGCGATGACCGGCCTGACCCCGCTGGTGGGCCGCGAGGAAGAGATGCGGCTGCTGTCGGCGCGCTGGGAGCAGGCTAAAGAGGGCAAAGGCCAGGTATTGCTGCTGAGTGGCGAAGCCGGTATTGGTAAGTCGCGCCTAATCCGGGTTTTTAGGGAGCAGTTGACCGGCGAACCTCATCTCTGGCTGAGCTGCCATTGTTCGCCCTATTATCAGAATACGGCGCTCTACCCCTTTGTTGATCTGCTTCAGCGACTGCTCCGCTTCAAAGAACACGACTCGCCGGGGCGCAAACTCCAGAAGTTGGAAACCGCGCTGGATCAGTACGACTTGCCTCGGACCGAAACGGCGCCTCTTTTTACGCCGCTGCTGGCCTTACCCTTATCCGAGCGTTACCCATCCCTTAACCTCTCGCCGCAGCGCCAAAAACAGAACCTGCTCAAGACGCTGCTCATCATTTTGCTCAAACTAACCGAAGTTCGCCCAGTTGTCATCTTTATTGAAGATTTGCACTGGGGTGATCCCTCCACACTGGAAATTTTATCGACTTTAGTTGACCAGGTGTCGAATGCGCGGGTCTTCGTCTTGTTTACCTTTCGGCCCAATTTTGAGGCCGCCTGGCCGGTCCGCTCGTACCTGACCCACCTGAGTTTAACCCGACTGGTCCGCCGCCAGGCCGAAGCCCTGGTCGAAAGTGTGGCGGCCGGTAAAAAATTGCCCTCGGAACTATTGGAGCAAATCATCGCCAAAACCGACGGCGTGCCGATTTTTTTAGAAGAGCTAACCAAGATGGTTTTGGAACAAGACTTGCTCCGAGAGCGAGCCGATCGTTATGAATTGGTTGGTCCTTTGCCGGCGTTAGCTATCCCCGCCACCCTGCACGACTCGTTGATGGCCCGGCTTGATCGGCTGGCCGCTGTTCGAGAGGTGGCCCAGTTAGGGGCGACGTTGGGCCGGAGCTTTAGCTATCGCCTGCTGCAAGCCGTGGCAGCGATTGATGAACCGTCGCTTCAATACAAGTTGACCCAATTGGTTGACGCCGAACTGCTCTATCAACAGGGTTTGCCACCCGACGCCGCCTACAGCTTCAAGCACGCGCTGATTCAGGAAACAGCCTATCGTTCTTTGCTGCGGGCAAAGCGGCAGCAGGTTCACCAGCGGATTGCCCAGGTCTTAGTCGATCAGTTCCCCGAATATGAGCAAACCGAGCCGGAGGTAATCGCCCACCATTACACAGCCGCCGGCCAAAATGAGGCCGCGGTCCGCTTCTGGTATAAAGCTGGCCAGCGAGCTGTGGCTCAATCGGCCAATCGTGAGGCGATCAATCACTTTACCCAGGCGCTTAATCTCCTTGAGTTCCTGCCCCCATCGCCGGAGCGGCGCCAGCAGGAACTACACCTGAGAATCGCCCTCGGTGCGCCGCTGCTGATGACCAAGGGATACGTCGCCCCGGAAGTGGAAACCAACTATGCCAGAGCACGCGAATTGTGCCAGCAGCTTGACCAGTCGCCCCAGCTGGCTTCGGTTTTGTTTGGGTTATGGGTGTTTTATCTGGTCAAAGGCCAGTTCCAAACCGCCGTGGAACTTGGCGAGCAATTGGCCGAACTGGCCCGCCAAACGCAAGACGCGGCGCTCTGGCTGGAAGCCCACCGCATGCAGGGGATGAACTACTTTAATCTGGGCCAATTGAACTTAGCCCGAACCCATTTGGAGGAAGCCGTGGCGATTTATAATCCCCACCAGCATGGCCCTCAGGTGTTTATCGATGCCGGGGCCGACCGGGGCGTGGCATGTTTGTCTTATCTGGCCATTACCTTATGGTTGTTAGGGTTTCCCGATCAAGCCCTTAAGCGATCCCAAGAAGCCATTGCGCTAGCGGCCCAGTTAGCGCATCCGTACAGTCAGGCGTTCGCGCTGTGTTGGTCGGCCTGGCTGCACCAACTGCGTCGTGAGCCCGGTCCGGCCCAGGCCTTGGCCCACGCCGGCCTGGAGGTGGCGACCGAGCAAGATTTTGAACTGTTGGAGATGCTGTGCGCGATGATGGAAAGTTGGGCTTTGACCGAACAGGACCAAACGGAGGTGGGGCTTGAAGGTATTCTGCACAAACTACGTGAATTTCAAGCAACCGGCGCACAGCTAGGTCAGCTTCATTTTTGGGTTCTGCTGGCCGAGGTCTACAGTCGCACCGATCGTTTTGACGAAGGGCTGAGTCTGGTGACCCAAGCCTTGGCCGAGTTAGACCACAAGGGCGAGCAGTTCTACGCCGCCGAACTTTATCGGCTGCGCGGCGAGATGCTGCTGGTCCACCAAACAGAGCCGGACCCCTACCCCGATGCTGAGGCCTGCTTTCAACAAGCCGTTGACTTGGCCCATCAACAAGATATTCGCTCTCTGCAACTGCGGGCTACGATCAGTCTAGCTCGCTTGCAAGTCCGCCAGGGACGAACCGACGAGGCCGAGACGACTGTAACCGCCATTTACCGGCAGTTCACCGAAGGCTTTGACACGATTGATTTACAAGCCGCCGGTAACCTCATATCGAACAGCGGATCGGATTAAAGCCGCCTCAATTCCCCAGCCAAATATTTACTTTCAAAGATTGTTAGTATAATACAGGACTTACGCAAAAACCTAAGTGACTGTCACCTCTGGAACTGCGTAAGTCCTGTAATACTCTAATTAAATTATGAGGATGAGGAAATAACGTGGAATTATTAGAAGCTATTCGTTCGCGTCGAACGACCAATGGACCATTTCAACCGGTGCCAGTCAAACCGGAGCACCAACGGCTGCTCATCGAAGCGGCCAGCCGGGCGCCGAGTCACTTCAACTCCCAACCTTGGCGCTTTATCTTAATCGAGGACGAAACTATCCGCCGGCGCATTGCCGAAATCGGCGGCCAAACCATGACCCAGTTAATGGAAGAGGGAAAATTCTTCCAACGCTATCGCAAATATTTTCGCTTCAATCAAGCCGAACTCGAAGCTCGGCGCGACGGCATCCTCATCGACCAACTGCCGGCCCCCCTGCGCCCTTTTATTCGCCAAGTTTTCAGCGATAAAGGGCTGTTTTTAATGAACAAACTCGGCGTTCCCCGCACCTTGGGTGAAGACAATACCAAATTGGTCGCCAGCAGTCCCTTGATCCTGGCGGTGCTGTTGACCAAAGACGAGTATAAACCGGCCGAACTATCCGGCTATTACTGCTTGCTGTCAATGGGCATGGCCGTTGAAAATATCTGGCTCACCTGCGGTGATTTAGGCATGGGCATCCAGTTTGTCAGCACCCCGATGGAGGTGCCTGAGGCCTGGGACCAAATCAAATCGATCTTGCACGTGCCGGACGACCTGGAATTGATGGCGCTGTACCGGCTCGGTTATCTGCCGGAAAATCAAAAACGCCCCCGCATCGATTGGACCAGCAGCCAGCGCAAGCGCATGTCCCAGCTCGTTTATCGTGATGTGATTTCGCCGGAGACCCGCTGGCCGGAAGACCTGACTTCGTAAGTCGAGGTGACTGGCACTTAATCGTATTAATCGCAGCGTTGCATTCCATATCGACATTCTCTATTTGAGCAAGAGTGCCAGTTACCTGGGTAATTACTGTAGCTCAACCATTAGTATAAGAAAGGACACCGTGTGAGTGACTCATCGACGCCGCGCCTGATCAGTGTGGCTACTGCCGTTCCTCCCTACACCGTCTCTCAAAGCGAGGCCAAAGCCTTTGCCGCCTCATTTTTTCAAAAGGATTTCAAACAGCTTGATCGACTTCTGCCGGTGTTTGATCACACTCGAATCGGTAACCGCTACCTGGCTCAACCGCCCGATTGGTACGGCCGGCCGCATTCGTTTATCGAAACCAACGCGTTGTATGAAAAAACAGCTCTGGAACTTTCGGTAACGGCGGCCCGGCAGGCGCTCCACCGGGCTGCCGTTTTGCCCGAAGCGATCGGCATGGTCGTTTTTGTCTCGACCACCGGCATTGCCACCCCTAGCCTCGATGCCAAGCTGATCCAGCGGCTGGGGCTATCGAGCCACACCTGCCGTCTGCCGATTTGGGGCTTGGGCTGTGCGGGCGGCGTGGCCGGGGCGGCTCGCGCGGCAGAGCTGGCCCGGCCCGGCCCAAGAGGAGCCGTGCTGCTGGTGGCGGTCGAGTTGTGCTCGCTGACCTTCCAATATAATGATCGCTCCAAAGCCAACTTGATTGCCACCAGTCTTTTTGGCGATGGCGCGGCGGCCGCGGTTTTTAATACCAGCGGCGACGGACCGGAAATCTTGGGCAGCTACAGTACTCTGTTTGAAAATTCTGAAGATGTTATGGGCTGGGATTTAGTCAATACCGGACTGCGGGTCAGATTTTCCCGACACATCCCCACCATCATCGACCGGCATCTGCCCGACCTGCGGCGTCAAGCCTGCGCCGCGTGGGGTATCGATCTCGACTCGCTGCGCCACTATGTGGCCCATCCCGGCGGCGCTAAAGTCCTGGCCGCCTACATCGCCAGCCTGGGCCTATCGGCGGCTGACCTCAAACATGCTTACGAAATTTTGGCCTGCTACGGCAATATGTCGAGCGCCTCGGTCTTGTTTGTATTGGAGCGCTTTCTGGCGAGCCAGCCGCCCAGCGGCAATTACGGCCTGATGCTGGCCCTCGGCCCCGGTTTCAGCGCCGAACAGCTACTCTTTCGCTGGTGAATTGTACCAATAGGCTAAGGCGAAGGGGAAGGGGAAGAAAAGGTATCTTTTTGCCGAGCGAAAGCCGGTTCAGCCCTATTTGTCGTTTCTCTGCCTTAGCTTCAGCCTTATTTCGCGATAGACAATACGCTAAATTTATCATTCGATGACCAAAGTCTTTCTAACCGCTCTCTTCATTATAATTCAGCGATTGCTTGAACTGCGTGTGGCCGAAGGCCATCGGCTGTGGGCGCTGCGGCAAGGAGCCAGAGAGTACGGCGCGAAGCACTACCCTTTGTTTTTTATCCTCCACCCCGGCTGGCTCATCGGCTGGGTGGGCGAGGCCCTGGCGACCGGCTCAGCCGTGAGCCGCCGGTGGCCGGTGTGGTTCGGGTTGTTTATGGCCGCTCAGGGCTTGCGCTATTGGGCTATCACCAGCTTAGGCCGGTATTGGAACACCCGCATATTAATTGTGCCTGGCGGCCAGCGGGTGCGGACAGGACCATATCGTTTTCTCCGCCATCCCAATTACCTGGCTGTTGCTGTCGAGTTAGCCGCTGTGCCGCTTATCTTTGGCGCGTGGCGGACGGCGATTATCGCCAGCCTACTCAATGCGCTCCTGCTGCTGGGCCTGCGGATTCCGGCCGAGGAAGCCGCATTGGGGCAGGTAGATGCGCCATCATAAAGCCGTTTTATGGAGCGACAAAGCTTGCTTTGTCAACCGATCAAAGCAAAGCTTTGATGCTCCAGACCGTTCGCTTCACTAGTAAATCAGATGCCCCGTCCACGCCGAGTAATGAATTAACCTCGTCACTACAACAAAGGATAACTTTGCACTACCCCGTATAGCGTTATCGTCTGTAAGGATTACCCATTCGAGGACAAATTTAGACACGATTGGCACAATTAACACGATTTTTTGGGGGTCGCTCGTTGAAATTCGGCGGTCAACCGTCGGCGGTCTGCCGTTAGGGGATCGAAATGTGGGTCAAATTAAGAATAGGATCGTTAGTAAAAACCCTGTCTGAATTTGTCCACCCTTACTTAGGCCGGCGCTGCCGGGCGATGCGCTCATCGACTGTTTTGCGGGCGATGATCTCAAACAGCGTGGCCTGGGCGTTGCCCTTTTTGCGCAAGACCCGGCCTAAACGCTGGACGTACTCGCGGGCGCTGGCGCTGCCGCCCAAAACTACGGCGACCTTGGCTTCCGGGACATCGACACCTTCATTGAGAACTTTGGAGGTGACAATGACCTCATAAGTTCCAGCCCGGAACTCGTCCAAAATGGCTTTGCGCTCGGCGGCTTTGGTTTGGTGGGTGATGACCGGGACCAGGTAGCGGCGGGCGATGCGATAGGCAAAGCGGTTGTGAGCCGTGAAGATCAGCATTTGCCGGTGGCGATGTTCGCGCATAAGGCGATCCAGAATATCGAGCTTGCCCTGCGCCTGATGGACAATCTCCTTCAATTTCATCTCGGCCACCTTGGCCCGGCGGGCCTCGACTTCGTAGGCGCTGCGGCGGGTGAATTCATCCCACCAGTAGGGGCCATGGCTCTCGCGCAGGCGGGCTTCGCGGATGTAGCCGGTGTAGGCGGCATAGGCGGTATCATAAGTGGCGCGCTCCTCCGGCGTCAGATCGATTCGGAGGCGCTCGGTGCGGTACTCGGCCAACTGTTGGCCGGTCAGGTCATCGATCTGCTTGCGGTAGACTACCGGGCCGACGAGTTCGTCGAGGAGAGCGGCAGGAGAAATTGAAAATTGGTTTGGATTGTAGGAGGGTGGTTTGGGGGCGAGTTCGGGGGTGTCAGGATAGGTGGCGGTGAGGCCGAGGCGGTAGGGTGCGGCGCACATCAGGGCGATCTCGTGCCAGGAGGGGGCGGGCAGGTGGTGGATTTCGTCGAAGACCAGTAGTTTGAATTGGTTGCCCAGCAGTTCGGCTTGGACCCAGGCGGACGGGTAAGTGGTGACGGTAATCGGTTCCAGCCGTTTTTCCTGGCCGTACCAAACGCCAATCGGCCCGCCGAAGGCGTTTTCCAGCAGAGCGTACCACTGATGGAGCAGATCGAGCGTTGGCACGACCACCAAGGTGCTAACGCTGCAAGCCGTGATGGCTTGCAGGGCTAAAAAGGTCTTGCCCGCGCCGGTCGGGAGGACCACGCTGCCCCAGCGGCCGGCCTCTTGCCAGGCCCGCAGGGCTTCGGCCTGATAAGGGTGGGGGTCGCGATTATCGTTCAGGATCAAGGGCAGCTCGCGCCAACGAGGGATATTGTTACGGATGTTCTGCTCGTAGAGCCAGGGCCGGATGGTTCGATAGTAGACCGCCGGGCAGCGCCATTTGGCGTTGTGCCATTGAAATCCATCCGGCGGCGCCGTTGTTTGAGCTACGTGGTCAAGGACAATTGTCCCGCCTAAGAAGTAGGCCGATGGCGCTGCCTTTTCATCGGGAATTGTTGCCGTCAAGGAGCCCTCCCCACCTGAACTGTAACCATTTAGGTGACTGGCGCTTGATTGCGATAATCGCAGCGTTGTATGCCGTTCAGCATGGTCAGTTAAGCCAAAATGCCAGTCACCGGATCTGCCGACTGTCAACTATACTCCTGACTTAACATTATGGCAACCATTCGGCCCTTAGACTTGTGGCATAGAGTGCAGTATAATGGCCCGTAATTAGAGTTGATAGAGTTTTAGAGTTTGTTGAGGTTTAATCTATTAACTCCGCTTAAACATCGGAAGGGGTACGACGTTTTATGAAGAAGGGAAACTATATTCCTCGACAGGTGGGGCTTCTAATTGGCCTAAGCTGGTTGGCCGGCTGTGCGCCGGTTGCCCCTGTCATTGTCACGGAACCGGCCTTGGTGCGCAATTGGTTGTTGGTGGGGGTGGGGCTGGTGGTGTTTGGCCTAACCTTGTTATATGCTGGCGTCAAAGCCTTTCTGGCTTTTAATGAAGTCACTGATGATAACAATATGGATGGGCGCGTGCAGATTATCGGCTTTGTAGTGGGTTTATTATTGGCTGTATTGGTTATCGCCGTCGACTCCGCTCCGACGCCGCTCACGTTGACTACCATCTTGACAGCGCTGCCGTTAATTGTGCTGGTGGTGATGGGAGTATTTGGCGGTTTATTTATAGGGGTCTTTGGGGCCGTCATGGCTAACCTGCGGGGGACAAGTGGTGACGCTCTCACGAACTTAACCCTATCTTTTCTGAGTGCTACCGGCATATATCTGATTCTCTTTCCCGCCACGCCACCCGGCATCGTCTTAACTGGGTTTGTTTCGGTGTTGATTGGTATCCTCATTTTTAGAATGATGTTTCCCAATAACGCTAGAGAGACCGGGTGAGGGTCGAAACAATTTTTTCTCCAGTTCTGGATCATCCTAAGCCGAAGTCCTACTTCTCAAAGATAGGGTAATAATCTATAGCCTACTTGGATGAGAGGTTAACTGTTTTAGAGTTAGGTTTGTTTATGGCTAAATAATCCCCTTTTCGTGATGAAATCGCCCAAACTGGTGTACGACAAAACGCCGCAAAAGAGTATAGTAAGGACATCATAAAATATACAACCTAACGAAAGTTAACCATTTTCAAATGAGGAAAGGGGATTTCAAATGTTAAAGTGGTCGATTATTTTTTTGGTAATTGCTCTAGTTGCAGCCGTTTTGGGATTTGGGGGGATCGCTGGTGCGGCCTCGAGTATCGCGCAAATTTTGTTCTTTGCCTTCCTGGTGATCTTTGTTATTTCGCTGGTTATGGGTGTGATGCGGCGACCTATGTGATCGCCAGTAGGAATAAATGGAATTATTATAAAGTAAAACCAAAAGCGCCTCTTGTACAAGAGGCGCTTTTGGTTTTTTAAACTGCTCTCGCTTTGTGAAAACTTGCTCTCAACTGTTGTCTAGTAGACAAAAGGCCCATTGCTTCCTTAATTAAGCGACGTTATACTTTAAGAATATCGCAATTTTCGAGGGAGGTCGATATCGTGGGTGAACGGGGGCATATTTTAGTTGTTGATGACAGTTTGTTGAATCGACGCAAGCTTTCTTTGGGGTTAGAGCAACAGGGCCACACTGTCACGCTGGCCGAAAACGGCCGGCAGGCGCTGGATTTAATCCAGTCCGAGTCGTTTGACCTGGTGCTGTTGGACATCCTCATGCCACAAATGGATGGTTACCAAGTACTGGCTCAGATGAAGCAAGATGGGACCTTACGTGATCTGCCGGTTATTGTCATTTCCGCTCTGGACGAGCTGGAAAGCACCGTCAAATGCATCGAAATGGGCGCCGAAGATTATCTCCTAAAACCATTTAATCCTATTCTCTTAAAAGCGCGAATTGGAGCCAGTCTGGAAAAAAAGCGGCTGCGTGATCAAGAACAGGCTTACCTGGAACAGTTACAAATCGAACAGGAAAAATCAGAACGGCTCCTGCTCAATATCCTCCCCAAACCCATTGCCGATCGTCTAAAGCAAGAAGAGGGCATTATTGCCGATAGCTTTAACGAAGTAACCGTTCTCTTTGCCGATATTGTCGGCTTCACCAACCTCTCCAGTTATACACCCCCGACCGAGCTGGTCATTATCCTTAACGAAATATTTTCCACCCTAGATGAACTGGTTGAACACCACGGTCTCGAAAAAATCAAGACCATTGGCGATGCCTATATGGTCGTTGGTGGTTTACCGACCCCCCGACCCGATCATGCTGAAGCTATAGCTGATATCGCGCTGGATATGCAGCGGGCTGTTAGCGGGTTAAATATTACCAATGGCCAACCCCTGACGATTCGGATTGGGATTCATACCGGGCCGGTTGTGGCCGGAATTATTGGCGTCAAAAAGTTTAGCTATGATCTATGGGGTGACACCGTTAACCTGGCCAGCCGGATGGAGTCGCACGGGCAGGCCGGGTGTATCCAGGTGACCCAAGATACCTATAATCTCTTAAAAGACCGTTATGAATTTGAGGCGCGCGGATTGACCCCGGTGAAAGGTATCGGTGATATGCCCACATTTTTCCTGATTGGCAAGCGGTAAATAAAGACGGCAACTCATCGGGTGACTGGCGCTTTTGCTCAAATATAGTAAAATACGTTTCCATTGCTAATGTTAATCTCTATAGAGTTTATAGGAGCTTAATGAGTTCATGGAGTTTAGGGCGTTTTTAGCTCAAGTCCTAGCTGCACTCTGTCCAAAAAGGCTAATTAGTGATGGGCTAACTCATTAAACTCCCTTACTCTAAAACTCTATAAACTCTAGTAACTAAAATTTCGGGTGTTATGTCTTCCTCAAACTACCAACGCTGGTGGAAACGTATTGTCTCATTAGGGGAAACATGGCTCGCTGGCTCGAAGCCGCTAGCCCAGGACAACCCCACCCTACCCCCCCCTGTCGAACCGGCTGCTGAAGCATCGGCAACAGCCGCCAGCGTTTCTTCCCAAACCATTGATCGATACGAAATCAAGTCGGTATTGGGCCGGCGCGGCAGCACGATGGTTTACCTGGCCCACGATCCTGAGTTAGGCAGAGATGTGGCTATCAGGGCCCTCCTACCCCACTTTTCGGTCACAAATGAGTTCCGCGAGCATTTCCGGCGAGAGATAGAGCTGATCGCGGCATTAGATCATCCAGCCATTGTGCGGGTTTTTGACTTTGGTGAGCACGATGACCTGCCCTTTGTCGTGATGCCCTACCTGGCCGGCGGCACACTTCAGCGGCGGTTGGCCGAGAAAAGTTATACCTTATCAGAACTAGCCCCGATTTTTAAACGGATTGCCGCCGCCCTTGATCAGGCTCACCTGCTGGGGGTGATCCACGGCCAAATCAATCCTAGCAACATCTTGTTTGATGAGCGTGATCAGGCCTATTTGTCAGATTTTGGCATCACCCAGTTTGCCGAAGCCACCATCGAAGCCACCGATCAAGAGTCCATCCAAATTCAATTAAATTATGTTAGCCCTGAACAAGCTCTGTCTTTAAAAGAAGGAAGCCCCATGACAATGGATCGGCCTAGCGATATTTATGCGTTGGGCGTCACCCTCTTTGAAGCCTTAACCGGGCAGCTTCCTTATCAGGTTGGCCGTGATTATGAGAATGCCCTGGCCCGGCTAACCGAGCCACTGCCCCAACTACGCGCCATCAAGCGGGAGTTGCCAGCCACCTATCAGGCCATTATTAACCGGGCTATGGCCGCGCAGCCGTCGGAGCGCCATGAAACAGCTGGCCATTTGGCTCGCCATGTAGAAGAAGTTGTTTCCGGGCGCTGGTATTTTGAGCAGATTACAGAGCGGCTTCAGTCAAAATCAATCTCCAAAACCGTTGCGTTCCCATCGGATCCGGCCTTGCCAGCGCTGTCTGAGGAATCGACTCCAGCCGAGACGGTAATTGGGCGTTATCAAATTCGCCAACAGGTAGGGCGCGGCGCAATGGGCGTGGTCTATCTGGGTCATGATCCCCAGACCAATCGTCAGGTGGCCATAAAAGTGCTGCCTCGCGTATTTTCATTTGCGCCGGAACTCCGCCAAAATTTTCAACGCGAGGCCGAATTAGTCGCCCAACTCAATCATGAAACCATTGTTAGTATTTATGATTTTGGCGAACACGACTACCAACCTTTTATTGTCATGCAATATCTGCCTGGCGGCACGCTCGCTGACCGCCTGGTTGAAGGCGCTTTAGAATTACGGCAAATCATAAAAATCATCAAGCGGGTAGCTACCGCCCTGGACGAAGCTCACCAGCGCCAGATTATTCATCGAGATGTGAAGCCGCCCAATATCATGTTTAACACCGCCGGTGAGGCCTTATTATCTGATTTTGGCATCGCGACGTTGATGGAACAAGCTGGTTCTAGTTCCGATGACGATACGCAAATCGGCGGCACACCTATGTATATGAGTCCGGAGCAAGCCAAGGCTATTCTCCACGAAACTGCCTATAAATCGGATCGCCGCAGTGATGTCTATGCGCTCGGTATCATCTTTTTTGAGGCCTTAACCGGCCAGGTACCCTACCGGCGGGTGAAAACATACAATACGCTGTTGGCTCACATGACCGAACCAATCCCCCGGCTCAATGAGCTAAACCCGGACCTGCCGCCGGAGTATCAAGTAGTTATGGATCGGGTTTTGGCCAAGGACCCGGCTGAGCGATATGCTTCCGCGGGTGAATTTGCCCGTGATGTAGCCGAATTGACCAGTAATCGGCTGCTCCTGCGGCGGCTGACCGATAAGCTGTCGAGTTAAATGGCTAGATTTAGATAATAAAAAAACAGGGTTCTAAAAACCCTGTTTTTTTATTTGAGCCGTTGCGGGGTTAAAGTTTTTATTACGGTAAGGTCACAAACTGTGATAGGTACGCACGGGCTGAGTCGGTATCCACGCGATAGGTTTGATCGGTGGCACGGCACCAACTGTCGCCAGTCGATGTCAATGATACGACCATATTCGTGTTGCCCAGAAAGTGAGGACCGCCAGAGTCGCCGAAGCAAGAGCCTCCATTATCTTTGGAAGGATTAGCTGAGAGTTGGAGCCAATACGGTTTTAACGTCTGAAAGGTCTGATCGGCATAATAGCGTTCGCCAGCCGTACCTAGCACCAGGGGGCCTTTAGTTTTATCCTCGCGCAAAAGCCCATACCCGACGGTAACGAACTTCTGGCCCTTAAGTTGGTGAGCGTCTTTCATGTCATCAAGCAACCCGGCCGTCGGCAATGTGGCTGGATCGATATCCGTGATCGGCTCATCTAGAATGATAACGGCAATGTCATTTAAATCATGTTGGTCATGACCGAAGTTAGGATTGAGGTCGTAGGTGCCCCGATAAAAGGTATTGGTATTCTGATTGAAAATCGGGTCAAAGGTCACCCATACATCGTGTGCCGCGACGCCGAAAGCGGCGGCTCCATCAGTGCAGTGCGCTGCAGTCAAGAAGACCGTGGGGGCAATCAGGGTTCCCGAACAAAAGACATATTTCGTGCCGTCCGCAGTCGAGAGAATCATCGCGCCGACATTGGGGTGACCGTCGCCATCCGATTCACCAAAGGTGATCGCCTGAGCCATAGGAACGACAGTTAGCAAGATGAGCACAACTGCGGCAAGGATTAGAGGTTTTCTATTCATTTGTTCTCCTGTCATAAAGAATCGCTATTTGGTTAGGTAGTGTTAGCTGGTGTTGAGGCCCTCTACCTTTCGAACAGTCTAATTCTCCTGCACGCACTGAGTAGACCCAGCGCAGTTGAAACTTGCGGTGATGACTTGGCCGTCCGGCTGAGTCGATATGACGGTCGCGGATAGCCACTCGAAGCCCTCAATCTCGGCGGTCCAATTATTATTGGGACAGAATTGTTCGGGTGATAGTTGAGACGTAAAATCTTCAATTGTCACATCAAACGAAGTAGAGCCATTTTTATCGAACTTTTTGCTGGGGATAAGGGTGAACTCTACGGCGTCAAATTTCCGTGGCTGCGCGTCGACCAGTTGCTGACCATGATTAGTACACATAATATTGCCTTTTGTTTGGCCTTCAGCCTTGAGTTCGACGGTCACAGCTAGATTGCCAAGCCCGGCCAAGACCCCTTCTGCATCCAACAGGGTAAAATTATGGATGATGACTGACCCTGACTTTTTGGCCTCAACGCGAGTTACATCCGATAGTTGATTCCCGCCCAGTTTTCCACCAGTCGTGGTAGTTTGGGTTACATCAACTGATAAATAACGCATCCGGCCGGCAATAGCCACTGTTGTTACCATCAAAGTGAGCATAATTACAGCAGTAAAGACAATACCTAACTTCCGACTTTTTTTCATGACACTCTCCTTAATCATTTAAAAATAAATTCATTTAACGACAGGCCTTCAACCTGTTGAGTTCCATTCCTTAGATCAAGTCAAATAATATCTCAAAATATGTCAGCCTTTTCTCCTCCGGGTTGGTGATTGTATTCTGAATTGTATCCAAACGCTGCTTGTAAACGAAAATTCGCTTCTCCTATATCGGGTAACCAAAACAAACATGTCGGTATGCCCACATTTGAGATAAACTTCGGAATTAACCTAACACATTGTCACTGTTGAGACATTGGGAAAAAGGGTGGTCAAAATTATCTCGTCAACGAATAACTACACTGTTAAGTTGATAGACGAAGTCATTCTATTGTAACATAGATTTTTATAAACCTCCTCAAAACTTTATAGGAAAATAGTTTGAGTAGAGGTTAAATTTTGGGAGTAGCTTGGTCGGGATAAGATGACTCAGATATAGCACATTGTCGTTTAAAAAACGTTCAAATTTATGGGGTTGAGAAATAGATGCCGGTTTAAAACGATTGTCATAATTACATTGCTCTAGGTAGTTACCCGTGGTACAATCTACCATAATATTTCTGACCTTGATTAGACCAGCTAAATTCGAACCTTTTCACCCGTAGCAGGCGGTACCCCTTTTCTCCATAATTCAATTTGATAGGCTATCACCGGCCTGATGGTAAGGAAGTCTTTTAAGTAATTTAGCCTTGGATTCTGGGTGAGGAGCCCATAAGGTGGATAATAAATTAAGCCAACAGTTTGAAGTAGCCGAAGATACGGTATTCGATCTATGTCAGGCGGCCGAACAAGCGCAGGGGGCCTATAAGTACGATGCCGCCATTACCGGATATAACGAAGCCTTAGATCTGCTGCGAGTTGATGCGCAGCCGGTAGATCCCGCGACGGAATATCGCATTTTAGCTGGCCGAGCGGCTTGCCACGGCCAACTGGGTGATCTTCAAGCCCAGGCCGCCGATCTGGACGCAATGATCAAATTGGCAGAAAACACCGGTGATGTGGTTCGCCAGATTGAAGCCATCAATTTGAGCGTCGAAGTCGCCAATCGTTTGGGCAACAGCACGCAAGCCCAACAATCGGCGGAGGCGGCGGTGAGTTTGGCCAGGCAGTTGGGCGACCACAAATTAGAAGCCGACAGCCTGACGGCACTGGGGCAAGCTTACTATGCCCTCAGCGAATACAGCAGTGCGGAAAAAGTCCACCAACAGGCTTTAACCCTTTACCGCAACCTGGCTGATATGGCTGGGGTGGCGCGTAATTTGTGGGATTTAGGGTCTATTGCCATCGTCGCCGGTCGAGCGGCAGAAGCGGAAGAGTTTCTCAATGATGCGCTGCTCCTTTATCGAACCTTGGGCGACCGAACCGGTGAAGCCAACACCTTGATTGTGTTGGGCAATGCCGCCAGCGATTACGCCCAACGGCGCGATATGTACGAGGCGGCGCTTAGAATCTTTGAAGCCATCGGCAACCGTGAGCGCCAGGTGGTCTTATATAATAATTTGGCCTTGGTCTATTGGAGCTTGGGCTTGTATGGCCGCGCTCGTGATTATGCCTCACAAGCGGTGGGTATTGCCCGCGATATGCAAGCTCTCTATTTTTTATCCAACACTCTGGATGCTCTGGGACGGTCCTACTTGGGCTTGGAGGCGTACGACCAGGCCCAGCAAGTGTTGGACGAAGGGCTGGCGTTAGCCCGAGAAATCAGCGACCGCTGGTCTGAGTCGTTTTATGAGTTGATGCTGGGGTGGGTGGCGCTCGCCCGGCAGCAACCCCAGCAGGCTCAAATTCGCTTTGAGACAGCCGATCAATTGTTTGATGAGTTAGGCATGGGGCCGGAGCAAGCCACAGCTCAGGCCTGGCTCGGCGCTGCTCATCTGGCGCTGGATGATTGGCCCACGGCTTTTCATTTTACAGCCAAGGCCACCACCCAAATGAAAGAGATCGGGGCCACCGGCGAATACCCGCCCCAAGAAACGTGGTGGCTGCACTACCAAGTCCTCAGTCACAGCCAGGCTGATCCGGCTCAACTTGCCGCCCATCGGGGAGATAGTGACGACGCGATTTGGGCTTGTCTGGATCAGGCTCGCGACACCATGATGACTGGTATCGCTACTATCAGCGATGAGGGGTTACGACGAAACTACCTGAACAAAGTCAAAATCAATAGCCAAATTGTCGATGAATGGACCCGCCGGGCCACTCAGCGCAAGGTCTCGCTGACCGCTCTGACCGAGGCGGCCAGAGCGGGTAATATTGATGATCAACTCAAACGCATGCTTGATATTGGGGTGCGGATGACTTCTCGGGGTGAAGCCGCCACCTTGCATAAGTTTATCATGGATGAGGTCGTTGAATTGAGTGGAGCGGAGCGGGCCTTTTTGATGCTGCGCCAGGAGGCAGCCGAGCCGGAAATGTGGCGTTTAACCGCGTCTAGCGGCATTGCCCCGGAAGCGTTGGACGCCGTAAAAAAACAGGCTGCTTCGGTCTTAGATAAGATCGCGACTTCTCATCAGGCTGTTCTCTTACAAGATATAGCCGATCCGTTGTTGCCGGCCGACCAGGCGCCCGAGTTAAAGCGGCGTTCGATTTTGGGTATTCCGATGATTTCGCGATCACAATTGATGGGCATGATCTACGCCGATATGCGGATTATCAATGGCCGATTTGTCCAAGCCGATGTCGATCTCCTGACGGTGCTGGCGAATCAGGGCGCTGCTGCTTTGGAAAATGCCGCCTGGGCGCGAACATTGGAACAGCGAGTGGCTGAGCGCACCGCCGAGTTGACCACCATCAACAGCATTAGCCAAGCGCTCGTGTCTGAATTAGACCTCGAGGCCGTGATCGAACTGGTGGGTGAAAAGCTGCGGGCGATATTTGAAGTCGAAACCGTCTACCTGGGCTTGTACGACGCTGATAACGAAAAAATCCACTTTGCCTACAACTATTATCACGGTCAAAGATATCATGGCATAACCATTAACTATGGTGAAGGCTTGGCGTCTAAAGTGATCGAAACCCGCCAGCCCATGTTGATCAACGAGAATGTGGCCCAACATTACATCGAACTTAAGGTCGAAGCCAATGACTTTCCAGCCAAATCCTACCTAAGTGTGCCCATCACCGTCAGCGACTCCGGCAGCCAATCCGGGCAAGCCGTGATTGGGGTTATTAGCGTCCAATCGACCAAGCAGGAAGGCCGCTTTGATGAGGCTGACCTGCGCTTGTTGACAACGATTGCCGCTAACGTAGGGGTAGCTATTCAGAAAGCCCGACTGTTTGAAGAAACCCAGCAGGCCAAAAACGTGGCCGAAGCCACCGCCGGCGAACTGGCCGAGACCTTAGATCACCTGCGGGCTACTCAGGGGCAGCTGATTCAATCGGAAAAAATGGCGGCTTTGGGGCAGTTAATTGCCGGCATCGCACACGAGGTCAATACACCGCTTGGCGCCATCCGGGCTTCGATTGGCAACATTTCACACGCCCTCAACGACTCCATCCGCCAGTTGCCGGAACTGTTCAAACGGTTGAGCCCGGAACAGGAAAACGATTTCTTCGCCTTACTCGAAAAGGCCTTAACCAGCGAGGTCTCTTTGTCCTCCCGAGAGGAGCGCAAAGCCAAACGGGCCCTCAGGCAGCATCTGGACGGTCTCGGTCTGGCTGAAGCCGATTTAATTGCCGATACACTGTCCGATATGGGCATCTATGCTGATGTTGATGCCTTCGTGCCGCTATTTCAATCCGATGATATTTCCTTCATTTTGCAGGCGGCCTATAATCTATCCAGCCAACAGAAAAACAGCCAAAACATTACAACGGCAGTTGAACGGGCCTCAAAAGTGGTCTTTGCCCTGAAGAGTTATGCCCGCTATGGCCAGTCTGAAACAATGATCGAGGCCGATGTTACCGAAGGCATCGACGTTGTATTGACGATTTATCATAATCAGCTCAAACGGGGTATCGACGTAACCAAAAAATACGAAGCCGTCCCGGCGATTTTGTGTTTGCCTGATGAGCTGAATCAAGTCTGGACTAACCTGATCCACAACGCCATTCAAGCGATGGATAACCAAGGTGAGTTAGAAATTAACGTTTTTCAAAATAACGGTCATATTGTGGTTCAAATTACCGACTCAGGACCGGGCATTCCCGACGAGATTAAAGCCCGCATTTTCGAGCCCTTCTTTACCACCAAACCCGCCGGCGAAGGGAGCGGTCTTGGCTTGGATATCGTCCGCAAGATCGTTGAGAAGCACCAGGGTCAGATCGAGGTGGAGAGCCAGCCCGGTCGGACCACCTTTAGGGTATTGCTGCCGGTTATCCGCTAACCCTAAACGGCTATAAACGCTACATGGAGTCTAGATAGATGCCTAAAAAAGCTATCTTATGTGTTGATGACGAAAAAATTGTGTTGGATAGTCTCCGCGTTCAGATTAAAAATCGGTTTGGTAACCAATATCAATATGAGTTTGCCGAGAGCGCCGATGAAGCCCTGGAAGTGATCGAAGAGTTAAATGAAGATGGCGTTGAAATTTTTATGATTGTCTCCGATTGGTTGATGCCGCATATGAAAGGCGATGAACTGCTCATCCAGGTTCACGAAAAATTCCCCAAAATTGTCAAGGTGATGTTAACCGGTCAGGCCGACGCCGATGCGGTGGAACGAACCCAAAAAGAGGCTAATCTCTATCGCTGCTTGAATAAACCGTGGGCCGAAGAAACGCTCATCGAAACCATTGAGTCGGGTATGGATACGTTATGAGCAAACCGGCGATCTTATGCGTCGATGATGAAAAAATCGTATTAAATAGTCTCAAAGAGCAGCTCCGGCGCGAGTTTGGCCGTAATTATGATCTGGAAACGGCGGAAAGCGGCGATGAAGCCCTGGAAATTCTGGAAGAGTTGTTAGAAGATGGGCTTGAGGTGCCGGTTATCATCTCCGACCAGATTATGCCGGGCATGAAAGGCAACGAGCTGCTCAAAAAGGCGCATGCGATCATGCCCCGGACCCTGAAAATTCTCCTAACCGGCCAAGCTGATGCCGCCGCCGTGGGCGATGCGCTTAATGAAGCCAAGCTGTATCGCTACATAACTAAACCCTGGGATCAAACCGACCTGGTTTTGACCGTATCCGAGGCGGCGCGCAGCTATTTTCAAGACAAGCAGTTGGCTGAAAAGAACGAAGCCTTAGCGCGCCTTAATGCCACGCTGGAAGCTCAGGTCGAGCAGCGTACGGCTGAACTTCAGGCGGCCAATGCCCTGCTTAAGCAGGAAAATGTGGAGCGAGCTCGAGCTGAAGAATCGCTCCTGCGGCAGAAAGCCTACTTGGCGGCCCTGCACGATACAACACTGGGCTTGATTGGTCGCCTTGAGTTAAATGATCTGCTGGTCGATTTAATTACCAGAGCGGCCCAATTGTTAGGGACCCAGCATGGCTATATCTATCTCGTTGATATCGATCCGGTCAGCGGCGAACCCGTTCTTAATCGTCGATTGGGCATTGGGGTCTTCGGCAACCTGATCGGTTTCCGGTTAAAAATGGGCGAAGGTTTGGCCGGTAAAGTCTGGCAGACCGGCCAGCCAAAAGTCGTGGAAAGCTATGATACCTGGGCTGAACGGGCCGCCAACTTTGATTATAATTTGATCCGCACCCTGTTGGGTGTGCCGCTCATGCAAAATATCAATATCGACCTGACCGGCTCTCAAACATTACCGTGGAATATCAATGTCAATCCGGCGCTTAAAGCCAGCTCTCACTCTACCAGAACCGAAACCGGCCAGATGGTTGTGGGCGTATTGGGCATGGCTTATGGCCCCGAGTCTGATCAGACCTTCGGCGCGGATGAGATCGAACTATTGAGCCGGTTTGCTCAACTGGCCTCGATTGCCCTGGATAATGCGCGTCTCTACGAACTGGCCCGTCAAGAAAAGGAATATTTCGAAGCTCTGGTTCAGCACAGCCCCGTAGCCATTGTGACCACCGATTTGGACCATCGGGTGGCCTCCTGGAATCCGGCGGCTGAGGAGTTATTTGGTTACACCCCGGCGATGGCCATCGGTCATGATCTGGATAATTTGGTGGCTAATACTGAAACTATCCAGACCGAGGCCCAACATATTACCCAATTAACGGCCAGTGGTGAACCCGTTCATGTTTTAACCAAACGCGTCCATCAAGACGGAAGTTTGATGGACGTCGAATTATCCTCGCTGCCGATATCGGTGGGGGGGGAGCAGTTAGGCAATATTATCATCTACCACGATATTACCGAACTCCAACGCGCCCGTAAGGATGCGGAAGCCGCCAATGAGGCCAAGAGCGCCTTTTTAGCAACCATGAGCCATGAGATTCGCACCCCGATGAATGGCGTCATCGGCATGACCAGCTTGCTGCTCGATACCAAGTTAACTGCCGAGCAGCGTGATTATACCGAAACCATTCGCAACAGTGGCGATGCCTTGCTGACGATCATTAACGATATCCTCGACTTCTCCAAAATCGAAGCGGGTAAGATTGAACTGGAAAATCGCCCCTTTGATTTGCGCGAGTGTTTAGAAGGGGCGCTCGATCTGTTGGCCACGAAAGCGATGGAAAAGGGGTTGGACCTGGCTTACCACATCGATATCAACACGCCCGAAATTATTGCCGGTGACGTAACCCGCCTGCGCCAGATTCTGATCAACCTGCTGAGTAACGCCGTCAAATTTACCCCGTCGGGGGAGATTGTAATTTCGGTTGAAGCCCGGCCGGTGGAACCTGATTTAATGCTTGAAAAGAGTCCCCCTGCGCTGCCCCCGTCCGAACCCGATGCGCCGCCCCCGGTATTTGAACTTCATTTTGCGGTGAGGGATACGGGTATTGGCATTCCGGAGAGCCGCATGCATCGATTGTTTCAAGCTTTCAGCCAGGTCGATGCATCCACTACCCGCCGTTACGGCGGGACCGGGCTGGGATTGGTGATCAGCAAGCACCTAACCCAACTCATGGGCGGTACAATGTGGGTTGAGAGTGAACCGGGGGAGGGAACCACCTTTCACTTCACCATTCAAACCGAAGCTATTCCTAATTTGACTTACTCTCACCTGCACGAAGTACAGCCGAAGTTAAGCGGTAAACGAGTGTTGATTGTCGATGACAATACCACCAATCGGCGCATCTTGACCCTACAAGCCGAATCTTGGGGGATGGTCCCTCAGGCCGCCGCCGTACCGTCTGAAGCGCTGGCGTGGCTAAAAGCGGGTATACCCTTTGATCTGGCAATTTTGGATATGCAAATGCCGGAGATGGATGGCATTACCCTGGCCGCTGAGATACAGCGCTTAAAGCTGGACTTTCCGCGAGTGATGCTCACCTCGTTAGGCCAGCAGGAAGCGATCAGTCGGGCCAGCCAGGCGGGTATTGAATTTGCGGCTTTTATGAGCAAACCGCTAAAACCCTCCCAACTGTTCGATGTATTGGTCTCCATTTTCTCCGACCAACCCATGCGCTTCCGCCCCAGAGAAAAAACGCCTGAGGCGCTGCTGGACTCAACCATGGGCCAGCGTTTACCCCTCCGCATTCTTTTAGCCGAAGACCACCCGACCAATCAAAAATTGGCCCTGCGCCTGCTGGAACGGTTGGGATATCGCGCCGATGTCGCAGCCAACGGCTTGGAGGCCCTGGAAGCCCTGGAACGCCAGCCCTACGATGTGATTTTGATGGACATGCAAATGCCGGAAATGGACGGTTTGGATACTACCCGCCATATTCGTAGTCATTGGCCGCGTGATCGAGGGCCGCATATTATTGCCATGACCGCTAATGCCATGCAAGGCGACCGTGAATTATGTCTGGCCGCCGGAATGGATGATTACGTTAGCAAGCCGATCCGAGTCGAAGAGTTGATCAGAGCCTTATCGGAAAGTAAGGCTTATGACCCTTTGGTCAACCAGACCGAACCCGCTTCAGCAGTAAAGCCACTGCAAGAGCCCATCGAGCCGCCGCCACCCGATCACGAGGGATTTGACGCCTCTTCAGCGTCAACCATGCTTGATCAAACCGCCCTGACGATGCTGCTCGATCTGCTGGGCGGCGAAAAAGCATTACTGGTTGAATTAATTGATAGTTTCCTGGAAGAAGCCCCACTGCTCCTGGCCA
Source organism: Anaerolineales bacterium (assembly GCA_020634935.1). GTDB lineage: Bacteria > Chloroflexota > Anaerolineae > 4572-78 > J111 > JAGRBY01. The sequence continues at coordinate 28,325 of JACKAT010000033.1, forward strand.
GACTAAACCAAGCCGCCCAAACTGGCGATGCGGCCGGCGTACGGATGGCCGCCCACACGCTCAAATCCAGCAGCAATGACTTTGGCGCGACAGCGTTAGCCAGGATGTGTCAGGAACTTGAGGACCGTGGTCGAGATGGGCTGTTAACAGACACACCGACGAGAGTAGCTGAGATTGAGGCGGAGTATGAGCGGGTCAAAAGCGCCCTCGACGATCTACGGCATGATTGATTTTTTGTAACTACTCAGGCATGTCATTTCGTGGCCGAAGGCGGAGAAATCCCTACTGCGTTCGGTTGCCAACACGCTTCTGGGGGATTTCTCGCTCCTCCGTCGCTCGAAATGACATGATGGCTGAGTAGTTACGAATTGTGAATGAATTTAACTTCACCATTGACCATTCACAGTTAATTATTCACAACTTTTTTCATCAAGTGAGCGACAGCTTTTGTCGATAAGATAGCCTTAGACGCTATGCAGATAAATAAGGAGAACCGATATGACCGACGAACATGGCCATATCCTAGTTGTTGATGATCACAAAACCAATCGCCTCAAATTGGCCCTCGGCTTAAAGCAGCAGGGACACACCACGGCCGATGCTGAAAATGGCCGGCAAGCCCTGGTCAAGCTGCGCGAGCAGCCCTTTGATTTGGTTTTACTCGATATCCTCATGCCGGAAATGGATGGTTATGAGGTGCTGGCCGAAATGAAAAAAGACAACACCCTCCGCGATATTCCGGTCATCGTCATCTCGGCTCAAGAGGAATTGTCAAGCGTGGTCAAAGGTATCGAACTGGGGGCGGAGGATTATCTGCCCAAAACTTTTGATCCGGTGCTGCTCAAAGCCCGAATTGGCGCCTGCCTGGAAAAAAAACGGCTGCGCGATCAAGAGGTGGAATATCTGCGCCAGGTCGAACAGGTAACCAAAGCCGCCGCCGCTGTGGAGGCAGACACCTTTAATGCGGACAGCCTGGGCAGCGTCGCGGCTCGTACGGATGAGTTAGGGCAGTTGGCTCGCGTTTTCCAACGTATGGCCCTGGAAGTTTACGCCCGTGAACAACGGCTAAAACAGCAGGTTCAGGAATTACGCATCGAAATTGATCGGACCCGCCAGGCCCAGCAGGTTGACCAGATCACCGGTACCGATTACTTTAAAACCCTCCGCCGTAAAGCCCAGGATTTGCGCGGCACCCTCGAAGACCCTGAGGAAGAGTAAAGAAGCATTCACCTACAGCCCCAACTGCTTTAACCAGGCCGGGTGGTCTTCCAGGGCGACCCTGACGATGGCGCGAAAATCGGACAGCCAGGCCTCCAACTCGGCCAGTTTGGCGTTGCGGTGGCCGGTTGCCTGGCGAGCGCTGCCCTTATTCTGTTTCTGGGTGGTGTTAGCTGCGGCAACCCTTCGGATTAAATCGGCTTCCACTTCGAGCTTGGCCGGGGCATAGCCGTACTCGACCATCTGCTGGCTGAGATCAGGATCATTCAACAGATTGGTGTAGAAGGTGGTCGCCTGATCCAGCCAACCGGCTAGCGATTGCTTGCGGCGGCCCCGCAGCAACAGCGCCGCTTCAGCTTTAGGATTACCGGCCAGCGCAATCCGAGCCACTTTTAGGGTTCGGATGTAGCTCTTATTCGCCGTGGCCCATTTCTCCTTCAGGCCGTCCGCGGCGGCATACTGAATGCCATATTCAACCGCCTGCTTGTTGCTCAACGTTTTGACCTCGTCGAGCAGTTGTTTACCGCCTTGCAGCTTATCCTGATCATAGCCAAACTGACTCAGCGCAGCCAGGATGCCGGGATCGCCTAAGGAATTGTTGATCATAAGCTGGGCGGCTAGCAGACATTTATCAAGAGATTGCTTTTTGCGTGTGGGCATAAGAATATATCCTTTCTCAATAATGAAGAAAACGGGGTAAAAATGAGGTACAACCTGGTTGTTTATGATGCTTCCCCGGTTGTCTATCAGTGCTTCCCCGGTTAGTTGTAGTGCTTCTCCGGTTGGTTGTTGTTCTTCTCTGGTCGTTTATTAGTGCTTCCCCGGTTGGTTGCCGTGCTTCTCTGGTTGCTTTTTATGCTTCTCCGGTTGTCTATCAGTGCTTCCCTGGTTGGTTGTACTGCTTCCCCGGTTGATTGTAACAATACCCTTGCTATGATAAGGCATGGCGGGGGTGATGGCTAGGGGCAAAGGTACTTTGTTGGCTTACCCAAAGGTACTTAAGGCCGTTCCAAGCAACTGAATCCTACTGCTGGTCAACCCCCGATTTCATCGCCTCCGATTACTGCTACGATGTGGAGCGGTCGTCATTCCGGTGATTTTGTCCCCCTTTCAATCAATGTTATAATGCCCCTATCGTAAACTGTTAACCCCAGGTCGGCTTATGCCGGCCTTTGTTGTCTGTGAGTTATGACCCGAACACGGTTAATGAAAATTGAGCGGGGCGCGCTGCTGCTGCTGGTCTTGCTCTATATTATCGTGGCCCATGCCCATGCCCGATTGGCCCCGTTGACAACCGGCCCGGATGAATTGGCCCATTATGAGTACGTCAATTTCATCGCCGAACACGGTCACTTACCCCTCAATTCCGCCGAGCGCGGTCAGGCTGCTTACAAATCCGATCAACCGCCGCTGTATCACCTGATTGCCTCACTGCCGGCCTCCCTGGTCGATATCACCGGCCCGCCCCATCTCAAACGCTACAGCGATCACGAACGCCGCCCGCTAATCGAACAGACCCGCCACGCCTGGGGGCTGCATAATACCGAAGATGAACTTTACCCCTATCGCGGTGAAGTGCTGCGCTGGCATATTGGCCGCTGGGTGTCGATCCTATTCGGCGCGGCCACCATCGTTATCACCTATTTTATCGCCCGGGGGGTGCCTTTCCCTAAGATAAGCGTTGACCTATCTTCAGAAAGGCAAACGTTAGAGCAAATTAGTCTGGCTCTTGGTGCGGCCGCTGCCGTCGCCTTCATTCCCCGCTTCGCCCTAACCGGCTCGATGCTCAACTACGAAACGATGCTGGCCTTCTTTGCCGCTCTCTTTCTCTGGCAATTACTGAGAATTGCGAATTTAGAATGGCGAATGCAGAAACAAGTAATTCAAGCTAAATCACAAAAGCGTTTCTACATTCTACATTCTACACGCTACATTCTTCTCGGTTTGTTCACGGGCCTGGCCATTACCACCAAACTCAGCGCCCTGATCTTGCCATTTGAAGTGGTGGTCGCTTTAGCCTTGATAGCTCGCCACTACGGCTGGCCGTGGACTCGGTGGCTGCGGGCGGTCGCGATTACCGCCGCCGCGACGCTGGTGACGGTCAGTTGGTGGTTCGGTTTTGTCATCTATCAATTCAACACCGTGGCTGAAGATGGCTGGTGGACCGGCCTGCTGCGGCCGCTCATCGCCGCCGACGCCAGCGACGCCACCACTAACCGGCTGCTCAGCGTTCTCACCGGCGGTCAGGCCGGCTTCACCGCCGCCATCGACAACCTCGATGCCGGCCCGCCCTGGGAGTGGTTAGCCACTCTGTATCGCACCTTCTGGGTCGTCGGCATCGAAGGCCAACAACCCCTCGGCCTCGCCGGTCTGCTCATCGCCCTGGCCCTATGCCTTATTGCCGCTTTTGGCCTCATCCGCCTCTGGTCATTAGCCGTCAGCCATCAGCGGTCAGCCATCAGCGGTCAGCAAATAGCGGTCAGCCATCAGCGGTCGGCGGTCAGCGATCAGCCGCCAATCTCCAATCTCCAATCTCCAGTTTCCAATTATCAATTATCAATTATCAATTATCAACTGCTTCTGCTTGCCCTCGCCGCCGCCTTCATCCTGCCCCTCATCCGTTACGCCGCCACCTTCAGCCTGGCCGACACCGCTCAAGGTCGCCATATTTTATTTCTAGCCGCCCCCGCCTTCGCCATCCTTCTCGTATGGGGTTTCACTGCCGCCAGTCGCCAATTATCAATTATCAAATACCTGCCCTTTCTGCCTGCGGCCTTTCTCTTTTTCTGGAGCCTGGCCCAACTCTACACTATGTCCTGGGCCTATCTACCGCCCTTACCGGTGCGAACGACCGCGCTGCCCACCGAGATAGCGCACCCTATCAACCAATCGATGAATGATGCGGTTAACCTGTTAGGCTACGAAACCCATTTGGATTTTGAGCATCAAGTGGTCCAGGCCGATATCTATTGGCAGGCCACCGCTGTTAGCCCGGTCGATTACCTGACGGAGATTAAACTGTTGGATGAGGCGGGCAACGAACGCTCGCAGTGGCTTGGATATAGCGCCGGCGGGCGCTATCCTACCCGCGCCTGGGACCCCGGCGACATCATTCGCGATACGACCTGGCTGCCGGTTGGTAATCTGGAGCCGGGCGACTACAGCCTCTATCTCAACTTGCTGCCCACAACAACTGACAACCCTCTGATCGGCTTGACCGTGCCATCGGTAAACGAACCACACCAACTGGGGCAGATCGCCCTGCCCAGCGTCGATCCCTACGTCTCGAATCATCGCCTGTCTCTAACCGGCTCGGCGCTGGCGATGGTTGGTTACGCCGTACGCCAGGATGGTGTGCCGTTGACCGGACCAGCCACTTTCCGTTATCGTGAGTCTATTATTGTGACCTATAATACGACCTCCCCAAATGAGGTGATCGATCTAAAAATCGTTGGCCCGGAAAGCGTGGGGCAGCCGCTCTTCGAGCCGGTTCGCCGGTGGGCTAATACCGCCCTCTTTATCGTCGGCCCTGATTGGGCGACCGGCGACTACCGGTTGCAACTGGTCGCTGGTGATGATCCGCCGCTAACGACTGAGCCGCTGTTCAACGTCATTGATCGCTGGGAGCGCAGTTTTACCGAGCCGCCCATGACCTATCGCGTCGAGGCCAACTTTGCCAATCAAGTGAAATTGTTGGGCTATGATTTACCCACTCGTCGAGGCCAAGCCGGCGGTGCCCTGCCGGTGACTATCTATTGGCAGGGCCTGGATTGGATGGGGCAAAGCTACACCCTATTTACCCGGCTCTTAGCCGCCGACGGGAGCGCCCACGGCGGGCGCGACCGCCTGCCCCGCGAAGGCTACCGGACGCTTTACTGGGCGCCCGGCGAAATCGTCGCCGATCCATTTGGCGTACCGGTTAACGCCGATGCCCCCGACGGTATTTACTATCTCAATCTAGGCCTCTACCGGGAAGCCGACCAGCAAGCGGTTTCGCTGCCGCTGGTACAAGACGGCCAGCCCCTCGACGCTACCAGTGTAACCATCGGCCCCATCAAAATCGGCAACACACCGCCTGACTTCATTCTCCCCTCCGCCGACCCGCAAGTTGTCATCGATCAGCCCTTCGGTGAACCGACCGCTTTGACCCTACTTGGCTATGATTTAGCGGCGGTCAGCCATCAGCCATCAGCCGTCAGCCATCAGCAGTCAACCGAAGAAAGCCAACCAGCAACCCACCAGCCCGAACCCCCTAACTCCAATAACTCTACCAACTCCAATAACTCCATAAACTCTACAAACTCTATAAACTCCACAAACTCTATTAACTCCACAAACTCCCTAAACTCTCCCAACTCCCTAACCCTCAAACTCTACTGGCGCGCCGAATCGCCTCTCCTTATCGACTACACTACTTTCGTTCATGTACGCAATACGGCGGGTGAAACCGTTGCGCAGAAAGATCAGCCGCCCCTTGAGGGCGCTTATCCCACCAGCCTGTGGGATCCTGGCGAAATTATCGCCGATGAACTGATTATCCCTCTGCCCGAAGAACTGCCATCCGGCGAATACAGCCTGGTCGTCGGATTGTATGATTTCACCACGGGGCTGCGACTGCCTATACCGGATGCGGCGGACGACAGCCTGCGTTTAACCACGGTCGAGGTGAGCCGTTGATGTCGCGTAAACCATCGATATCACTGCTGCCGATCTTCGCGCTGATCGTCTTCACGGCCATTTTTCTGGCTTTGACCGTTAGAGTCAGTTTCTTTGCTTCTGAGGGACCGGACGAAGTCGCTCACTTTTATTTTGATCGCTTCATCGCCAAGTATGGTCGCTTACCCTTGACTAATGAAGAACGCTCCGAGGCGGGCTACAAAGCCGACCTGCCGCCCCTGTTTTATCTCCTGGCCGGATTGACCGCTCAACAACTCGATTTGGAGTCAGGGCCACGGATTAGAACTACCCGCAACAATCCTCGTCTGCAACTGGTGGCCGGCCTCGATAATGTCAAAGCTTGGCGTATGATCAAAACCGAAGATCCCCTTCAGGGGGAAATCTTGCTGTGGTACTGGGGTCGCTGGTTGACTATCCTGACCGGATTGGCTTGTCTGGTCGCGACGTTTGTGCTGCTGCGCCGGCTTTTCCCAGACCAACTTTGGTTGGTGGTGGCGGGCGTCGCCCTGCTGGGATTTCTGCCCGGTTACATTTATATTAGCGGCATTACCAGCTACGAACCGTTGGCCGGTTTCTTAATGACTCTTTTTTTGTTGCTGCTCCTTCACACGATTCGACACCCAGCCCGAACCTGGAGCTATCTCGGTCTAGGGCTACTGTTAGGATTGGCCGCGCTCGCGCGCCACACCCCCTGGCCGGTGCTGCCGCTCGTGCCGCTGCTGATCATCTGGCTGGCCGTGCGGCAAGGTTGGTCCTGGTCAGCTATGCTAGGACGGATCGCGCTCTTTGCGGTAGGGGTGTTAGTTACGTTTGGTAGCTGGGTGCTGTATATCACGCTTTACTTCAACCGGATCGACGAGTTAGGTTGGTTTCAGGGCATCCTCAGCCCACTCTTCATCGGTGACGGCAGCGGGACAACATCCCAGCAAATCGCCAGTGTGATTACCGGCGGCGAGTTAGGGATCAACGACTTTGCTCCGCAGAGCGACTCGTTCTGGCAGTGGCTGTGGATTAGCTTCAGCGGGATTTGGGGCGCGGGCTGGCTCGGCGGAGTGATGCTTGTCATTTGGGCGGTGGCGATGATTGGGCTGGTTCGTCGTTGGCCGCGTGAGAATGAATCGACGCAGTGGTGGATTGTACTGCTGCTGATTTACATCCCGCTGCTAATGGCGTTGCCGTTCCTGCGCTTTGTTTTTTCCGGCAACGCCAGTTCGATGATGGGCCAGCATATCTTGTTTACGGCCGGCGCGGCTATGGTCATCCTGCTCATTTATGGATTGACTGCCTGGTCTCCCCGTTCGACTTATGTGGTCGCCGGAGTGCTGCTAGTGCTGGCCGGCTTTTACCTGGGGCGTAGTGTTGATGAAACGTTCAGTCGCTCAAAAATAACCTTCCCTGTACAAACGGTCGCGATGGCCGACGAACAGCCTCTGGCTACGTTCGATACCATTACGCTGCTCGATTATGCGGTCGAGACGGACAAACAACTTCTGACTGTAACGCTCCACTGGCGGGCCGAGGCCAATTCGCCGGAGGATTACCGCTGGGTGATCAGCTTGCTAAATGACGAGGGCCAGCCGCAGCGACGCTGGATCGGCCAGCCGCTCAACGGCCGGTATCCTACGCGAGCTTGGCTGCCCGGCGATCGGGTGCGTGATACCGTCGTTTTGCCGGTGGTCGATCTGCCGCCTGACGAATATCATCTACAAATCCAGGTATTGGGTGAGCTGGAGGCCATTGAAGCAGCGCAGCGACCGCCCGTCGCGTTGACCACCGTCGCGCTCGATCCGGCTCCGTTCACGCCGGACAAGACGGTTCAATTAGACGATCAGACCGTCGGTTACACGCTCTGGTCATCAGAAGCGCCTGATGTTGTTTACCAGGAATACGCCACCCTCTTGCTCTCGACCGAGGCGCAAAACAGTGACCTGAAGTTTACGCTGATCGATCCGGATGGACAGTCGCATCCGCCCATCGATCGCCTTGGCGCTTTCTATACGTTCCAGATCGAACCGAATTTTGTCAGCGGCGACTATCATGTGCGAGTCGAACAATGGCAAGCCGACCAACTTGTCGCTCAAGCCGAGACACCATCGCTGCTGTATGTCGAAACGGAACCCCGCCAATTTACACCGGGGCCGATCACGCAGCCGTTGGATGTTAACTTCGCCGGCTACGTCACCCTACTGGGATACGATTTGCCGGAAAGTCATGTTCAAGCCGGCGAGTCTTTACCGGTTACGTTGCACTGGCAGGCTCGCCGCACTATCGGGGCCGATTTGGTGATGTTCAGCCGTTTGATGGATGCCGAGCAAAACGTCCGGGGCGGTCGTGATCGGCTGGTACGCGAGGTCTACAGCACTTTGCTCTGGGCTTCCGGTGAGGTCGTTGTCGATCCGTTTGCCGTTCAGGTCGATGCCGATGCGCCCGACGGCGTGTATAATTTGGTGATCGGTCTCTACCTGCCGGTCGGCGAGTCGCCGGTTTCCCTCCCGCTGATGCAAGATGGTCAGATGACGGACATCACCAGCGTTACTCTCGGACCGATAGAAGTGAGCGGTGCGCCGCTATCGAAGCCATGAATCGTAATACGCGAGTAAGCGCCTACTGGAAACTGGGATTAATCCTCCTTATTTATGTGATTTTGGCCGTCGCCTACAGCATCGTCACGCCCATCGGGCGCGGGGCCGATGAATGGGCCCACTACTGGTACGCCCAATTCATCGCCGACAACGGGCGACTCCCCACCAGCCCCGCCGAGCGCGAAATCGCCGGCTACAAATCCGACTGGCCGCCGCTGTACCACCTGGCTGCCGCCGGCCTCACCTTCTGGATTGAGACCGAGGGTCCGCCTACCTTCAAATACCGCGCCGACAACGTCCGTCGCCAGCTTGTCCCCGCTCAAGGCCCCGAAGCTATCCTCCACACCGAAGACGAACGCTTCCCCTGGCAGCAGGAGATTCTGATTTGGCATCTAGGCCGTTTTTTGTCGATCGCCTTCTCTCTGGCAACATTGGTAGTCACCTACTTCACCGCCCTGGAATGGTTTGAGGGGTTGGGGGTAGGGGGTAAGGGATTAGGGCGTAAGGGGGAAAAGCGATCTCATCTCCAATCTCCAATCTCCAATCTCCCAATTACCAATTACCAGTTACTTGCCACACTCACTGTCGCCCTCCTCGCCTTCAACCCGCGTTTTCTGTTTACCGGCATGCTCTTCAATTACGATAGTTTGACGCTGTTGCTCTCGTCTCTATTTCTCTGGTTGTGTATTCGTATAGTCAAAGGTTATCATTCGACCTGGGGTTGGGGGGGATTAGGCGCGTTAGCCGGGTTGGCGCTGGTGACTAAGTATCTCACGCTGCTGCTGCCGCTGGTGATGGTGTATGTGGCTTGGGTCAGGGTGGCAAGGTCGCAGGGGAACAGGGTCGCAGGGGAACAGGGTCGCAGGAGCGCAGGAGCGCAGGAAGCAGGTAACCAGGGGGCGGCAGGCAGCACATCTACCGGATTACGTACTACGCACCACGCCCTACGCCCTACACGCCCAATCTACCATTACCTAACTCAAGCTCTCATCGCCTACCTGCTAGTGATCACGCCCTGGTTTGCTTACCTGGTGATCAACTTCAATGAAATCGAGACGTATGGGCCGGTTTTAGGAACATTGGCTCCGCTGATTCGCGGCGACGGCAGCGATCGCACCGTCGAGGGCATTTTTGCCTGGCTAAGCGGCGGGCAAGCGCCAGAACCGGCTTATATCGACAAGCAAAACTACTCGATCGGACAGATCCTTGCCGAACTACCACTGACATTCTGGGGCAACCCCGTCGTCGAGCCGTATCCGCTCAACTGGTTTGTAGGTGTAATGACTCTGATAACCGCGCTGGCCGTTATCGGCCTTATTCTTCATTTACGAATTACGATTAACGATTTACGAGCAAAGCCTTCAGCCTTCATTATTCATTATTCATTATTCATTATTCTAGTTTTAGTCTGCTTACTGCCGCTGCCGTTTATGCTCGTTCGGCTTTTTGGCGTCCGCGATGCTCTAGAGGCTGTCCAGGGGCGTCACATTCTCTTTCTGGCCGGCCCCGCCTTCGCGATTCTCTGTGTCTATGGCTTTTCTACTTTTTGGACGGTCATTATCTCACGGCGCGGCCTTTACAATTTACGCTTTGCATTTTATGGGTTATTGGCCCTTCTACTCACCGCCAGCATGGCCCAACTCCTCTTTATGTCTCAAGCTTATCCGTCGCTGCTGCCGGTTCGCACAACGACCGCCCTTTTAGATAGAGTCGAGCCGCCGCCTCAGCCCATTACCTTGCCGAATGGAGCCAAGTTACTGGGCTATCGTCTCTTGGACGAAAACGAGCAATCACTGCATGTGGATATGTTTTGGCAGGGCAGCGATAGATGGGCCGTTGAAGATTACCAAACCGAGCTGGCTTTGGTCGACGCCGAAGGTCAGACCCGGATGGCGTGGCTCGGCTATCAAACGCAGGCTCGCTACCCGACTCGGCTGTGGGAACCGGGCGATCGGGTACGCGATGAGGGCTGGCTGCCGGTAGTCGGCTTACCGACCGGTGAGTACGAGCTTCGGTTGAGGATACTCGGCGCGGCCGGGCCGGTGGTCGAGTGGCAGACGCTAGCAGAATGGCAGCCCACTGGATCCATGCAGCGGGCCGGCATGGTGACGGTCTGGCAAAACGGTCAACCGGCAACCCAGCCGCCCACCTTAGCCGAGCGTGAAACGGTCCAATTGACCTTTATGAATGACGAATTACAGAGGACGAATGATGAATTGATCGGACCAGATGGCGCTGTTTATACGGCTGAGTCAATCGGTAGCATGTGGGCTAATTTCATCATCGAACCGTATTGGCCGGCGGGCGATTATAGGCTGGCCTCGGCTGAGAATAGCCCTGTTTTTCGGGTGGCCGAAAGCCGGCGCAATTTCGACCTGCCGCAAATTAGCCAGCCCATTGAGGCGAACTTTGCCGGCAAAATCAAGCTGCTGGGCTACGATTTACCGACCCGGCGAGTCGAGCCTGGCGGCGGTCTGCCGCTCACGCTTTATTGGCAAGGGTTGGACTGGATGGGCGAAGAATTTGTCATTTTCAATCGATTGCTGGATAATCAAGGTTCTGTCTGGGGCGGTTACGACCGGTTGGCCCAGGAAAATTATAGTACCTTGCTCTGGGCTCCGGGCGAGATCGTTACGGATGGTTTTGCCGTGCCGGTCGCGCCCGATGCACCGGACGGTGTTTATACTTTAAGTATCGGCTGGTACCGCCAGGCCAATGGGCAGGCCGAGTCGCTGCCCATAGTTGACCCGACCGCCGGTGAGCCAACCGGCGAGACGGCGGTGTCGATCGGGCCGATTAAGGTTGGCGGCCCGCCGGCCGGAGTTACGGTTGAGCCGATCAAGCCGCAGATTGAGGTGCAGACTGTGTTGGGCAACAAGATCGAATTATTAGGCGTTGATCAGAATGACCGGTCGCCTTGTTCTTCTGCAACTTTAGAAGGTTGTTCTCTGTCGATGACATTTTATTGGGAAAGCCTGGCGCCCACAGAGGTCGATTACACGATTTTCGTTCACGTTCTTGACCAAGCCGGGGAAACGGTCGCTCAGCAGGATCGTCCACCGCTGGCCGGCGCTTACCCTACCAGCCTGTGGGATGAGGGGGAGATCATTAAGGATGAACTGGCGATACCGGTCGATAATGTGGAGCCGGGCCGCTATGATTTAGCCATCGGGTTATACGACTTCGCCACCGGCAGCCGTCTACCGGTTGAAGGTTCGCCAGACGGCACCATTTTACTGAAAAATATACAGATACCCCCCGATTTAGAGTAAATGGAAGCAAATAGGCGTACAATGGCTCGCTGTCGCTGGATAGCAGGTGCTTTAATTATTCTCTATCTGGTCATGGCTGCCACTACCACCCAACTTCTCCACTTCAGCCGGGCGTTGGATGAAGGCTATCATCTAGAGTACATTCTATTTATCAAAGATCATGGCCGCCTGCCGGTTAGTTATGAAGAACGAGCCCAGATCACCAAATCCGATTTCCCTCCGCTGTACCATCTGCTGGTCAGCTTACTCTCTGCTGGCATCACCGTCACCGATAAGCCCGCCCTTAAATACTACTGGGACTCCTTCCGATATCGAGTGATCGATTATCAATCCGACGACGTACCCTGGACGTTTAATACTGAAGATTTCACGTGGCCCTATTTAGGACAATTTCAGGTCTGGCAGATCGGCCGCTGGTTGTCGGTGGGCTTGAGCTTGGGTACGTTGGTGGTCATCTTTTTTATTTTGCAAGCGATACCCATTGGTCCCCGCCCCGTCACGGCTTTGTTTGGAACTGCTTTTCTGGCCTTTATGCCGCGTTATCTCATCCTAGCATCGGCTCTCAATGATGATAACTTGCTGGGGCTGATAGCCGCGACTTACTTTTTGATAATGATTAAGGCGATCAAACACTCACAGCGCTGGTGGCCCTTTGTGGCGCTGGGGGCGTTGATGGGGCTGGCCATGACCGTGAAATACTCGGTGGTTTTACTTCCCTTAGAAGTGATGGTCGTGTGCGCCGTGTTGGCTTGGCGGCAGCAGTTGGGATGGCTGTGGGCAGTCAAGCGCATCCTGGTTGTGGCCCTGGTCGCCATTCTTTTTTCGAGTTGGTGGTTTGGGTGGAATTTTTGGTATCTGAACACCGTGGCTCAGGATGGCTGGTTGGCGGGATTGATTCGACCATTGTTTGTCGGTGGCTATGAAACCACGCTGAATCGTTTAGGGGGGGCGCTGACGGGTGGGGCTGTCGGTTTTACCGAGTTGCCTGCCCAAACTTCGATAGGCACCTTTCCGCAGTGGCTGCGCCTAACGTTTGTCAGCTTTTGGGGCTTTGGAATTAATAACACTATCCCGTTATATCCATATATTTATGGGGTTATTGGTTTGCTACTGGTCGGGGTGGGGGCCGGTATCTGGCGTTTATGGCAGCGCCAGGCAGCGTCTCATCCGTGGCTGTTATTGGCGGGCTTTCACCTAAGCCTATTTGTGGCCATTCCGCTGCTGCGGTTCGGCCTATCGCGTCGTTTGGGGCAAACCGCTCAAGGGCGGCACATTCTAGTTCCGGCAGCAGCCGTAATTGTGGCCCTGATCGCCTGGGGTTTGGTCACTGTTATTCCTCAAAAATGGCGTACCATCTCTTTGGCTGCTATCATAGTGGGCCTGATCGGCTGGACCGGCTTGCATCTGTATTATCTGACCCAGGCCGCGGCCCCACCGCTGCCGTTACGCACGGTCCCTGAAGCGGCCGCGTGGTTGCCGGAGCCGATCGAGGCCCAATTTGGCAGCGGCCTTGAACTGGTTAGCTACGACATCGAACTGCAACCCGATCAGGGTAGGCTAAATCTTCAATTGGGTTGGCGATCGCTGGCCCACGTCAACGAAAATTATCTACTCATGGTCAGGTTGGTTGATCAGTCCGGCGCGTCAATTTCCTATTGGTTGGGCTACAACGGGCAGGGTCGATTACCCACCCTGGCCTGGGATGCCGGCGACTCGATCTTTGACCGGCTGGCGCTGCCTCTACCTGATCTCCCGCCGCAAGAGTACCGGCTCGAAATTCAGATGCTCGATCAAAATACTTTGGCGCCTATCGACCAAACGGTTAGCCTGCCGCTGGTGCTCGATCAGCCGGTGATCCAGGCCTCGGCGGGTCGGCCGCAGTCGGTCGGTGATGTTACTTTCATCCTGTGGCAAGCTAACGGCCCGGTTGAAACGCTTCGGCCAAACTATCGGTATCCGGCCACAATTTCAATGGTGGCTAATACCCCCCAGCCGCTGCATCTGCTCGATCCTGACGGTCGGCGGCTCGATCCGCTGTGGCACGAGGCGAACATTTACACCTTTGTCATCGGCCCGCGCTGGATTAGCGGGCCATATCGTCTCCGGCTTTCGACTGAACAGGGTCCTGTGACAACCGACCAGGCGATTCTGACGGTTGAGAACTGGTGGCCGCGCCAGTTTGAGGTGACGGAGAAGATTGAGGTTCCGGCTCAGGCCAACTTTGCCAATCAGTTTGAGTTTTTAGGGTATACGCTGCCGCAGAAACAGGTTAAGGCCGGAGCGGCATTTCCAGTGACGTTATATTGGCGAGCCTTGCCCGATAAATCCCCTGAAGCGCACTTTATTCAGTTTAATAATTTGCTCGATAGGACCGGGACATTATATGGCGGCTATGATCGGGTTCCTTTAGAGTATTACAGTACCCTGCTCTGGGCGCCGGGTGAGGTCATCGTCGATGGTTATACCGTGCCGATTGAGGCGGATGCCCCGCCCGGTGAATATTATCTCGATGTAGGCTACTATTTAGTGGTAGGGGAAAGCGCGGTCAATCTCCCCTTGGTCATCGATGGCCAAATGAGCGATGACAGCAGCGTAACTATCGGTCCGATCGAGGTGGTTGCGCCGTGATGCTAATCCGGGTTTGTGGTGAATGTCGATGGGGTTTGGTTTAGATGGGTATGGCTCGCTTGACCCTCATTTTCTGCCTATGGCTGGCCTTTCTCCTGCGTGTCTGGGGGCTCGACTTTGGGCTGCCTTACGACTTTCACCCCGACGAGCACCAATATGTCGAAGCGGCCATCGATTGGCACACCACCAGCACCCTTGAGTTGAGTTTCATCAACCCCCCGCTTTACACCTATCTCCTAAGTGGCGCTTACTGGCTCTGGCTGATTTTTTCACCGTTTGAAACGACCACCGACTGGGTCTCGACGGCCTATTTTTTCGCTCGATTATGGAGTGTAGCCTTTGGTGTGTTGACGGTGGCCCTGGCTTACCCCCTGGCCAAACGCCTCGGTAACCGGAGCGCCGGCCTGCTGGCGTCGGCTTTGTTGGCCGTCCTTTTTCTCCCGGCCCGCGAATCTCACTTTGCAGTCAATGACGCCACGGCGGCATTTTTCGTTTTGCTGGCCATCTATTTTAGCGTCGTTCTGCTCGACCGGCCTCAACTGAGAACTTATGTGTTGGCCGGGCTGTCGGTAGGCTTGGCCGCCTCTGCTAAACTCACCGGTGGGCTGGCCGTCTTAGCCTTGTTGGCCGGCCATATTGTTGTCCGGCGACGTGATCCTCAATCAATTGACACCGGCGGGCCGCCCAATTCGGGTCGCCTGGGGGCCGGCCTGCTGATGGCGCTGGTAACGTTTTTACTGGTATTTGCTCATATCTTTGGCGATCTCCCCCATTTTTTCGATACCGTCATTAAGCATCTCCAGTTTGGGGCCGAGGGCTATAAAGGCTTGCGTATGTCGCCCACGCTGGGTTGGGGCTTTTATGTTCAGGTACTCGGCTGGGGCATCGGCTGGGTGACTTTGGCGGCGGCCGTCATCGCGCTCGGCCTCGTTGTCTGGCGGCGTCATCGGCCCGGAATCGTAGTAGCGATCTTTCCGCTGGCCTTGTTCCTGTACATGGGCGCTCAGAAAATTCTGTTCGCGCGATTTTTGCTGCCGGCCGTTCCCCCTTTGATCGCCTTGGCGGCGGTTGGCCTCATCTGGCTCGAACAAAGCGTGCCTGTTTTTGGTCCATATCGACGCCTATTCTGGCCAGCCATTATCGGCGTGTTGATCGCGCAGCCGCTCAGCAGCCTGGTTTGGTTCGATCACTTGCTGACCCTGCCCGATACGCGAGAGACAGCAACCCAATGGTTCAGAGATAAGTTTCCCGAAGATACGGTCATCGTCAAAGAAAGTTACGCCCTCTTCCCGACGACTTCCCTGCTCGGCGGCGAGTGGCCCTACAAAATTATTCAGATCGACGAGCGCGGCCCCACTCGTAACGCGGTTGATCATTACGTTCGCAACAAAACCCAATTCATCGCGCTGAGCAATTTTACCTTCGACCGGGTTCGCGCCGATCCGGTCGAAGAAGCGGCCCGGCTGGCCCAGCTCGATTTTCTCGAAGACCAGGCCGAGTTGATCCAAACCTTCAATCCCTACAAGAATGCGAGTCAGCCGGCCTGGTTCTATCTCGACGAGTTGTACGGCCCCGCCGGCGAGGTTTTGCAGCGAACGCAACCGGGCCCGCTGCTCAAAATTTACGCCCTACCCTATGAAAACCAACCTCGCAGTTACGACGTTCCCCCTGTCTCTGTACCGGTTGAGGCCAATTTTGGCGATAAGCTGCTGCTACTGGGGTATGATTTGCCTACACGGCGAGCGCAGCCAGGCGAGGCCATTCCGCTCACGCTCTACTGGCAGGCGCTCACCCGTCTGGACCAGACCTACGTCATGTTCACGCGGGTCCTCGATGCGCAGCAGCAGCGGTGGGGCGGCTACGACCGCTGGCCTCAAGAAACGGCGAATACTGTTTTGTGGCACGAAGGTGAGGTTGTCATCGATACCTTTGGCGTCCCCGTGGCTGCCGATGCCCCGAACGGCGTCTATACGATCGACATCGGCCTCTATGATCAGGCTGACCCAACAGTGTCGCCCCTGCCGATTTTGCGCGAGGGCCAAGCCACCGGCCAGAACAGTGTTCGGCTTGGCCCGCTGAAAATCGGCGGCCCGCCGCCTGAAGTGCTGGCTTCGGCTGACGCGGCGACCCCTAAGATCCCTCTGCCCATTCAATTGGGAACGCCGGCCACAGTGCTCCTACGCGGGTACGATCTCGATCCGCTTGACGGTGCGCTGAAAATCAAGCTCTACTGGGAGAGTCTGAGCCAGACGCCTATCGACTGGTCGGTGTTCGTTCATCTGCGAGACCCATCAGGCGAGACGGTGGCCCAGAAAGATGGCCCGGCCGGAGGGGCGCTCAATTATCCGTCATCGCTGTGGGATGCCGGTGAGGTTATCATCGATGAGATTGTGATGCCGCTGCCGGACGATCCGGCGCTGGATCAATATACGTTGGTGGTGGGGCTTTACAATTTAGCCGATTTTAGTCGTCTAACTGTACCCGATTCGCCCAATAATGAAATCATTCTGACAACATGGCCCCCCTCGTAAATTCAATCCGGGTCGCCCTTACTGTCCCTTCAAATTTGCGGCATTGGTATCTCTCCGGTTAAAATCAACGGGGTTTAGGCAGTGCCATAGGTGACTGTCACCTGATCTTACCCCCAACGGAAATTTGACCATGAAACTTTCAGTAATCATCCCCGTCTATAATGAAGAGTCGACCATCAGCCAGGTCATCGATAAGGTGCGTGAAGTTGAACTGCCCCTGGATCGAGAAATTATTGTGGTCGATGACGGCTCGACCGATCACACCGCCGATATCCTGGCGCGGCGTCAAAACGATGTCACCTTTGTGCATTTCTCCCGGATCAACTTTGGCAAAGGAGCGGCGATTCGAGTTGGGTTAACCTATGTCACCGGTGATATTGTTATCATCCAGGATGCCGATCTGGAACTGGACCCCAATGAATATCGCTTGCTGCTCGAACCGATTCTGGCCGGCCAGGCCAAAGTGGTTTACGGCTCTCGATTCCTTAAGCCCAATCCCAACATCCGGCGTCGCACCCTTTTAGCCAATAAATTCCTAACCTGGGTTACCAACCTGCTCTACGGCTCTCATCTGACCGACATGGAAACCGCCTATAAAGCCTTCAAGGCTGACGTTATTGCCGGTATTAAGCTCGACTGTCATCGCTTTGAGTTCGAGCCGGAAGTGACCGGCAAACTGCTGCGGCAAGGCCACGCCATTAAAGAAGTGCCGATTTCCTATAACCCCCGCACCGAAGAAGAAGGTAAGAAAATCGGCTGGCGCGATGGTTACACGGCTATCTGGACCTTGTTTAAATACCGATTGGCCGATCGAAGCACAGCCTCACCAACTCGAAAAGCGCCCAAACCTATCTCAGTCAGCGATGTGGAAGGTTAAGCCCAACGTCTCACGCTGGCCTGACGTTGTTCTTGTTCTTATCCTGACTCTGCTCCCATCTCTCTTTTTCTGGCGACTAGTCACTCCCAACCCCGCCGACCGCATGCGGATTGCCGCCGGCGACTTCACCGAACAATATTTCCCGCTGCGGGCCTTCACTGCCGGGCAGTGGGTCAGCGGCCAACTGCCGCTCTGGAACCCCTACCTCTACGGCGGCCAACCAGCTCTAGCCGACATCCAATCGGGCGCACTTTATCCTCCGCACATCATTCAAGCCCTCCTGCTGGGCTGGGGTGGGCCGCTCCTTGGCCGAGAAATCGGCTTTCCCGTCGAGGCGCTCGAATGGCAGGTAATTTTTCATTTTTCTGTGGCCGCGGTAGGGACTTATCTCTTTGCCCGACAGCTTATTTTGTCTCATTGGCGTCGAGGCTTTAGCCGGCGAGGTTTGGTCCGCCAGGCCCGCTGCGGCGGCCTCATGGCCTCCCTTGTCTTCACCTACAGCGGTTACTTGACCGGCTTTCCCGTCCAGCAGATGACCATTCTATCAGTCAGCGCCTGGCTGCCGTGGGTTCTGTGGGGCTTGAGCGTCGCCTTGGCTCGCCCCTTTCGCGCTGCCCTTCGACCCATCGCCTGGTCAGCTTTGGCCTTTGCCCTGGCGCTCTTGGCCGGACATCCTCAAACGGTTCTTTATGTTTTTTACCTTACCTTAGCTTATACCCTCTTTCGTGGCTTTTCTGATCATTCGTGGACAAATAAGGGCGAGGCTAAGGCTGAGGCGAAGGCAAAGGAAATACGCAACTCCCCAGCATCGTATTATCGATATATTCTGAGAAATTTAGGGGTGTGGCTTACGATCACCATTCTTGGAACGAGTATCGCAGCCGCCCAGTTACTGCCGACCTTAGAATTTATTGGCCTCTCGCTGCGGGCCGATCTCTCGTACGAAGCTGTATCGGCCGGGCTGCCGCTGACCGAATTGGTTTCGATTCTTTATCCCGGCTTTTTCGGCGGCTCACCCGAATATGTGGGTATTGCGCCGTTGGTGTTGATCGCGCTGGCCTTGATTCTGGCTCGACCACGCGGTGAGGTCTACTTCTGGGCAGGAGCCGGCCTGATTAGCCTGCTCTTGGCCTTTGGCGGTCGGCTTTTTGTCTACCCCCTTTTTTACCTGCTGGCGCCGGGTTTCGATGCCGTTCGGCAGCAAGAACGGGCCTTTCTGGTCTACAGTTTTAGTGCAGCCATCCTGGCCGGGTTCGGAACGGTAGTTCTGGCCGGCCCGCTGTCTAAGCGGGCGTACATTATTTTAGCCGACTTTGAGCAGCGCTTGCGCATAGTCGCTTTAGTGGCAGTCATTCTAACCGCCTTTTTTATCTACGGTTCAACCGTGGCCACGGCTCGTGGTGACGAGGTCAATCTCTTTTTTGGCGTACTGCGCCACCATTTGTTTGGCCTGCTCATTTTAGGGGGGATGTTACTGCTGGTGATGGGGCGCCGGCGGTGGTGGCTGCCCCGCCTGTGGGGGATAGGCTTGCTGGTGGTGCTAGTGGCTTACAATTTGTTCACTGTTAACTGGCAGTTCAACCTGGAACCACGCCAAATACCGGGACCCTTTACCCCGATCCCGGCCGTTCAATTCTTGCAAGAACATCTTGATCCCCCTCTAGGCCGCGTCGCCAGTGGCGGGTTGCTGCCCGGCGGCAACAGTACGGCCTCCGTTTACCATCTGCAAGATTTGACCGGCAACACACCCTTACAACTGGCCTCGGTCGATACCTTTTTACAGCGGCTGCCGGCCTGGCGGGCCTGGCAGCTGATGAATGTGCGCTACATCGCCGATCAGCGCGATATCGGCGACGCCGGCCTATCTCTGGCGTTTACGAACGATGAGCTGAAGATTTACCAAATGGGCGATCCCTTTGATCGGGCCTGGCTGGTCGGTCAAGTTGAGGTTGAAGCTGATTTCGACGCCGCTCTTGAGCGTCTCGCTGCTGATGATTTTGACCTGCGACGTACGGCCGTCGTTGTCGAGCCGCTGGCCGTCACTCTAGCCGGCGACGCCAGCAGCTCTGTTCAGATGGACAGTTTTAGCGCGAATGAATTAAGCCTTACCATCAATACCACCGCGCCGCAGCTTCTTGTTGTCAGCCAAATCGATTATCCCGGCTGGCAGGCGACACTCGACGGCCAGGAAGTTGAGTTGCTACAGGTTGATGCCGTCTTGCAAGGGATAGTTGTCCCGGCCGGACCACACTCCATCCGAATCAAGTTTTGGCCCGGAACCTTTGCAGCAGGTCTTTGGTTATCAGCCATAGGGAGTTTGCTTTGCTTGGCAATGATGATCGGGTTACGACTAAAGGGTTAGTTAGATGGATGGTTGGATAGATGGTTGATTATCCGCTAACCAACCAACCAACTAACTAACCACCCAACACCTTCACCATATTGTCAAGGACAGCGAACCTATGTTATAATCATTATGTCTACTCTTACCCCAAAAGGAGCAGCTTCATGAACGGTCGCTTGATCATAATTTTGATCGCCTTGATTCTGGGTCTGGCCCTATTGACCCTGATCTGCTTTGTCACCCTCTATCTCGCGCCCAATCTCCCGTTTAACCCGCTCAGTCCGGCGCGGGCCACCGCCAACGCCGCCGCGCGTATCGCCAGTATACCCACACCGCCGCCGACGGAAATTCCGGTGTCAACCTATCCGCCGACCTGGACACCCACTTCAACCTTTACGCCGGCCCCCACCAAAACCACAACTGAGACCCGCACCCCCACTCCCACCCGCACCTCGACCGCCACCGATACGGCCACCGCCACCCGAACGTTTACCCCGGTTCCTCCTACCGGCACCCCAACAGCCACTTTCACCCCCACCCCATTCCCGTTCTTCGTGTTATCTCACTCCAGTATGAATAACTGCGCCGATTTGGGTTTGTGGGGCATGGTCAATGATGTGGAGGGCTTGCCTTTGGGAGGCGTCAACGTTCAATATGGTGAGTATGGCGTTTCGGACAGCCGCTTCCTGGTCACTACCGATGCTAATGGTCGTTTTGACGCATTGCTGCTGCCCGGCTCTAATCTATCTCAAGCCGTTATTACCCATACCTGGTACGCCTTTATTGTCGATAGTGGTCAACAACTAAGTGAAACCTTCATATTTGAGACTGATCCTATTTTTGCTAACAATCCCCCCCAATGTAATAAGAATGACAATGGAAATGGCAATAGTAACAGCAACAGCAACAGCAACAGTAATAGCAATAGCAACGGGAATGATAACAATAGTAACGGCAATGGGAATGATAATAACAGCAATAGCAACAGTAACAGCAATAGTAACAACAACAGCAGTAACAGTAACAACAATAGTAACAATGAGTGCCTGCCGGACCCATGTCTGAATGCGGCTTCCGTTAATATTAAGGTGGTCGATTGGCAGAAACGGGCTCCCAATCCTATCTCAGGCGCGCCTAACATCAATCCCGAGACATTTTCGCCGGATGACTATAGTTGCGACGATTTCGACACACAACCGGCGGCTCAGCAATTTTATGAAGAAAACGCCGGGCCGGTGCTTGATGTCTACGGGTTAGATCCGGATCGCGACGGCATTGCCTGTGAAGATTTACCAGCCAGTTAAAAATGCTAGCGATTAAGGCCGCTTGATGGGGTGATCGTCAGCGTGGGAGTCATCAACTCTGGGGTGGCTCGTTGGGCTGGGGAAGCCAAAGGCGTTACCGTGGCTGTCTGAGTGCCGCCGGATCGGGTAGACGTTGGGGTAGGCGTCCGGGTCGATGACAGTCTGGGGATTTGAGTAGCCGTTTGACCTGTGGGCGATGCGCTGGTCGTAGATGAGGCGGTTGGCGTCGAAGTCCGCGTCGGGGTCGATGTTCTGACCGGCGTGGTTGTAATGGTGCCGGTCGCGGTGATCTCGGCGCTACCGGTAATCCGTTCGCTGGCGGTTAGCGGCTGTGTCCCCGTAATCGAGAGAGTGCCGGTCATCACCGCCGGCTGATCGAGCGCCCAACGTGGGTGGCTGGTTTGTCCGTCGGTCGTGATCTGTTTAGGCAGCCCGCCCTGACGATTGACCGTATATAAATTCCCATTGTAGGTAAACAACAGGTCGTTTTGATCCGGAGACCACACCAACTCCGGTAGCTGCACCCCCACTTCTTCACTAAATGGAAAAAGCTGGCGGCGGTTGCTGCCGTCTCGATCAACCAGCATGATCCGGTAGCGACTGTTGATCGATTGCAGCGGTGTCAGCGCTTCGCCATAAACCAGTCCAGCTTCGCCCCAGGCCGGGTTCGACCACATTCCCACCCGCTCAGCTATCTTGGCCGAAACCGCGCCATCGATACTCAGCAGCCATAAATCGAACACCTGGCTCTCCTCCTCCGGCTCCGAAGCGACAGGTGGCCCGTGGACGGTCACCGCGATAAACCGCCCGTCCGGCGACCAACTGAGACCCGGCACCCAGACCCAATCGCTAAAGGTTTCCAGCGGGGGAAAATCGAGCAGCGGCTTCACGGTCGCCTCCCCGATGGCCCCCATATCGATAATGCCTATCTGGTCGGCCCGGGCGTACGCCAACTTCGCGCCGTCGGGGGACCAGGCGAATGTCGTACCCCACCAAGGGTATAGCCCCTGGGTGTTGGCGGGCAGCACCTCTACCGGCTTGGGCCGCGATTTATCAGTTAGGTTTTTCGTTTCGGTTTGAGCCGGTGGGGCCAGTAGCCACAAATCGTTGTTAGCCCGCCAGCCGGGCGGGTTGGCCGTGCGCTCGGCGGTGCTGTAGATAATACGCGCGTTGGTGATCACCGGCGACCATTCGGCCTGCAGGACGCCTTGCACCCCCAGCGTGATCGGCTTCTCGCCGACGATGGTGGTCGAGGCCAGCCACAACTCGTTGAGCGGCAGCTCGATCTCATTGGTCAGTGCGGTGGTGTAGAGTAGCTGACGGCCATCCGGCGACAGGCTGAAAACCCGGCCGTCGAGGTTGCCGTCGGTCGTCAAGGCTCGGCGGCTGCCGCTGCTGCTGCGAACGAGCCAGGCGTTGCTGTTGGCGATGTAGGCCATTGTCCCCGCCACCGGCACTGAGGGGAGGCTATCTTGCGGACCGACAATCAAAATTTCGGGGACAGGCGGCACGGTTACTTCTCTCGAAATCTCCGTCCGGTTGACTTCCTGACCATCCTCGTAGACAATCCGCGTGGAAATCTCTTCTTCGCCGTTGACACCCAGTTGGGCCAATCGAGTTTCACCTTTAGGCAGCGCCTCGTTGACTACGGTCTGGCGCTCAAAAGAAAGGACTGACCGTTCTCGTTCGATTTTTTCGGTCACGCGCACAACTTTGATCGCCATCCCCGGCTTTAATTCGGTGTAAAGGTCGGGCGAAACCCGATCCAGCGGACCGAGTTCGATTTTGGCCTCATCGAGGGCATCTCGCACCGTAGCTACTTCCGTGGTGAACCGTTTGATAGTCCCGTCGGCTTCAATTGAGACCTGTTGCGGCTGTTGGGCCTGACAGGCCGCGACCAACCCAATAAAAGCTAACATAAAAAGAAAAAAAATCGATTTTTGAGAAAAGGAGATAGGGGAAAAATCCATCGCTACTTTAAATAGCCCCCATGCCCCAATTGGACTAAGTCACTTCGAGTCAGCCGTTCTCCGGCTGCCAAGCGAGGTAGGACCATGTCGATGACATTGTAACTCTTGCTGCGGGCGCAGCCGGGCGCGCCGACTATGGGAATATTGCCATGATAGGCCAGCATGAAAAGGTTGCCCGGCTCGACCGGCACACCGTGGTGGACAATCTCACCGCCTACGGCTTTGATCGCTCGCGGCGTAATGTCGTCCGTATCCATAATCGAAGTTTCGCCCGCAATCAGAATCATCTCAACTTCACCGTCCAGAGCCGCCTGGATGGCTTGGCTAATCGCCTGTTCGTCCTCGGCCACATAAGGGCCGTCAACCAGCTCGGCGCCGAATTCGGCTAGACGCTCCCGCAGCGGGCCGGTAAAGCTGCCGGCTACTTTATCGCGAGCCGCCTCGCTGCCGGTTGTAATTAACACCGCTTGATTAACCGTAAACGGTTTGATCGCTGCTAAGGGGCAACGCTCCCGGACTACCGCTTCAGCCGCTTTCAGTTCGGCTTGGGGGACGCTGTAGGGAATGATTTTGATGGTCCCCAACACCTTTTTCGGCTGAACTGGTGTGTTGTTCGGGAGTGTCGCCAGGGTAATACCGGGCCGATCATTAAAAGCCAGCAGCCCCTCGACATCAACGGTGAATAGACCCCTCGTTTCGGCGATCAAATTGACGCGACCGGTCGCTGCATTGGAGGTCGTTAAGCCCGCCGCCGCCAGCAAATCGCCTAACCGGCGGGCCGCCTGATCTTCATGGATATCATCTTCATCCAATACCCCCACGTAGACATCTGTCTGGCCTAATGACAGCAGTGTCTCCCCGTCTTCGGGGGTCAACACCGTTCCTTTACGCAGCACGCGCCGTCCATCCGGGCCGGCCTGATTGTGGATCAGGACATGCCCGACTGCTTCATTAATCCGTATCTTTATCACTTTCATAGGGATAACCTCTTCCAAATTTACCGGTTCATCATCATACGAGGTAGATTGTAGCGATTTGCCGGAGATGATCAAACTTGAAGCCGCTTAAAGCAACCTTCTACACTTGATGGATTTGGCGATTTTAGTCCGTCAGATTGCCCAAGATCGGGGCATCTATATAATCATTAGGAGTTACGCAGTTCAAAAGGTGACAGTCACTTTTTGCCGAAAACGAACGTCCGCTTAAGCCCAAACAACGCTATTTGTCGCCTCTAAGTGACTGTCACCGGGTTCGATACACCCAACTGCGTAAGTCCTAATCATTCTATACAGATTTTATGATTACTCGAACAGGTGACTGATGCATCTAACGCCGCATCTGCTGCTTAATGCCTACTATCAAGGGGTCTTTCCCATGGCCCACGATGATGGCCACATCTACTGGTACGATCCCAACCCCAGAGCTATCATTCCGCTCGATGAGTTTCACGTTCCGCGCCGTCTGGCGCGGGTGATACGCCGGGGCGGTTTTGAGGTACGCTTTGATTACGATTTTCGGGCCGTCATTAGCGCTTGCGCCGAACCGGCTGAGGGGCGAGAAAAAACCTGGATCAACGACGATATTATCAACAGCTACTGCCAGCTCTACGAGTTGGGCTTTGCTCACAGCGTCGAAACTTGGATCGATGATCAACTGGTGGGCGGCCTGTACGGTGTTTCGCTGCAAGGCGTGTTCGCCGGTGAGAGCATGTTCAGCCGCGCCCCTGACACCAGTAAAGTCGCGCTGGTTTATCTGATCGAGCATTTACGCAGCCGGGGGTTTGTGCTGCTCGATACCCAATTTATTACGCCCCACTTAGCGCGCTTCGGGGCTATCGAGATTCCCCGCGCTGAATACAAAGCTCGCCTGGCCAAAGCTCTCCGCGTGCAAACTTGGTTTTAGGTCGAACCCCTCCTACTACATCTTAGTGTGCTATTGACAAAAACCATATTCCATGTTATAGTTAGTGTGTTAATTACAATATCAGGGTTGCTTGACAAGACAATTGACAATCAGTTGTCTTTTCTGTAAAATCTCGCTGCTTGTTGAAAGTTTAAATCTTTTTAACGGCAAACAATCGAATATTGGCCTTGATTATATTTTTGACCATAGATGACAAGACAGATGACAAGATAGACTTATTAGTCAGTCGCATATTGAAAGGATGTCTTAATGATTTTTAACTTGGAAGAGCAGTTTCCCCAAATCGAAGCCACAATCCGGCAAGCATTAGCCGAAGATATCGGCGATGGTGATGTGACCACCGATTGTATCGTCCCCGCAGAGTTGGTTCTCGCCGGTCGCTTTATAGCCAAACAGGCCGGGGTGATCGCGGGCTTAAAAGTGGCGGCTCAAACATTTGCCCTCATCGACCAAACCGTCCAGTTCACCCCCCACGTAACCGACGGGAACACCGTGACTCCCGGCCAAATGATCGCCGAGGTGCAAGGCCCCGGCCGGGCGCTGCTCAGCGGCGAGCGGGTGGCGCTCAACTTTTTACAGCGGATGTCAGGCATCGCGACCTTGACCCGGCAATTTGTCGCCGCAGTGAGGGACACGCCCACCACTATTTTAGACACGCGCAAAACAGCCCCCGGCCTGCGCCTGCTCGATAAATGGGCCGTGCAATTGGGCGGCGGCCGCAATCATCGTTTTGGTTTGTTCGATATGGCGCTCATTAAGGAAAACCACATCGCCGCTGCCGGCAGTATTACCGAGGCGGTCAACAAGGTTCGCGCTAATGATCCCCAACAGCGGCCGATTGAAGTTGAAGTCAAGAATCTGGTTGAATTGGCCGAGAGTCTGGCCCTGAACGTCGACCGAGTTTTACTCGATAATATGAGCCTTGAGGACATGCGGCGGGCCGTGCAGTTGACCGCAGGCCGGGCGCCGCTGGAAGCCTCCGGTAATATGTCGCTGGAGCGGGTGGCGGCGGTGGCCTCAGTCGGCGTTGATTTTATTTCGATTGGCATGTTGACCCATTCCGTGCAGGCTTTAGACATTAGCCTGCTTTTGGATAACCCAAATTAATCATATTGAGAGAGAGAAAACCATGATTGCTGAAGCTGTTTATCAAGACTTAAAAACCAAATTGGCCGATGTCGTACCCGAGTTTGAACTTCACTACAAAGCCGAATTGGCCGCCGAAATCAATCAGTTGAAACGAGAGCGAAACGCGGTGATTTTAGGCCACAATTATATGGAACCGGCCTTGTTTCACTCGATCCCCGATTTCACCGGCGACTCGTTGGCCCTGAGTCGTCAAGCCGCCGCCACCGACAAAGACATCATCGTTTTTTGTGGGGTGGAATTCATGGCCGAGACGGCCAAAATCTTAAATCCGAATAAAACGGTGCTGCTGCCGGCTGAAAAAGCGGGCTGCTCGCTGGCGGCCAGCATTACCGCCGAAGACGTACGGCAGCTTAAAGCCCAATTTCCGGGCGTGCCGGTGGTGACTTACATCAACACCTACGCCGATGTTAAGGCCGAATCGGATGTCTGCTGCACTTCCGGCAACGCGGTGGCCGTGGTCGAGTCGCTGAAAAGTGATACCGTCATTTTTCTGCCCGATGAGTTTCTGGCGGGTAATGTGGCCAAAGAGACGGGTAAACATATTATTTTCCCGACTAAAACCCCGCCGGTTAAATTCAACGGGCAGATGGACTATCAGATGATCGGCTGGCACGGCCGCTGTGAAGTACACGACAAATTCAACGTGCCCGATATCGAGGCCGTGCGCCGCCAGTTTCCCGATGTGGTCATTGTGGCCCACCCGGAATGCAGCCCCGAGGTGGTCGAGGCGTCCGATTTTTCCGGCAGTACCACCGCCATGATCCGCTTCGTGGAAGAAACCTCCGCGCCGCGCTACCTGCTGCTGACCGAATGCGCTATGGGCGACAACATTGCCGCCAGCAACCCTGACAAGGAGATGCTGCGGTTGTGCAGTGTGCGCTGCCCTCACATGAACCAGATTACCTTGGAAGAGACGCGCGACGCTCTAAAATTTACCCAATATGTAATCGACGTGCCGGAGTACATTCGCGTCCGGGCCTTGCAAGCCGTTGAGCGAATGCTGGCAATCGGTTAAGGTTAGCTATCAGCCGCCAGTCGTCAGCGGTCAGGCTGAGCGAAGACTGGCTGGATAAGGAGTCAATTTAATGGCAAACTATCTGGAAACTGAAGTCTTAGTGATTGGCTGCGGTATCGCCGGTGGGGTGGCGGCGCTGCAGTTGGCCGACAGTGGTATCCCGATTACCGTCATCACCCGGACCCAAGAACCGCAAGAATCGAATACCTATTATGCCCAGGGCGGCATCATCTACGAAGGGCATGACGACTCGCCCGAACTGCTAGCCGAGGATGTGATTCGCGCCGGCGCGGGCCAAAATAACAGCCGTAGTGTCAATATTTTAGCCAAACAGGGTCCCACTCTGGTGCGCGAGATTCTGCTGGACCGAGTGGGTGTCCCCTTTGACCAAAACGGCGCGGGCTTATCGCTGGCCCGCGAAGGCGGGCACTCGATTCCGCGCATCATCCACGCGGCCGACGCCACCGGCAAGGCTATCTCCACCGCGCTGGTGGAAGCGCTGCAATGTCACCCTAACGTGACTTTACTGAGCGGTTACACGGCGGTCGATCTGCTGATGTCAGATCGTCACCTGGACCAGACATCTGCCCGTCCCCCCCGCTGTATTGGGGCTTATCTGCTCGACCAGGCGACCGGGGAGGTCGTGCCTTATGTGGCTAAACAAACCATCCTGGCCACCGGGGGGTTGGGCCAGGTCTTTTGGCGCACCACCAACCCGCTGGGCGCTCGCGGCGACGGTGTGGCCATGGCTCATCGGGCCGGGGCTCAAATCATCGACATGGAGTATGTTCAGTTCCACCCGACGACCTTCTATCACCCTCAAGCCTGGGCCTTTCTGATCTCTGAAGCGGTACGCGGGGCGGGCGCTCGGCTGGTGGATGCCGCTGGTGAGCCGTTCATGCAGCGGTACGCGCCGGAATGGCTCGATTTGGCCCCTCGCGATATTGTTTCGCGCAGTATTCACCAAGAGATGATGATTCGCGGCGTGCCTAACGTCTATCTCGATTTAGCAACTTATATCCCACCGCGCGAAATTCGCCGTCGATTTCCTAACATCTACGCCCAGTGCCTCAACTTCGGGGTCGATCTGACTCGCGATTTAGTGCCGGTCTCGCCGGCAGCCCATTATGCCTGTGGTGGTGTGGCCGTTGATATCTGGTCGCAGACCACCATTAAAGGCTTGTTAGCCGCCGGGGAGGTCGCTTGTACCGGCTTACATGGTGCTAATCGGCTGGCCAGTACCTCTCTGTTAGAAGGGGTGGTGTGGGGCTATCGCTCGGCTCACTATATTCAACGGCATCTTAGTCGGTCGCTGCTGCCGCGATCGGCGGAAATCCGGCCTTATCCTTCGGTCGATCTCCCGCTGGCGGATTCCGAGCAGATTGACCAGTTGATGCAGGAAATTAAATGCCTGATGTGGCAGCAGGTCGGTTTGGTGCGGGAGACAACCGGGTTGGAGCAGGCTTTAGCGCGATTGGAAACCTTACGCCTGACCGTTGACGCTTTGGTTCGCCGGCATCGCCCCACCGATCACCTGTCCGGCTTGCGCAACGCGGTTCAAGTGGCCCAACTTATCACCACAGCAGCCTTGCACAGCGAAGTTGGAGTGGGCTGTCATTATCGCCTTTAACTTCACCTGCCAAG
Source organism: Anaerolineales bacterium (assembly GCA_020634935.1). Taxonomy (GTDB): domain Bacteria; phylum Chloroflexota; class Anaerolineae; order 4572-78; family J111; genus JAGRBY01. The sequence continues at coordinate 57,459 of JACKAT010000033.1, forward strand.
ATGATGATAATGCATTATAATGTAGTCACGATGAATACCGAAGAGCGACGCGCCCAAATCTTAAAGCTGCTGTATCAATCGGCTCGACCGGTAACCGGCGCCCAATTGGCCGAGCAAATGGGCGTTAGCCGCCAGGTGATTGTCCAGGATATGGCCGTGCTGCGAGCCGCCGGTGAGGAGATTTTAGCCAGCCCGCAAGGCTACTACTTATACCATACCTCAATTGAGCATTATCGCGCCGTGGTGGCCGTGCGCCACACCCCGGAACAGACCGAGGATGAGTTGATCGCTCTGGTTGATGTGGGCGTGGAGGTGGTTGATGTCATTGTTGAGCATGAAATCTACGGCGAACTGCGCGGCATGCTGCACATTGCCAGCCGGGCCGATGTCCGGCAATTCATCGACCAACTGAATGAAACCGGCGCTCGTTTGCTGAGTGAGCTAACCGATGGCGTCCATCTACACACCTTAGAAGCCCGCCGGCCCGATCAGCTTGATCGAGCCCGTGATGTTCTGCGCCAGCGAGGTTATTTGGTCGAGTAAATCAAAAGGTGACAGTCACTTTTAGCCGAAAATGAACATCCGTTTAGCCCAAACAAGTCGATTTAGCCCGTCTAAGTGACTGTCACCTGGTTCTATTGTCCAGGTTCCGGCGCTCCGGCGGTGGCACTTCGGCTGCACGGTTCAATCCTAATAAAAAGGAGTCCGCAGTTCTAAGCGGACTCCTTTTTTGTGATTTATAGCTTTTCAAAGCGTGTAGGGTATTGTAGGGCAAACTTAAGTTTGCCCTACAATACTCCGGTTTACTGACTCCGGCGCTTTGGCGTCAGAGTCAAAGTAATCTGAATTCCCTTACTTCGGCCCAACCATATCTTCCGGGCCGAACGGCATTATCAAACGCCTCACCGGTCATCAGCCCTAAATCGATCACCGCCTGGCGCAGCGTCGAGTTCTCGGCAAAAGCTTTCTTGGCCACTTTGGCGGCGTTATCGTAGCCGATGTGGGGGTTGAGCGCGGTGACGAGCATCAGCGAGTTTTTGAGATAGCCGTCGATGGCCGGCTTGTTCGGCTCGATGCCAACGGCGCAGTTTTCGTTGAACGAGTTGCAAGCATCGGCCAGCAGCCGGACGGAGTTGAGCAGGTTGAAAATCATGACCGGTTTGAACACGTTCAGTTCAAAGTTACCCGACATGCCGCCGATATTGAGGGCGACATCATTACCCATCACCTGAGCGCAAACCATGGTCATGGCTTCCGATTGGGTGGGGTTAACCTTACCGGGCATAATCGAACTGCCGGGTTCGTTTTCCGGAATGAATAACTCGCCGATGCCGCAGCGCGGGCCGGAGGCCAGCCAGCGAACATCATTGGCAATTTTATTGAGCGAGGCGGCCAAGGTTTTTAGCGCGCCGCTGGCAAAGACAATGGCGTCATGGCCCGCCAGCGCTTCGAACTTATTGGGGGCCGAACGGAACGGCAGGCCGGTGATATCGGCAATATAGCCGGCGGCGGTTTCCGCAAAATCGGGATGGGTGTTTAGACCAGTGCCAACGGCAGTGCCGCCCAAGGCCAATTCGTATAGACCATCCAAAGCGATTTCGATGCGCTTCATATCGTTGTCTAACTGTTGAACATAGCCGGAAAATTCCTGGCCCAGGGTTAGCGGTACCGCATCCATCAAGTGGGTGCGGCCGATTTTAATGATATCTTGAAAGGCCTCGGATTTGGCCTTGAGCGTGTCGCGCAGGGTTTTGACGGCCGGAAGGAGATGGCCGCTCATTTGCTCAGCCGCCGCAATGTGCATTGCGGTTGGGAACGTATCGTTTGAGGATTGGGCTTTGTTGACATCGTCGTTGGGGTGAATGGGTTTCTTACTGCCTAACTCGCCGCCGGCAATTTCAATGGCCCGGTTAGCAATGACTTCGTTAGAGTTCATGTTGGTTTGGGTACCACTGCCGGTTTGCCACACCACCAGCGGAAAATGGTCGTCAAGCTTGCCCTCAATAACCTCGTCGGCGGCTTGGATAATCAAGTCGGCTTTTTCAGCCGAAAGGGTACCCAGCTTTTTATTGGTTAGCGCCGCCGCTTTTTTTAACACGCCCAGCGCCCGAATCATTTCGCGGGGGAAGCGATCTCCCCCAATCTTGAAATTCATAAGCGACCGAGCGGTTTGCGCCCCGTAGTAACGGTCGGCGGGGACTTCAATTTTCCCCATAGTGTCACTTTCAATTCGGTATTCCATTATTTGTCTCCATTGAACTAAATTAATTGATAGGTTTTTGGTAACTACTCAGGTGACTGGCACTTTTGCTCAAGCCGAGACGATTGAGTGGAATACAACGCGGCTATTATTGCGATTAAGTGCCAGTCACCTCGCCTGCTGAGTAAATACGGTTTTTGTTCAAAATAAAAAGCGGCCAATTATGGTGTAAAAGGGGCCGCTTCTAAACGTCATCGAAAACTTTTGGGGTAAGGGTTAACGTGGTGGAGCGCACCTAAGGCGGACACGCTGTATGGAACATTGCTCGACAGCGAGGTAGATAGACAAAAGAAAGTCCAGTCTACAGCCTATAGCTTATGCGCGCTGTTCGTCAAGGTCATAATCCCAATAGCCGGGACCTTCCGTGAAGTATTTTGTATTCAATTCAAGATCGGCCTCGTGCTCTTCCGGTAAATCTTCCTCCGGAAAGATAGCTTCAGGGGGACAAACAGGAACGCAAGCCCCGCAGTCGATGCAGGTATCAGGGTCAATGTAAAAATAAGCCCCCCACTCCGCATCATCTTTAGGGCCGGGAACAATACAATCTACGGGGCAAACTTCTACACAATCACCTTCACGAGTACATAGGGTCGTAATAATATGTGTCATTAAATATATAACCTCCTAAGGAATTACAGTCACC
>JACKAT010000034.1 GCA_020634935.1 Anaerolineales bacterium
ACGGCTTCGGTTTCGGCGGTTGGTTCACTGGATTCGGCTTCCGCTGTTGGGGCATCAGCTTCGGCTGAGGTGTCGGCTTTGGTTTCAGCCGGTTGGCTGGCTTCAGGCGTGGCGGCCTGGCCGCACGCACTCAACAGTATGGAAAATACCACAAACAGGGTGAATAGAAGAGGGGTCTTACTATATTTCATCGCTCATTACTCCTTTGTAGAAAATTTATGTTGGCTTTAACATCAATGATGTTAACCTTAACATCATTGATGTTAAGGTTAACATGGATCGCCGATTTTGTCAAGAGGAAATTCTTGGAATAAGGCTTGAGCCTCGCTTGTGACCGGCCTCTCCAATGGAGGTTAAGGTGAGAATCACTGAAGACGCTGAGAAAAAATGAAATCGCTGAACCATCGCCAGATGAGGGCTGTTGCTCCAGGGTTCACGGTTAATGACAGGTTCGGCTGAAACATCAGCGGGTTCAGGCGCTTCAGCGATGCGAGATGCGTGTTTGACCCATCTTGAAAGGCATCCCCTCGCCCAGTCTTGTTGAAAAATCGGTGGCTTTGTGGTACCTTTATGAAACCTTAACCTTGTACGGATAGAAAAAGGGGAGATAACCGTGACAACACGATCCGTCTTGTTGGTGGGTAGTATGCCGTTTGATAATGAAGAAGCTTGCATGCGCCGAGCGCTGGCCGCGCTTGGTCCTCGATTGTTCAGCCTGCCGGATGGCGAAGTCGGGGAGAAGACGCCGGCCTTTCCCAAAGGCTTTCGCAGCAGTTGGGTCAATCTGGCTATCGAAAAAATGACGGCCGATACCGAAAATTGGCGCGTCGTGCGCGAGCCGGTGCGCGGCGCAGACGGCATGCCGGCCGATTACAACAGTTTCCAGCACCTCGAAGCGCTGCATCCATTGGAAGAGATGGCGGATCGGGTCGAGTTTGGGTATGACGGCTACTTTCGGGAAAGCTACGAAATATTTAAACAATTGCGCCAGGAATACAATCTGCCCGGCCTCAAATTTCAGATGGGTATCCCCACCGGTTCGGCGCTGGGGTTTGCCTTTGCCAGCCCGCAAGAAGGGATGCGGTACCGCGAGATGTTCAACACGGTTCTGGCCCGTGAAGTCAACGCCGCGTTACAGGCGGCCGGTGATGACGTGATCATCCAGATCGAAATTCCACCGGAGCTTTTCGCCGCCTATCACTTCCCGGATATGATCGATCTGTTAGCTCTGGCTCCGATTTACGATTTGTTAAGCAAAATCGAGGCCGGCGCGCAGATTGGCATCCATCTCTGTTTGGGCGATTTCCACAACCAAGCGCTCAACCACGTCGACTCCTTAACGCCGATGGTCGATTTCTCCAACCGGCTGGTCGACGGCTGGCCGCCGCAGCATCGTTTACAGTATATCCATTACCCTCTGGCCGAGGGAGCCGTCCCACCGACGCTGGACACCGCTTATTATGCGCCGCTCGAGGGCGTTCAGCTGCCGGAAGGCGTTCGCTTCATTGCCGGCTTTGTCCATGAAAAGCACACGTTGGCCGACAACCAAGCCCTCCTTAACACCATCGAAACGGTGCGCGGCGAGCCGGTTGATGTGGCTTGCTCGTGCGGCTTGGGCCGGCGCACCCCGGCGGCGGCCGAGCAACTGTTGAACTATATGGCTCAACTCGCTGTAGCGTGAGATGAAAATTAGAGAAGCCACAACCGCAGATTTCGAGGCGATTTGGCCGATCTTCCACGAGATCGTCTCGGCCGGCGAGACCTATCCGTATCCGCCCGAGACGACGCAGCCGCAAGCCTACGCTATTTGGCTAGAGCAGCCGCACAAAACGTTCGTCGCTGAAGAAGATGGGCAGATTTTGGGTACGTACTACATCAAGAAGAACCAGCCCGGTTTAGGTTCGCATGTGTGTAACTGCGGCTATATGGTTTCGCCCGCCGCTAGAGGGCGCGGGCTGGCCACGGCGATGTGTCTCCATTCGCAACAGGTGGCGGTTGAACTCGGTTATAAAGCAATGCAGTTCAATCTGGTGGTCGCTACCAATACCGTCGCCGTCGATTTGTGGCAGAAGCTCGGCTTTCAGGTTGTGGGGCGAGTGCCGAGAGCCTTCTATCATAAAACGCACGGATTTGTCGATGCGTTGGTAATGTACAAGTGGTTGGCCAGTTAATCCGTTTATGCAGATCATTGATTTAACTACTGATAACGAAAATTTCATCCAACAAGCGGCTCAGTTGTTGGTCGCCGGATTTAAAGCCCATTGGCCCGACGCCTGGCCGAATTTAGAGGCGGCCGGGCAGGAAATGCAGGAAGCGTTGCAGCCGGACAAGATAAGCCGCGTTGCTGTCGATGACCAGGGGTTAGTTTTAGGGTGGATTGGCGGAATCAGCGGCTATGATGGTCACGCCTGGGAATTGCATCCCTTGGTCGTCCACCCGGATTATCAAGGGCAAGGCATCGGCCGGGCGTTAGTCGCTGATTTTGAACAACAGGTGCGCGAACGAGGCGGCTTGACCATTTATTTGGGTTCGGACGATCAAGACGATATGACGACCCTGGCCGGCACGGATTTGTATCCGAATGTCATCGACCACCTGGCCCGGATCAAGAACCTGCGCCGGCATCCGTATGAGTTCTACCAAAAGCAGGGCTACACCATCGTGGGCGTGATTCCCGACGCCAACGGCCTGGGCAAACCGGATATCCTCATGGCCAAGCGAATCAGCTTAGCCCCATTTGAGTGATTTTGAATTTTCAAACTGACAACGCTATACTATTTTACAGTGCCCACTATACCCTATTCATTTATAGAAAAGAGCAAAGATGCCAATCGAGTCCCCCTACCCCATGATTTCAATTGAAAAGGCGTTGGATATCGTCACCACGCATATTCAGCCTCTCCCTTCAGTTACGCTGCCTTTTTATGAGGCTCAAGGTTACGTATTAGCTGAAGATATTCGGGCCGCTGAACCGATGCCCCCGTTTGCCGCTTCCAGCGTCGATGGGTATGCCGTTGTGGCTGGCGACGGTCCGGGCCGGCGCCGGATTGTCGGCGATCAAGCGGCGGGGTATATGGCCGGGGTTGAAATTGAACCGGGTACCTCGGTTCGCGTTACCACCGGCGCCCCCGTCCCGCTCGGAGCCGATGCCGTGGTGATGGTGGAGGAAACCGAAGTCGCCGGCGACTACGTAGAAATTTTGGCCACAACTATTCAATCCGGTTCCAATATTCGGCCGGTGGGGCAGGATATCGAACAGGGCCAACTGGTTCTGCCGCGAGGGACGGTCATCGGTCCGGCGGAGATGGGCCTGTTGGGTACTGTTGGCCAGAGTCAAGTGATGGTCTATCGCCGGCCCCGCGTGGCGATTATGTCCACCGGCGATGAGATCGTTGAGCCGGATCAGCCCCTGGCGCCCGGCCAGATTCGTGATGCCAACCGCTTTACGCTGATGGGCGCGGTGCGCGAGGCCGGGGGCGAGCCAGTTGATCTGGGTATCGTGCGCGACAAAGCAGGCAGCCTGGCCGATACCATCGACCGCGGTCTGGTCGAGGCGGATGTGCTGCTAACCTCCGGCGGTGTGTCGATGGGCCAGCTCGACCTGGTCAAGCCTTACCTGGCTTCCCGGGGGACGCTGTATTTCGGCCGGGTTAATACCAAACCCGGCAAACCAGTCACTTTTGCCGTGGTTGACAGTGTACCCTGTTTTGCCATGCCGGGCTTTCCAGTTAGCGCCTTAGTCAGTTTTGAGATATTTGTGCGACCGGCTTTATTAAAGATGGCCGGTCAGCCCCACATTTACCGGCCGCGTGAAAAAGCTATTTTGGCCCAGCGGCTGTCGCATACGTCGGCCCGCACCGAGTTTCAGCGAGTGGTGCTAACCCGCCGCGTCGATGGCCGGCTGGTGGCCTCGACAACCGGCTTTCAAGGATCGGGCCGGCTGCTGTCGATGGCCGGCGCAAACGGACTGGTTATTTTGCCCCACGGCCAGGCTGATTATGAAATTGGCGCGACAGTTGAAGCGCTGATTATCGGCCAGATTTTATCGGAAACGGATGCGAATTCCGCGCCGATTCGAGGTGTTTAAGCCCCACAGGCAACCATTTTTCCCATTGCGACCGCCCAAGGATTTTGCTATACTGGTATTACCATTGTATGGACGGTTCATTAAAAATTTATTTTAGCAGCCCGCTTACCGATCGCTCCGGCGATTGGCTGTAAGCTTGATGAAAACGTCCATGGGAGGGTGTTCCGGCGTCATTGGCTGGAACCGCACATCATGGACGTTTTCTTTTAGAGATAGAGACTGACCTAATCCGTTGGAGATGGTAATTGGAGGGAGATAAGACCTTGATCTCTTAGGCCAATGCCCCATTACCAACCACCACATTATAAAAATATCAGACCTTCAAGCCTTAACGATGTAGAAAACGATGGACGAACTCCAACAGTACCTTTCAATTTTCAAAAAATGGTGGTGGCTTATTCTTCTTGGCATTTTGCTGGGTGGAGCAACCGGCTATATTACCAGCCAATTCGAACCGATGCTGTATCAAGCCAAAGTAACGCTCATTGTCGGCAACTTTGTACAGAGCGCTAACCCCAACTCGACCGAACTGGCTACCAGCCAAAAGCTGGCTCAAAGCTACGCTGAAATCATCAAACGTGAACCGATCTTACGGGCTACGGTTGAAACGTTGGGTTTGGATACCCACTGGGCCACTTTACAGAGTTTAGTCAGTGTTAACCTCATCCCCGATACTCAACTCTTCGAGATTCGGGTGACCTATGGTGATCCCTACACCGCCAAGGCTTTGGCCGACGAGTTAGCCCACCAACTTATTTTGCAAAGCCCCACCACCATTAACAGTGAACAGGAGCAGCAGGTCGAGTTTATAAAAACCGAACTGGGCGAACTCCAGCGCAATATCACCACCATCCGGCAGGAGATCCGAGATAAAGAAGACGCTCTTGATTTAGAGGTGACGGCGGAGGGCGTCCGGCAGCAGCAAGAAGAGATTGATTTTCTGCAAGCTCGGTTAGGTAGCCTGCAATCGACCTATGCCTCGATGCTCACGTTCAGTCAGGACAATAAGGTCAATAACCTGACCATTATCGAGCCGGCGGCGATCCCGTTCGCTCCGATCAATTCCGATCATGCCCAACGCAACGCTCTGGCCGCGGCAGTCTTTGGGCTGATTCTCACCGCCGGGGTAGCCTATTTGGTCGAATATTTTGACGATACCCTCAAATCAACTGATGATGTCGAACGGGCTTTGAACTTACCGACCCTGGCTGCTGTCTCTTACATGAAATCCATGAAACCCGATTACAGTGCGGCGGTGGTTAGCCAGGATCTCTTTTCTCCAGAAGTCGAAGCCTACCGCACCTTACGGACTAACATCCAATTTTCCAACAACAACGCTGATCTTAACACCTTACTCATCACCAGTTCTACTAACGGCGAAGGTAAATCAATGACGGCCTCTAATCTGGCGGTGATTATGGCGCAAGCCAATAAACGCGTGATTTTGATCGACGCCGATATGCGCCGGCCGGTGGCTCACAAAATTTTTAAAACGTCCAACCGGCTTGGTCTGAGCAATCTCCTGGTCAATCCCAACCTTGACCTGGATCACATTCTGATTCAGCGTAAAGTGAGCAATCTTAAAATCTTGCCCAGCGGTCCCATCCCGCCCAACCCGGCCGAACTCCTCAGCTCGGCGCAAATGGGTTACCTGCTCGACCGGCTGCAACAACAAGCCGACATGATTATCATCGACAGCCCGCCGCTGCTGGCCGTGACCGACGCCAGCATCTTGGCGACGCAGGTGGCCGGCACCCTGTTTGTGATTGAAGCCGGGCGCACCCACAGCCGGACCTGCCAGCGGGCGGTTGCGGTGCTGGCTCACGTTGGTATCTCGCCTTTGGGAGTCATTCTCAATAAATTCGAACCGACCCAGACTCGAGACGGCTACGCTTACTATAACTATTATTCTTCACCTTATCACCGAGTCCAATCGGATCAAAAACGCTGACCGCGTTGACCGAACGTCTGACCTAACCCATGAAAAACCTGCCCGGTTTTCAGCAACTCTATCGATCGCATAAAACCCTGGTGATGCCCCGGCTTTTTCTGTTGATTTGGCTGGCTATTCTGGTCGCTTGGGCGATCATGCTGGCCTACCTGCTGTGGCGCTTGATCGCCACCCGGCCGGCCAACCAGGCTGTCCAGAGCGCCGGTTTTGCCGTAGTGCAGATCGACCTGCCGACGCCAACCCTCTCGCCGACGGCCACCACTCCACCATTACCTACCGCCACGCCGATCCCCCTGACCATCGCCCCTGAACCGGTCAGCCTGCCGCCTGCCGCTGCCTCGCCGCCGAACACCGCCGCCATACCCCCCACGCCACCTCCCGGCGGCGCCCTGATTACGCTCTCGCCCGATCCGGCGGCAGTGGGCTGGACGTCGAGCATCGACGGACACAGCCATCTGGGCGATAACAAAATCCACGCCGGTTACTTTAAAGGTCACGTCTACCACGGAGCTATTCAGTTCGATCTATCTCAGATTCCGGCGGGGTCAACCATTCGTTATGCCGCGTTGGAGCTAACCGGTTTGAGCGATCGCAATCTGGGCGTGGGTGGGGTCTGGCAGTTGCGCCTGCTGACAGCGGACATCGATGCCTTGTGGTCAAGCTTGACCTACGATCGATTACGTACCGCCGCCATAGCTTCGACGCTGCAACCGGCCTTACCTGCGGACTATCTCTGGCAGGGGGAGGTTAATCGCTTTGTTTTCGATGACGATCAACGGCGGTTGTTGACCCAGCGCCTTGAGTCCGGTCTGATTTCCTTTCGTCTCGATGGGCCCAGCAGTGGCTTGGACAATCTATTTACCTGGGATGCCCGACTCGACAGCCCGACCCCGGACGATTTAGCCGCCGGCGACGAACCTCCTCCGGCACAAATTGAACGGATTAAATTAATTCTGGTCACCGACGCCCTTAATTATGTGGTCGTGACCAGCACGCCCACCCCGAAAAATGTGCTTACTCTGGCCGCCCAACTGAATTTGGACGGAACCCCCACGACGCTGCCCTCTAATTGGGTTACGCCCATCATCGTGACCTCAACCCCAACGCCGGCCACCAGCGCCACCGCCGCCTATTTTAACCAACTGGCTACCGCCGAGGCTCAGGTCTATGGCACGGCTACCCCGATCCCCATCAACGTCTGGACGGCTACCCCTACTCCCTTGCTCCAACTGTTACCCAGCGGGTTACCAGCAGATTTAACGCCGACCCCGACTCGCCCCCCTATTGCGGCTGAGTTGGTCGGCAAAATTGCCTTTGTGTCCGACCGGGTTGGTAGTACCAATGCGGCCTCCGGCCGTTATGTGTTCGCGATGGATGGCGACGGCAGTAACATCTTCCTGCTGTCCGATCCCACCGTCTATGAGGCGGCGGTCGCTCGCGATCACTTGACGGCTGAGCAAACCGTTCTGGCCTTTAGCGATAAGGTTCAACTGGAGACGGGCCAGGGTACCGGCATTTTTATTTACGATTATCTGAGCAATGCCGCCGAGCAGATCACCCGCTTTGAGGTCGGCTCGGCCACCGATCCGGCCTGGTCGCCGGTGCAGGATCGATTTGCTTTCGTGGCCGATAACAGCGGCAGCGAAGAAATTTGGGCTATGAATCGCGACGGCAGCGGCCTGTTGCAGCTAACCCGCGATGCCCCCAACGCGATCGATCACCATCCGTCTTACTCGCCCGATGGTTCGCAAATTGTCTTTTGGTCGAACCGCACCGGCCGCGCTCAGATTTGGGTTATGGATGGCGAAGGCCGCAACCCGCGCCTTCTGCATGAAAGTAGTTACAACGACTGGAATCCGGTCTGGATTAAATATACCGACTATGTTATACGTCCTTTGCCCGGCGAGCGAGTCGGGCCGCCTGAGTTGGAGTAGGAGAAACGCGCTTGTCTAATCGGCTGCTGAACTGGGGGTTGGTCGTCTTGGTCATGATTACGGCCTTGTTTGTTTACATCCAAACCCTCGCGCCCTCGATTACCTGGCAGCATGGCGGAGCCGACAGCGGTGATCTGGCGGCCGCTGTCGCCACCTTGGGCGTGGCTCATCCGCCCGGCTACCCGACTTACGTTTTAGCCGGCTATGCCTGGAGCCACCTACCGCTGGGTGGTGATCTGGCCTACCGGCTCAATCTGTTTTCGGCCGCTGGGGCAGCGTTGGCCGCCGGGTTAACTGCGTTGATCGTCATGGACCTGGCCCATTCACCGCTTGGCCGCCGGAATGATGCGGCTCAGCCGGGCGGCTCGAATACGTGGCCGGCGGTTATTGGCGCGGTGGTGGCCGGTTTGTTTCTGGCCTTTGCCCCTTTAACCTGGTCGCAGGCTACCATCACCGAAGTTTACGCACCTGGTCTGGCGGCTCTGTGCCTTTTCAACTGGTTGATGCTTAAATGGCATCTGTCGCCGACTAAGTTGGGGTTAACTGCGGCCGGTCTGGTGGCCGGTCTGGGGTTTGGCTTGCTGCCGCAGATAGTCCTGGTTGGACCGGGCCTGGCGCTGCTTTTAATCGCCGGTCGAGGTTTATCGGGGCGGTTTCGGCAGCAGATGGGGTGGTTCCTTTTAGGCGCGGCGTTGGGCTTGAGCGTCTTTCTGTACCTGCCACTGCGAGCAGCCGATCACCCCTTCATCAATTGGGGCGATCCCTCGACCCCGGCTAGCTTTTGGGCCGTGGTAACGGCGGCGCAATATCATCACTATTTCGGCCTGCTGGGGCCGGCGGATTGGCTGCCTCGATTGTTCGATAGTGTCAATAATCTGCAACAGGGGTTGAGTTGGTCTGGCTTGGCGCTGGCCGGTCTGGGTGGTTATGTATTGTGGGGCCGAAATCGATCAGTGCTGGTTTATCTGCTCAGTTTGACCGGGTTGACCCTCATCTTTCGGGTCGTTTATCCGGCCATCGGCAATGTGGTTTACCTGCTGCCGGCCCTGGCTTGCCTCACCGTGCTGATTGGGCTGGGCGCGACCTGGCTGTTGGAGAAGGTCAATAGCCAGATTGGTCCGGCCGGGATGGCCGTTGTAGGCGCAAGTATTTTGGTTACTCTGGGTATCCGGGTCAATCTGCTAAGACCGCAGTTCGATCTGAGCGATGATCATGAGGCCGCCCAATTCGGCCAGACAACGCTGGCCGAGCTGCCGCCGCAGGCCGTAATCTTATCCGGGCAAGATGAAACCACGTTCAGTTTATGGTATCAGCAAGCCTTGGGCCGGCGGCCGGATGTGGTGGTGGTCGATACACGGCTGCTGCAATTTGATTGGTATCAACATCATCTCAGGAATCGTTATTCGGATTTAACCTTTACGACCGGTGTGTCACCCATATTGAAGGCCGATCGCCTGATTTTTGAACTCACCGGCGAGTCTGAGCGACACTTGTCGCAGCTAACCGCTGAGTAACTACTTTAACAACAAGATAACTTCAACAAAGGACGGTGTACTCGATGTTTACTAAAACGCCATCTAAACGCTTTTTGAAAACAGCCGCTTTAGGTTTTGTGGTCGTGCTGATAAATGTGCTGCTGCTGCGACCATTTACCGCTGTCAATCCCGTTCCCAATTATGGGGGTATTGCTTACGCCCAAACCGGTCCGGCTGATGACACGCCGACGCCCATTCCAACCGCCCAACAGCCGACCATTATTATCATTCCGGTTAGCCCCGGCAACGGCGGAACCGGCGGAACCGGCGGCAGTGGCGGCTCCGGTTCGAACGGCAGCGGCGGCGGCGGTGGCCAAACGACCAACAGCAATGATGACGATGATAACGATAATGAGGCTGTGCCTACCCCCACCTTTACCCCGCTGCCCTCTACAACACCAACCCTGAGCCCGCCCGAAGTTATCATCATCGAAGTGACACCCAATATTACGCCGACGGTAGCTGGACCCGATTCCGAGCCAGCTCCCACTGAAGCGCCGGCCGCCGAAGCCTCGCCTACGCCGGTCCCGTCCGCCGAGCCGGAACTGATCAGCGACACACCGCCTAACGGTGTGCCGCCCTTGGCCGGAACCGGAGCGATCTACCGCATTCCGGCCAATCCTAACCGGACGCCAGCCCAACTGATGTTCAATCTAACTCATGGGAAATTGACACTGACCGTGCCCACTTTTCCAGAGCTGGATGTGGTGGTTCGGCTTGACGAAGACCCGGCGCTGGCCCTTAACTTGCCCTTACCGATGCCTGAAAGTATCCGACCGCTGGCGCTGTTTAATCTGGATGTTTACTTGGTTAGCGGCTCGTCGGTGGTCGCCAAAGTAACGACGCATTCGCCGGAGTTGGTCCTGGTTACCCAACAGCCCGGTATCGGTGCTGACGAACAGGTCGTTCTACTGCGTTACAATGAACCTGAGCAGCAGTATCAATTCCCTCGCCAGAACTATGAAGCCGCCACCAATACCTTTACCGCTTACCTCGATCATACCTCGTTCTTTATTTTGGGAGCGCAATCAAACCAATTGGGGTTAATCCCCCTGTCATCCACTCCCGTTCCCGCCACGGTGCTGCCCACAGAACCCTCGCTGGCGGTCACGACCGAACCGGTATCAGCCGGGGGGTGGTTGCCCTGGCTATGGTTATTCCTGGCGTTTCTGGTGATATTTGCCGGATTGGTGCTGCTGTTTCTATTGCTGGGTGGAGGTCGGGCCGTAGCTTCGATCGTCCGGTCAGAGCCGGCGGCCGGCGCGGCAGGCGACTACTACACTGGCGGTTTGTTGTTGGCTTTCCCGAAACAAATGTTAGAGACCGGGACTCCCATCCATGTTAATCTCAGCAGGCTCCCCACGGACGTATCCCCCTGGCCCGGCCGCGAGACCCGATCGCCATTGGCCCAGGTTAATCTGCCGTCCGCGGGGTTAGGCGGCTTCATTAGCGCCATCAAACCTAACCTGATGCAACTGCGGCAGGCTTTGAGCATGCCAACCGGTATCAAGCTGATTGGTTGGGATGAAACCAGTTTTCGCTTGAGTAAATTGAGTTACGCGGTTGTTGCCGGTTATCTGGATTGGTCGGGGCAAGACGATAGTTTTGGCCGGCTCCATGACTTGCAGCCTGGTGACGACATCGAAATCAAAACTCGCGCCGGTCAGATATATCATTACCGGGTCGATAACGTCCAGAGCTATCAAGCCGACTCCACCGCTCAAATCGATATTCCGCCGACCGCAATCGGCCCCCAACTATTGCTAACCGTCTGGAGTGAGCTGTATGACCTGGACGATCAGGAATTTAGAGATTATGTGGTTGTCCGGGCTCATATGGGGCAGCACGACGCCTTTGAGGAGATCGAGGCGATCGAGCCTCGACCGGCCGCGGCTCGATCAGTATGAGACGAAAATACCTTTACCAAGCTTCACCACCGCGTCGGTCTCGACAGCGTCAAATACCTATCGCGATGATAGCGGCGGTGGTCAGCTTTGTGGTGGTATTATCGATTGGTTATGTAGCTTATCAATCCGTTAAATACCAATTCGCGACCTTTGCCACTGAACTCGATCTGACCGCAAGCCAATTTAATCGGTTGGATAACGAGCCTGAGGTGGCGCTGGCTCAGGCTCAAGCCCACCTCCGCGCTGCCCGGAGTGTGCTTCAACCGTATCGACCCGTGGCTAACCTGCTTATGCCCCTGGCCGAGCGGCTGCCGTCGCTCCAGACGGTGGCCGGCTGGTGGACGTTTGTCGATGAAGCCACGTTGGCAGGTGAATCGATGTTGACCGCCGCGCAAATTGGCGTTGGTGCGGCTGAGGCCGGACAGTTGAGCGGCCTGTTAGCTCAAATGCCCCGGATGGCGCCCGCGCTGGCTGCGGCCCAAGATCATTTTTTACGGGCTCAGGCCGCCCGATCTATGGTGGACTCTAACCGGCTGCCGGCCAGGCTGGCCAATCAGGCCGACACCCTCTTATCTCAGTGGGATACACTGGCCCCCATGTGGCAGCAGAGTCTGGCCCAAGCCTCACGATTGGCCCAAACCCTGCCCCCTGCGCTCGGCAGTCCGCGTCCCGTTACCTACTTGATCATTATCCAATCGAGCGATAACTTGCGGGCCACCGGCGGTTTTTTGACCAGCGTGGGTACAATGCGGCTGGAACAGGGTCGAATTATCGACTTGAAAATTCGCGATGTGACCGAGGCGGAATTTAGCGCCGAGTGGACTCCGGAGTCAGGGTTTCTCTCGCCCAGGATTGTGCCGCCCGACCCGGTACGCCGTTATCTGGGCCTGGGGCATTGGGTCATGCGTGACGGCAACTGGTGGGCCGATTTTCCGACGACGGCCCGACAAGTAACCCAATTTTGGCAGTTGGCCGGGGGACAGCCCGTCGATGGGGTCATCGGGGTGACTGATCAAGCCATTGCTGATCTGTTGGTGGTAGCCGGACCGCTGTCGCTGCCGGATGGGCAAACCCTGGATGTCAAAAATATGAGAGTCGTAGCTGCGAGTAACATTCACAGTGGCCAACCTTCGCCGGTCAACAAGCAGTCGGCTTTTTTTCAAGAAGTGGCCGCCAGCTTAGCCCCGCGGTTAGAACAACTGCCGTTTGAGCGGTGGCCGTTTTTGATCCAGCAGTTCCAGACGATGGCTCGTCGGCACGATCTGCTGATCACCAGCTTCGATCCCACTCTAGCCGTGGCTTTTCATGAGTTAGGCATCGATGGCGCGCTGCAAGGTCAAACCGATGATTATGTTTATCTGGTTGAAGACAACTTAGCCGACAGTAAATTGAATTCTTTCGTCACCCAACAGCTTCACTATGAGGTCCAACTCAACCCTGACGGCGCTGCTATTTCGGCCCGATTGCTGATCCAAAAAAAGAATGGCTACGTGCCGGGTACCCAATTAGCCGGGTTTCCGCTGGAAGGCTACTATACCGGCGGCCGTTGGGACGCTCAAACCCAGCAGTGGGACAAGTGGGAAGGCTACTACGGCGGCTACTTGCGCCTCTTTCCCCCGCCGGACAGCCACCTGATCAATGCTACCGGCTTTGACGATCCGGTTGATACTAACCCCGAACATAATCGCTCGGTCTTCGGTGGTTACGTGGGGATGTGGGCCGGTACCCAACGTGACGTGCAGTTCGAGTGGACACCGGGTGGCCGGCCTCAAGAACCGGGTCGATATCGCCTGTTGGTCCAGCGTCAACCCGGTACACTGGATCAGGCTCTCACAGTTCAAGTTAATTTGCCTGCTGGCTATCGGGCTGTTGCGGTCAATCCGGCCTTGAGTTCGGTTACTGAACAGGCGGTTGTATGGCAGACCGTGCTGGATCGGGATCGAATTTTTGAATTGCGCTTGGAACGATGATAGCCTATTCTATCTCCCCATTGCTGTACGCCTAAATTCATTTACAGGCCCCTAAAGTAGACTACTCCTCTGAAAATGGTTTGTAGGACAAACTTAAGTTTGTCCTACGGAATTTTCATTGTCGTTGCTGTACCGAGGTTCTGTCGCACTCCCTTGAAAATAGCGATCTGGAGCGTCAAAGTTTACTTTGACCTGACCGTCAGTATGACAAAGCCAGCTTTGTCGCTCCTATATTTTCATTGTCGGTCTCGTCTCATCTGAGACTATCATACTCCTCTGAAAATAGCGATCCGGAGCGTCAAAGTTTACTTTGACCCCATCGTGGATGACAAAGCCAGCTTTGTCGCTCCCGTAAATTTTCATTGTCGTTGCTGTACCGAGATTCTGTCGCATTCCCTTAAATCAAGGTAAAATCTCGCCCATATGATTAATTTGCCAGTTCAAGGAGTAGCGATGCCTAACTTTATGTGCGTTACCTGTGGGGTTCAATTCGCGGCCACCGATGCGCCGCCTCAAGGTTGTCCGATTTGTCAGGATGAACGGCAGTATATCAATTGGAACGGCCAGCAGTGGACCACGTTGGAGGCGCTGCAAAATGATCATCACAATGTGATTAGATCGGTTGAGACCGGCTTGACCGGCATTGGGACCGACCCGCGCTTTGCTATCGGCCAGCGAGCGCTGCTGATTCAATCGGCGCATGGCAATATTTTGTGGGATTGCATCAGCTTGATTGATGACGCTACCGTCGCCGCGATCAATGAGTTGGGTGGGGTGACGGCAATGGCCATTTCTCACCCCCATTTTTACTCATCGATGGTTGAGTGGAGCCGGGCCTTTGATGTGCCCGTTTATCTGCACGCCGATAATCGACCTTATGTAATGCGGCCCGATGTCGCTATCGAATTTTGGGCAGGGGAGACTCGCGCGCTCAATCCTGAGGTGACGCTCGTTCGCTGCGGTGGCCACTTTCCCGGCTCGACGGTGCTGCATTGGCTCGGTGCGGATGGTCAAGGCGTGTTACTGACCGGCGATACGATTCAGGTGGTCCAGGATCGGCGCTATGTTAGTTTTATGTACAGTTACCCCAATTTGATCCCGTTGCCCGCGGCGACGGTACGCCGGATTGTGGCCGCTGTAGAAGCATATCCATTTGATCGATTATACGGCGGCTGGTGGGACCTACGGATAACAACTGAGGCTAAGGCCGGGGTTATCCGTTCCGCCGAGCGCTATTGTCGAATAATTGAAGGTGGGTAATTGAACATTCGGCACGGTGCAATAAATATGTTACAATAACCATCGTTGCCTGATTTCCGAAGGTGATAAGCAATTGATAATCGGTTATTCAATCTTTAATTACCAATTCCTAACACTACCTTTGCACTTTAAAGTATTATGGTCAGAAACCCGGTTTTTTAGCGTTAAAAAGAGGGGTTTTTTGCCTCAAAAGGTTATCAATTAAGCATCAAAAACCGGGTTTCTAAGAAAGTGCAAACATAGTGTCCTAATTACCCAACTCAAATATCTAAGTCATTTAATTCCACACCTGTTAATTTATCGAGAAAAGAGATAGTCATAACTTTATGTTTTTTGATGAAGCTAAAATTTACGTTAAAGGCGGCGACGGCGGCGATGGGATCGTTGCTTTTCGCCGCGAGAAATATGTGCCGCGCGGCGGGCCAGCCGGTGGGCACGGCGGCGACGGCGGTAATGTGGTCTTTGAAGTCGATCCCCAGCTCAACACGCTGATCGCCTTCAAAAATCGCAGCCATTTCCGGGCCGAGCGAGGATCACACGGCGGCGGTAAAAAGATGACCGGCGCGAACGGTGAAGATTTGATCGTGTATGTTCCGCCGGGTACGGTGGTTCGAGACGCCGACACGGGCGACCTGCTGGCCGATCTGGTCGCGCCGGGTCAGCAAGCGATCATTGCTACCGGCGGGCGCGGCGGGCGCGGCAATACCGCCTTCAAAAGCTCGATCAACCAGGCCCCCAAAATCGCCGAGCGAGGCCTGCCCGGCCAAGAGTTATGGGTGACGCTGGAGTTGAAACTGATCGCCGATGTGGGCCTGGTCGGGCTGCCGAATGCGGGTAAAAGCACCCTGTTGTCTGTCGTCAGCGCGGCCCAGCCCAAAATTGCTGATTATCCGTTCACTACGCTCCAGCCCAATTTGGGCGTGGTCACGCTCGACCATCGCGATCTGGTCATGGCCGATATCCCCGGTTTGATTGAAGGGGCGCATGAAGGGGCTGGCCTGGGCCACCAGTTTTTGCGCCACATCGAGCGTAGCCGGCTGCTGATTCACCTGCTCAACGGGGCTTCACCTGATCCATTGGCCGATTTTGAGCAGATTAACCAAGAGTTGGCCCAATTCAGCGAGAAACTGGCCCAAAAACCACAGATTGTCGTTTTGAACAAAATCGATCTGCCCGATGCGCAAAAACATTGGCCGCTGATTCTGGCCAGAGCCGAGGCTATGGGGCTGCATGCTCACAAAATCTCAGCGGTGACGCAAGCGGGGGTCAAAGAGTTAATCGGCGAGTTATTTGCCTACTTGGACGAACTGCCCGAAGAGGAACTTTGGGAAGAGGAGGTGCCGGTCTTTACCTTAGAGCAAGATCGCAACTTCTTTGAAATCGAACAATTGGACGACAATGAAGGCTGGCGGGTTACGGGCCCCAAAATCACGGAACTGGCCCTGCAAACCCACTGGCACGTCAGTGAAGCGGCTGTCCGCGCCCATCAAATTTTGGAACGGATGGGCGTTAACCAGGCTCTACGCGAGGCCGGCGTTGAGCCAGGCGATACGGTCTACTTAGATGATTTAGAATTGGAGTGGGTGTGGTAGAAGAGTCAATTGATAATTGACAATTGATAATTTGAAACCATCTTCTACAACGAATTACAGTTAACAAACTTGTTTTAAATTTGCGATGGCAAAAATTGGTATTATCGGCGGTACGTTCGATCCCATTCACTCCGGCCATTTATTGATTGCGGAACTGGCCCGAGACTCGCTTAACTTGGAGCGAGTCTTATTTGTGCCGGCTGGCGATCCGCCGCATAAACAATCAGCGGCAAAAACGGCGGCTCACCATCGCTGCCGTATTGTTGAGCTCGCCCTTGAAGATAACCCCGCCTTTGAATTAAGCCGGGTCGATCTGGATCGACCCGGCCCCCACTATTCAATCGATACGGTCGCCCTCATTCGTTCGCAGTTCAATCTGGCGGCTGACGACTGCTATTTCATTATCGGCAGCGACTCTCTGGCCGATCTGCCGAGTTGGCGCCAGCCCAATGAATTTATTGCCGCCTGCCGGCTGGCCGTCGCCCACCGGCCGGAGTATCGCCCCGATATAGCCACCCTGGCCGAAAAACTGCCCGGCATCGGGTCTCGGCTTGATTGGGTTGAAATCTTACTGGTGGAATACTCCAGTTCGATGATTCGCCGCCGCATCAAAGCCGGCCAAAGCGTGCGCTACCAAACCCCCGCAAACGTCATCGATTACCTTTACCAACATCAGCTTTATCGGTAAAATTGAATCGACGCAAAAAGTGAAATGTAGAATGTGGGATGTACCGCTTCACGTCTCATGTTACACATCCTACGTCCCGTGGACCACGGTCAAAACCTCAGTTTTCCTCTATCAATAAACTCAATCGATAGTTATCGTTGAATTTTCAAAAGATGTGTAATGAAATCCCAACCCCGGTGTAAATTCAATTGAACCCACTTTCATCTGGGCCCAGGTAGGAGTGGAAATTTGCCCATAATAACGCAAGAGACGGCGCCGGAAAAAACCGATGCGCCTTCACCAGAGTTAGATTTTGCCGATCTCTTCCGTAGTTACTATCGGCGGGTATATAACTATTTGTCATATCGAGTCGCAACGAAGGAAGACGCCGAAGATTTGATTAGTGTTGTCTTCGAAAAGGCGTATGTTCATCGAGATCAATATGACTCGACTAAAGGTGCGTTTTCGACGTGGCTTTTCCGGATTGCTCGAAACACCTTAGCCAACCATTACCGTACCCGCCAGCGCCGTTCGGCCTGGGAAGCCGATAATGAGATCACGGATGATTTTATGGCGGCTGAACCGCAGTTGGAAACACAAATCATCCGGCAGGAAACTATCATCAAGTTGTTGGACGGGGTGAAGCAGTTGAATGAGCGTGATCAGGAGATCATTAGCCTTAAATTTGCCGGACGCCTCAGTAACGATGAGATTGGTCAAGTAATGGATATGACGGCCAACAACGTCGGAGTTGTTCTCTTTAGAGCCCTTCGGCGATTGCAGAAACAGCTACAGGAACATGCGTCATGAACGAGCAAGAATGGGCGCAGCTATTATCAGCACAACTTGATGAGATGTTAGAGGGTAAAGCCGTTGATTTTTCGATGGTGGTGGATGAGTTACATGGCCCGTTGCAGTTGAGTCAGCAGCTGGCCGCTGTCGACTTTCCGCCCAGTCCGGCAGCAGAAGCTGCCTTTGAAAGTCAAATGGCTAAGTGGTTTGGACCAAGTGTGGGCCCGACTTTCCCGGCAACGGGATTATCGAAAATCGGGTATATTCATTATGCCATTGTTGGCCTTGTCGGTGTTGGGTTAGGCGTGCTGTTTTTGCTTAGCAGCCTGCTTTCATCAGGTTCAAGTGAGGAGCTTACGCCGGCGGCAACGCTGTCCCCCACGAAGCCAGAAACAACGTCGGAATCGCCCACGCTTGGTCGCCCTACAATTGATAAAATAGTCACTATTACCCCTGCCGCCAGTCCCACTGGGGTAGAAACGGTCGTTCCCAAAGTGACAACCTCGTTAGGAGACACAATTCAATTAAAGCCAACCGCCGTGTTGAGCGACACGCTCCCTACAGCAACCCTTACCCCGCCCGCCGATCCCTTAGCGCCGGCAATATCGGAGCCGGATGAGCCGACCGGTGGTGCAACTGACGCTAGCCAGGATGACCCAGCTGGTGATAAAGCTGATGAGCCGTCCGAATCTGATACCGGTTCAGACGGTGATCATGATCGCGGTCACGGCAACGATGCTGACGGGTTCGATGAGGACAACCCCGGCAACAGCACCGGTCTCCCGGATAATGCCGGCGGTAATCCATCGCCCGGCGATTTTAGCCAGGGTAATGGTGGCGGCTCTTCCGGTAACGGCGGTCAAAATGGGGGGGCCGGGGGACCTGGTAGCGATAACGGCCACAGTAAGAGCGGTGATAATGGCAAGAGCAACGGTAAGGATAAAGGTAAAGGTAAATGATTGGGTCTGTATCGCCGTCTACAACTGCTTAGTTAGATGAAGCCGTTTTATCAAACAAAATATCGTTTAACGGAGGTTACGTCGTGACCTGATTTCAACAACATTATCATCATAAACTCACTTAACTACTCGAAATGAAAAAATAGGAGTATTCATCATGTTTCACTCGAATAAGGTTATTTTTACAGCACTTATCATTTCATTTGTTAGCTTTAATTCGTTAGTTCAAGCCGCACCGGCCTTACAAGACAATACTCAAAATGATTCATTAGGCGACTCATTCAATTTGGATGATGAGGGTAACGTCCTTGATGACGGGGGGAGCGGCGGTAATAATCTCGGCAAAATCATGTCCGGCAAAAACAATGATGATGGCCTAGAAGAACCGGCCGATGACGCACCTGCCGATCAGATCGATGATGATCCGGGTGATGGTCCGGGTGATGGTCTGGATGACGTTGATGACGACGATGACCTTACCGATGATCCGACCGGCGATGGCGCCCCAGCCGATGAGGCTATAGACGATAGTGACGAGGCCACCGAAGATGATGACGATGTCGCGGACGATGACCCGGCCGGCGGCGACGAAGCGATGACGGAACCAAAACAGCACCCCGTGGCCGCAGCTATCGCCGAATATTTCGATGTGCCTTATGAAGAAATCATGAGCCTGCATGAAAATGGCTATGGTTTCGGCAACATTACCAAGGCTTACTTCTTTGCTAAAAAACTCAACCAAATGAATATGGATATGGAAGGGGCGACCCCGGTGACTCCCGAAGATTTGTTGAACGAAGCTCATGGCTCAGGTTGGGGCAATGTTCTCAAGGATAATGATATTCATCCGGGGGCTGTCGGCAATGGGGCCGGTAAACATGCTGATCAGTTTGGTCAACCGGAACACGCCGGCAAACCGGATAAATTTAGCGAGACTGACGGCGACGCCATTTCTAAATTCTCCGGTCAGGGCGGCGGTCATAGCCAAGGCGGCGGCCACGGCCAGGGCAAAGGGAAAGGGTTCAGCGCGAAATCAGGTGATGACAACGACGGCGGAAAAGGTAATGGCAATAGTAATAAAGGTGATCATGAAAAAGGTAAAGGTAAGGGCAAGAATAAATAGGTAAGTACTACAAGCGTCGTTGAATAGGGTGACAGTCATTTTGGCTGTCACCCTTATTTTTGAAAAATCAAACCCACGGAAAGACCTATGAAAGAAGATAAAACTATCCGCACTTTATTAACTGAATACAAGATTTATCTATATCTCACCCTAACCTTGCTGGCGGCGGCGATGTTATTTTTGGCCGGTTGTGGTACTGAACCGATCGTCTCAGATATTCCAGCTACTAATCCACCCCCAGTCTCCCCGGTCGCCTCCCCCACCCAGGTAACGGCCGCCTCACCTACCGTCATGCCAACAGCAACCACGCCCGCCGTTGCCGTCGAACCAGCGGTTATAGATAAAGCCCCTATCAATGTTGAAAAGATCAGCGACTCGACCAGCCCGTCTCAACCTAGATTCGAGCCGGAAATCGGCGAGATCACATTCGCGCTCGACGCCACTGAGACGTTTCAGCCAGTCGAGGCCAATATTCTGTTTACTAAAGGCATAACGGAAATTCACGCTATCTTTGACTACCAATATATGTCACCCCAGTACACCTGGGAGCGGGTTTGGTATTTGAACGATAAAGAGATCGCTCGCATCAGCGAGCCGTGGGCCAGTGCTGAGTCCGGCACGTTCGATTATTTTATTGATAATGGCGGCGCGCCGCTGCCGGCTGGTGATTGGACGCTGGAATTGTACGTTAAAGATAAGCTGCGAGCGTTGGGCGTATTTGTCATCGAGGCCGAAGAACCAGCGGAGAGCGACCCATCGCTGCTGGTCTTTACCAAGTGTAATGGCGATCACCACGATATCTATGTGGCTAATATCGACGGCAGCAATGAACAGTTGATTGTCAATAACGGTGCCGGTCCCTCCTGGTCGCCCGGCGGCGATGCTGTTTTCTTTTACGGTGAAAGCGGCGTTGATCGGCAGGTAAGAGATGGGTTGGAATACATTTTTGATGGGGTTAGCAACGGCCTGGCCGCGGTCAGTACGAGCCCTGTACCAACGACGATTAATCAACTTAATATTTTTCAAAATTTGGAGTGGAAGCAAGGCACAGCACGTTGGGCCAATGTGTCACCCGATGGCAGCATGATCGCTTACGATGCGGCTCCGGGCGGCGATTATCGCATCTATTTTTTAGGGACCGAAACCAACCAACAGTTTCGATATGAGCTAATCGGGGAACAGGGCGATTGGTCGCCTGACAGCCAACGCGTGGTCTACCGCTCGGGTCGTAATGGTCAGACAGGTCTCTGGATCTCCAATCGAGACGACTCCGGCCACATCTTGCTCACCAATCACGGCACCGATGCCTTCCCGGCCTGGTCGCCCGACGGCCAGACCATCGCCTTCAGCCGAGAGGACAGCGGCAATGTAGATATCTACACTATCAATATCGATGGCAGTAATTTACAGCGTTTGACCAATACACCCAGTCACGATACCCTGCCGGCCTTCACCGCTAATGGCGATATCATTTTTAGAACAGCCCGCACCGGCCACTGGGCCGTCTGGCGCATGGCTCCGGATGGCTCCAATCCCACCGAAATTATAGCCGATGCCTGCGTCGGTCACGATTGGGCCTACAGCAGAATGGACGTTTGGCCATAAATCATTACAATAATGGACCTGGATTGAGGTTAAATAGGTTGATAGGGGGATAGCTAAGTAATTTTCATAACTAACTTGTGAGTTTGAGACCAGGATGAATAGACAGGATTTACAGGATTTCCAAGATTAAAATAAGGAAAAATCATATTAATCCTGTTAATTCTGTCTAAATTAATGTAACAACTTAGAGTTGAAAACTACTTAGTTGCCAAGTAACTATCCCACTCACTCAAATCCAACTAACCAACCATTCTCAAGGAGGCTTTACGATGTTTGTTGTCATGAACCGCATTCCGGTAAATCCCGATTACGCCGAGCAATTTGAAGAAAGATTTACTAACCGTGCGCGTGAGGTGGACAAGATGCCGGGTTTTGTTCGCAATCAAGTGTTACGTCCAACCAACCCCGATGACCCTTACATCGTTTTAACTGTCTGGCAATCTCAAGCCGATTTTGAGGCTTGAGTCGTCAGACGCCTTTAAAAGGGCCACGCCAAAGTCCGGCACCCTGCCCCCTGAAACGTTTCGCGGGCATGGCAAGTTGGAGAATTTTCAGATTATTTTGGACACAAACCTAGACTAAGCTGGTGGCCAGCCGGTGATCGGAAATGGATTAAGATAGACAGAGGCTCTCCTTCGGTTCATATCCAATTGGCGGGTTAACTTCTAACTGCCTAGCTACTTTTTTGGGGCAGAGTTACTTTTACTAAATTATGACTTTGGACTAGAATAGGACTGATAGATTTCTTCGCCTAGCATTCCTCTTCCTTTAACTGACCGCCAAATTCATAAGTAAAATTCCTTGCTCTTGGCCTTATATCATCAGGGATCAAATAAGTGACAGCAGACAAGGTAATGATTACCGAGGAAGTCGTCCTCAGCCAAAAATTCTCCTTGGCGATTTCATGAGGACATCGCGAATTCGATGGGTGGTTAATTCTGATAGATTTGGCCCTTTTAGTTTACGGACCGCCTTCTTGTTGGTTACTCCGGTAAAGTCCTCTTTTTTCACTGTAGTTCATCTTGTTAACCTTCGGGGCTTTTCTTTGGGATTTTCGAGGCGTTTGCTGTACGGGCCATCTTTTGGGTGGTCATCACCACCGTTGAGGATAATGCTCGCCATTCTGGCCAATCAAACCCGAGTTGACGAAATAATCGAAATCCCTTTACTCACCCACTATTCTGATCCTGGTATTCTTTATCGCCGAACAACGGTCACGGGCCCAAGCGGCCTTACAAGTGAGTGAGGAACGATACCAAACGCTTTTCGATAATGTTTTCGAACAATCCCGGGATGCCATCCTGATCACGGACCCGGCGGAAAAAATTGTGCAAGTCAATCAATCCATGTTGGACCTGCTCGGTTGCGCTCGGGATGATTTAATCGGCCTTGACTATAGCATCGTATTGCTTGAATCGAACCATTTAGCCCAATTCCGAAAGCTAATGGAGCGGCAGGGGCATGTCAGGAATTTCGGGGTGAGGTTAGAGAATAAACAGGGCGTCACCGTGTTCTGCCTGTTAACGGCTAACAAATGGCAGACGAATGATGGCCGGGTTTTGGGCTATCAAGGCATCATTCGTGACATTTCCCAACGTAAGAGAGCCGTCGAGGCCCTGCACGAAAGCGAAGAACGGTATCGTCGCTTAATCGAGCTTTCTTTCGAAGGGATTATCGTTCACTGTGATGAGGAGATCGTTTACTTAAATGGCCCGGCTGCAACGATTTTAGGCGCGCCTAGCCCCAATATGCTTATCGGTCGATCTATTCTTGATTTTGTCCATCCTGATTACCTGGAGACGGTGCAGACTCGCGTACAGCACGTGATGGACAAACGAATGGGTGTGCCGTTGATCGAACAGAAACTCGTACGGATCGACAAGACGAATGTGGATGTAGAGGTAGCCACGGTACCGATCACCTATAAATGGCGGCCGGGGATGCAATCCGTCATTCGTGACATTACGCCGCGCAAGAAAGCTGAGGCTGAACGAGAACATCTGCTCACGACCGAGCGGCAGCAGCGCCAGTTGGCCGAAATCTTGGGAGAAGTATTTCTGGCCCTAACGGCGAAGACAAATTATGAGGCTGTATTAGATGAAATTCTACACCAGGCCCATCGCCTGGTCTCTTATAGCGCGGCGAACATTGTCCTATTAAAACAGGACAGGTTACGTATTGCGCGTCATATGGGCTATGATGATTTTGAGAACAAGGTGTTGATTTCTAATTTGGAACAATCACTGGCTGATTTTCCGCTGGATGCTAAAGTGGTTCGCTCAGGACAGCCACTAGTCGTACCCGATACCGGCCAGGATTCTGGCTGGGTTACAATTCCGGAATCGGCTTGGATCAAGTCGTTTGTTGTCGTTCCAATCCGTCTGCGTGACAAGGTTTTGGGATTGCTGCGGCTCGATAGTAATGAGATTAACAAATTTTCTCAAAACGACATTAAACGTTTGCAACCCCTGGCAAATGCGGCTGCCATTGCGCTGGAAAATGCTCGGCTGCTTGATATAGCCAGGCAAGAACTGGTCGAACGCATTGAAGCGGAAACGGAACTGCGTAAAATTGCGGCCAAGAATCAGGCGATCCTCAATGTTATTCCCGACTCAATAATCCAGTTTAGTCACGACGGACGGCTGCTCGACTACAAAATTGGACGGAACACGACCGCCTTAGAGTTCTTATCTACGCCGAGCGTTGGTACATTACTGGGCGACATGCCAGGGTTATCATCCGAACTGGCCGAGATCTTTGTCCACAATATTAGTAAAACCGTTGAAACCGGTGATACCCAAATTTTTGAATTCCAACTCCGCCTGCCACAGGGCATCCGAGACTTTGAGGCCTGGTTGGTTGTCTCTGCCCCGCAAGAAGTGCTGGCCATCGTTAGAGATGTGACCGAACGTAAGTTACGTACCGAAGCCTTAGAAGCAGAACGCTCCCGAATTGCCCGCCATCTGCATGACACATTAGGGCAAAACATCGGATATTTGCGCCTTAAACTTGATGAATTCACCCTTAGCAACCGCTATCTTCCCGAACCGGGCGTACTTCGCCAGGAATTGGTCCGAATGCGCGATGTCGCCGATGAGGCATATGAGTTAGTTCGTAGTATTCTGGCGGCGGCCCACCTCTCCAACTCCAGCGATTTAACAACTGTTTTACTGGCCAAAGCCAAGGTCGTGGGACATCGCGGTCGATTCAAAGTCAACCTCGCCAGCGAAGGGCCGGCGCGACGCTTGTCCCCTGTAATTCAACAACAGGTTTTTTATATTTTTCAAGAAGCTCTAAATAACATAGAGCGGCACGCGCAGGCTCAGAACGTGGCCATCAACATCATTTGGACTGACGATAGGTTGGTCATTAAACTCTTCGATGACGGATGTGGCTTCCAATCTCACGCCTCTCGCCAAGAAGGACACTTCGGGATGACCATCATGCAAGAGCGCACCGATGATATTCAAGGACTTCTTTTGATCGATTCAACGGTCGGCGTGGGCACAGAAGTAATCCTTCAACTTCCCTTAGCTGCTGTGACTGAGCCTTAGACGACTTTATAGTCGACACCACCAGCCGAAATAGAGCGAATTCTAACAAATTTCATATTAATTTTATATTAATTTTATTTGAATTTAAGGTAAACTTAATTGAAGGCGTGGTGAGAAAGGTCGATTACTGACATGATCAGAGTATTGTTTGTTGACGATCATATCCTTATTCGGGAAGGTTTGGTTAGTCTGCTGAACAGCCAGCCCGATCTTGAAGTGGTTGGTCAGGCCGGTTCGGTCCGGGAGGCGATTGAATTGGCGCGTGAGTTGAAGCCGGATCTAATCCTCATGGATTTTGGGTTGCCCGACGGCACCGGGCTGGACGCCACGAAAATAATTCTGGCTGACCAGCCAAATACGAAGATTGTATTTTTAACCGTCCATGAAGAAGATGATCGCTTATTCGCGGCCATTCGCAGTGGAGCCAAGGGCTATCTGCTCAAAAACGTACCGGTTTCTCGATTATTGGCATTTTTGCGAGGCTTGGAACGCGGCGAGGCGGCTATTACGCCGGCGATGACAAGCCGGGTCTTGAACGAATTTGCCCGTTTAGAGCCAACCCACAGCCAGACCGAGCCGGATGAATTAACCACTCGTGAATTAGAGGTTTTGCGGGAGCTCAGCACCGGGGCCAGCAATCGCGAGATAGCCGGTCGCCTCATTATCGCTGAAAATACGGTCAAAAACCATGTCAGCAACATCTTAAATAAGCTTAGCCTCAGAAATCGGCGCGAAGCCGCTGAATTCGCCCGTCGGCAGTTCGGAAATTCTTCGAATTACCAACATAAATGATTCCCCAAAATTAACTCGGTAGCAAACCCCTTAAGTTTTTCTAAAAATCAAGCAACCCATGCCTCGATCTTCGCTATTGATCGAAAGATGACTTAGGTCATAGCTCATACGACCGATTCGGACTAGTCAGATCGATAAAAAGTACTATTTTTACTACAAGGGACAATCTTAAAGATAGTCCTTTTTTTGGTTCTATAACCCTGGCCTTCGACTATAAGAATTAGCAATCGAATTTGCTATGATTATTTTGGCCGTTATTGGGTTCGAGCTTTTTGAACATCACCTTACCAGCTCCAGCACTACCATGTTGAGTATTTGGAGCGAGATCTTGAGCATCAGCCTCACTTTTCCCTGGTCCTTGGTGTGCTGCTTTCTATTCTGGCCAACATCGGCTTCAGGTCGATAGATACAAGGAGCATCATGCCAAAGCGAATTCCACCTGAAATCAAGCGGCGCGTACTGATTGTTGAGAATGATTTGCTGTTGGGGGCCGGCGTTGAACACCTGCTCATACGGGAGACCAATCTAGAGGTGATCGGCATTTCTCCTCAGAACGAAGAGGAACTGTTCAGAAAAATTAGACGCCTTCAACCGGAGATCATCATTTTGGATGAGACCACTTATCTAACCCAATCAAATCGACTCCTGACCACCCTCAGACAGGACCACGATTTCCACCTGATAATTGTCAATGCTGACAAAAACATCGTTTACATATACCACAAGTACACGGTCATGCTTCGCCAAATCTCCGATCTCATCGAGGTTTTACGCGAAAAGTAAAGTACCAGTCTTATATCATTGAAATTACTCGGCCTCTCTAAGCCATTGACAGCGCTGAAATGGAGATTACGTATGATGAAAAAAAAGTTTGCCGTAACCTTGTCTTTGACCCTATTGTTGCTAATAACCTTGTTGTTGGCTTTGGTTGCCAATGCTCAGGAACCAATCAGCGGCGCCGATGGGGAGGGAGTGATTAGCACACTGGGCCTGGCCGATCCGCCGTCGGCCGGGTTGAGTGTTCAATATATATTCACCGGCGTGGCTAATCACCCGACAGCTGCCACCCGACAAATTGCCACCAGTGTCCACTGCACCAATTTCGGCTCAACTGCTATCCAAGCTGAAATTCAGTTATTCTCGGTCGGGGCGGCGTCAGCCTATGGTGACACGGTCACCATTGTGGCCAATCGGACCTGGACGTTCAGTACCCAGAATACCGCGATCTACCGTGAAGACAGCATTCTGAATACAGGCATTCTGGAACAAGGTTCGGGCCGCATTCTGGCCGATAAGGCCGAACTTATTTGTACCGCTCAACTCCTGGACCCGATCGGCAATCCACCGGACTTCATCGCTGAGTTGGAAATGTTCAAGCCATAATGTTTATGCCTGATTTGAAGAAAGGACCTCGGATGAAATGCCACAAAGTGGCCGCTACTTGGGTTACTTTTATCGTGTTGCTGGCTTTTGCGCTCCCGATGGCTGCCAACGCTCAGGAGCCGATCAGCGGCGCTGATGGACAGGGGTTTATAGGCGAGCTGGGCCTGGCCGATCCGCCGTCGGCCGGTTTGACAGTTCAATACATGTTTACCGGCGTGGCTAATCATCCAACGGCCGCCACCCGGCAAATTGCCACCAGCGTCCACTGCACCAACTTCGGCTCGACCGCTATTCAGACTGAAATCCAATTCTTTTCGGTGGGAGCAGTGGTGCCTTACACCCAAACGGCGACCATTGTGGTCAATCGGACCTGGACGTTCAGCACCCAGAATACCGCGATCTTTCGCGAAGATAGCATCCTAAACACCGGCATTCTGGAACAAGGTTCGGGCCGCATTCTGGCCAATAACGCCGAACTTATTTGTACTGCTCAACTCGTGGACCCGATCGGCAATCCGCCGGCTTTTATGGCCAGGTTGCCTTTATTCGATCGTTATGGACAGCCTCCCGGCACACGTCACAAGTTTTATCTGCCGCTTATCCTCAAATAATCTGGCCCCACCCGTTATTTTGTCCGTCTATACATCGCCTCTCTCCCTTTGCGTTTTTTGTCACAATGGACTAGTCCTGCCCCATTTTATAGGCCAAAGTACTAGTCCATTCGCCGTTCGGATGTCGTGATGATAGTCCTTTTATAGTTCAAAGAACTGGGTGATAACTATAGACCCTGCCTCTTTACTCTCATACAATAATTTCAGTATCACCAAATGTTGTATTTCTACCATGCTATGCCACCCAATCCCGTCTATTCCTCCGAACCTTTAAAAAATCGAAAGAGTGATTTTCAGTCGCCCTCCATACCGTGCGCGATTCGGTTTGCGCTATGATCTGAGGCTCTCCTGAGTTTATCGAGGGGCTGATCAAAAGATACTGTGCAAACCGCATCGAAGGGTATGGGTGCGGTCTGCTGATGATTCCTTTTTTATTGGTCACAAATGGTCGATTGGAGCATTTCGTCTATGACCATTTTAACTTTACAACCGCAATTTAATAGTGTCTTTAGGATAACGAGCATCGTGGCAAAGAAAGCCACTACTATACGACGAGTCCTTATTGTTGAAAACGAATTATTGTTGGGTGCGGGCATCGAGCACCTATTGGCCGGTGAGACCGACTTGGATGTCATGGGGATTACTCGGGTCGATGAGGTTAAATTGCTCGAAGAAATCAGATTTTCCCAGCCGGAAGTCGTTATTTTGGATCGGGCGACCTGTTTGATTAACCCAACTAAGCTCATTACCAGGTTGCCAGATTACCCCTGTTTAAGGGTGATTGTTATCAGCGCTAATGATAACTTGATGCAGATATTTGAAAGACAACAGGTTTTGGTAACGCATGTCCATGGCCTGGCCTCATTATTCTACTCAGTTATTAGCTATGCCAAAGGAGGTACCGCATAAACCGATTTATGAGCCAAAAACAGAACCTATTTTCAATTCAATATTTGACCCGTTTTCATAAAAGGAGGGATTAAGTATGATCGGACAAATACGTCCCAAATTTAAGGGGACACGCCGGAGGCGAAATTGGTTGAATCGCCTTATTTTGGTGTCAATCCTACTGGTATTGGCATCCGGGCCGCCGGCAGCAATCCTGGGGCCGATGCAGGCCCAGGCCCAGGAACCCACGGCCGAACCTATTATTCAACCTGCTCAAGATACCACGGCCGAACCCACCACTCAACCTGCCCAGGCCCCCACGGCTGAACCTACCAATCAACCGGCTGACGCTCCGACCACGGAACCCCCAGCGGCCCCTACTGTAGAACCCACCACTCCCCCCACCGAGCAGCCGATAGCAGACCCTACGTCGGAACCCACCACGGAAGCGACATCAGAACCCATCCCGGAACCGACCCAAGAACCCACCTCGGAACCGACCGCGGAACCCATTCCCCAACCAACCCAGGAACCCACTGCGGAACCGACATCGGAACCGATTATCCTCCCCGCCGCAGAACCGACCGCGGAACCCATCACATCCGAACCAGCCGCTGACGTCGCACCTCAGGCGGTTTTTGTCACGGCCGCGGGGCCAGCCACGGGACCGTGGTCACCTAATGACGATGGTAGTTGCAATATTGGTAGCGCAGTAACCATCACGGCTCACGACCGCGCTACCGGCGCTGACCTTTCAACCCCCGATGTCGGGTTCCGGTTTATCGTCAACGAGGACGTCGCCAATGACCCTGCCTTTAGCGGCAACCCCCGCAGCTACAGTCCACTCATGGCAGTTGGCGATGACGCCAACGCCACCGTCTGCCTGCCTTCCGGCAAGTATTTGGTGTCCGTCATGGGCGGGCCTTTCCCGCCGACGCCGGGCGGTTATAAGATGAGCGGCAAGCACTTCACGGTTCCCGCATCAAACACCGTGGACGTGGAACTGGTACCTGGTCCATTACCCCTGTCTTCAATCAATGTGGTGATCCACCACGATAACCTCATGGTTAACGGTGCCCAGGACATTCCGGTCGAGCAGGGCCTGAGAGACTTTGCCATACTCCTTGAGGACGGCACCGGCGAAGTCTCGGTGGACTTCTTCGGCAACCCCATCTGCACCGAGTATGACGGGAACGGGAATCCCATCTCCGGCACCGGCGGTCAGTGTCTGACCGACGAAAACGGCGAGGTCACCGTCCCTAACCTTGGCGCAGGGAAATACGGCGTCTTCGTCGTCCCGCCCGATGGCCAGGGTTGGGTCCAGACCAGCACGCTCGAAGGCACCCACACCATCGACGCCTGGGTGGAGGAAGGCAACAAAGGCTTCATCACCGAGGCCGGTGTACTTGGGCCGGCAGTGGCGATTGGCTTCGTTCAGGAATGCGAGTTCGGACTGTGCCCCCAACTGAATAATCAGGGCAATCTAGTTTTTCCAAATACCCCCAACCCAGCCCAGGGCAGCGCCCAGATCATCGGCCGGGTGCGCGAAGCCTCCGAGGCCGGTGGTGAGTTCCAGGTGGTCGAGGGCAAGGCCGTACCAGAGCCGTATATTGCCCTCAACAACCTGAGCGGGAATGACGAACAGGTCTACACCGGCCGCGGCAATCCCGACGGCACCTTCACCATTCCCAATGTCCCCCCCGGCACGTACCAATTGGTTTACTGGGACGAGCCGCAGCTCTACATCATCTCCTTTGCCACGGTCCAGGTTAATCCTGATGACACGGTCGTCGACATGGGTGACTTGCTCACGCCGCGTTGGTTCGGCCAGATCCAGGGCTACACCTACATCGACAACGGCGTGACCAAGGATGGTAGGGTAATCTCTGGTGGCGCTGAGAACGGTATCCGTGATTGCATCGCCGACGGCAACGGCCTCATCGACCCCCACAACGTCGACAGTTGCGAGCAGGGTCTGCCCAACCAGGACCTTGACATTCGCTTCAACGACGGGTCGATCAAGTACGCTTCCTTTAGCGATTCGAACGGTTACTATGATTTCCCGGAGCATTTCCCCTACGGCCACTACCTCATCTGGGAGGTGGGCTTTGGCCGCATGAAGCAGGTCAGCACGGCCGGCTACTTCACCGAGTTTTCCGGCGATGGCCTGACCCCCATCCCCACCGGCTACCCGTACAATCCTCAGAACCGGCCTGGCTGCGGTGACGATCCGAACTGTACGGCCGACACCGGCCCGGCCTCGCTGCTGCAAGCCGAGATCACCCTGGCCGGCTTCTATAACTGGATCGACACCGGCAAGGTGCCTTATGGGCCCGGCGAGAACGGCGGCATCTCCGGCATCGTCCATTACGCCGCCACCCGCAACGAGTTCGACCCGCGGCTGGCTGCGGCTGAGGACTATGAGCCGGGCGTGCCTAATGTGACTATTAATCTTTATCAGGCGGCCCTCGACGCCACCCAGCAGCCGATCTCCTGTACGGCTGTCGGAGACGGCTGTCCCTACGGTGCGGGGGAACTCATGCGCGTTGGAACTGGAGCCGGCGATGTCATCGACTCCGTCGAGACGGATTCCTACGACGCCAACCATCCCACCGACTGCGTCTATCCCGATTTGCTGGGCGGCACGATTAACGACCCGGATTGTCGCGAGGTACCGATTAACCTCCGCCAGATCCAAGACGGTGTGTTCGACGGCGGCTACGCCTTCGAAGGCACACCAAAGGGCGCATACATCGTTGAGATGGTCGCCCCACCCGGCTACCGGCACATCAAGGAAGAGGACCAGAACACCGATCAGGGGGATGACTTCATTCCGCAAGTGCCGCCGCCACCATGCGCCGGCCCGCTGCACCTGGTCAATGATCCGCGCAACCCGGCCGACGGCCACAATACGCCGTTGTGCGACAGTAAATTCGTGCGGGTGATTGACGGAACCAACCCGCCGGCCGAGTTCTACGTTATGACCGCCTTCGACGACAGCGACGCAACCGACTTCACCGGTACGGCCGAAGTGCCGCCGCCCGGCTTTATCCGGGGTACCCTGTTCGACGACCTGAACGTCCAGTTCGACCCGAACTCGGTCATGTTCCAGGGCAAGAAGGGCGTGCCCAACACCCCGATCGGCGTCCTTGACTTCCAGGGCAATGAGATCACCGTGGTCAACACCGACGACGAAGGTTTCTTTGAGGTGCTGCTGCCCTCCGGCTATACCCGGCTGTGCCCCACGCCGGGTGGTGTCTGCCCAGCGATTTACCTGATAGTCGGTAACTACCCCGGCCAGGATCCGCTTAACCCACTGCCCAACTGGAACCCGGCCTACGCCACTCTGACGCTCCCCCTTGATGTCTGGACCGGCAAGACCACCTACGCCGACGTGGCCATCCTGCCCATCACCGGCTTTGGCTTCGACAATCCGCCGGTGTGTACCGTGACCGGCCCCGACGTACAGTCGGTGGACACGGTAGCCGGGCCACGGGGAACGACCAGCTTCAATATCTACGGGAGTGGATTCGGTTCTTCGCCAGGTTCAGTGGCGCTGGGTATTACCAACCAAAACATCAATAGCTGGTCTGATACCGTTATAAACGTAACTATCCCGAATAGCCAGCCGCGAGGCTCCCAGCAGCTGCTGGTAACCAACAGCGCCGGGGACACCAGCCAGACCGGCATTACCTTCCATGTAACAGGCAGTGGGGGAGGCGGCCCCGCTTACAACCCGCCCATTAGGAATGTCGGCCCGAGTCAGACCTATTCGACTATTCAAGCTGCCATTGACGCCGCCAACAACGGTGACCTGATCATCGTCCACCCGGGCGAGTACTTCGAAAGTCCGATCCTCTACAAGAACGTCAAGCTGCAAGGGTTTGGCCCCGGCGCAACAAGTATTGACGGCCGCTTCCTCGGCTTTGGAGCGGGCGCCGTCTTTGATACGGCTGCTTGGGAGGCTAAGATGGCTGCCATTAACCCGGTAGGACCGCAAGCCGGTGGCCTGGTTCCAATCGGGCAGGTGGTCACCGTAGTGGCTACATCGAGCAACACGCATAACAATAACAACTTCCCAACCCAGATTGACGGTTTCACCATCATCGGTGGCGACTCGGCCCGCGCCGGCAATTCGGCTGCGCCGTCTCAGGGCGGCGGCATCTACGCCCACGCCCGGGCCAGACGCCTGGTGGTTAGCAACAACTCGATCCAGTCTAACGCCGGCAACGCCGGTGGTGGGGTCATTCTGGGCCAGGCCTACGTCGGGAATAACTTCAATCAAGACGTGCGCATCCACCACAATCGGGTGCTCAACAACGGCGGCACGATCCTGGCGGGGGGTATCGCGATCTTCAACAATGCTGATCGGTACGAGATCGACCACAACCTTATCTGTGGTAATCAGTCGGCCGAGTACGGCGGCGGCATCTCCCACTTCGGGCGAAGTGATGGCGGACAAATCCACGACAACCAGATCGTGTTTAACTCGGCCTTCGACGAGGGCGGCGGGATCATGGTCGCCGGCGAACTGCCGCTCGTGCTGGGTGGGCTGTCAGCCGGATCAGGTGACGTGACGATCGAGCGCAACCTGATCCAGCACAACCTCAGCAACGATGATGGCGGCGGCATCCGCTTACTCATGCCGGTCGATGGTCAGGTACGTATCATCAATAACATGGTGGTCAATAATCTGGCCACTGATATTGGCGGCGGGATCGCCCTGGATGACGCCCTCGACGTTGAGATCATCAATAACACCGTGGCCCGCAACATCTCCACCGCCACGGCCGAAGACGCCGACCGCTTGACCTGCAACCCGCCAGCCCTGGGGAGCTGCCCGCACGTGGCCGGTATCGCCAGCCAGCCGCACAGCGCGGCCTTATTGGACCGTTCCCCGGCGCCGGCAACCGACTTCACCGACCCGCTGCAGTTCAACAACGTCATCTGGGACAACCAGGCCTGGTACCTAAACGATGGGACCGATCCGCAGAATCCGTTAGATCAGGATGGGATCATCGATCTGGAGGTATTCGGATCGTCGAATCTTATGAACCCCAACTTCTCGCTGTTGACGGCGGACTACGACGGCTGCACGAGCGGCGGCGGCAACAACTGCATCATCGGCGACCCGCCCCTGGTGGCTCCCATCACCCTGAACTTCCATGCGCTCCCGCTGGCGGGAGAGCCGGCGTTCATCGGAGTGGCCATTTCGGCGACACCCGCCGGCCCTCAGGGCGACTACCACCTAAGCGCCTCGCTGGACGGCACGGCCAGTTTCGGTGGGGTCAACGCCCCGATGGTCGACTTTGAAATGGATACTCGAAGCAATCCCCCCGATATGAGCGCGGACGAATACATACCTTAATCTCACCGATCTAAGGCGATGCCCCACCCTCCCCCTGGCCGACCGGCGGGGGGAGGGTGGGCGCGATGAAAGGAGCAAGCGGTGCAAGAGACGATGAATAACCAATGTAACCTTATGCAAGACACGATCGGAGGTAGAGAGCATGACTGAAAAACGAACGCCACGCCGCGTCAGTCGGCGTGATATCC
Organism: Anaerolineales bacterium; assembly: GCA_020634935.1. Taxonomy (GTDB): domain Bacteria; phylum Chloroflexota; class Anaerolineae; order 4572-78; family J111; genus JAGRBY01. The sequence continues at coordinate 34,167 of JACKAT010000034.1, forward strand.
TAAAATTGGGCGGCAGCGGCGCGCTGCTGGCCTTGATGGGCGGCAGTGGCCTGAACCGGCTCCTGCACAATGACCTGCGGGTAGCCGCCGCCGCACCGGTGCCAAGGCCGGCCCTCCAACCCGGCTCGTCTATGGACATTCGCCTGCTGGCGACCGACGGCTGGATGGGTTTCCCGGGCCGGCGCCGAGCCGCCGGGGAGGGTATCTACAGCTTCGGCTTCCGTCCTGTGGCAGCCAACGAGACCTACGCCAAGATCGACAAACTAATCCAGAAATACAAGGGCAAGGTCACCTGGCCGGCCCCCATCCTGGCGATACCCAAAGACATCGATCTGTATATCGCTATGACCAACCTGGGCTTCGTGCAGCGGCCCGACCTGGACGACTCCCACACGATTCACTGGCACGGCTTCCGCAACCCCAACTCCGTGTTCGATGGGGTGCCGGAAGTGTCGATCGCGGTGCCGCTGGGTCGAAACTTCCCCTACTACTTCAAGCCTCGTGACGAGGGCACCTACATGTACCACTGTCACTTCGAGGATGTGGAACACGTGCAAATGGGGATGGATGGCGTGGTTTATATTGAAGCCAACACGCCGGGCCATGCCTACGATAACGATAGCGCCATCTCGACGGCCTTCGATCGGCAGTTCACCTTTATGCTCAACGAAATCTACAGCCATGCCCACGATAACCTGGAGAATGTCCAGGAGAACCTGTGGTCAGACTACAAAGCCGACTACTGGGTGATGAACGGCCGCTCTTATCCGGACACGGTTTTACGTGACCAGGAGCTACCCGGCTCAGACTTCGACCTGGGCGGTGACCTCTATTCCCAGCCGATCTCGTCCCTGATCCAAACCAATCCCGGTGATCGGGTCCTGTTGCGCATCGCCAACTTAGGGTATGAACAGCACGCCATGCAGATACCGGGCATCCCCATGACCGTCGTCGGGCAGGATGCCTCCTACCTGGGGAGCAACTATTATGAGGCCACCACCATTTACCTCGGTCCAGGTGAAGCGCGTGACGTGTTATTTACCGCGCCCAACTATAGTGGTCCGCCTGATGGCACTGATGGGGCCGGACCCTACAACCGCTACTGGTTCCGGAATCGGAACGCCCAACGGCTGATCAACGGCACCGAGTCTGGCCTGGGCGGTATGCTGACCGAAGTGCGCGTTTACCCCGTCGGTACGTTGGGCGCCCAAACCGGGCCCAACAAGACGTTTTAAAAGGAGAAACGGACAATGATGGCAATATCACGGTATAAATTAATTGGGATGGGTCTCCTGTTGGGCGCAGTGGCCCTCATCATCGGCTGGGCCTTCCCCGGCGTGGCCATAGGCCGGCCCAACCTGCAGGCCGCGACCGGATCAACCACTATGGAGTGTACGAACGGCCCCAGCTTCGACCTACAGGCCACCCAAGGCTACATCGATACGCCGGACGGAAATAGCGTCTATATGTGGGGTTTTGCCTTGGATCCCGGCTCGTTCCAGATGCCCGGTCCGGTGCTGTGCGTGGATGAAGGGGACATGGTCACTATCAATCTGACCAATAACCTCAACGAACCGGTCTCCATCGTCTTTCCCGGGCAAATGGGGGTAACAGCCACGGGTGGCTCGGCCGGCCTGCTGGCCACCGAAGCCGCGGCCAGCGGTGGTACGGTTAGTTATTCGTTCACCGCCAGTGAGCCGGGTACCTACCTGTATGAGAGCGGAACCAACACCCACAAGCAGGTCCAGATGGGGTTGGCCGGCGTCATCGTGGTGCGGCCGGCTATGGGAGACAACTACGCCTACAACGACTCGGCCACCCAGTTCGATCCCAACCGGGAGTACCTGTTGGTGTTTCACGATATCGACCCGGTGCTGCACCAGGCGGTTGAATTTGGGCTACCCTATGAAATAACCACCCGGCACGACCGCTACTGGACCATCAACGGGCGGGGCGCGGTAGACACCCTCTTGGACAACAACGTCGTCTGGTTGCCCCACCAGCCCTACAGCTCCTTGGTGCGGGTCGAGGCGGGCGCGGCCCTGCCGGCGCTGATCCGCTATGCCAACGCCGGTACGGTCAATCACCCCTTCCACCCCCACGGCAACACCATGCAGGTCGTCGGCCGAGACGGCCGGGCGCTAGAGGCCGCGGCTCTGGAAAACTTCACGACCACTATCGGCGCGGGCCAGACTAACGACCTGCTCTTCCGCTGGGATAACGTGGAAGGGTGGACACCGGGTCCCAACGGTAATCTTCCGGATAATCCCAAGTTCCCCTTCCCTAACCTGGGCAATCTGGTCTTCAAGGATGACGTCACCTTCTACAGCGGCAATCCCTACCTGGGCCAGCAGGGATCATTCCCGCCCGGCGTGACCTCGTTCAACGAGTGCGGTGAGTTCTATTTCCCCTGGCACAGCCACGCTCTCAACGAAATCCAGAATTTTGACGAGGGCTTTGGTGGAATGCTCACCCTGGTGCGGGTTGATCCGCCAGGCGGCTGCCCCTAATGGTAACGATCAGACAAAATGATTGATAAAGGAGAAAAAACGATGCGTACAAGAATGACCAAACTGATCGGGTTGGGTGTCGTCCTGGTGGCCATGGCGTTGTTGCTGGTCAATACCCCGGTCCAGGCGCACTGGCCGACCCCGGCGACCGATCAACTCAGCCAAAACGCCCCGGCGCACCCTCAACCCCCACCGGTCGAGGCGGCGATCCAACAACCCGCCTTACCGGCCGCCCAGGCAAGTCCAACCTTCGACCTGTGCGCCAGCGATGGCGAGATCACTCTGCCAGATAGCACAACTGTGACGGTGTGGGGCTTCGTGGATACGGACGGCGGCTCCTGTACAACCGGTTTAGTGAATTCATTACCGGGGCCGGAACTGCACGTGAACGACGGAGATACCGTGACCATCAACTTAACCAACGCGCTGGCAGAGAATGTTTCGATCCTCATTCCTGGGCAAAATGTTACGGAGAGCGGAGGCGTAGCCGGCCTGTTTGCCGCCGAGGCAGCCGCTAACGGCGGGACGGTGAGCTACAACTTTACCGCTCAAGAGGGCGCCTACCTGTACGAGAGTGGCACGAACCCCTCCATCCAGATCCCAATGGGGCTGTACGGCGCACTGATCGTCGACTCTGGCGTCACCGGGCAGGCTTATGGCAACGCTTTCGATCAGGAAGCCGTGCTGCTGCTCAGCGAGATCGATCCAAACCTGAATGCCAACCCAGGTAATTTCAACTTACTCAACTACCACCCGACCTATTGGCTCATCAATGGGGCAGCTTATCCCGATGTACCCGCTATCGTAGCCAATCCTGGCGAGAGGGTGCTGCTGCGCTACCTCAACGCCGGTTTCGATCACCCCTCGATGACCCTTCTCGGCGGTTACCAACGCGTGATCGCCAAGGAGGGTTTCAAGCTGAACCACTCGTTTGACGCGGTAGCCGAGACCATCCCGGCCGGCGCCACCGCCGACATGATTGTGAACACGGCCGGCTTGCAAGGCAACCTGGCCCTGTACAACCGTAACATGTATGTTACCAACGGCGACGCCTACCCTGGCGGGATGCTGACCTTTCTGAATTTATCAGCTCCGACCGGTATGCCACCCATGGCCGACATGGTCGCTCCGGTCAATGACGCCATCATTACCGGTAATATGGTTCTCGTGCAGATCGATGCCTCCGATGTCGAGGATGATGCCAATCTCGGGGCTGGTAATCTGAGCGTCAACTGGGATGTAGATGGTGGGACTCCGCAGATGGCGGTCTATAACGGAGTGAGCGGCTACTACGAGGCGACCCTGGACACTACCGCCCTTAATGACGGCGCCCACATCATCAACGCCAGCGTCACCGACAGCGATAACAACATCGTCTACGTCAGCAACAACGTCAACGTAGATAATGGTGCGCCGGTGGACAATCCGCCGACGGTGAATGCGGGGGTGGATCAGTCGATCATCCTGCCAGATGCTGCCACACTTGACGGGACGGTCACCGATGATGGACTGAGTACACTTATCACCGCGTGGTCAATGACCAGTGGGCCTGGAATAGTTACCTTCGGTGATGCCAGCCTGGTAGATACTACTGCGTCCTTCTCCGTGGATGGCGTCTATGTGTTACGCCTGACTGCGACCGATGATACCGGCCCCGTCTTCGACGAAGTCACTGTCACGGTCAACCCGGTTCCTGTAGATCAACCGCCGACGGTGAATGCGGGGGTGGATCAGACGGTTTTACTACCAGATTCTGCCACGCTTGACGGCACCGTAACCGATGATGGCTTAAGTCCGCTCACAACACAATGGTCGATGACCAGCGGACCCGGAACGGCTACCTTTGGAGATGCCAGCCTGGTGGATACCACTGCTTCCTTCTCGGTGAATGGTGACTATGTGCTGCGCCTGACTGCGACCGATGATACCGGCTCCGTCTTCGACGAAGTCACTGTCACGGTCAACCCGGCTCCAGAGATAACTACCCATATCGGTGACCTGGATGACGCTTCCACGCCGGCAGGCGGTCCGAATTGGAATGCACAGGTCGTTATCACGGTGCATGCTGTTGATGAAAGCCTAGTTAATGGCGCCACGGTCACAGTGAATGCCACCCGGATCCGCAAATCGAACGGGAGTCAGCCGGTATCAACGCTAACATGCGTAACTGCCGCCGGTCAATGCACCGTGACCCAGTCAGTCAACTCGAACCAGTTCGAAAATAACGTCACCTTCACCGTGATCGATGTAGTCAGCCCGACAACTTACGACTCCGGGTATAACCACGATCCGGATGGTGACAGCGACGGTACCACCATCGTCGTTGCCAATCCAGGTTAATTCGCTGCTATTGGATTAGATGTTCTGCATCTTAGTCGGGTTCTTACCCGACTGGAGTAGGGGCAGGTCTTGGACCTGTCCCTACTCCCTAAAATAATGAAGGACAAAATCGATGGAAAATAGCTTGACCAATAAAACCAACACCTTTCCGAATTTATGGGGACTGATCTTACTGGTAAGTCTGGTCGTCGTTTTGATCAGCCTGGCGGTGTGGATGATCATCTCGCAATTCGGGCCGGGTAGCGGCTGGGAGCAAAACCGACAGGCTTTGGCCCAGGCCGCCTTTGAAGAAGAGACGGGCATCCGGATCATCCGCGTGGCCATGACGGCCGGCGGGGGCATGATTGACCTGCAATACCAGGTCGTCGATCCGGACAAAGCGCTGATTGTGCATGATGATGAGTACCCGCCGGCCTTGATCGAAGAGTCCACCGGTTGGCTTTTCGCGACGCCGTTTCACGACCACGCCTTCCGCAAACTCCACACGGCCGTGACCTACCATGAACTGATTACGAACGGCGATGGGCTACTCAACCGGGACAGTACGGTAACCCTGACCGTCGGCGAGGCGCGGCTGGAGCACGTGCGAGTGCAGTGAGCACCGATTGTACTTTGTGGCGCGTTCTCCCGGCTACCGCGCTGCTGCTGACCGGTGTGGCGCAAGGGCCGGTCGTATATGAGGCCGATCCGATTTTGGATCCGGTCGAACGGGTGACCGTTGATAATCAGTTGGTCGGCTCAGCAGACAGTCAGGCGCCGTCCGCGCCGAGCGGCCTGGTCGCGACCGATGTCACCCAGACCACCGTAACCCTCTCCTGGCAAGCGTCGAGCGACAATGTCGGCGTGACCGGTTACCGCCTGTACGAATACCTGACGGTCAACCACTTTTATTCCTACTGGCTGTTGCGCACTGGCAACGTCAAGCCGGCAACGGTGCGGGTGACCGGGCTGGAGCCTGGCTCGGCTCACCGATATGCCGTGACCGCCGTCGACAACGCCGGCAACGAGTCGGCCAGATCGGCCACGCTGAGGATCAGAACGCTGCGCCCACCGCAAGCCTATCATCCGGTCAGGCCCGGCGATGGACCCGTTCAAGCCAAAGTGGGTGAGCGGTTTACTTACGAGGTCGATGCGCTGGGGGTGCCTGCGCCAACCTTCTCGCTCGTTACCGGGCCGCAAGGAATGGAGGTTGCCTCCGCGACGGGTACCGTGCAATGGACTCCCATGGCCGGCGACGAAGGTATCGTCACGGCCACGGTTCGCGCCAAAAACAGCGAGGGCCGTAACGATCACACGTTCGGCTTCCGGGTACATCCGGCCGAGACCGACCTGGAACCACCAAGCGTGGTCAGGAATCCGGTTGTAACCAAAGCCACTGCGGTTGGTGGAACCTTGACCTGGAAGCCGGCAACCGACAACGTCGGGGTGGCCGGGTATTTAGTCAAAGTTCAGCAAAGTGGACGGGGACACAATTCATTCATCGCCGGCAAATCCGTTGGACCAAAAACCACCTACACGATTACCAACTTGAAGCCCGGCGCCCGGTATCGCATCTGGGTTGTGGCCTACGATGCGGCCGGCAACGTGGCCTCTAATTCCGGCGTCCGGCCGGCGCAACTCAAAACGCTGACCGCACAATCGGCAGGGGAAAAATGAACTGAATTGGTAGACTAGATGATCGTCAAAGGAGGGGATTTAATGAAAAAATTCATACTACTTGGCCATGAAAGAAGACGCAGGGGAGTGGCCGTGTTGGGCATCATTTTGTTGGCTCCAACCCTATTAGCCGCGGCTGTCCTAACCATGGCTCCGGTCGTCAATGGGGCTGTAGCTGATGAGGCGGTCGCAGTGGAGATGGTCGCCGGCCTGGGCGACGATCTCGCGGCGCTAAGTCCGACTTTAGTCGCTGATACGCTATCTTCCGGCGATAACTTTGATTGGCCCTTAGACCAGATGGCCGCCGGCGTCGGGATTTTACTGGTGGTCCTGATCGGCCTCCCCCTGGGCTACCGGTTAATCAAAATAAGAAACGACTAATGTTACGCTGCCGGAGGTTGGCCTCCGGCCATAACCGGCACGAGTAACGTGCCTTAATGAGACGGGGAATGAAATGAAACAACTAATGATCGTACTCTTTAGATCCTATGGGCAAAGAAGCTTGACAGCAGTGGGATTGGCTGTCTTAACCGTGGTGTTACTGGTCGCCGCGGCCCAAGCCCATGCGTTATTGATCAAATCAGAGCCTAAAAACGACTCTGTGCTGGAGCAAACCCCAGACCAAATAAGCGCCTGGTTCAGCCATGAACTGGAAACAAAGTTAAGCAGCATGCAAGTTTTCGATCCCAAGGGAAATCAAGTTGATCGCGGTGATGGGAGCGTGGACCTTAATGATTCGGACCATGCCTCAATGCTCGTTAGCCTGCCGGAGTCGCTCCCGAATGGACCCTATACGGTTCGTTGGACGGCCGTGAGTGCGGACGATGGTGACACAACGGAGGGCGAATTCTCCTTTGATGTGACCCATAGTCGGGCGCCTGCCGGCCAATCATTGGAAACCGACCATTTACCCGCCGGCGATGAACGCGCTATACCCTTTGGGGAATTGATCGTTGCTTTTGGATTTCTCTTAGTAATCGTGATTGCTCTCACCCATTATTCTCGGCTAGCCCGAGGTCGCTGAATTGTTTATGTGCAACTATGGTGGTCAAAAAATGATGATTAGACTCTGGTCGACAATGACGAGATCCCAATGGTTCACAGCCGTAACCCTGGCTATCTTGATGACCGTTAACCTTGCGCCTGCCGTTCAGGCGCATGCCAATTTGGTCCGATCTGATCCGGCGGACGGGGCTAACTTGACCGAATCGCCCCAGAAGATCCATCTCTGGTTCGATGAGGCCATCTCATCGCAGTTTAGCACCGCCCAACTCTTCGACGTCAACAGCCAACCCGTTGAAGCTATTGGGATCAACGCCGATCCAGCCGATCCAAAGCTCCTGATTTTGACTCTGCCCGAACTACGGCCAGGAGTCTACAGCGTGCTCTGGAAGGTGCTGTCTGAGACGGATGGGCATTTCAGTCAGGGTTTATTGGTCTTCGGGATAGGCGAAGAAGCGAATTTGGGGACGACCGGTGTCGCCCTAACCAAGACCGAGCTGCCACCCCTGCCTGAAGTTATGCTGCGTTGGTTTAATTTCAGCCTGCTGGCCGGGCTAGTTGGCGCCATCGCCATGGTTTATCTAGTCCTGGCTCCGGTTGGATATGATGCCGACAGCGAGCCGGCGGGGACGATGATTCGGCGCACATCGCAGCGGCGAATAGTCGATTGGGCCGGCTGGTGCGCCGGTTCGGCGTTGGTGGTGGGCCTAGGGCTGCTCATTTGGCAGACCGTCGCCTTGCTGGACACACTGCCGGCAGGCGTATCGTTCTTAAGTGTGGGCTGGCAAATCCTCAGCGAGACGCGCTGGGGCATCTTGTGGCTGGCTCGCCAGAGCATCTTGTTAATTCTAAGCGGGCTTTTATTCTGGCAGTACCGGACCACCTACAACAAACCTCGGCTGTCCGAGGGGCGAGAAAATGATGGGATAGTCTCTCCCATACTCCCGCGTGCTTCGGCTCTTGTGGCCGGTCTGTTATTGTTGGCTTTGGTGACGGTGCAGACGCTTACCAGCCATGCCTCGGCGCTGACCCCCAACACCACCTTGGCTTTGGTCGTCGATGCCGTGCATCTGTTGGCGGCCAGCCTGTGGTTAGGAGGCTTGCTGGCCCTCGCTGTGGGTTTATTACCGTTGATCCGCCGTCGTAATGGCCGGGCCGACTTGACCACCCTGGTAAAAATTGGCTGGCGACCCTTCAGCCGGGTCGCTGCGGTCAGTGTGGGGCTGCTGGTGGCTACCGGACTATACAGTACCGGCCGCCAGATTGCCTCGATTGATGCTCTGATCACCACCCTCTACGGCCAGGCCCTATTAGGAAAAATCACCCTCATGCTGTTGGTCGGTGCGTTGGGGCTGCTCAACTCGATGCTGATCCACCCCCAAGTAGCGGCTCCGCTGGCCCGGCTGTTACACCGTCCGACCGGCTGGACCCCGCTGCCGCTGCGGCGGCTGCCAATCGTGATTGTGGCCGAGGTCAGCCTGGGGCTGCTGGTTTTTTTGGCCGCCGGCCTGCTCACCGCCGCCCCGGCCCCCCGAGGTCCGGAGTACACCGTGAACGCTGATGAGGTCCCAACCGCCCTGAGTCAGACCGTGGATAATGTGGTGGTCACCATGTTGGTCAAGCCCAACCGACCCGGTCAGAATGTTTTCACCGTTTTCGCCGCCGATCGCCGCCGCCCGGCGCCGGCTGAAATTCTGCGGGTCATCGTGCGCTTTACCTTCCTGGGCCAAGAGATGGGGCGTGTTTCAGCCAATGCCGAGGAAATCGAGCCGGGCCGCTATATGGTGGGCGGGAACTACCTCAGCCTGGCCGGGCCTTGGCAGATCGACGTGGTGGTCCGGCGTAAAGGTATCGAAGATAGTGTGGCTCACTTTAATTGGCTCGTCGCGCCGCCGGGTGAGTCGCGACCGGTGTTCATTTCCAAATATCGGCTTGAACCTGTACTAACTATCGTGGCCGCCATAACCATTCTGCTGATCTTGTTAGTCGTAGCCAGCGTGTGGTTAGGGCGTGGGGGTCCGTTCGCCAAATTATTTACCCAACAAACAAGGGTTACAAGCCATAAATGGAGATTTCAAAATGAAAATGAGACTATTTTGGATGTGGAGATCGAAACGGAAAGCTTTAATCTCGGTGAGGAGGGTAATCACTGGCACCTGTACGTCGACGACCAGCCGGGGCGAATGATTATGGGCGAGATCAACGATGCCGTCTTGCGGGATCTGGAACCGGGTCAACATCAGATTTCAGCCTATTTGTCCGTTGGCAGTCATGAAGACCTTGAAGATGGGGCAGCGATCGCAATTACCGTAGTCGATCCGGGTCAAGCGGATGTGAGTATGAGTATGGAGGACCATGAAAGTGAACACCATCACAATTAGGTCGTTATCAGCATGAGGAGTACTTAAATGGAACAGAAGCAACGTATCAGCCAGAGAGTGGTTATAATAGCCGCGATTCTCTCCGGGTTGCTGACCCTGTTGAGTGGGGCCGTGCAAGCCAGCTCACCGGGCAACATCATATCAGGGGAAGAATCGGCTAAAATCAACAAGATAGCACCCGAAGTTCAGCAAGTTCTGTCGTCGCTGCAAGCCGACGAGATAACCACGGTGATTGTCAGACTCAAGGCGCAAGCAAACCTGTTGGCCATTACCGACCGGAACCGTCGGATCCGCATCGAAAAAGTCATCAACGCGCTGCAAAATATGGCCAACGCAACCCAGAATCGGATCGAAGCGTTATTGCGGTCCCGAGCAGCCGAGGGGAAAGTTGATCAGTTTGAATCGTTCTGGGTTTTTAACGGATTGGCCGTTACCGCGACGGCGGATGTCATCGCCGAACTGGCCGCGCTGCCTGAGGTGGATACGATCACCCCCAATACCACCATCCAAGCGCCTGCCCCACAGACTGCCGGCGGTACCCCCGAACCGAATCTGGCCAAGGTCAATGCGCCCGCTATGTGGAGTTTGGGCTTTCGGGGGCAAGGGATTGTAGTGGCGAATATGGACACCGGGGTCAACGTCACCCATCCCGATCTCGCTGCCCAATGGCGAGGGGGGAGCAACAGTTGGTTCGATCCCAACGGTCAGCATCCGACCACACCCATCGATTTTGATGGACACGGGACCTGGACGATGGGAACCATGGTTGGACGGGATGCCGGCGGAAGTGCTATCGGCGTTGCGCCGGAGGCCCAGTGGATTGCCGTCAAAATCTTTAACGATCAAGGTTCAGCAACGGTCGCTGGCATTCACGCGGGCTATCAATGGCTGCTCGATCCAGACGGCAATCCGGCGACGGATGACACGCCGCATGTTGTCAATAACTCTTGGACCTATTCCTCTCCGGGCTGCAATACCGAATTTCAGCTCGACCTAACCGCTTTGCGAGCGGTCGGTATTGTACCCGTCTTTGCTGCCGGGAATTTCGGCTCCGGTTCGTCAACCGGCGCCAGCCCGTCTAATAATCCGGCAGCGTTTGCGGTGGGGGCTACCGACAACAGCGATATAATTTATGCTGGCAGCAGTCGCGGCCCATCTGACTGCTGGGAGGCCGAAACCATTTTTCCGGAAATGGTGGCGCCCGGCGTAAATATCCGCACGTCCGACCCCAGCGGTTATGCGAACGTCACCGGAACCTCCCTAGCCGCGCCCCATGTGGCAGGCGGGCTGGCCCTCCTATTGAGCAGTGATCCCAATCTGACGGTGACCGAACAGGAATGGGCCATGCTTGATGGAGCCAAGGACCTCGGCCCTTCCGGACCGGACAACGATTTTGGGAGCGGCCGTCTTGATATCCTGGCTGCATATCAATCGCTCCAGTCGGGTGGACCGCCTACGCCGAGTATCGGGCCGAATCTGGCCTTAAACAAATCGGTTACTGTGTCATCGTTCCAAAGTCAGGACGGTAATATGGCCGTCGATGGAGATCTGACAACATATTGGCAAACCGCCAAAGCCGTTGGCAAGAACACGTTACCTTCGGAATGGATTAATGTTGATTTGGGAAGCAATATCTCGGTCACCCAGGTGGTGTTGAAATGGGACGCCAACTTTGCTACCAACTACACCATTCAGATCTCATACGATAACGAGTCGTGGGCAAACGTGTTCAGCACGACGACCGGGGACGGTGGCAATGACTTGATTACCTTCACACCGGTCTTGGCCCGCTATGTGAGATTGATATCCACCGCTTGGAGCAGCTCCAGTCAACGGAATTGGCTAAGAGAATTTGAAATCTACGGCGACGCCAGTGATCCAGCCCCAACGCCGACGCCGACCAATACGCCGACATCCACCCCAACACCCATGTCTACGGCAACCCCGACCTCTACGCCCGATAACCAAAATACCATGCATGTGGGCGACCTGGACGGATCGTCCAGCCCGGGCAAAAGGGATCGCTGGGACGCCATTGTCGTCGTGACCGTCCATGACGCGAACGCGACACCGCTGGCCAACGCCACAGTCAACGGTTCCTGGAGTAACGGCGCCAGTGGGAGCGACTCGTGTAATACGGATACCTCCGGACAATGCAGCTTCACCAAAAATAGTATTAGAGGCAACGTGGCCAATGTAATCTTTGAAGTGGATAGCGTGACCCATTCCAACTACAACTACCTGCCCTCAGCAAATCAAGACCCGGACGGCGACAGCGATGGCACGACCATCTCGATCCCCAAACCGTAGTGGCGCGTAGGGCAGAAATTACGCCATTAGTTCGTAGTTATCCGTTGCCTTGAGTAGCACCGCTAAAGCCGTTACTACGAACCATCCAGGTAGTTACGGCGTGATCTACTCACTGCCATCGGGCTGTCTTAATTGAATGCAATTTAGCTCGGCCAAGGAGTGCTGTGATGTTAAATAAATTTTCGATGCTCCAACCGAAACGACCTCAAAATCGACTCTGGGGTTGGCTAATCCTCTCCATTTTACTGGTTGGGCCTACTATAGCCTGTTCGGTCGGCAAGCAGGGGGCGGCATCCTCCAACCGAGTCATCTGGATTAGTAGAACTTTGCCCACCCTGACCCCAACGGCTGTGGCCGTAGCACAGGCCATTATCCCGTCTGAAGCGCCTGACTCGCCGGTTAACGCCCCTGCTTCGGCGCAAACGCTCGGCGGGCAGCCCACACCGATATTACGGCCAACCAATACGCCCATTAAGGTCGCCGCTCCGGCTCAGCCGGCTGGCCGATTGGCTCCGTCGCCAGCCGACTTAGCCTCTAACGCACCACCCACGCCTACGCCGGATTCGTCGCCCGTGGAGGCCCTTGACCCAACACCACCGCCGCCGGTACCAACACCCAACCCAGAATCGGCTGCACCCGCCAGCCCTGAAATTAATGTAGCGCCGAATGGATCGGAATGGGTCTTTATGGGGGTCCAGATCTCCTATCAAGATGAAGAAGGGGTCATCATCGATGGCGATATCATTAACAATACCGACGCCCCACAGGACATTGTCAAACTGACCGGCACCATCTACGACAGCCAGGGTCAGGGCGTGGCCGATGTCGATAATGATGCGGCGGCCTATTGGCCGCTGGAAACTGTGCCCCCCGGCGGACAAGTGCCTTTTGAGATGACGATCTACCAAATTCAAGATATCGCCAATTTTGATTTGGATGTTGTCGCTCAACCGAGTCGAGAAACGCCTCGGCAAGATTTCGAGTTAGCCGATCTTGACCCATCGATTGACGAGGGTAACTATTGCGTAACGGGCAAGTTGTGGAACCGGGGCGATCCTCTGTTAGACTACTTACTGGTCTTAGTCATTTTGTATAACGATCAGGATAAAGTGGTCAACTTTGGCACCTATCAAGGGAATTCTCCCGAAGAGGTCCAGAACGACGACGCTTTGAACTTCGAAGTCTGCACTGATTCGTACAATCAACAGATTGCTCGCCACGAACTCCGCGCCATTGGACTTTAAGCAGGGCATTCGGTGGCCGCGAAGCCATCAAGGAGGTTTAGCTATGAAGCGCCGGCTGGGATTTTTAATTGATCTGGTCATTTTTGTGGCGATCTACCCACTGCTGATTTGTGTCATTCTGGTAACCACAGTGGGGATGTCGCTGTTGGATAATTGGGCAACGCGTTCTTCAGACGTGGCCAGCCGGCCTACGGCTGTAGCCCGCAGTTATCGACGGGCCGTCTTGCCCACGACCCTACTCGCCGCAGCGCCAAACTCTAACCGGGCTACCTCCACCGGTCAAAACGCCGATCCTCCAATTGAAAATCAAGCGCAAACGGCTTCCTCAAGTGGGCCTTCCGCGCTGGCTGTTGTTGCGGGTCAGGCAGCCAGCGCCAATGACGCTGTGCCGGCCCAACTCGATCACCCGGCTCAGCCCCAGCGCGATACGGCCTCAGCCTCACCGCTAGATATTCCCGACGTTGATACCGTCGCCATGGATTCGACCCACCCGCTCGCCCCTCAGCCCCTGCCGACGGCATCGCCTACCCTTGATCTAGACTTTAGCGTTTTCTCCGGCCAAGACTCCCGAAGCGCCGCCTCTCGGCCATCGACGCCGGCTCCGGATGAGAGGGTAACCGGTCTGGTTAAAAGTTTTATCAGCACCATCAGTGAGCCCAATCCCAGTCCCACGCTCCATTTCGGATCGCTGCCAACTTTAACCCCAACCTCAACCGGCACCGCCACCTCGACCCCAACCGTTACCCCGACCAGCACCGATACCCCCACAGAGACGCCCCTTCCAACCCAAACGCCAACCGCACCGAATACGGCCACACCGACTCAGACGCCGCTGCCAACCAATACGCCTCAGCCACCACCCTTACCATCGCCCACCGCGACGCCCTTACCAACGGAGACACCCTTGCCGGAATATGATTTCCTACTGGCCGAATTTTTCAACAGTCCCACCACCAATACATTTCTGCAAGCCTATGTCGCTATTGTGGATCCCAATGAAATCCCTATTGGCGATATGAAGGTTATCGGCGCCCGGTTGGATCACAATCTGACCTATGAAAGCCCTCTTTCGACCTGGCACTTTGAGGGGTACAGCGCCCCCGGCGAGGTGATCAAATCCGGCAATGTGAAATTCGAGCCGCCCGGTGGTATCGAGACCACCTCTTGGGTGCTGTATTTAGCTGATGCGCAAGGCAATCGTATGTCGGCCGATCTGCCTTTCGATGTCGATGAAAATGATAAGCAGTGGTACTTTATAAAGTTTCGCCGGAAGTATTAGCCGGTTTGATGATAAAACGGTCATACGAGATCGGCAATTTAGGACAACACCGAGGCCGTTCAATTTGTGCGGAGACGGAGAAATGTTCAGTCAGCGACGATTTCTGATCATCCTGTTAACAATCGGCTGGTTTTGTATTCTTAACCCCGTTGCGGCCCAGGAACCTGGCCGCGATGGTGACGATCAATTTTCTACCTCGTCGCTTGAGCTGACCGGTTCGGGTTGGATTGAAGGCGGCCCATATCGGTCGGCGTCGGCTGCCGCAACCGTGGTTCTCGATCCGGTAGATTGTAAGGGTATGAGTTCGCCGGTTGTCGGTTACGAGGTTTCCAAAGAGCAAGATCCAAACGATGTCGCCGGGTTCATTAATAATTTAACGACTAATGGCTTTAGCGTGGGCACAGTTGACATTAACCTAGCAACAATTCCACCTTGTGTGGATATCCTGATTGTGCATGGCTTGGCTCATAACAGCCATCTTGCCGCCGCCTACAGCCAAGATGAAGGCAATCTGCTCAAGAACTGGACGGCCGACGGCCACGGCTTAATGCTAAATGGTGATTGGGGCGCTTTCAAAACGGAAACACAGGCTCTTTTCGAGGCGTTCGGCTACAGTCAGTTGGGCGGCGCTGTGCGGGATCCAACGGACTTCGACCCGGCCGGCCCCACCATCGACCCCACCATTTGGGTAATCTATCAAACCGATAATTTTACCGGTCACCCTGGCCTCGCCGGCGTCACCGCTTTGCAACTGCAAGCCGGTTCCTGGCTGACTCCGGCCAATAACGCGATCGTGACGACCGATGTTGACGCTAATCCGGCGCTTGCTCCGGTCATGGCCGCTTTTGACCATGACGCCGGCTGTGTGGCGCTCACCACTGATAGTAACTGGTACGCCACCGATAACGGGATCGGCGGATATGCCAAGCAAGATAATGCCAAAGTGGCGAGCCAAATGATGGCCTGGCTCAACGATTGCTCACCCCTGGCGCCAACCAGTACCAAACTATTTTTGCCGTTGATCCTACGCACCTTTAGCCAACGGACCAGCTTCCCCCTCTTTATCGGCCCGGCCATTCCATCGCGTCCTATCGCTTTTCAAGGCGAGGTCTTCTACACGACCTCAGTCCAAATCCCGAGTTCGCTCCCGGTGGGCGGTAAATTCTATTTTTCATCTGAACCTGACCGGGTTAGCCCTGTAGTCGTTGATGACGACCTGGTCGTTCAGCAGGACAGCCTCAACCGATTCATCTATCACTTCTCTCCCGGAGGACGACCGGTTCAACCGGCTATCGTTGAGGTTCCACGGGCGACGATGGAGCAGATGGCCGGTCAGACCGTCATCGTCAAATACCGCGATGTCTATGCCGGCGTCATCTACGCCAGTGAAATACGGCTCATCTGGACGCCATAGCGGTGGCAGACGCTGCCTCAAACGGATCGATCCACTGATCGCTTAGACTTGATTTACACAGCGACTCACGTTCTATGTTCTACTTCACCAAAACGAAAATACCTCTCTGGTTAGTAGTAATGGCTTATGAAGGTTAAGAATACGCCGGGTCAACAAACGCGAGGCTAAAGCCATCGCGTTGAAAGAGCCAAGGACGCTAAAGCGCCCTCAGATGGCGCCATTCTAGCCCGAAAGGGCTTTGTTCTCTCAGCACGGGTCTTTAGGCCCGTGCTTTGGGGGACGGCAAGTTGGTACCCCGATCAAATTCTTAATTTTCATTAGCCATTTCCTTCAGTCGTGCCACCGTAGAACGTGAAAGGTTCGGCGTGCGCCGAAAACACCCTCAGTACCTATTGCCTCTTTCTTATTTCCCCTTTTCCGACTATAATCCCCATCATAAACGTAATATATGAACTACGAACTACACGCTACGTTTTATTCTCCCACCCCACCCCAGAGCCAAACAGATCAATCGTGAATGTGAAAAAAACCGTCTCGCCCAAATTAAGCTGTGGCGTAAGCCGCCCGTCGATGGGCCGGTGGCTTGGCCTGACGCTGATCATACTGATGCTGCTGGGGCTGACCGGCCGGCCGGCCGAGACTTTGGCGCAAAGCGGCAATATTCGCTTTGACCGGATTTCGATTGAAGATGGGCTGTCTCAAAGCACCATCTACGCTATTCTGCAAGACCGGCAGGGCTTTATGTGGTTTGGCACCCAGGACGGTCTCAACAAATTCGACGGTTACCGCTTTACCGTTTACAAGAACGACCCCGATGATCTGACCACCATCGCCGATAATTTCATCAGAGCCATCTACGAAGATCACGATGGTAATTTGTGGATCGGTACCAACGGCGGCTTGAATCGATTTGACCCCAACACCGAAACCTTTACCCGCTTCCAGCACGATCCCAATGATCCCCACTCGCTCAGCGACGACATTGTGCGGGCTATTTATGAAGATGAGGCCGGGATGATGTGGTTAGGCACCGGCAACGGTGGCCTCAACAAGTTCGACCCGGCCACGGGCGCGTTTACCGCCTATCGCGCCGACGTCAACCGCGCCGGCAGCCTGAGCCACGACAATGTCTGGACGCTCTTTGAAGACTCGGCCGGGGTGCTGTGGGTCGGCACCGAAGGCGGCGGCCTCAACAAATTCGACCCGGCCACCGACTCCTTCACCGTCTATCAACACGATCCCAACAACCCCGCCAGCCTGAGCAACAACGATGTCAGCAGCATCATCGAAGATGCGGCCGGGAATTTATGGGTGGGTACGGCCGGCGGCGGCCTCGACAAGTTTGACCGGGCCGACGAAACCTTCACCGTCTACCATTTCGACGCCGAAGACCCGACCAGCTTGAGTGACGATAACGTCCGCTGCCTTTACCAAGATGACGCCGGCCGGTTGTGGGTCGGCACCCGGTCGGGCGGCCTCAACCGGTTCGACCCGGCCACCGACTCCTTCACCCGCTTTCTCAACGATCCCGCCAACCCGCACAGTTTAAGCGCCAATCACGTCGTCACCATCTA
This sequence comes from Anaerolineales bacterium, assembly GCA_020634935.1. Taxonomy (GTDB): domain Bacteria; phylum Chloroflexota; class Anaerolineae; order 4572-78; family J111; genus JAGRBY01. The sequence continues at coordinate 51,877 of JACKAT010000034.1, forward strand.
CGAGGATCGCGGCGGCGTGTTATGGTTCGGCACCAACGGCGCCGGCCTCAACAAGTTCAACCGGGCCAGAGAAGCTTTTGTTCATTACACCAACACTCTGAACGATCCCAACCGCTTGAGCGACCAGATGGTCTGGTCGATTATCGAAGATCGGGCCGGCGCGCTATGGATCGGCACCAGCAACGGCCTGACTCGGTTTGACCCGGCCGGCGACACATCGATCCAGTACCGGCACGATGCTGATGATCCGACCAGTCTCAGTAATGATTTTATCCCCGTGGTCTTGCAAAGCCAGGACGGCACGATTTGGGTCGGTGCGGACGAGGGCGGCCTGAACCGGTTTGATCCCGCCACCGGCGGCTTCACCGCCTACCGCAATGATCCCAATGACCCCACCAGCTTGAGTGATGACGATGTCTGGTCGATGACCGAAGACCGAGCCGGTGAGTTGTGGGTCGGCACCTGGGGCGGCGGGCTGAACAAATTCGATCCGGCGACGGAGACCTTCACCCACTACAGCCACGATCCCGCTGACCCTAACAGCATCAGCGACAATGTCATCAGAACGATTTTGGAAGATCAAACGGGTATGCTATGGGTGGGCACCAACGGCGGCGGCCTCGATAAGTTCGATCCGGCGACGGAGACCTTCACCCATTACACCCACGATCCCGCTGACCCCCAGACTTTGAGCGATGATGTCGTCCGTACCTTATTTGAAGACAATAACGGTATCCTGTGGATCGGCACGGACGGGGGCGGCCTCAACCGCTTCGACCGCGAGACCGAAACCTTTCATGCCTACCGCGAGACCGACGGCCTGCCCAACGACACCATCTACGGTATTCAAGAAGACGACGAAGGCCGCCTGTGGTTGAGCACCAACAATGGCCTGGCCAAGTTCGATCCGGCTACCGGGACCGTGAAGAATTACAACACCAGCAACGGCCTGCAAAGCAACGAGTTCAACCAGGGCGCTCACGCCCAAGGCCCGGACGGCGAGCTTTTCTTTGGCGGCATCAACGGCTTCAACGCCTTCATGCCCGATGAAATCACCGACAACCCCTACTTGCCGCCGGTCGTTTTGACCAGCTTCCAAATCTTCGACCGGGAAGTCAAACTGGACCGGCCCATCTCGGACATGACCGACCTTGATCTGTCTTACCGCGACTCGGTCTTCTCGTTTGAGTTTGCCGCTCTGGATTACACCGCCCCGAAGCAAAACCGCTACGCCTACAAGCTGGAGGGGTTCGATAAAGATTGGATCGACGCCGGAACGCGCCGCTTTGCCACCTACACCAACCTGGACGGCGGGCATTACGTCTTCCGGGTCAAAGGCTCGAACAATGACGGCGTCTGGAACGAGACCGGGGCCGCGATCAACATCACCATCACCCCACCGCCCTGGAAAACCTGGTGGGCCTACAGTCTGTATGTCATCGCCGCCGGAGCGATGGTGCTGGCCTACGTGCGCTACCGCACCGTGACCCAGGACCGAGAAATGGAACGCCAGCGCAAAGAGCTGGAGCAGGAGCGGCTCGTGGCCGGCCAACTGCGCCGCATCGACCGGCTGAAAGACGAATTCCTGGCCAATACCTCGCACGAGTTGCGGACGCCGCTCAACGGCATCATCGGGTTGGCCGAGTCGCTGACCGAGGGCGTCGCCGGCCCCCTGCCGGACAAGGCCAACCACGATCTGGCTATGATTGCCGCCAGCGGGCGGAGGCTGACCAACCTGGTCAACGACATCCTCGACTTCTCCAAGATGAAAAACCAGCAGCTCGATTTGCAGCTCAAACCGGTGGGACTACACGGCCTGACCGAGGTGGTGTTGGAACTGTGCCGGCCGCTGATCGGCAGCAAACCGCTCAAACTCAACAACACCATCGGCAGCGATATCCCCTACGTCATCGCCGACGAAAACCGGGTGCAACAAATTATGGTCAATCTGGTCGGCAACGCCATCAAATTCACCGAAGCCGGGCAGATCACGGTCTCGGCCCAAACCGAGTCGGAGCATTCCGACAAACCGGAATGGGTGGCTGTCACCGTGGCCGATACCGGCATCGGCATCCCGGCCGAGCAGCAGGACCGCATCTTTGAGTCGTTCGAGCAGGCCGATGGCTCCGCCGCCCGCGAATTCGGCGGCACCGGCCTGGGCCTGTCGATCACCCGCCGCCTGGTCGAGATGCACGGCGGCGCGATTACGGTTAACTCGACGGCCGGCCAAGGCTCGTGCTTTACCTTCACCCTGCCCATCTCCACGGAGCAGCCGGTCATCATCCCGGACCGAAGTCCGGTGGTGGCCCGCATCCTGCCCGACCCCGAGCCGCCGCTGCCCACACCCGCCCGCAACCCGACTAAATCCAGCGGGGCGCGCCTCACTACGGAGCCGGCCAAAATCCTGGTAGTCGATGACGAAGCGGTCAACCAACAGGTGCTGGCCAACTATCTGGCCCTGCACAACTGTATCATCACCCAGGCTATGAACGGCCCAGAAGCGCTCACGCTCATCGAGAACGGGCTGATGCCTGACCTGGTTTTGCTCGATGTGATGATGCCGCGCATGTCCGGCTTTGACGTGGCCCGCCGGCTGCGCGAACGCTTTGCGCCCTACGAACTGCCGATTCTGATCCTGACCGCCAAAAACCGCGCCACCGATCTGGTCGCCGGTCTGGAGGCCGGGGCCAACGACTATCTGGCCAAACCGTTCGATAAGCAGGAACTGCTGGCCCGGGTTAACACCCTGCTGACGTTGAAAGAAGCGGTCAAAGCCCACGATCAACTCATGCTGATTGAACAGGAGTTAACCGTGGCCCGCCGCATCCAGCGGTCGATCCTGCCGACCAGAGTGCCGCACCTGCCCCAACTAGATATTCAGGTGCGCTACCGGCCAATGGCCAGCGTCGGCGGCGATTACTACGATTTCTTCGAGATCGACCAGCAACGGCTCGGTATTTTAGTGGCCGATGTCTCCGGCCACGGTGTGCCAGCCGCGCTGGTGGCGGCGATGATCAAGATTGCCTTTTCCGTGCAAAAACCTAACGCCCGCAGCGCCAGCATCGTGTTGACCAGTATGAACCACATTCTGGTCGATCGCATTAGCAAGCAATATCTCACCGCCGGTTACGTCTACATCAACCTGGCCACCCGCAAACTGTTCCACGCCAACGCCGGCCACTGGCCGCTATTAGTCTGGAAGCAACAGACCCAAACCCTGCACGAATACAAACCGGACGGGTTAATTATGGGCTGGCTGGCCGAGGTCGATTATGGCTCGGTCGAAATTGATCTGGAGCCGGGCGACCGGGTGATCCTCTACACCGATGCCGTCATCGAAGTCCGAAATGAGACCAATGAGCTATTCGGCGAAGAGCGCTTCCACCAGTTAATCAAAACCGGACACACCCTCACCGCCGCCGAACTGGCCGACTCGATCCTGGATCAGCTGCAATCCTGGTCGAAACTAGAAGCCGGTCTTGAGGACGATCTGACCCTGATGGTGATCGATGTGTTGGATAAGTGAGCGGTCAGCCTCTAGCTATCAGCTATCAGCCTTTTTAGCTGACCGCTGATAGCTGATAGCTGAAGGCTATCCCTACTTTTCATCCCTAAAACCAGGAGTAAACCCTTGACCAAAACCATTCTCTGCTACGGCGACTCAAACACCTGGGGCTACGACCCCGGCACTAAAGATCGGTTCGACCGCCATACTCGCTGGGCCGGCGTCCTGCGCGACGTGCTGGGCGACAACTACTGGATCATCGAAGAGGGGCTTAACGGCCGTACCACCGTCTGGGACGATCCCATCGAAGGCTACAAAAACGGCCACACCTACCT
>JACKAT010000035.1 GCA_020634935.1 Anaerolineales bacterium
GAAGGCCATAGCGATACCTCGCTTGATGATATCGATTTGAGTTTTGAGGGCGACTCCGACAATCCGAAAGTCACGGAAGAAGATATCGCCGAAGTGGTGGCGATGTGGACCGGCATTCCGGTTCGCCAATTGGCTACCGAAGAAAAAGAGCGTCTGCTGCAAATGGAAGCGGTTCTGCACCAGCGTATTATTGGCCAGGAAGAAGCGATTGAAGCTATTTCCAAAGCCGTTCGACGCGCGCGAGCCGGCTTAAAAGACCCCAAACGACCAATTGGCACCTTTATTTTCTTAGGGCCAACCGGCGTTGGCAAGACTGAATTAGCCAAAGCCCTAGCCGAATTTATGTTCGGCAGTGAAGATGCGCTGATCAAACTTGATATGAGTGAATTTATGGAGCGGCACAATGTGGCTCGCTTGGTGGGGTCGCCGCCGGGATATGTGGGGTTTGAAGAAGGCGGGCAGCTTACGGAAGCCGTTCGACGCCGGCCATACAGCGTTATTTTGTTCGATGAGATCGAAAAAGCGCACCCGGAAGCCTTTAACACCCTGCTGCAAATTATGGAAGATGGCCGTCTGAGCGATGCCAAGGGTAAGAAAGTTGATTTCCGTAATACCATTCTCATTCTGACCTCTAACGTCGGCGCGGATCTAATCAAGCGGGAAACCAGTCTTGGGTTTGCCGTCAATAAAGATGAGGACGCTTCCGAAGAAAGCAACTACAAAAAGATGCGGAGCAAGGTAATGAGCGATATGGAGCGCACCTTCCGGCCCGAGTTTCGTAACCGGTTGGACGGCACTATTATCTTCCGCGCTTTAACCCGTAAAGAAATTGGGGAAATTGTTCATTTGCTGTTAGCCCATGTCGAAGAGCGGTTGAAAGAACACGAAATCGTGCTGACTATTACGGAACAAGCCAAAGATTTCCTGGCTGAGCAGGGTTACGATCCGGACTTTGGCGCTCGGCCACTTCGTCGCGTTATTCAGAGTTTAATTGAGGATGCTTTGTCGGAAGGCATTCTGGCCGGAGATTTTAAGTTCGGCGATACTGTCCAAGCTGATGTAGAAGATGGTAAAATTGTGCTCAAGGCTATCTCTCCTGAGGATAAAGAAGTTATCGTTCCGGAAGTTGCCTAGACGGCAAATTGTTGCTAATAACAAAAGCCCTACAAGTTGTAGGGCTTTTTTATTTTTGCCGATTTCTGCTTATATAAGTAGCCAGCTATTTTTCAAGCTGATTGTGGATGACTTCTAAAAGATAACTTGAGCTAAACGGTTTGGTGATACAAGCATCCGCCCCCAGTTCAGCGGCCTTAATGGTTTCTTCTATTTGGCCCAGAGCGGTAATGATAATGATGGGAATATGCTTTAGATCTTGATCGGCTTTGACGATCTCCAAAAATTCGTACCCATCCATCAACGGCATAGAGATATCGCAGGTGACGATATCGGGTTTATGTTCCTTGACCAGTTCTAGACCTTGCACGCCATCACCAGCTTCAAGAGGCATAATGCCGGCTCGCTCCAGCATCCTCACTATCAGCCGGCGAATATGAATAGCATCATCGATAACAAGAACTTTTAACACGGTGTTTAATCAAACGGGATTAAATCTTGCCTGGCTTCTTGATAAGTAGGATAGATCGGAAATACCCGATCTAACATGGTGAGCCGAAAAACGATTTGCGCCTGAGATTGCGCGCCGCTCAAAACCAATGTACAGCCATTCTCTCGGGCCATACGTAACCCGGATACCAGTGCAGCCAACCCCGAACTATCAACAAAGTAGATTTCGCGCAGATCGAGGATAATTTTCTTCGGTGCGGCAGCATCAATTACCTGTTGGAAGACAGACCGAAGATTTTGACTATTCTTAGCATCCAACTTGCCTTTAGGGCTGACCAAGATAATATCCGCTTCTAAGAACTCTTGAGAAACGTCCATTATTTCGATCTCAGTTAAGGCTATCTTGGGCATCTTCTAGGGTATCATGGATTTCGAATACCCGATCAAACATCGTTAACTCAAATAACAGGCGAGCCTGTGATTGCGGTGCGGCGAGCTTCAAGTTTGACGACTCCCCCCCCAATGTTTTCAACCCGGACACGAGTGCGGCCAGCCCTGAACTATCGATGAAAGGCACATCGTGGAGATCAACAATTACCTGAGTCACACCCTGTTCGACTAAATTTCTAAAGGTTTGTTTGGCTTCTTCGGCTGAACGCGCGTTTAAGGCGCCGCTTAGCGCTACGATACTAACATTTTTTGAGATTGATTTGCAGGTAATCTCCATGGATTTCCTCCCTAGTCGTCAAATTTCAAAAAAACATAATTCATTGTAGTCTCTCTGGAGTTTTGATGCAATTTATGCTTGAGGGTAAAGGTTAACGTCATTATTGGATTACTCAGGCAGATATTTGACCAGGCGCCAATGATTACCTCGATCCGGATGCGTATTATACGAAACTACATCCATAATTTGCCGGATGATATGTAAGCCGTAACCGCCCTCGACCAGTTCGTGTGGGTTAGCCTTGGGAGTGGGTACGGTGCTGGGATCAAATCCCTCACCCTGATCATAAAAATCTAACTCGATGCCGTTGTCGAGCAGCCGCAGTTGGCCACTGATTTCACCTTTTTTACCATTATAAGCGTGCTTGATGATATTGGTACATATTTCGGAAATGGCCAATTCAACCAGATAAATAAAATCATCCCCCCGAGACCCACCAGGTAAGCCCGGAAGCTCTCGACAAGCGGAAGAAATCTGGCGAGAAATTTCATTAAGGTAATCGATATCAGCCGGATATAGAAAATCAAGTGTATTAATCAGCAGCGAGCCAGAACGCAGTGAACCACGGTCAGCATAGGGTAACATTTTTACAATGAGTAGGGTGGCATCATCTTTGGGATCATGGCGGTAAAAATCCTGGAGTTCCGCCTGAATATGCTGTTGTAAGGTTTCGGGCGGTTCAGCGGCTTGGGCTGTCACAATCTCAATCAACCGTTCAAAGCCAAAAATACCGTTATTAGGCGATTGGGCTTTAATAATGCCATTGGTATAAAAAACTAGCGTATCACCTGAATTTAAGGTGATGGTAATCGGTTGACTCTCCTGATAACCAAATGCCCCAATGGGGAGTGAGGTAGCTTTCAACTGCTCAACGGTTTTGGTTTCCGCCCGGTAAACCAAGGTCGGCGTATGTCCAGCGCTAGCATAAGTGAGTTTGCCTTCCAGAGTATCGACATTAGCGACAAAAGCGGTGACAAAAGAGTCGGTCCGGCTCAGGTCTTGATGCAGCACATGATGAGCCTGTTCAATAATTTTATGAGGCGGTTCACCCCGCATAGCTTCGACCCGCAGCATGGTTCGGGTAATCGAGGTTAACATGGCGGCCGGAATGCCCTTGCCCGACACATCCCCGATAACCAAGGTCAAATAGCGATCATCAGTCGTGATAAAATCATAAAAATCACCGCCCACTTCCGAAGCAGGCATCGATGAAACGGCCACCGATACGCCACCAACTTCCGGTAGTTTGGTTGGCAAGAAACTCTCCTGAATTTCCGCTGCAATTTCTCGCTCTCGACTTAGGCGTTCTTGAGCGATAACTTTGTTATGAATTAAAAAGTTTTTAATAATAATCGCCACCTGCTGCGCCAGTGCTGCCAGCAGTTTAGTGTCACCGGCTGTAAAATGGTAATTTATCTTATTGATTAGGCCAATAGCGGCTTGAGCCTGTTCATCAACCACCTCTAGCGAAGTTGCCAGCAGACTGTTAACCGAATCCGGCGCCCCGGCCCAAATAGCCGCACAGGCCGAAGATTTATTGCCGACCACGACCCCACTACCCTTTAGTAGATTATCCAGCAATGTTTCGTCGTAAGCCAGATTCTGATCTTGACTGGTAACGCAGGTGAACCCTTGCTCCGATCGCAGCAAGATAAAGCCATCTTCGCTTTCAATTACGCGCTGGGTCTCCTGAATAATGGAGCGGAGGGTAGCCATTAGATCTGAGGTCACGGTCAAATTTTGGGTAACCCGAAAAATCAGTTCCAATTGATTCCAGGCCGCAATGAGTTCATCGGTCATGGCTTGGAGCGCCTGCTCGTTGGCCAAATTTTGGGCCATCACCTCTTTAGTGCAAGCGAGTAAAGACGCATCCCGCTCATTAGCATCAATGATGACTAAATGGCCATAGTTTTGGCCATTTTCAGCCAATGAGACAGTTAAAATATCATATTGGGGTAGTTTGAGAAAAATGGGCTCACGTTGATTGGCAGGAAGTTGTTTTAGTAATGTTTGCCAGTTGATTGGGATGTCACCGGTTGCCCCTGATAGGACCTCTCCTTGAGTTGAAAGGAGTAGCAGTTGACCATGAGCGAAATCTTGCCAATACCTAGCGAAATTACTTAATAGAACAAACTGATCCGAAGTAATCAAATCTGTTTTTAACCTTAACTGTTTTTATTATATTCGCCATTATTATACCACATTTTTCAAAGACCGGAAGGGGTTTTATGTTAAAGCTTTGGCATTTGCTCGCAACGTAGCCAGCGTGTATAGTCAGTCATTGATAATTCTTAGGAGATGTATAGTCGTGCCATCACCACCTGATCCCATTTTTTTACAGCTTGGCCCGTTAACCGTCCGCTGGTACGGACTTATGATCGTTACCGGAGCTATGCTGGCGGCTTATGTCGCTACGCTTGAGGCTCGACGGCGCGATGAAGACTCGAATCATGTTTGGGATATGCTGGTCTGGTGCCTGATTTTGGGCATCATCGGCGCTCGCCTGTATCACGTGCTGTCCTCACCGGTCGGCGGCAATCGCGGCTTTCATTATTATTTTGTTGAAAACCCGTTTACCACACTCACTATTTTTGAGGTTGCGATTCCGTTTCCAACCGCTTTTCTAATCTGGGAGGGAGGTATCGGGATTTTTGGGGCGCTCGTCGGCGGGCTGCTGGCGGTGATCATCTACACCAGGCGGCACCGGCTCAACCTGTGGCGCTGGCTCGATATTTTGGCCCCCGGCATGCTGCTGGCTCAGGCGATTGGCCGCTGGGGGAACTATTTCAATCAGGAGTTGTACGGCCCACCCACCACGCTGCCGTGGGGTATCACCATCACCAACGTCAACCAGCGGATTCCGCCGTTTGATGATTTAACGGTTTATCCGCTCACCACTACCTTTCACCCGTTGTTCCTATATGAGTCACTGTGGAACCTGACCGGCTTTATGTTGCTAATGTGGTTTGGTCGAAAATATGCTGACAAATGGCTGGACGGCGATATCTTCTCGCTCTATCTGATTTGGTACCCGCTGGGCCGGACCCTCATCGAGTCGTTACGCCCGGACGCTTGGACGCTGTCTGGCATTCCCACGGCGCAAATCATCAGCCTGGCCTTGATGCTAATTGGGATCGGCTTAATCTTCTACCGCCGCCGATACCCCCCCCAACCACCTCCCTCGCTAATTAATCAGCCCGACTAATCACACCCAACCGTTCAATATCAATATTGGAGTTAACCCCCTCATGTTTAATTTTCTGCGAAGAAAAAAAGCGCGTAAAGTGCTGGTCATCGGCCTGGACTGTGGCGAACCATCACTGCTGTTCGATCAATGGCCTGATGAGTTACCCACATTTCGGGCATTGATGGACGGCGGTGCTTGCGGGCTACTGGCCAGCGCTATTCCCTGTATTACCGTCCCGGCTTGGAGTTCGATGCTATCGGGCAAAGATCCTGGCGTGTTGGGCATCTACGGTTTCCGAAATCGGGCTGATTACAGCTACACGAATATGACCATCGCAACCGGGGCGGCCGTGAAGGAGAAGCGAGTCTGGGATTACCTGGGTGAGGCCGGCAAGACGTCCATTGTAGTCGGGGTGCCTCAAACTTACCCGGTCAAACCGATCAACGGTCATCTTATTAGTAGTTTCCTCACCCCTTCCCTCCAAAAACAATACACTCATCCCAACGAGTTGCGCTACGAGATCGATCGTGTTTTGGACGGTGAACCTTACGATGTAGACGTGCGCAACTTCCGCACCGATGACAAAGAGACGCTACTGCGGCAAATCTACAAGATGACGGCCAAACGCTTCAAAGTGCTGAACTATCTCATCCACGAGAAACCGTGGGATTTCTTTATGTTTGTTGAAATGGGCGTCGACCGGATTCACCACGGTTTCTGGCGCTTTCACGACCCAGCTCATCGATTGCATCAGCCAGGCAACCCTTTTGAACACGCCATTCGCGATTATTACCGCTACCTTGATCGGCAGATAGCGACGCTGCTGGAGGCAGTTGACGATAACACCATCATCCTGGTGGTCTCAGACCACGGGGCGAAACGAATGGACGGCGGCTTTTGTCTTAACCAATGGTTGCACCGCGAAGGCTATCTGGCCTTTGACGATGATCTTCCGAACGGCCAAATTGTGCCGTTTGAACAGTTAAGTGTCAACTGGGACAAAACAATTGCTTGGGGAGCGGGGGGGTACTATGGCCGGCTGTGGCTCAATGTGCAAGGCCGAGAGCCGTGTGGCATCGTCTCGCCAACCGCGTTCGAATCAACCCGCCGCGAAATTATCGAGCGGCTAACCAGGCTGGTGGACCATCAAGGCCAGCCCTTACCAACTGTTTGCTACACACCCGAAGCAATCTATCGAGAAGTCCGCAATATTCCCTCGGATTTACTCATCTACTTCGGCGATCTGCACTGGCGGTCGGTTGGCAGCATGGGTCATCGGGATATTTACACTTTTGAAAACGACACCGGTCCCGACGACGCCAACCACGCCCAAAACGGCCTCTTCATCTACTACGATCCCAAACAGAATCTCAACGGCCGCCAACTGACCGGCTTGCAGTTGATGGACATCGCGCCGACAATTTTACACCTACTCAACCAGCCTATCCCAAATGACATCCAAGGTAAAATCATCTCTCCGAATTGAGCAATCGGGGATCGCCGGAAATTGCTTTTATCGTGACGTATACGTAAAATTACAGACTACGTTTTCATTCGAAGATTTTGAGAAGTTATTAGAAGAAGTATCTTAATTATTCGGGGTGGCCTAAGACAACCTTAGGTTTGTCCTACAAAAGCCCCTAATTTTTGAGAAGTCACTTGCCAGGAGAGGTTATTTCACGGCATGCCCAAGCTAACACCCCCTCATATTGTTCTGATCGTACTCGACACGCACCGGCGGGATCGGCTATCATTATATGGCTACCCGAAAGCAACAACGCCTAATATTGATCACTTTGCCCAAAGCGCCACTGTTTTTGACCATGCCATCTCTCCGGCCCAGTGGACAATTCCGGCTCACGCCTCGATGTTTACCGGCGAGTATCCCACCACCCACCAAACGCTGCAAGCGCACGCGTCGCTAGATGGCCGGTTCGATACCCTGGCCAAACTCCTCAGCGTCAACGGTTACCAGACCACCGGTTTCTGTAACAACCCGTTGGTAGGTATTCTCAACAATGGTCTTAAAGCCGGCTTCAATACTTTTTATAACTACTGCGGGGCGGTGCCGTCGGTGCCGCGCAGTTCCAACCGGCTGCCTGAACCGCTTAACCGGGCCTGGGAATGGTACACCCAGCAACTGCGCAAACTGTCTTATCCGGTGCAAAACGCCTTTGCACATTCCGATTTCTTGTTTCAAGCGTCACTGCATCCCAAATTCGTGCCGGTCTGGTCGAAATTGGCTAACTTTAAAGGCCACACGGCCAACAGTATCCGTGACGTAACCCACCTTGTCGAACAATTAGACCAGGCCACCAAACCACAATTTGTCTTTTTCAATCTGATGGAAACCCATTTACCCTATTCCCCGCCCGATACGTTTATCGACAAATTTGCGCCCTATTTCAAAGAAAATCGCGAGTACCGCGACTTTTTGCGCCGCTACAATGTCGAAACATTCCGCTGGTTGGTGCCTATTGAAGAACCGTTAAATGAAATTGAGAATGCCGTCCTCAATGACCTCTATGACGCCGAAGTCAACTATCAAGATCATTTATTAGGCCGGCTGCTGGAAAATTTAAGCCAGGCGGAAAACATCCTGACGATTATTGTAGCTGATCACGGCGAGGGCATCGGCGAGCATAATTTTGTCGGCCACTCGTTTGTGGCTTACCAGGAATTGGTTCATGTGCCGTTGATTATTCGCTTCCCGAACGGTATGGCCGCCGGCCAGCGCATCGATGACACCGTATCCACCCGGCGCATCTTCCACACTGCCCTCGAGGCGGCTCACGTCGATGTTTTTGAAACCGAATATCGCCCTGGAACCGATGTAAAGCAGCTTAGTTTATCACAAACGGTTCGCGGCCATGATCCGGAAGGCGGTCTCGTTTTTGTTGAGGCTTACCCGCCCAACACATTTTTATCGATGATGGAGAAACGATCGCCACAGCTCATCGAACCGTTCTATTGTAAACGGAAGCGTTGGGGAATTTATCAAGACGGTTATAAGCTGGTTAGAGTAGAAGGCCGGCCGGAAGAGTTATTTAATGTCAAAACTGATCCGGACGAAACCCAAAACATCGTCGATCAGTATCAAGGCGCTGCCACCAAGCTAGCCAACCAGCTCAAGCAGTTCATTCAACAAGCTATCGCCCGCCAGCCGAACAGTTGGCAGGCTAATCATACCGTCAATTTAGAGGAAGATGAGCAAATCACCAAGCAGCTTCAGGCATTGGGGTATATTGAATAATTAGCCTAATTTTAGGTAATTTTGAATAGAGAAGGGTAGTACGTTGTGATCGATCCAATTATATTTACGTTAGACATCGGTTTTACCCAACTGACCGTGCGCTGGTATGGCGTGCTGATTGTGCTGGGGGTGCTGGCCGGGGCTTTTTATGCGGCCTGGTATGTGAAACGGAAGGGCGAAGACCCCAACATTATCTGGGATCTGCTTATCTGGCTGCTCATCTTCGGTATTATTGGCGCGCGGCTCTGGTATGTGGTCAACGAAATTATCGGCGGCCGAACCCGCTATCTTGATGATCCGATTAGAATCCTTTTCATCAATGAAGGGGGTCTCAATATTTTGGGCGGTATTGTGGTTGGGACCATCGTTGCCTGGATTTACACCAAACGCAACAACATTGATTTTTGGCTAATTGCCGATGCCATCGGTCCGGCGTATCTCATCGGCCAGGCTATTGGCCGCTGGGGGAACTTCATAAATCAGGAGTTATACGGCCCGCCGACCACCCTACCCTGGGGCATTTCCATTAGCGCCGAGCATCGCATTGCGCCTTGGAACGATCTGGCGCTTTATCCTGTGGAGACCACTCGCTTCCACCCTACCTTCGCCTACGAAATGATCTGGAACCTGGTGATGGCCGGTATCCTCATTTATGTGGTGGTCAAACACGGCGACAAAATTCGCACCGGTGTTATCGCCGGCTTGACTCTAATCGCCGCCGGGTTGGGCCGCTCTTGGATAGAGATCTATTTCCGGCCCGATCAGCCGCGCTTCTTTGAGACGCCGGTCAGCACGTCGCTGGTTCTTTCGCTTATTTTTGCGCTAATCGGTCTCTTTATTGTGCTAGTGAAAATGGGTAAAATTAGCGTACCGTTTATGAAACCCGGCGCCACCGAGTACGCCAGAAGAGTCACGCGCCGCCCGCCGGTGCCGCGCAAAACGCGCCGCCAAAAGACCTAAAATGCAGGTCAATGGAAAATTAAGATGTTAAAAATTTCAATTCGATACTGCCGGGCCTGAAATTATACGCCGCGAGCCGTGGGCTTAGCCAACGAACTTCTGTCCGACAAATCGCTTGTAGTTGAAATTGAGTCGCTTGAACTCATACCCGGAACCGGCGGCATTTTTGAAGTGACCGTTAATGGGGAACTTATTTTTTCCAAAAAAGCCCTATGGCGCCACGCCAAACCGGGCGAAGTTTACAACCTGATCAAAGCTAAGATCAATTAACCGTTGCCGTTCCGGAGGAAAAATCCCTGGTTCTACAGCCCACCGGGGATTTTTTGATAATGCGCAAATTGTGCTACACTAACATGTTGACACTTTTTGCTTAACCTCTGTTTAAGCAAACGATAGCACCTAAAATCAACGTAGTAAGGGTTTCTCACGTCTTATGGATCAACGAAATATTAGCAAACTTATTGGAATTTTACTATTAACAGCAGCGATGATTTGGATTATCATGGCCGAGCTGACTTATCGCTTCCCGGCTGAGCAGGCTGGCGCGCAAGAACCTGAACCGTGGTGGGCGTCACTGCTGGCCTGGCAAGGTGATCAAGAGCGCAGTATTAGAATTCACCAGGGATTAGACCTGCAAGGGGGCTTGCAAGTGGTTTTGGAGGCCGATTTACCGGAAGGGCAAACGCTCCAAGAAGGGGCGATGGAAGCAGCCCGCATCATCGTAGATAACCGAGTTAATGGCTTGGGCGTCACCGAGCCGTTGGTTCAGCTTCAAGGCGATAACCGCATGATCGTTGAACTGCCCGGCATCTCCGATCCTGAACTGGCGATCAGCACTCTACGCGAAACCGGATTGCTCGAATTTATTGACGCCGGTCGATCATCTATCCCCCGCGGCACGATTGTCCAAACCTCTTTCGGCGATAATCGCCCCACAAAAACAGGCGGTGAGCCATCGAGCCAAGAAGGGGGTGAAACACCCCCGGCGCAGGTTTATGATACGGTGATTACCGGAAGTGATCTGGCTGATGTTAGTAACGCCGGCATAAATACCAACTCCCGTGTGGTAGAAATTAATTTTTCGCTCACCTCTGAGGGCGGGCAAAAATTTGGCGAGTATACCGGCGCTAACGTGGGCAACTACCTGTGTATAGTGATTGATAAAGAGGTTCTATCTTGCCCGGTGGTCAATGCCCGCATCGATTCGAACGGCACTATTTCTCTGGGCAATGACTCGCTGGAGCAGGGGCAAGCGCTGGCGATCCAGCTTCGCTATGGGGCGCTGCCAGTGCCCTTAAAGGTGGTCGAAAACCGCTCGGTGGGACCAACCTTGGGTCAAGACTCGGTGGCCCGCAGTATTCGAGCCGGGACTATCGGTCTGGCCATTGTTTTGCTGTTTATGATCATCTACTACCGTTTACCTGGTTTTACCGCTGCGTTAGCCTTGGCTGTTTACGGTCTTTTGAACTTTAGTTTGTACAAAATCATTCCGGTCACGCTGACCCTACCGGCCATCACCGGTTTTATCTTATCAGTGGGGATGGCCGTCGATGCCAATATTTTGATTTTCGAGCGCATGAAGGAGGAACTGCGCAATGGGCGTAGTTTGAAGCTGGCCACAGAACAGGGCTTCGCCCGCTCGTGGCCCTCGATTCGAGACTCGGCTATGAGCACCCTGATTACCTGTCTTATTCTGTTCTGGTTCGGCTCGAATTTTGGCGCTAGCATCGTAAAGGGGTTTGCTATTACTTTGGCCTTGGGGGTCATTACTAACATTTTCACTGCTGTCACTGTTACCCGTACCTTGCTGCGATTTGTGTTCGGCCTAACCGGTGATAAAGTTAAAGACAATGCCCTTCTGATGGGTTTCAATCTGCAAACAGCCGACAAGACAGCCCCGAGTTGGGCCAACTGGTTTCTGGATATTGTGGGCAAGCGCAAAGCGTATTACCTGTTCTCTTCTGTATTAATTGGCCTGGGTTTGCTGGCGATGGTTGTATCGACGTTCCAATTTGGCACGCCTCTCAAGCTCAGTATCGATTTTACCAGCGGCTCACTGATGGAACTACGCTTTAATGAAGCGCAACCCCAGCCCGCCGCCGTCCGCCAAATCTTTACTAATTTCACCCACAACGGGGAAACTTTTAACGACACCACCGTCACCACAGCCGAACAGTTAGGGGAGCAAACCATTCTAATTCGCTCCAAATATCTGGACGACGAAGCCAAAGCGGCTGTTCAGGACCAGATCAGGCAGCAACTTGGCGACTTTACAGAACTGCGATTCGACGCAGTCGGGCCAACGATTGGGCAGGAAGTTACCCAAGCCGGCGTCTATGCGGTCATTGCCGCGTCAATCGCCATTCTGGTCTTTTTCATCATTGCCTTCCGATCCGTACCTAATGCGTTCCGTTACGGGGTAGCCGCCGTCGTAGCTATGCTGCACGATATTTTGGTCACTTCCGGGGCGTTTGCGATTTTCGGTATCATCGCGGGATGGGAAGTGGATGCGTTGTTCCTGACGGCTATTCTGACCGTTATTGGTTACTCGGTCCATGATACCATTATCGTCTTTGATCGTATCCGCGAAAATCTGCCCCGCTACCGCACTGAGGCTTTCGATACGGTTTGCAACCGCAGCCTGCTCGAAACCCTCACTCGCAGTGTGATGACATCGGTCAGTACCATTTTTGTGGTAGTCGCTATTTTGCTGTTTGGTGGCGCGACTATCAGACAATTTATTGCGATCATCTTGATTGGTATCGTAAGTGGTACTTACTCCTCGATTTTTAATGCTGTCCCGATTTTGGTCTCATGGAGCCAGGGCGAATTAGGTTCCCTGTTCCGCCGGTTTACCCGGCGGCCTCCAGCCGAAGCGCGTGCTTAGTTCTTCACCAATGAAAAAGAATAAAAAAGGCTCCTTTAATCGGGAGCCTTTTTTATACCTATCCATCTTCCTCCAAATCGGAAATTTAGCGATTTTATGTCCACAAAGTGATTTTTTGCACAATTTGATAGTTTTTGAGAGTTCTAATCTGCTAAAATGTAATCTGATTAGAGCTAAGATTGCAGATTTCGAGAGTAATACAGTTCGATTCGAGGCAACCTGTTGACGCAAAGCAATATTCCAGTCGGTCTTTACAAATTATCTCAATCGGAGCGGTTAGATGCAATTACTGGCTACGCGAATTTAAATCAAAACGACATCCAGGCTCTGAACCGGGGGCTAACCATGGAACAAGCTGACTCGATGATTGAGAATGTTATTGGGCGCTACACGCTACCGCTGGGGCTGGGTACAAATTTTTTGATCAATGGCCAAGAGTTTGTGGTGCCGATGGTCGTTGAAGAGCCGAGTATCGTCGCGGCGGTTAGCTATGCCGCTAAGTTAATTAGCGCGGGCGGCGGATTTAAAACCAGCAGCAGCGAACCACTGATGATCGGTCAGGTGCAGTTGCTTGACCTGACGGATTTGGTCGAAGCAACGGCTAAAATTAACGCCGCCGAAGCCGAACTGCTGGCCGTGGCCAACCAGTTTCACCCTACTATCCAAAAATTAGGCGGTGGAGCTAAAGGGATCGAATGTCGTTTCTTGCCCGATACTCCCGCCGGGCCGATGCTCATTGTGCATTTGCTGTATGACTGCCGAGATGCGATGGGCGCCAACGCCGTCAACACTGCTGTTGAAGCCATCGCCCCCCTGCTTGAGCAAATAACCAGCGGGCGGGTCAATCTTAGAATATTATCTAATCTAACCGACCGCCGTACGGCGCGGGCCGAAGGTCTGGTTCCGGTTGATCAACTGGCCCGGCCAGGAGTGAACGGCGAACATGTGGCGCAGGCTATCTTTGAAGCTTGGGCCTTCGCCGCAGCCGATCCTTACCGGGCTGCTACCCATAATAAAGGTATTATGAACGGCATCGATGCCGTTGCACTCGCCACCGGCAATGACTGGCGCGCGCTCGAAGCCGGAGCGCATGCCTACGCCGCTCGCAATGGTTGCTATACGAGTTTAACCGATTGGTCTGTGATTACTCTGGATGATGGTAACTACTTGAAAGGCGTTTTGGATATGCCGCTGAGCGTAGGTACAGTTGGAGGAGCCACCAAAGCCCACCCAACTGCACGCGTATCGATGAAGATATTAGGAAATCCTCATGCGCGAACCCTGGCCGAAATTATGGCTGCGGCCGGTTTAGCGCAGAATCTAGCCGCCCTGCGCGCTTTAGCCACCGAAGGCATTCAGACCGGACATATGCGTCTCCACGCTCGGCAGGTCGCTCTGGCCGCCGGGGCCTCTGCTGACCAAGTCCAACGCATTGCCGACATCCTGGTATCAGAAAACAATATTCGCGAAGAAAGGGCTAAAGCCTTAATTGAGCAGGGGTTCCAGAACAAAACAAAACTTTGACAACACATCGACAAAAGTTAGAATACCAAGCAAACCCTGCTTGAAGTTAGGTAGATTAGCCCGTAACTAGCGAATTTCAACTAATGGACGACAACTTTCAATTCTTTCAGATATTTCTTAAAATTTGGAGCAAATCATGCCTCTTATGAAACCTAATATTGATGTCGGTATCGTTGGTTATGGCTGCTACATCCCTATGTATCGACTGCCGGCCAAAGAAGTAAACCGAATCTGGAATGATGGGCAAGGGGGTGTCCCCATCAAAGAAAAAGCGGTGGGCGGGCCGGATGAGGACACCATGACCATCGGTCTAGAAGCGGCGCGCAATGCCTTAGCCCGGGCTCAGATCGATCCCCGGCAGATTGGGGCTGTCTGGGTCGGCAGCGAAAGCCATCCTTACGCCGTCAAACCAACCAGTACCATCATCGCCGAAGCGATTGGAGCCACACCGGCCACCCAAGGGGCCGACTGGCAGTTTGCCTGCAAAGCCGGCACAGAAACCATTCAGGCCGGTATCGGGTTTGTAGCCGGGGGAATGGCCCGCTATGTATTGGGGATTGGCGCGGATACAGCTCAGGGCCGTCCCGGTGATGCGCTCGAATTCACGGCAGCCTCAGGAGGCGCGGCCTTTGTCATCGGCGCGGCAGAAGAAAGTCTGGCCGTATTCGAAGCCACTTACTCTCATGTGACCGACACGCCGGATTTTTGGCGTCGTCCGACCACCCACTACCCTAGCCACGGTCAGCGTTTTACCGGCGAACCGGCTTACTTTCACCACGTGTTGTCAGCGGCACAGACCATTATGGCTGAACTGGGGTACACGGCTCAAGATTTTGCTTACGTCATACTTCACCAACCCAACCGGAAATTTCCAGAACGAGCCGCCGCCGAACTCGGTTTTGAAAAAGAACAGTGGGTAACCGGTCTACTTTCGCCGGTGGTCGGTAACACCTATGCCGGAGCGAGCGTCTTGGGGTTAACCGCTGTATTGGACATCGCCCAACCCGGCGACAAAATTCTGTGCGTTTCATTTGGCTCCGGAGCCGGCAGCGATGCCTTTGTCATCAATACGACGGATCGCTTGCCGGATAAGCAGAAATCGGCTCCGACCACTCAGGATTATATCAACCGCCGGGTGGAGATCGATTACGCCACTTACGTGCGTTATCGAAGTAAACTCAAGATGCACTAATTCAAAAGGAAGGTCAATAGTTGGTTGGAAATCATCGAATCAACCCACCCTCCAACTAACTAACCATTTAACGAACCAACTAACTACTTATCAGGGAGTAAACTGTGCGAGATGTATCAATTATAGGAATAGGACAAACCCCTGTTGGCGAACATTGGGGACGCAGCCTGCGCCATCTGGCCTACGATGCCGTGGCCGCGGCGATGCGTAATGCCAACATCGAACGCGCCGATGCGCTGTACGTCGGCAATATGCTGTCCGGTGAAATTTCAGGTCAATCTCACTTGGGCACGCTCATCGCCGATTTTGCCGGGCTACGAGGCATTGAGGCAGTCAAGGTTGAAGCCGCTTGTGCCAGCGCCGCTGCGGCCTTTCGGCAGGCGTACATTGGCGTGGCCAGTGGCTTGCAAGACATCGTTATCGCCGTGGGGGTTGAAAAGATGACTGATGACGTAGGTACGCAACTGTCTGCCGGGCTGGCCGGAGCAGCCGACGCCGATTACGAGGTAATTCACGGGATCACGTTTGTGGCCTTAAACGCCCTGATTATGAAACGCTATATGCACGAGTACAACGTTGCTCGTGAAGATTTTGCCGGGTTTGCCATTAATGCCCACGCCAATGCGGTGGCCAACAGCAACGCCATGTTCCAAAATCCGATCACGAAAAAGGATTTTGCTAACTGCGGCGTTGTCGCCGCCCCGGTTGGGCTGTTAGATGCCAGTCCAATGGCCGATGGGGCCGCCGCCGTTATTTTGTGCCCTACTGAGCAAGCCCGTGAATTTACCGACAATGCCATTCGCATCAAAGCCAGCGCTTTAGCTACAGACACGCTAAGCGTCCACGACCGGCGCGACCCGCTGTGGTTGCAGGCAGCCGAGGACTCATCGATGCGGGCTTACAAACAGGCCGGAGTTAGCCCGGAAGATATCGACTTCTTTGAACTTCATGACGCCTTTACGATTATGGCGGCGTTGAGTTTGGAAGCGAGCGGTTTTGCCCAGCGCGGTCATGGAACTTGGCTGGCCCTGGATGGTGAAGTTACGCCTCAGGGCAAGATTCCAATTTCGACCCGGGGCGGTTTAAAAGCGCGGGGGCATCCCGTCGGCGCGACCGGGTTGTACCAAATTGTGGAGGCCGTGCAGCAACTGCGAGGTGAGGCTGGTGACAATCAAATTAAAAATGCAGCGTTAGGGATGACGCAGAATATTGGTGGCAGCGGGGCCACAATTGTAACCCATATTTTTGAACGCGTAAACCAATAAGGAGAAAAATAGAAGATGACGACTGAAATTGCTCGACATTGGCGATTAAACTCGCAGCGATATCAATTGGTGGGTGAAGTTTGCCCCAAGTGTGGCGTTAAAATGTTCCCACCGCGTGATGTTTGCCTGGAATGCGCCGACGACACCCGCCAGCCGGATTATCAGTTTAGTGGTCGCGGTGAAGTGTACTCGTTTACCACCGTTCACAACGCGCCCGAAGGCTATCAAGAGTCAACCCCTTATACAGTGGCCCTAGTCAAATTAGAAGAAGGCCCCTTAATTACCGCCCAGTTGACGGATGTAGCCAACAGTGAAGTAGAAATCGGCATGCCGGTTGAGATGGTCACCCGCAAACTGCGAACGCAGGGCGAAGAGGGGGTTATTATCTACGGCTATAAATTCCGGCCTCGGTTGTCGGTAGCCGGTTAAAAAATCCATTCCCCTTTCAATCGATCAACTGACAAGAGCGAGTAGAATCATGCTCGCTCTTGTGTTTTAAACCTCCAGTTACGCGCCAAAAATGTTTGCCATTTCGATATCCTGATGCTAGAATCGAGTCACCTAAGGATAGTTAAAGATACGCCAAACCTTATCCCAGAGTTAACGTGAGGAGATACCAAAGCTTGTGGACGTTCACCCGGCTGAACTGGTCGATATGAATGCCTGTTACCAGTTAAATGCAGCTTACACAACGGATTACGTGTGGCAAATGCAAATGCACAATACCGGGCGCAGAACCGATATCCGGTTTGATGCGGTTCGACTGCCACGCCCCATGCAAGTCACCTATCCCCGCTCCCCGGATGAACTGCTCGATCATTGGGAAGAGGGTAACTGTTTTTTAGTCATTCACAATAAACGCGGCGATGTTGTTGGCTTTTTAGACGCCCAGTTTCAACCCTGGCAAACCTTACTATGGGTTTCCAACTTGGTCATCGACAAAGATTACCGGCGGCAGGGCTATGGTTCTGCTTTATTGGAGGCCGGCAAACAATGGGCGCTTGAGCAGAGTCTTAACAGAATCATGCTTGAAGCCCAAACTAAGAATCATCCATTAATCTCGTTTGCCCAGAAACATGGCTTTAAATTCTGTGGTTATAATGAGCGTTATTACGCTAATGGGGATATTGCGCTTTTCTTTGCCAAATCGATTTAATGGCAGGCCAAGCAGATACGAACTCCGAAATACACCCTCATAGAACTACACTTTAACTGTTCTAAAAACCGAAAAGATTATCATTTCCGACTCATTGAATTTGTAGCTCAGTTGTGATTAGATATGGAGAATGCCCTAACTTTTACCTATATAATTACCCGTTTAAATGAAGTTTTATCGTCAGCCATTGTTATTATTGCCTTCTCCTTATTTGTTTATATGTTCACCTACAATTTAAGGAGCGCTATTGGCCGAGCCTTCGCCATTCTTCTGGCCTGTATGTGTTTTGCTTATGCTGGTGATGTAGCCCTTTATAAAGTAACCAATATTGAAGATGCTATTCCCTGGCTCAAATTTCAATGGATCGGCATCGCCTTTATTCCGGCGGCTTATCTTCATTTTGCCGATGTTCTTTTAAGAGCAACCAAAGCTATCTCCTCTAGACGGCGCTTTACGGTGCTGCTGGCTTATTTTTTCGGCTTTTTAATTCTACTCCTAGCCATTCAAACGGACTACCTGGTTCGGGATCCTTTTTATTCGCCGGGCGTTACTCAATTTAGGTCTGGTCCATTCTTTTGGATATTCACCTGCTATTTTTATACGACCCTATTATGGGGAGCTTACAAGGTCTACCGGGCCAGAGCTCGCTGCCTCACCTCGGGTGCGCGGAAGCGGATGACCTATCTAGCCATTTCATTTGTAGCTCCGGCTTTGGGGGTATACCCTTATATGCTCATCGCTAACGCGCCCAAACTGATGCCGCCGATCATTCTATTTATTACCTTGTTCTTAGTGAACCTGGGCATCGCTATCATGATTATTGCCATGGCTTACAGTGTGGTCTTTTTTGGGGCGATGTCACCCGACCGAGTCATCAAGCATAACTTGATTCACCTGCTGCTGCGAGGTTCATTCGTCGCGACAATCGTTATCTCGATTATTCAAGCGCTGCCGGAACAGCAGCAAATCCTGGGCTTACCTCGCGAGCTTATCCTGACCACTTCCATTGTGACCGTCATCGTCTTATCGCAGCTATTTATTAATATGCTCAAACCGGCTATCGACAGCATTATCTTTTACCAAGATCGAAATGAAATCAGGTGGATTTCGGAACTGGATCGGCGCTTGTTAACCACCTCTGATCTACAACAAGCCCTGGAGAATATCCTGATCATCTTATGCGAAAATCTTCGAGTACGAACTGGCTTTATTTATAATTTGGCCGCCAACCAGGGACCTCGACTGGAAGCGTATACAGGTCCCATCGACGATGTTGAAGAGGCTATCGCTAATATCGACGTTAACGCCTTGATCACCCAAAAAAATGGCAGCGACGGGTTCCATTTTATCGTCCAGAATAGCTTTTGGTTTGTCATTCTCAAAACGCAATCGCGCGACCGCTCATTGGGATTACTGGGGATCGAAGCCAGAGCCGCCGAGTATGATCTGACCCCGGATGAGGAGGAAATAACCGTGCTGTTACTAGACCACGCTGAACAGGCGCTGGAAGATCGACGGCTGCAGCAGCAGATTTTTAGCGCTCTGCGCAGCATTATTCCCGACATCAAGCGCGTGCAGCGCTTGAGCAGCGCTGTCAGTTATGCCGGCGCCTCTAATCTCAACCTGCTAACCGAAGAAAACCCCATCCATACCCCCGACTTCAGTAAACTGGTGAAAGACGCCCTCAGCCATTACTGGGGCGGGCCGAAACTGACTCAAAGCCCCCTGCTTAACCTGCGGGTGGTTCAGGACGCGATATCCGAAAACGATGGCAACCAGTCCAAGGCGTTGCGGGCTGTGCTGGAACGAGCCATCGAAAAACAGCGCCCCGACGGCGAGCGTCAACTGACGGCGGCGGAGTGGCTCATCTATAATATTCTCGAACTAAAATTTATTCAGGGTATGCGCGTCCGTGATATCGCCCACCGGCTGGCTATGAGCGAAGCCGATCTTTATCGCAAACAGCGGTTGGCCATCGAAGAGGTCGCTCGCACGCTGAGCGAGATGGAAACTCAAAACGGCGTCTCAGAATTTGTTCAGCTTCAATCCTCGGAGCGTAAGAATAGTCATGATAGCTAATTGGTCAGTTTCTAAGCCTCATCATAAAATCTGGGCTTGGCTCTTTTGGGTGATTATCGGCGTCATTATGCTCAGTCCGATGATTTTCTGGGCAACCGGCATCGGCCAAAACGCCGATAATTTATCCGCCGAACTCACTCGGCAACCGGATGGCGCGTTGTTGAGCAGCCCAAAAGCCCAAGCTTACCATCAACTGATGTTTCCCATGAGGTTGGAACGA
Source organism: Anaerolineales bacterium (assembly GCA_020634935.1). GTDB lineage: Bacteria > Chloroflexota > Anaerolineae > 4572-78 > J111 > JAGRBY01. Next base: position 20,014 of record JACKAT010000035.1, read on the forward strand.
ATGCTTATTTACCCTCTACTGATACTTTCGTTCCAATTCAGTGGAGGAGCCGTCGCATTACGTACATTCATCGAAAAGCAAATTGAAGCTGGGCCACTTACTCCTATCCGAAAACTCTTCCGGCGCTGGCCGCAGCGATGGCGGCAGCGCCTCACTCCGGGGGATCTACTAACCTTCTGCGTTTTTGTGCTTGTTCTCAATTTGGCTATTTTTCTGCTATACCTGCCCTTTAATTTCTATCGCGGATTTATGGTCTCGCACCAATTTGGACTATCGACCCAAACGGTCATGGGCTGGTTCAGCGATTGGGGTAAATCCGTCCTCATCGATCTGTTTATTGCCGCCGGAACTTGGACCACCCTGTACAGTTTCATGAAACTGCTTCCCCGGCGCTGGCCGCTACCGGTGGGCGGTTTGATGGTCGCCTTTCTGTTTATCTTTACCCTGCTGACGCCGACGCTCATTACGCCGCTGTTTTACACAGTCAGTCCGCTGGAAAACAGCGATCTTCGCACCCGCATTCTAACGCTCACCCAGCGCGCCGGGATGTCAGCCGACGAGGTCTATGTCATCGACGCCAGCAGCAAGACCACCGAGGTCAATGCGTATGTCACCGCTTTTGGCGATCAGCAGCGCATTGTGCTGTTCGACACGTTGATCAATGATTACACCCCCGACCAAGTTGAAGTGGTGCTGGCCCACGAACTGGGCCATTGGTATTATCATCATGTATTTTTGAGTCTAATGGGGATCGGCGCAGTGGGGTGGCTCGGTTTGTTTGGGCTGCGCTGGCTGTTGGATCGCCTCTGGCCTTGGCTGGGGCTGCGCAGTCCCAGCGATATCGCCGGGTTGCCGTTTGTGCTGGCGCTTATTTTTTTGGCCAGCACCTTCTCGCTGCCTGTCGAGAACGGTTTCTCACGTTTTGGCGAACACCAGGCCGATGTCTTCGCCTTGACCATAAGTCAAAAACCGGACGTATTCGTTACCCTGTTTCAGCAAATCGCCGAACAGAACCTCTCCATCGTTGATCCGCCGGCCTGGGAGAAGTTCATTTTCTACACGCACCCCTCAATTTCCGACCGAATTCACTTTGCGGAGCAGTTTCAAACAGATTAGATTCCCCTCTTTGTAAACAAAAAACCACTGAAGGCAACTCCAGGGGTTGACACAAATTACTAATAATTTCCTTCTAAGGAAACTTTCGATAAATCTCCCGGCGATGTAAAACCCGTCGAAATTCTACAACTTTATCTATCCTATTAATTCGCAAACCAACTCGGTAGTTACCAAAGCGAATTTTATAATACTCCTGATAACCCGTTAGTTTTTGTACTTTTCCCTCCAAGAATGGATCTTCCTTAATCAGGTCACCAAAAGCGACTATTTCGATCTTTGTTCTAATATCTTCGGGTAGCTTCGCTAACTCTTTATAAAAAGTTCGGGTATGACGAACTCGCCAAGTCACTGCTGAGACTCAGAGAGGTAACTTTGATAAATCTGACTTCCAGCCTCGGCTTCAAAAAATTCATCAGCTTCTACGTCATCTAGAAACTGCCCTAAGGCATAATCTTCTAGTAGCTCCAGCAATATCTCAGGAGAAGTATTTAATAATTTGGCGAGCGTAAAAATGGAGACGCGCCAATCTCCATTCAATTTTATTAAGCCCTCGAGCTTTTCTCTAGCGGCAAATTCCAAAAAATCCTCTGGGCTGGTGCCTAATATCTCAGCAGATGACTCCAAATCCATTGTTAGCTGCATAATTGATACCTCCTACTGAAAATTTTATCCTCTTGTACGGAAACGTCAACTTTATAGAAATTATAAAAAGGCCATCAACGGTTTCATTGATGGCCTTTTGCTGTATGGTTAGCTTTCAGCCGTTTTCCTCATGCGGAAACAGCCCAAAATTATGTCAAACTTAAAAGCTGGCAGCTAATAGCTGATAGCCGAACGCTTGCTACCACCCTTGCAGTGCCATCATAAACGGCTCTTCCAACGTATTGATAATCCAGCGGAGGAAGCGAGCCGCATCCGCCCCGTCAATCAGCCGGTGGTCGTACGATAGAGACAGCGGCAGCATCATGTGCGGTTCAAACTCACCGGTCTCTTTATTGAAAATCGGCTCGCGAGCGCCGCGTGAAACGCCTAAAATGGCCACTTCAGGATGATTGACAATCGGGGTAAAGCTGTTGCCGCCGATACCGCCCAAGTTGGTAATCGTAAAGGTACCACCCTGCATCTCGTCCAGACCCAATTTGCCGTCGCGGGCTTTAGCCGACATTTCGCCCAAAGCAACCGCCAATTCCTGGATGTTTTTCTGATCGACATTGCGAATGACCGGCACCAACAGGCCGCGATCCGTATCAACGGCCACGCCGATGTTGTAATATTTCTTGTAGATTAACTGCTGGTTGGCCATATCAACGCTGGCGTTAAACTGCGGGAACTGTTTTAAGGCCGCAGCCACCACCTTGAGCAAAATAGCTGTCACGGTCAACTTGCCGCCGGCCGCTTCCACTTTGGCTGAGAAGCGCTTGCGAAGCTGCTCCAGCTCGCCGATGTCGGCTTTATCGTGGTTGGTGACATGGGGGATGGTTGACCAGGCCAGGCCCATCTGGGTCGCGGTGGCTTTGCGGATACCCTTCATCGGTTGGATGTCAACTTCACCCCACTTGCTGAAATCGGGTAAAGACACGATTTGTGCCGGGGATGCAACCGCCGCCGGGGCCGCCTTGAAGCTGCCAGAAGTGAGTAACCTTTTAGCGTGCAGCTTCACATCGTCGATCGACAGCCGGCCGCCGGGACCGGTGCCTTTGACTTCGGTTATGTCAACGCCCAACTCACGGGCAATCCGGCGCACGTTGGGGGCAGCCGGCACCTGGGTTGCGTCGCCGCTGGTCGCCACCGGAGATGATTCGGATACCTCGGCGGTTGCCGCCGGAGCGGGTGCTTTGGCCTCGGCTTTTTGGGCGGGTTGGGCCGGTTGTTCCGATTTGGGTTTGGCCGCTTGTGGCGCAGGAGCCGCTTTTCTGGGCGCAGCGCCGGTACTTTCGATGGTCAAGACCAGTTGGCCGACTCTAACCATATCGCCCGGTTTAACATGAACGCCTTTGATTGTACCGCCGATTGAGGATGGCACTTCTAAGGTGGCCTTATCCGTCTCCAGTTCCAGCACCGGATCGTCTTTGTTGATCGTGTCCCCGGCTGAAACCAACACGTTGACCACATCACCCGCTTCGATATTTTCACCCAGATCGGGCAGAATGAACTCGCGGATGGTCGGCTCGGCTGAGGCTTCCTCGGCCTCCGGCTCGGCTTCGGGTTCCGGTTCGGGCGCAGCGGCCGGCTTCTCCGCCTTAGGCTGCGGTTTAGCCGCCGGAGCCGCGCCGCGGCTGGTCACGGTTAGAATGACCTGGCCGACATTGACTGTTTCGCCGCTGCTCACGTGAACTGTTTCAATCGTGCCAGCTACTGAGGACGGCACTTCTAAGGTGGCCTTATCCGTCTCCAGTTCCAGCACCGGATCGTCTTTTTTGATCGTATCCCCGGCCGAGACCAGTACATTGACCACATCGCCGGAGGTAATATTTTCACCCAGATCGGGCAAAATGAACTCAACCTTACTTTGTGACGCCGAGTCGTCCGGCGCCTCAGCCGGTTCCGATTCAGGCTCAGGGCTGGCTTCAGGTTCAGGCGCAGGCTCGGCTTGCTGGGCCGGAGCCGGGGCGCTTTCTTTAGCCGAACCATCACCGTTGGTTTTCAGGATAACCTGTCCCACCGAGACCGTATCACCGGCTTTCACCAAAATTTCTTCGATGGTGCCGCTGACAGAAGACGGAACTTCCAGCGTGGCTTTATCCGTTTCAAGCTCTAAGACCGGATCATCTTTGTTAATGGTATCGCCCACCGAGACTAACACCGAGACGACATCACCGCTTGCTATATTTTCGCCCAGTTCGGGCAATTTAAATTCAGTCATTTCTGGCTTCTCCCCAGTTTATATTCAAGACAAAACACCAATCGTCCTGACCGATCACCTTGGTGGCGAGACTGGTCAGGCAGTACCCGGACACCTTTCTAAGATGTCATCGGGTTGAGCTTTTCGGGATTGATCTCCAAATCTTCCATAGCGGCGTTGAGATCGTCCCGCTTGAACTCGCCTTCTTTAGCCAGCGAATTAAGGGTAGCCAGGGTCACATAGCGATAATCGACTTCAAAGAAGTCCCGTAAAGCGGCGCGGCTCTCGCTGCGGCCAAAACCATCGGTCCCTAGCGACAGAATCGGCTTGGGCGACCAGCGGGCAATCGAGTCGGGCAGCACTTTCATATAGTCTGAGGAAGCCACAAACACGCCCGGTTCATTCTTCAGACATTGCATGATATACGATTCTTTCGGTTCGCTGGTAGGATGGAGCAGGTTCCAGCGCTCAACGTTTAGGGCATCCATGCGAAGTTGTTTGTAGCTGGTGACGCTCCAAACATCGGCAGCGATATTATACTCTTCGGCCAGCGTATTTTGGGCTTTCAGCACTTCATTCATAATAGACCCACTGCCAAAGAGTTGGGCGCGCGCTTTCGGCTTCTGCAATTCCGATGCTTTGTACTTGTACATCCCTTTGAGAATACCGGCTTTGATCGCCTCCCGATCCTCACCCATTTTGGGTTGGGCGTAATTTTCGTTCTCAACGGTCAAGTAGTAGAAAATGCTCTCTTGCTCTTCATACATGCGGCGGATACCATCGCGAACGATAACCGCGATCTCGTAGGCAAAGGCCGGATCGTAAGCCAGCAAAGTGGGTACGGTCGAGGCTAAAACGTGGCTGTGACCATCTTGGTGCTGCAAACCCTCCCCGGCCAGCGTGGTGCGACCGGCCGTAGCGCCGACCAGGAAACCGCGCGTGCGCAGATCGGCGGCGGCCCAGACCAGGTCGCCGATGCGCTGGAGGCCGAACATCGAGTAGTAGATAAAGAAGGGTATCATGTTGATCCCGTGGGTGGCGTAGGCCGTCCCGGCCGCGATGAATGAGGACATCGAACCGGCTTCGGTGATGCCTTCTTCCAAAATTTGGCCGTCGGTAGCCTCCTTGTAGTAGAGCAAACTGTCGGAGTCGACCGGCTCGTAAAGCTGGCCGGTGTGGGCGTAGATGCCGCACTGCCGGAACAGCGCTTCCATCCCAAAAGTGCGGGCTTCGTCCGGCACAATGGGCACAATCAGTTTACCAACTTCTTTGTCACGGAGTAGTTTGGTTAGCATCCGCACAAAGGCCATCGTCGTTGACACCTCGCGGCCTTCGGTGCCTTCGTAGAACTCTTCAAATAATTTTTCATCGGGTGTTTTCAGTACGACCGGGCTTTTGGCGTTGCGGCTGGGCATATAGCCGCCCAGCGCCTGGCGGCGTTCTTGCAAGTACTGCATTAGCGGGCTGTCCTCCGCCGGTCGATAGAAGGGCGCTTGAGACAGGTCGTCGTCAGAAATAGGAATACCAAATCGGGATCGGAAATCGCGGACTTCTTGTTCATTCAGTTTTTTCTGCTGGTGGGTGATATTCTTACCTTCGCCGGCCTCGCCCAAGCCATAGCCTTTAATGGTCCGGGCCAAAATAACGGTTGGCGAACCGGTGTTTTCCACCGCCGCTTTGTAGGCGGCATATACCTTTTCCGGATCGTGACCACCTAATCTCAGACGGCCAATCTTTTCGTCCGACAAATGCTCGACCATTTTCATCAGACGGGGATCAACCCCAAACAGGTGCTCGCGGATGTAGGCGCCGCCGGCCACACTAAACTTTTGCGACTCCCCGTCAACAATCTCGCCAAAGCGTTTGACCAGCAATCCATCGTGATCTTGAGCCAAAATGGGATCCCAGTCGCCGCCCCAAATCACCTTAATCACATTCCAGCCGGCGCCCCGGAAGATCGTTTCCAGGTCCTGAATCACGCGACCGTTGCCGCGCACCGGGCCATCGAGACGCTGGAGGTTACAGTTAATAACAAAGATGAGGTTGTCCAACTTTTCGCGAGCGGCCAGCGAAATCGCGCCCAAGGTTTCCGGTTCGTCGGTTTCGCCGTCGCCGAGGTAAGCCCACACTTTGTAACCTTTGGCTTTCTTCAAGCCCCGGTCCTCCAGATAGCGGTTAAAGCGGGCGTGGTAAATCGCCATAAGCGGGCCTAAGCCCATCGACACCGTGGGATATTCCCAGAACTCAGGCATAAGCCAGGGGTGGGGATAGGAGGATAATCCGCCGCCGGGAGCCAGTTCGCGACGGAAGTTTTCAAGCTGCTTCTCCGACAGCCGGCCTTCCAGATAGGCCCGTGAGTAAATACCGGGAGAGGCGTGACCCTGGAAATAAATCTGGTCGCCGTCACCCTCTTCATCCTTGGCCCTGAAGAAGTGGTTAAAGCCCACCTCATAGAGCGTTGCCGCCGAGGCGTAAGTGGAAATGTGGCCGCCAATCGAGCCTTCGGCCCGATTGGCTCGCACCACCATTGCCATCGCGTTCCAACGAATCAAGCTTTTGATACGGCGCTCAATGTCGCGCTTGCCGGGATAGGTGGGCTGCTCTTCAACCGGAATGGTGTTAATGTAGGGCGTATTCGCCGTAAAGGGTTTGCGAACACCGACTTCATAAGCGTACGAGTCTAACTCTTGCAAGAGCCGCCGGGCGCGATCCAACCCACCCTTATTAACCACATAATCAAGCGACTCGAACCATTCACTGTTTTCAACGGCTTCTGTTTCGGTACTGTTACCGTTTTGAGTTGAAATATCATCCATATCGACTGCTCCTTTGCTATTCTTATTTTGCAGAAAGATTGCTGTAAAAAGCTACGGCTTTTGAATTTATCTCCAATAAACAGGGAACAACATAATAATTATATCCTGTTACAGATAGTTGGTGCAGATTAGACATTATCGACCATAGCTAACAGTCAAGTGACGGTCACCTTAAACCCGATAAACTTCATTATTAATGGACACAAACGCCGGCGCGAGGCAAATTAAACCGGCTCAAGAAGACTCAGACCCACCAGGCGGATCTTTGGGAGAAATCTCCCACAGTTTTTCCTGGTTGGTAATATGATCAAAGAAAAGAACTCCGTTTAAGTGGTCAATCTCGTGCGAGAAGATCCGTGCTAAATAACCATCGACTTTCAACTTGATTTTGCGCCCATCAATATTTTGGGCTTTGACCTCAACCCATTCAGGACGCTCGACTAAACCCTGCCAATTAGGGATTGACAGGCAGCCTTCCTGGCCTTCAACCAGGGCTTCAGATGATTTAACAATCTCGGGATTAACTAAAATATAACTGCGCCCGCTTTGGGGATGGGGTTCGGCATCATCATTGGGAGAGGGGATCTCAGCCACAAAAATGCGCTGCATCACCCCAATTTGAGGACCAGCCAGCCCTACCCCATCGTAAGCTCGCATCGTCTCCAGCATGTCTTGGGCCAGCTTTTTCAAGCTGGGCGAAAACTGCTTAATCTTTTTCGCTTTTTGACGTAACCGTTCGTCGTTTATATAGACAATTTGTCGAATGGGCATGGTTGAGTAAGTATCCGTAATTCTCCCTGCTATATAATAGTCATCATAGCGACACTGTCAAGAATTTAATACTTTATGAGTTACGCAGTTCAAAAGGTGACAGTCACTTAGACGCGATAAATCGACTTGTTGGGGCTTAAACGGACGTTCATTTTCGGCAAAAGTGACTGTCACCTGGTTCGACACACCCAACTGCGTAAGTCCTATACTTGACAGAAACCGATAACAGACCTACCTTTGTTTGACCAAAACCCAACAAACGCCTAAACTATAGATTAGACTTAAAATACCAGCATGCATCAATTGTAACTATTCAGTAACGCGGTCGGTGCCACTCACCTGAATAGTTACCTTCAATATCAATCAGGAGTTTCGTGCGTGACAGAACCCCTACGGATTATTCCTCTAAGCGGCGTAAGCGAAGTCGGCAAAAATATGACGCTCATTGAGTACGGAGACGACGCCATCGCCATCGACTGTGGTCTTATGTTCCCCGAAAATGACATGTTAGGGATCGATTTCGTCATTCCCGACGTTACCTACTTGCTCGACAACCCCGGCCTGCTCAAGGGCATTTTTGTAACCCACGGCCACGAAGATCACATTGGGGCGCTGCCCTACATTTTACCAGAAATTCCCGTCCCCCTCTACGCCACACGTTTAACCCAAGGTCTGATTGAAGTCAAGCTCAAAGAAGCCAAACTGTTAGATAAAATCAAGATCAATACCATCACCACCGACAGCACCATCGAAATTGGCCCGTTCACCATCGAACCGTTTCACGTCTGCCACTCGATTCCCGATGCGGTGGGTTACGCCATCTATACCCCGGCCGGGCTGGTGGTCCACACCGGCGAGTACAAGTTCGACGAAACGCCCGCCGACGGCAAGCCGCCCGATTTCGACCGGCTGCGCTCGTACGGCGATGACGGCGTTTTAGTGCTGTTATCCGACAGCACCAACTCCGAACGGCCCGGCCGCACGCCGTCCGAGCAGATTGTCAGTCAGGCGTTTGAAAAGATCTTTGGCGAGGTCAACGGCCGCATTATCGTCTCGACCTTTGCTTCAAATATCTCGCGCGTCCAGCAGGTGATCAACACCGCCATGAAGCACGATCGGCGGCTGGCGATTGTCGGCCGCAGTATGGTCGATAACGTCAAGATGGCCCTCAAACTGGGCTATCTCACCGCCCCTGACGATATGATCATCCACATCGATGATCTCGACGACTATCCCGACTCCAAAATTGCCATTGTTTGTACCGGCACTCAAGGCGAACCCACCAGCGCGCTGGTTCGTATGGCCAACCGCGAACATTACCAGGTCCGGCTGCGCGAGGGCGACACCGTCATCCTTTCGGCCACCGCCATTCCCGGCAACGAAGAGTTGGTCCACCGCACCTTGAACAATCTCTTCCGGCTGGGCGTCGATGTCATCTACCAGCAGTTAATGCCCGTCCACGTCTCCGGCCACGCTTCGCAAGAAGAGCAAAAACTCATGCTGGAATTGATTCGCCCCCAATATTTCATTCCTATTCAGGGTGAATATCGTATGCTGGTGCTGCACGCCCGTATCGGCCAGGCGGCTGGCATTCCTAAAGAAAACATCTTCGTGGTTGAAAACGGCCAGGCCATCGAGTTTGATGAAGAAGGGGGCTTTATCGCCGAACGCGTACCCAACGGCCAGATTATGGTCGATGGCCTGGGTATCGGCGATGTGGGCAATGTGGTCCTGCGCGACCGCCATTTGCTCTCTAAAGACGGCTTCGTGGTCGTTGTTGTGGCGGTGGACAGCAAAGACGGCACCCTGGTCTACGGCCCCGACTTTATCTCACGCGGCTTCGTTTACATTCGCGACTCTGAGGAGTTGATCGAAGAAGCCAAAGAGCGCATCATCGATCTCATGGAAAGCGGCAAAACGCACCGTGACACGGCGGCCACCGATCTGCGCGACACGTTGAGCCAATTTCTCTACCAACGCACCCGCCGCACCCCAATGATCTTCCCCGTGGTACTGGAAGTCTAGCCGCTGATTTGTCCCGCATAGGAGCGACAAAGCTTGCTTTGTCAAACTGAAAATAAACTGTAGGACAAGTCGCTGATTTGTCCTGCGTAGGAGCGACAAAGCTTGCTTTGTCAAACCGCATTAAAGCAAGCTTTGTCGCTCCTAAACACTAAACATTTTCTTTTTGATTCACCCCCCACCCCAAGGCAGCCACACCGTAAAACGACTGCCCTGCTCCGGCTCGCTCTCGACCTCCAGCCGGCCGCCGTGCGCCACCACTAAATCAAGCGCGATGGTCAAGCCCAGCCCCATTCCCTGTGGAAACCGATGGCTGCGCTGGCTTCGATAAAACGGCTCGAAGATTTGCATCTGCTCTTCCTCATCGAGGCCGGGGCCGGTATCGCTGACGCGCAGCCACACCGCCTGCGCGTCGCTGCCGGCGGCGACGGATACACTGCCGCCTGTGGGCGTATACTTGATGGCGTTGCTGAGCAGGTTGCCCAACACTTGCGCCATCCGATCGGGATCGATCTCCAGCATGGGCAGGGTCAGCGGCACGTCGGCCCGCCAGTGTAACCCCTTACTCTGGGCCGCTTCTCGCCAGGGGACAAGCACCTGATTGAGCCAATCAGTTAGCTTGGTCGCCCGACAGTCGAGTTCCAGCGTCCCTAAAATCTGGTCGTGCAGCTTGGCCAGGTCATCCAGCAGCGGGTGCAGCCGTTCCACCTCGGCCTCCATGCCATCCAGCAATTCGCGCCGCAGCGCCTCATCGCGATCGGCCCCGTTGATCAACGCCTGAATCGCCGATTGCAGCGCCCCAATCGGCCGGCCCACCTCGTGAACGATATTGGCCAGCAAGCGCCGCCGCGTCTCTTCCATCAGCCGCAGCCGGTCGATGAGACTGTTGAACGAGCGCAGCAGCAGCCGAATCTCCTGCGGTCCTTTCTCCGGCAGCGTCTCCCAATTGCGCCCGCTGGCCACGCCGTAGATGGCCTCGGTTACCCCTTTGAGCGATCGCTCCAAACTCAGCGCCAGCACCAGCCCAATACCGATGCCCACCAGCAGTTCGACGGCCAAGACGCTTAAAATCAACGTACGCAGCCGCTCGAACCGCACCGACATATTGGCCAGGTCATTCGTCAGCCGCACTACCCCTAACACCTGCCGGTTAGCCGCCATAACCGGCACTAAGACTTCTACGACCTGGGTTTGGGTATTGAGAATAAAATTGGGCTGAGTGGTGCTGTCGCCGGTCAGCGCGTCCGATAAATTCGGCACATCGAGCGGCTGGCCGAGTTGATCGGCGTCATTGGGGTCGTTGGACGCGATGAGGTTGCCTTGGGCGTCGAGCAGGGTGACTTTGGCCCGGTGGAAGGTACTGTAGCGGCTCACAAAAATACGAGCCTGATTGGCATCACGCCACATATCCGGCTGTTGGGCAGCAATCTGCGCCGTCAGGGCGGCTTGCTGCTGTAACTCGTTGGCCAGGTTGCTCAACGACACCTGGGTATCCACAATATAAAGCAGCGCCACGCCGACGAGCGGCACCACCACCAACAGCGGCAAAATATGGCTTAGAATTAAACGACTTCGCAGGCTGCGCATGGATATCAAACTCACTAACGGATACGCTTTCAACCTGATGGCTAAAAGCTTCCCAAAATTGACGTTACACCGATAGACTGCGGCTAGCTGACCGCAGATCGCCGAAAAACAGGCACATTTGGTCAAGTTCGGCGGTCAACGGTCGGCGGTCTGTCGTCAGGGGCAAAAAAATTTGGTCAAATTGAATAGATACCCGTTTCCTTAACTACGTTTCCTCACCCAACTGCGGCTCCAATTTATAACCAACGCCGCGTACAGTCACGATCCGCTGCGGCTTTTGCGGGTTCGCTTCAATCTTCTCCCGCAGCCAGCGAATGTGCACATAAACCCCCTGTGTCTCCCCGGCGTACTCAGCACCCCACACCTGAGTTAACAGATCGTCAATCGAGACCACCCGGCCGGCTTGCAGAGCCAGCGCGTGCAGCAGCGCGAATTCACGCGGCGGTAAATCGAGCGATTTGCCGCCGAGCGTTACCGTATGCGCACCCGGATCGATCACCAGGTCGCCGACCTCCAGCATGCCGTCCTGCGGCAGTTGGGGCGCGGTTCGCTCGAAGCGGCGCAGCACCGCTTTAATGCGAGCCAGCAGCACACTGAGATCGAACGGTTTGGTGACGTAATCATCCGCTCCCAACTCCAGCCCCAACGCCTGATCTAGCTCCCGCCGGTGGGACGAAACAAAGATAATTGGGAAATCGGCCTGCTGCTTGAAGCCGCGCAGGGCATCGAGGCCGTCCATACCGGGCAGGCCGATGTCGAGCAGGATCAGATCGGGCGGATCGCGCCGGGCCAATGCCAGCGCATCTTCCGCCGTAGCTGCCGTGCTGGTCTTATAACCCGCCTGCTCTAAATTAAACGATAGGCTGCGCCGCATCAGGGCGTCGTCGTCAACCAGTAAGATGTGTTTGGCCATGTGCTCCTCACTAATCGATATTGTACTACAGGAGGAGCTTTCACTCAAAAGCAAATTTGGCATGGTGGGCCTCAGCCTAAACTTACGGCCTCGACCATTTCCGCCGGGACCCAGCCTTGCTGGCCGGTTTGAGGCACAGCGATCTCTACCCACCGACCTCGCCTCTCAACCACCTTGACTTCGACCCCGTCGGCTAAGGTAAATTCGCTGGCGTACTGCGAGCCGGGACCAGCGGTCACCGCAACCTCAGCGGCCACGATGACGGCTTGGTCGTGCGGTTCGGCCAGTGAACGGCTGCCCAGACCGGCCAGACTCAACACCACCGCCAAACCGGCCGCAGCCGCTCCGTAGGTTAAGCTGCGCTGCAACGCGCCCTGGCTGTTGCTCAATACGATCACCAGTAAACAAAAGACAATCCAAAAGCCTAGCGCTGCCAAAGCCAATTGATTAAAGGACAACCAGGATTGCGTCAGGCGAGCCACCCGCTCGATCAAGCCAGGCGCTTGAACCGGCGCCTCCCCGCCGGTCACGTCCGCCCGCACCTGCGCCAGATTAGCCTCGATGGCCGTATCGCCGGGCGCTAACTGCTCGGCTCGACGAAAGTTAACCAGGGCCAATCCCAGATTTCCCTGTTGATAATAGGCCCGGCCCAGGTTGTAAAACAAGGCGCTGTCGGCATAACCTTGATCGACCAACTGTTGGTACGCTTGCGCGGCCTGACTGTACTGGCCGGTTTGATAAAGTTGGTTGGCCACGGCCATAGTCGCGGTTGCCGGAGCCGTTGTTTTGGCCTGTAAGGTTTGGCCGGCCATCAATAACATCGCCAGCACCAAAATGACCAAGGTTGTAATTGTCGCTACTCGCTTCATGATAAAATTCCTTTGGATCGTAAATTAACCCCGTTGCTACCGTGTCCAGAAAATACCGAAAACCCATTGTTCCGTCCTAATCACGTGGGAAGTAAGGCGTAGGAAGTAATCGGTTTTAACCCCTTAATCCCTACTTCCTACTCCCTGGTTTGGACACCTGCGTAGCAACATCTTATCTCACTTTAACCTTTTCCAAATCCTCGATAACCGTATCCACCGTTTGGATAAGATCGGCGGCCGAGGCTAAGTCGTCCGTTTGCGGAGCAAAACGACCGGTTTCGGCTTCGTTCAGGCAGGCGACGACCTGCTTGCTAAGCTCAGTCTCAACGCCTTTCTCAATCAGCAGTTGTCTCAAGGCCGGCCGGGTCAATCCGGCCACCGGCTGCCCGAATTTATCGGCCAGATAGGTGGTTAACACCAACACTGCGGCCTCGTACGGCTGCTGATCGCCGCTGCTGACCTGCTTCAGGGTTGCCTTGGCTTTCTTCCCGGCCTGCGAGCGCCGCACCGCCTCGGGATTAGCCAAGCGATACTGCTGCCGCCGCTGCCAGAAGAAATTGCCGACCAGTCCCAGCGCCGGCACAACCCAAGCCAGCCAGTACAGCGGCGACGCCGTCACCGGAGCGCCGCTCAGCGCCAGTTGAGCCGGCGCCGGTTTGAGGTCCGGCGTCTCAGCCGACGACGCTTCGTTAGCCGCTTCGTTAGCCGGTTCGGCAGTGTAGCTTTGGGCGCCCGTACCATCCCCCGGCGCGATAGAAACCGGGATGGGTTGGCTACTGATAGTCTGGTAACGTTCTTCGGCCGGATCGAAGTAGCTGTACTCCAAGGCGGGGATGGTGAAATCTCCCTCGCGCTGCGGAACCAGCAGCCGCTCGTAGACCCGGCTGCCGACCACCTGCCCGTCCTGCATCTGGGTGTTATGTGTGGCCTGGCTATCGAAGCTGCGCCAGCCGGGCATATCGGGCCATTGCGGATCGGGCAGAGTATTGAGGTTGCCGCGCCCGCTTAGCGTGACTTGCCAGGTAATCGGCTCGTTGGCCCGGCCGCTGCTACTATCGACGGAACTATCGATGGTAAACTGCCCAACTGCGCCGTTGAAGCTGGCCGGCGCACCGGCCGGCAGCGGTTTGATCTCCAGTGTGACCGGGTCGGTTTGCAGATTAGCGCCCCGGCTGAAAAAGCCGCCGGGAATAGATAACTGAGCCGGTTCGATAGTCACCTCACCCGTTTTAGACGGAAACAGGATAGTGCGCAGTTCGGTCACGCGATACATTCGCCCGCCGGCCTGCACCTGATACTGGTTTTGCTCGGTCTGGCTCTCGCTCCAGAAGCCGGTAAAGGCCGGGGCCTCATAGCTGGGCTGCTCAAAGCCAAAACGATCCGCCGCCTCGTAATAACGGAAGCTGTAGATGACCTGCTGGCCCAGATAGGGCGTAGGGTTATCGACATCCGCTTCGACAAAAGCATCCTGCCCGGCAAAGCCTCGGGAAGTCGGCGCGGTCGGATTGATCGGCGTCACCGGCGCGGCTTGGCCCGTGCCTTGCACCACCTTGATGCTAATGGGATCGGTGGTGTAGGTTTGCCCATCGATGGTCATACTCACCGGTTCGATAACCAGCTCGCCGGCCTGGTAGGGCTGCAAACGGTAATTGTAAACCATCTGGGCGCTCATCGAGCCGTTGATGATGCTAATTTGGGACGAACTCCCGGTACCGACAATATTGAAACCGTCCAGCGCCGGCAGGGTGGGGTTGGGCAGGTTCGAGGCGCTGGCGTTAACCGTAACCGACAACGTCAACGTCTCATCGGTCGATAGAACCGCCCGGTCAACCTGCGCCGTGATCACGTCCTGGCCTTGAGCCAGCCCCACTGTCGCTGAGGCCAGGAACCCCAGTACAATTAATAATGGAATGAATAATTTCTTCATAATCTCTAATCCTCGTTTTCTTAAGAAGCTGTTCAAAAGGAAGTAAAAGCTTTTTCGGTCCACAGATTTTCACAGGGTAGCACAACATTAAACCGTGGAGACGTGAGAACGACGGAAGATCGACCCCATAATCGACAGAATTGACATGATTATCACGATTTTATCAATCATAATTCGGTAAATCGTGTTAATCCTGTCTAAATTTTTCTTCACCACGGTTTAGTGCAGAGCTATCTTTCACAGATAGACACAGATTTTTATCCAAATCTTGATATCATCTGTGAAAATCTGTGTCTATCTGTGGACACGTTGAGACGTAATAACAGCCTCTTACCAATCTTCAGCCGGTTGGCCACCCGGCGCCACCAAGACCTGCTGGAGATATTCTTCCAAACTTTCAGTTCCGCGTGTGGCTGCCTCAAATAACTGCTTGGCCTGCTCCGGGCTTAACCCTTCGACCACTTGCGCGGCTTGGCCGTCCGGTTGTCCCTCTGTGGGTTCACCGACCTGGCCGCCGGCTTGACCGTTTTGCGGCGGCTGATCTTGTTGATCTTGACCGGGTTGTTGATCGGGTTGATCGCCTGGCTGTTGCTCGTTCTGTTGATCCTGCGGCTGATCGCCGGCTGGGTTTTGTTGTGGATTGTCCGGTTGCTGGTCGCCGGGTTGGCCGTCTTGTTGGTCCTGCGGCTGATCACCGGACCCGTTGTCCTGTTGATCCGGCGATGGTTGATCGCCGGACGGCTTGTCTTGCGGCTGGTCAGACTGATTCTGTTGATCTTTCGATTCGCCGGATTGATCTTGCTGCTGATCTTGTTGATCTTGTTGCTGTTGATCCTGCGACGGGTCTTGTTGATCTTGTTGCTGCTGGTCTTGCTGATCTTGCTGCTGATCCTGTTGATCTTGTTGCTGTTGATCCGGCTGCATCTGCTGCAAAGCCAGTTCCAAGTTATGCTTGGCTTCGGCATCAGCCGGGTTCAACCGCAGCGTCTCTTTATAGGCCTCGATGGCCTGTTCATAATCTTTAGCTTGATAGAAGCTGTTGCCCAGGTTGTAAAAACTGTCCTGGGTCAGGTCGCCTTTATCTTTGACCAACGCCTGCTCGATCTCCTGCCGAGCGCCGTCGAAGTTTTCCTGGCGATAATGAGCATTGGCGGCGTTGAAGTGCGGCTCGGCCAGTTCCGGCGACTCGGTCTCGGCTTGCTGGTAAGCAGCCAGCGCCTGATCGTAATTCTGCGAGGCGAAAGCCTCGTTGCCGGTGTTGTTCAATTTCTCCGCCGATGGGCTGCAACCGGCAAACATCAGCGGAGCGGCTATCAGAACGGGTAGTAGTAATTTGCGCATTGGGGTTGACTCCATTTCATATATGAGTTACGCAGTTCAGTAGGTGACAGTCACTTGGGCGTGATCAATCGACTTGTTTGAGCTAAGCCGACGTTCATCTGCGGCAAAAGTGACTGTCACCTTCTGTGAATTCGATTACTCCGGCTTCTTGGCCAGCAGCCAGTGACTGCCCATCGCCGCCCGCTTATCGCTGCGCTTACGCCAGACGCGATCCGGAATGAACTCGGCGGCCAGCAGGGCGATTAACCCCAGCCCCAAGAACAGTTGGAAGCGCTCGATATGCCAGCTTTCCACCTGAGTTGACAGCTCGCCTTTTTGGAGCGTGTTTAGTTCGCTCACCAGCGCGGGCAGTTCGCTGCCGTCGGTTGCGGCGCGGAAATAGCGGCCGTGGCCGATGTCGGCGATTTGCTGGAGCGTGGCTTCGTCCAGTTTGGACAGCACCACTTGGCCTTGCTGGTCGGTTTTGTAGCCGGTCACCTGTCCCTGGGCGTCATACTCCGGAATCGGCTCACCGTCGGGCGAGCCAAAGCCGATGGTGTAGAGCAGCACGCCCTGATCAGCGGCTTGTTGGGCCATCGCCACCGTATCGGCCTCATGGTCTTCGCCGTCGGTGATGAGGACGATGACCTTCTGGCTGCTGCGATCAAAATCGAAGCCGGTCAGGGCCGTGCGGATGGCGTCGCCGATGTTGGTGCCCTGTTTGGAGATGACGCTGGGCCGGGCGTTGTCCAAAAAGCTGCGGGCCGTAGCGTAGTCGTTGGTCAACGGGAACTGGATGAAGCTGGCCCCGGAAAAGAGCACCAGGCCGATTTCGTCGCCGCCCAGTTGATCCATCAACTCGGAGATTTCCAGCTTGGCCCGGGTCAGCCGGTCGGGCTTGATGTCCTGGGCCAGCATACTGTTCGACACATCCAGGGCGACCATCACCTCGATGCCCTGCTGCTTGACCTCCTGGGTCTCAGTACCCCACTGCGGCCGGGCCAGCGCCACCAGTATCATCACCAGGCCCACTATCCACAGGCCGGTCTGCCAGCGACGACCGCGCCGGTTCACGCTTTGGCTAATGCGCTCCACCAGCACCGGGCTACCGATGCGAGCTATCGTCGCCCGCCGCCGTCGCTCCGCCCACCGCAGGAACAGAAAGACCAGCGGCACCAGGATGATAGCGATGTATAGATAAAATGGTTTTGCAAATTCCATTGTAAATTCCTTTCAGTTAGAGATCAGGAGATTGGAGATTAGGAGATTAGGGATTGGAAAATATAGTTTCTTCATTCTCAATTCTCTATTCTCCATTCCTATGGTATTTTCCTAAAAATCGTCTGCCGCAGCGCCATCTCGCCCAGTAGGAGCAGCAGGGCCGGGGCTAAAACCACGCCGGCTAACTCCTGGTAGCGGGTGAAGTTTTGAATTTCCACCTCAGACTTTTCCAGCGAGTTAATCTCATCATAAATCTGCTTCAGGCCGTTGGTGTCTTCGGCGCGGAAGTAACGCCCGCCGGTCACGTCGGCAATCTTTTGCAGCGTGGCCTCATCGAGCGCGCTTTCCTGGTAGACCACCTGCTCGCGGCCAAAGACATCAGTTACCGGGACAGGCACCTGGCCGGGCCGGCCCATGCCGATGGTGTAGACTTTGATGCCCAGCGCCTTGGCGGCTTCGGCGGCGGTGACGGGATCGATCTGGCCGGCGTTGTTGACGCCGTCGGTCAGCAGAATGAGCACCTTACTTTTAGCTTGCGAGTCCTTGAGCATGCTGCCCGCGTTGGCCAGCCCCATCCCGATGGCCGTGCCGTCCTCGATTTTCAGATCGGTCGCCAGTTGAACCCGGTCGAGCAGACGCAGCAGGACATTGTGATCAACCGTGGGCGGGCTTTGGTCGAAGGCCGAGTTGGCGAAGACCACCAGCCCCATCTGGTCGTAAGGGCGCTCTTGCACGAAGTCGCTGATGACCTGCTTGGCCGCTTCCAGCCGGTTTTGCGGCTGAAAATCGAGCGAGGCCATACTGCCGGAAATATCCACCGCCAGCGCGATATCGACGCCTTCGCCGGTGGTGATTTCGCGGGCCTGCCCGGTTTGCGGTCGGGCCAGAGCGATGATGACCAGGGCGGCGATCAGCAGCCGCGCCAGGTTGAGCAGCGGCCGAACCATCATTCGCCACGAACGCGGCGTCTTGCCGCCGCTGCTGGTCAATTTGATATCGGCGTAACGCAGCGCCGCCGGTCGAGCGGCCCGTTTCATCAGGTAGGGCCAGGCCGCCACTAAGGGCAGCAGCAGTAACAATATCAAAATCCAGGGTGATGCAAATCGAAAGATCATTGCGGCGCCTCCATGGGACGCTGGCCGGGGCCGCTGCCTAAGGAGCGCGGCCTGTCGTTCTTTGTGACCGGCTCCGGCTCCGGCCGGGTCGATGTGACCAAGTCGCGCGCCAGACCGGGCAACTGCCGGGCCATGTCAACATCGGGTTCAAGTTTGGCAAACTTAACCAGATCGCTTTCGGCTAATAGGTTGATCCATTGGCGAGCGTGTTCGGCGCTGAGCGTCGACGCCGCCAAACTGCGCTTGAGTTCGGCCGTCGTCCGATCAAAGGCGCGGATATCAAACTGATCCTCCAAATAGGTGCGCAGGCAGTCGGTGACCAGGCTGTAGTGCCGCTTGAATTGGCTCTGTTCGGCCAGCCTCAGCCCTTCGATACGGGCCAGTTCGTCCAGCGCCACCTGGTACGGCGGCCGGTTGTCGAACAGTCCCCGGCCGCGCCGCCGCCGATACAGCCACACCCCGGCCCCCACGACGATGATCGCCAGAACCACACCGCTTACAATCAGAGACCAGGCGACAGGGACTTGCATCCCCACCTGCGGGCGGATATCGTCCAACGTGGTATCGCCCTCGGCTAAAACCGGCGTCACCACCAGCGACACCGGCGCGGCCACTGCTTCCGTGGTTTGGCCGCTGTTGTCGCTAACGGTCACCGGCAGCGGCGGCGTCTGAAACTCACCCGGCGCAAAAAGCGTCACCTCGATGGTCTGGCGCGTGGTCTGCGTACCGTCGCTGTTATCGACCGTCTCGGCCTTAGACTGCGACCGTACTTCCAGATCGCCCCAGGTCTTATCCAGCGGCGGGATGATGACCTGCGTCTCCGCCGGATGATCAACCGCCAGGGTCAACTTCACCGGATCGCCGACGGTCAGTTCCTGCTTATCGGCCGTCAGCGTCACCGCCACCGGATCGGCGGCCCAGGCCGGCATGGCCGTTACCAAAAGAGTAAAGAATGTGATAATTAGAATGATTGCATGTTTTCGCTTCATAAACTCCACAAACTCCATTAACTCTTAACTCTACAAACTCCATAAACTCAATACCTAATTCGCTTGGCCCGCTTCTCGAAAAACAAAGTCAACGCTTTGATGTAATCCTGGTCGGTATGGATCGAGACTTGATCGACGGCGGCGTTGGCGAAGGCTCTGTTTTTGCGTGTCTCAAAGCGATCAACCTGGTTGCGGAACAGGGTGCGCCACTCGCGGTCGGCCGTGTCAACCCAGATCAGTTCGCCGGTTTCGGCGTCTTCCAGGGTGAGCAGCCCCACGTTGGCGATGTCGCGTTCCAGCGGGTCGTGCAGATCGATGGCGATAACGTCGTGCTTGCGGTTGGTCATATGCAGCGCCCGCTGGTAGCGATCCGGGTCGTCGAGAAAGTCGGACACCAGGAAGAGGATGCTGCGCCGCTTCAGAATTTGATTGATGGTATCGAGCGCCAGTTTGATGTCGGTGCCGTCGCCCTGCGGCTCGAAGGCCAGCAGTTCGCGGATGAGGCGCAGCACGTGGCGGCGACCCTTGCGCGGCGGGATAAACAGTTCGACCTGATCGGTGAAGATCAGCAGCCCGACCTTGTCCTTATTGGTCGTGGCCGCAAACGACAGCACCGAGGCCAGTTCGGCCGCCAGCTCCCGCTTGAACTGCCCCTCCGAGGCAAAGTCGCCGGAGCCGCTGGCATCGACCACCAGCATGACCGTCAGCTCGCGCTCTTCCACAAACTGCTTGACGTAGGGCTGGCCGGTGCGCGCCGTCACGTTCCAGTCGATGGTCCGAATCTCGTCGCCGGCCAAATACGGCCGCACCTCGTTGAACTCCATCCCCCGTCCCTTGAAGATGGAGTGGTACTCGCCGGCGAAACTGTCATTGACCAGCCGCCGGGTGCGGATCTCGATGTGCCGGATTTTGTTCATAAGTTCTGTGGTTAGCATAGTTTTTCCTTAAACGCTGTGTTTCTACAAAAGGCGCGAGGCTAAAGCCATCGCGCTAAGAGAGCGAAGGACGCTGAAGCGCCCTACTCTGGCGCAATCCTAGCCCGACAGGGTTTCGCTCTCTCAGCATGGGTCTTCAGGCCCGTGCTCCGGGGGACAGCCAGTTTGTACGCCGGTTAAATTGTTGATCTTCATTAGGCCCGTGCTCTCCTTACGGCACATCCGCATAGTCCAAAATACGCTGGACAATGTCGGCGCTGGTGACGCGTTCGGCTTCGGCTTCGTAGGTGGTCAGCACGCGGTGGCGCAGCACGTCGGGCGCGATGAGCTTGATATCTTCCGGCGTGACAAAACCGCGCCCTTGAATAAAGGCGTGGGCGCGGGCGGCCATAATCAGGTAGATGCCGGCGCGCGGCGAAGCCCCAAAAGCGATGAACGGTTTGAGATCGGATAAGCCATTGTTGCCGGGGTTGCGGGTGGCCAGCACCAGGCTCAAGACGTAATCTTTGATCTTGTCATCGACATAGATCTGCCGCACAATCTCGCGAGCGTGATGCAGGTGGGCCGGTTCGAGCACGGGGTTGACCAGCGGCAGCGCGGCCCCGGTCATCCGGTCGAGCATCAGGCGCTCTTCAGTCGGCTTCGGATAATCGACGATGACTTTGAGCATAAAGCGGTCCACCTGCGCTTCGGGCAGCGGGTAGGTGCCTTCCTGCTCGATGGGGTTTTGGGTGGCCAGCACGGTGAACAGCGGGTCCATGCGGTAGGTGGTGTCGCCGATAGTAATTTGGCGCTCCTGCATCGCTTCGAGCAGCGCGCTCTGAACCTTGGCCGGGGCGCGGTTGATCTCGTCGGCCAGGATTAAGTTGGCAAAGAGCGGGCCGCGATGCACGGTGAACTCGCTGGTGCGCGGGTTGTAGATTTGGGTGCCGACCAGATCGGCGGGCAGCAGGTCGGGCGTAAACTGGATGCGGGCAAAGCTGGCCTGGATGGCTTGCGCCGCCGTCTTGACCAGCAGCGTTTTAGCCAGGCCGGGTACCCCTTCCAGCAAAATATGGCCATCGGCCAGCAGCGCGATCAGCACGCGCTCGACCAGCGTTTCCTGACCGACCATGACTTTGTTGATCTCGGCCAGCAGGTCTTGTAGAAACAGGGCTTCACGTTCGATCTGCCCGTTGAGTTGGCGAATATGGGTCATGTTCATCGATAATTCTCCCTTATGAGTGAATGGGTTGATCCCGTAAGTACAGGTTTAGGATATCACAAGGGAACGGTTAGGGTCTTTAACCGTAGTTCAAGGGGAACTTAAGAGAAGTTTAAAGGGGACCGGCTACGGCAGCATTAGCCGTAGAAACTCTTGCTCGGCCGCGACCGTCCACTCCCGGCCGTGGTGGAGCCGGGCCGCGACGGTCGGCAAGGTCGCTTGGAGCGCTTCGAGCGGCGTCAGGGGGAACGCCTTGATCTGAGGAAAGATGACGACCTTACCCGGAAATACCGCATCCCGCACCGCCATAAGGCCGGCCCGGGCCGCCTCTAAGGAACCGATGGCCTTGACCGAGCGGTTGGGCGACAACCGGCCGGCCTCGGTTTGCTGCAACATCAGCCGCAGATCATCGATGGTGGACGCGGTGTGTCCGATAAAGCGAACGTTCTGCTGATAGACCACGCTCAAATCCAGCGGGACCAGCGTCCCCCGCACCAGACCGGCGAAGATATTCATCACCCCGCCCGGCGCCAGATACGCCGCCGCCTCGGCAATGGCGGTGGTTGAGGGAGCCAGGATGATGATCTGATCGAACCCGTCGCCGGCGATCTCGGCCAGCCGCGCGGTATAATCCGGCTGGGTCAGATCGAGGCAGGCCAAGGCCATATGCCGCTCGCGGGCATCGCCGGCCAGGGTCTCGGCCAGATCGACCAGGCGGTGGGGCGTGCGGGCCGTACACAAAATCGTGGCCGGCGGCTGCGGCAATTGGACCGCCCGCTGGGCATGCATGTGGCCCATCGGCCCGCCCGCGCCGACAAACCAGGTTTTGCCGCCCGGCGTCAACTCCGCTTCAATCGGCCGGCGGCTGTAAGCTTGAGCGATGTCAGGGCCGGGACCGCCCACGTACGTCCAGCGATTGTAATGCACCCGTCCCACATCGACCGCCACCGGGCGCGACAGCGACGCCGTGGCGATGATGGCCATCATGCCGAAATCGGCCAGCCGGGGCGAGGCGGCTTCGATGAGATCGGGGTCGGGACCAAGCACGATGATGTCATCACAGGCCGGCAGATCGGCGGCCGGATCAAGGAGCCGATCCGCCGGGATGTGGCTGACCTCGATGCCCAGGCGAGCCGCCGTCGCTTCGAGCCGCCCAGCCAAACGCGGCGGCACATTGGTCAGCACCAACCGAGCCGGATGGCCGCTCTCGTCAAAACCGCGGCCGAAGAAATAATCATCGCTCGACTGCGCCGTACCGATAAGCCACGCGACGCCGCCCGGTTTCAGCGCCGTGCGATAGGTGAGCTGATAGGTGGCGATGACGCAGGCCCACGGTTCGGCCAGGGCGCTCTCGGCGTAACCGGTCGTGGGTTGGACCGGAATCAAGTAGTTGCCGTCATCGCCGTCAAGAATGCGCCGGTCGATGACCGCGTACTGCGACATCCCGCCCTGAATCATATAGCCGTAGGCATAGTTGACGCCCTGGTAATAAATATCGGCCTGCACAATGAAGCGATCCCCCACCCGATACTGACCGGCTAGAGTTTCCCCCACCCCGGCCACCGTCAGCGCGATTTCATGGCCCAGCACCACCGGTTCTTGTTTCATATCGCGAAAGATGCGCGGATGCTGCTCGCCGGCGTTGATGACTTTGATATCGGAAAAGCAAATGCCGCAGGCGTCGTGCCGGACCAGTAACTCATCCGGGCCAACCGCCGGCATCGACGCGGCCAGCGGCTGCCCGTCAACCCCTAAGTTTTCAAACCCCGCGCCGTACAGCGGCCATAATCGATTATCCGCGGGCAGGTCATCGGCCCGGACGTACTGTTTTAATTTATCGCTCACAGCGTCTTCCTTGATGTTGTATTGTTTTCTGTGGTGTTGTGGGAGGAACTTCGAGACATTTTAAGAGGGACGGGGTAAAAAAACAAATCGCTGCCTGGAAGCAGCTTATCGAACATAGATGGTCGCCGCGTAGGTCGGCATAAAAATGAGATAATTCTTATCAGGCCAGGACACTAACTTGAGTTCGGAAATTAATGTCCTTCATGTCATTTCGCAGCGCCAGCGGAGAAATCCCTGTGACGATACAATGAAAAGTGATTTGGCTGGGAAAATTTGGAGCAACAACGTCAAATTTCCCCTACAAAGGCTTCATTGATAGCTGTGCCTAAGGGATTTCTCCGCCTTCGGCTGCGAAATGACATACTCCGGCTCTAATTGTCGAATTTAGGTTACTACGATGCCGCGCTCGCCTGGCCGTTCAACTCAACCACGGCTTCGCCCGCGCCGTTGAGCGGGCTGCTGCCGTTGGGGCTGGTCTCCGGCTCAGCCGGTTCGGTCGCCGCCGGTTCGGGGGCAGCCGCTTCAACCGGAGCCGGTTCGGCGGGTTGGACTTCACTGCGTTCGGGGCGGGCGCTGGGCCGATCAACAATCTCAAAGCCCCACTGCTGCATCTCGAACGAGATTTTATGATCGAACCGCTTGATGATCAGGTCGCCGGCGGCCATCCGCAGGCAGTCAACCAGTTTAGCAAAGGCTTCATCCCGCGCCGCCCGGCTCGATTTGCGCTTATCGCGCCCGCTGCGCCGCACCGCCAAATGGGTCACCAGACCATCCCGCACCTGCTTGACCGTCTCCAGATCAGGCTTGGTAAAGCGCTCCTCCGCCGGGCGGCTCTCTTCTTGGGCGATATACTTCTTCAACATCACCAGCCGCTCTTTGCGCGTTTTCGGCAGTAGAACGGTTTTGGTGGACTGTTTGACTTGAAAACCCCACGCTTCGGCTTGCTCAGGGGTATCATACAAATCGCTTTTAATCAACTGGTGAATTCTGCGGATCAGGTGGGTGGCCTGCTCATCCAGCCGCTTCACGCCTTCTGAAGCAATGGTGCGCTGGCTTTCGCTACTGTCATACGTATCGCACACGGGAATGCAGATTTGCAGTAGGTCAGCAATGTCAGGGGTGTAACGACATTGCTCCTCGGGGGGCAAGGTTTGATCGTAGGCCACAACTGATTGGCCCAGGTCGATAGGGTTGTATTCGTCCCACTTGAGCCGCTGGCGACAAGCCCAAGAGCGGGGTGAATTAGAAGCGGCCGCCGGACCAAAACGGGGCCGCCCGACCGATGCCCAGGCTGCTGAAAACGCGCGCCTGAAGCGAGAAAATGAACGGTTGCAACAAGCGCTGGCCCAAGCCCAGTTGGTGATCGATATCCAAAAAAAAGTTTCACAACTACTTGGGCTACGGCTGACGACAACGGACGAGCCGAAATGATAACTTTGGCGCAGCAATTAGCCCCGCAATGGGGGGTCAGCCCAACATGTCAGCAGTTAGGTATCCCGCGCAGTACCTTCTATCGGGCCCGCCAACCGGCTAAGGTGACCCAACCGCGTCCCAAGCCCAGTCGGGCCTTGAGTGAGCCGGAACGGCAGACGGTGCGCCAGATACTCAATAGTGAGCGTTTTGTGGACCACGCTCCCCGGCAGGTGTATGCCACCTTACTGGATGAGGGCCGCTACCTGTGCCATTGGCGGACGATGTATCGCCTTCTGGCTGACCATCACGAAGTTCGGGAACGCCGCCCCCAACGGCGTCACCCTGTCTATGCTAAACCCGAGTTGGTGGCCACCGGCCCCAACCAAGTCTGGAGTTGGGATATCACCCAACTTAAAAGCCCGGTCAAATATGCCCCCTTCTACCTGTATGTCATGCTCGACATCTTCAGCCGTTTTGTTGTCGGCTGGTTGTTAGCCGAGCAGGAATCGGAAATCCTGGCCCAACAACTCATTGCCACCGCCTGCCATAACCAAGGCATCCCGCCGCGCCAATTGACCTTGCACGCTGACCGCGGGGGGCCGATGCGGGCTAAATCCGTGGCTCAACTCTTAAAGGATTTGGAGATCACCCCGTCTCATTCCCGACCCTATCGGCCCAATGACAATCCCTATTCCGAAGCCCAGTTCAAAACCATGAAATATCAAGCCGATTATCCCGCTACCTTTCCCTCTTATCAGCACGCTCATGCCTGGGCTCACACCTTTTTGACCGCCTACAACTCCGACTATTACCATTCGGCTTTGCATTTGCTGACCCCAGCCGCAGTTCACTATGGCTGGGCCGACCAGGTTCAGGCTCAACGCCAACACGTTTTACAGTTGGCCTATACTCAACACCCGGAGCGTTTTGTGCGTGGCTTACCCACCCTCGCTCCGCTTCCAACTGAAGTTTGGATCAATCAGCCCAGTTCTGGCTCACCGATCTCGATTAATGCTCTTTAATTTCTTTTTCATTCTGTCTCACTTTTCTTGACACATTCCGATGTTTGCGGCTGTGTTGCACCAGCGATGCTTTAAAAGGAAAAAGCCGGGTGGTCAGTCCCGGCTTTTTCAAACATCAAAGGAGAGAAGAAAAAATGATACAGAGCAATTAAGGAGTTTACTGCAAGGCTTATTAACAAGGATAAGTGCTTTATACAGGAGTCCCTCTCAATTACGTCTCAGAAGGACTCCCTTTAGAAATAAGCTGGCATGAGGTCTCCCATTAAATTTTATGGGTGGTGGACTCTCGCTTGAGCCCTATAACACGCCCCATCTATTATATATTGATTTTGGCCTCGCCACTTAACTGTCTATAATTTATCACATTTTTGGCCGGAATACACCAGCTATCGATCCAGTATTGACCCTAGTCACTTAGCTAGGCGTTTAACCTTTGCCACGGACATACCTTTAATTTGCCTCAAATTGCCCTGCTTCCTGACAACAGACTGCCGACCGTTGACCGCCGAACTTCATTGAGGCCGCCTACTTTGTGGCGGTCTGCGGTCAGCTAGCGGTGGTCCATCAGCTGAACGTCAAATTTGGAGGTTTATATCGGTTAGTTTGAATGAATGTTGGTGAGAGCCAAAATAAAAGGCCGGTCTGCCACAACCCGGCCTTTTGGGGGGGAGAGTAAAAAGGGGGGTCGGTCTCATCTAAGCGACAAGACAGACCGCTGCTGTGTTGTACTCTCTTTTACGCCAGAGCCGGCGCAAACCTTCATTTTTTGTGGCAGAACTCCCTCAGAATTTCTTATCTCAAATTTGACCTTTAGCGTCTGTCAACCTACGATTTATATCATGCGCAAACCAATCGTTGCTTTGACATTGCTCTGTTTATTGGTCTTAATGAGCGGTTCGGCTTTGGCTCAAACGGCTGACGGTTTGACGATGACGGCCGTTGCCGCGTTTGGCGGGCAATTCAAGTATGGCCATTGGCTGCCTATTTTGGTGACGGTGGAAAATACCGGGCCTAACCTCAACGCCGAACTCCGCGCCCGGATCACCGGCCAGACCGGCCAGCTTAGCTTCATCCTTCCTGCCGAACTGCCCACCGGCAGCCGTAAGCGGTTTACGCTCTACACCCTTCCCAACAGCTTCTCTCGCACCGTTAAAGTTGATTTAGTCCGTGACGAGAAAGCCATAGCCAGCCAAACGGTCGATATTTCCTCTGCCCCAAACAACCGCTACTTCATCGCGGTGGTGGCTGAAAACGCTCCCAATCTGAACCTCCTCAGTTCGATCAATCTGCCGGGCCGGGGCGACAACCCCGAGGTGCTTAACATCAACCTGGCCGAAACACCCGATCGGGCTGAAGGATTGACCCTGTTCGATACCATCATCTTGAACGGGGTCGATACCGGCCAACTTAGCCTCGATCAGCAAACCGCCCTTCAACAATGGGTTGTCAGTGGTGGCCGGCTGGTGCTGGGCGGCGGCGGTGGCGCCGCGCTTACTCTGGCCGGGCTGCCGGTTGATCTCCAGCCCGTCACGGTCACCGGCCAGCAGGAGCTATCGGCTTTACCCGCTTTGGAAACGTATACGGGCCGACCGATCGCCGTTCCGGGGCCGTTCCCGGTAGCGGCCGTCGAGCCGGGAGCCCATGCCACAACCCTGCTGTCGGAAACGATGGCCGGTTTCGGTGAACTGCCGCTCATTGTTGAACGTAAACTGGGCAAGGGTTACGTCGATTTTATTGCTTTGGATTTGACCCGCATCCCTTTTCGCGACTGGGCCGGAGTAACCGATTTTGCCGAACGACTGCTGTCCCCCAACGCCGCCTGGCCCGACTCCATCCCCGCGGACATCTCCCCTCACCAGATGCGTGACAGCCAAATGTCATCCGCGTTGTCCAACCTGCCCACCCTCGATCTGCCTTCGATCCGAGTTTTGGGCCTGCTGCTCATCGGCTATATTGGGCTGGTTGGTCCCCTCAATTACCTGATCCTGCGCCGGCTTGATCGGCTGGCCTGGGCCTGGGGGACCATTCCAACCCTAACGGTGGCGTTCTCTGCCTTGGCCTTTGGCTTGAGCTACCAACTGCGCGGCAGCGATATCCTCCTCAACCAACTCTCGATCATGGAAATCAGCGAAGACAGCCGGGTGATTGATGCCCAAACCTATGTCGCTATCTTCTCGCCGCATCGGCAGGCGTATGATGTGACGGTTGAAGGTAGCCCTCTGCTGCGTCCTTTGGGCGAAGGCTACTACGATCCCTGGAGCGGCGAAGTTCGCGTGGGCTCGATGAGCGTGGTTCAGGGCGAGCCAGCCCAACTGCGCGGCCTGACTGTCAACCAGTGGTCGCTTCAATCCTTTGTGGCTGAAACCTCCCTCCCTGATCCGCCCCGGCTCGAGGCGGAAATTGCTCTTGAGCGCGAACGTTTGACCGGTCGCCTGATCAACCAGGGTACGACCACATTACAAGATGTCGTCGTCATCTTTAATACCGACCTTAAAAAATTGGGTGATATCGCTCCGGGGCAGGCTGCGACCCTGGATTTAGATTTTAGCCAACAACAAATGATTAACACCGGCGGTTTTGGCAGCTACCTGATCTTTCAAGACCAATTGAATCCGTCCAACGCCGAATCCCCCGAAATCACCTTTAAACGGCGTATCTTAGATAGTACTATCTTCAACCAACCGTTTCGAACCAACGGCGCCGGCCTCTTTGTGTTGGGCTGGCTCAAAGATAATCCCTTAACCATCAAACTGAATGGGCGCGAGGTCTCCGGCCAAAAAACCTCGTTGATTTACGGCCATTTACCCATTAAGTTTGATGAGAATAATGTCAGTTTACCCCCCAGTTTTAGCCGCTCTCAAACCGTAACCATTACCGGCCAAACCGGCACTTGCAACTACGGTACCGGCCTCGAAGGCTACTACGTCGAGCAAGGCGTGGCCGAAGTTAAACTTAGCCTGCCGGACAACATTCGCCAAATCGCGCCGGCCCGCCTTGATCTTTACCTCCAAAGCGACAGCGGCCCCTGGGTCGAGTTACCGCAGGTGGAGCTATACGACCGGACCACGACTGAATGGACCACGTTGAAAGAAGCTCAGTTCGGTCAAAATCCGATTTCGCAGCCGGAGCGATTTTTTGATCTCGATGAGGCCAGCTTGCTCATCCGCCTGTCTCGCGACGCCAACAGCCAGAGTGGTGGTTGTATCTTTGCCGGCCTGGCCTTTGAAGGAGCGCGTTCGTGATTAAAACGGTGCAGTTAACCAAAAAGTATGGCCGCCTGACCGCGCTCGACTCGCTCGATTTGCAGGTTGAAAAAGGATCGCTGTTCGGCTTTATCGGCCCCAACGGCGCGGGTAAAACCACCACCCTGCGCCTGTTAGCCGGCCTGCTCGAACCCTCGTCCGGCCAGATTTGGTTCGACGGCCAGGAGATTAGCCACGATCCTGATCAGGCTCGCTGGCAGATTGGCTACATGCCCGACTTCTTTGGCGTTTACGAAGATATGAAAGTGTGGGAGTATCTCGACTTCTTTGCCCGTTGTTATCATCTCTCACCCGACCGCCGTCGCCGCGTGGTGGACGAACTGCTGGAACTGGTCGATTTAACCCACAAGCGCGACGCCTGGGTCGAAAGCCTGTCGCGAGGGATGCGCCAGCGTTTGTGTCTGGCCCACGCCCTGGTCCACGATCCCCACATCCTCTTGCTCGACGAACCGGCCTCCGGGCTCGATCCCCGCGCCCGAATCGAAATGCGCGAACTGCTTAAAGAACTGTCATCGTTGGGCAAAACCATCATCATCAGTTCCCACATCCTGACCGAACTGGCTGAAATGTGCGATCATATCGGCGTGATCGAGAAGGGCCGGCTGCTGTACAACGGTCCGGTCCAGCGCCTCAACCGCCAACTGCACGGTCAACACCAGATTCGACTGCGGGCCCTGTCACCTGACGATGCGATTGAAACCGCGCTCAAAAGTTATCCCGGCATTACCGACGCGCTGCCCGGCAAAAACGGCTGGGAAATCGGCCTCATCGGCGACGATGACAGCCTGGCCGGACTGCTGACGCATCTGGTCAACCACGCCGTCCGCATCACTCACTTCTCCGAAACCACCAGCAATCTAGAGTCGGTCTTTATGCAAATTACCACTGGAGACGTAGAATGACGAATAATCCCCGCTTTCGGTCAGGTGGCGGCCTATGAAACGACCCCAACTCGCGCTTAATCCCATCATCGTCAAAGAGTTTCGATCACGCATGCGCGGCTGGCGCGCCTTCGCCATTTTAACCGTGTACCTGGTCTTTCTGGCGCTGTTCAGCTACGGTATCTACCGCATGATGCTGCTTTTTCCGTCTTATGGCACGCCGCTTAGCCCGCTGATCGGCCAGTCGCTGTTTGCGGCCATTGCCAATTTGAGCCTGGTCTTCGTCGCTTTGCTAATGCCGGCCCTGACCGCAACGGCGATCAGTTCTGAGAATGAAAAACTGACGCTGGAAATGCTCCAGGCTACGCCGCTTTCCGTTCACGCCATCTTATTTGGCAAGCTGATCGCCTCGGCCGGGTATATCTTCCTGCTCATTTTCGCCGCCATCCCCCTGGCCAGCCTGATTTTCACCTTTGGCGGCGTCACTCCCACCGATTTGCTGCTGGGGGCGCTGGTTATTCTGACGACAGCCATCACCTACGGGATGATCGGCCTCTTTTTCTCGGCCTGGCGCAGGCGCACCATCCAGGCTTTGGTTTTGACTTACTTGACGATTCTACTGATGATCGGCGGCACCTATGTCGTCTACATTTTTTGGGGCGTTATCGCCCGCGATGCGCCGCCGCGTCACATACTGCTGTTCAATCCATTTAGCGCTCTGGCCTCGGTCATCGCCACCCAGAATCTGCAAAATACGCCGATGGGGCTGTTTGGCCTGCTGGCCGGTTGGGGACCCTGGGCCTTTGATGGGAGTGTCACTCTAACCGATTTTCGTCCGTTGTGGCACTATACCCTGGCCTTTTACCTCGGCTTGAGTTTGGTCCTCTATCTACTATCAACCCGTTTCGTGAAACCCATTCGACCGTGGCGTATTAGTTGGAAAGGATGGGGCTTGGCCATTGGGTTAGTGGTCTTGTATCTGGTCATTAGCGCGGCGATGTTTTATCCTGATATAAAAGCCGAAAACATGGCGCGGCAAGGTATAATGCCACCGTTCGAGTAAATTAGCTGTGTTCAGCGGCGTAGGGCTGGTACGGTTGATCCGCGAAAGCCCCAGATGAATAAAAATCCGCATTCTCGTGACGAAAAATTTATGCATCGCTCTACCCTGACCGCCGAAATTGAATCGCCCCCGCCCGACCTCCGGCCCCTACTCGCCACAATGGGCCGCTATCTCCGGCTGCGTGATGGCCTGCGATTAGCCGCCCGGACGCTGTGGCTGGCGGTACTGGCCGTAGTGCTGGTGGAATTGGCGGCTCGCATCTGGCCGATGGCCCATCGCCACCTATGGGCGCTGGCTCCGCTCGGAGTGTGGTTGTTGGGCGTGCTGCTTTTTACCTGGCTGCGTCCCCTTTCCTTATATACGGTCGCCCGCCGCCTCGACGCCGAACTGCGCCTCAAAGACCGGCTGGCCACGGCCCTCGAACTGCAAGCCAGCGACCGCCCGGACCCGCTGGCCTTCTATCCGCGCCAACGGGCCGATGCCGCCGCTGTGGCTCAACAACTCAAGCCCGGCGTGTTGGACTGGCAGGTGTCGCGTCGAAAACTGGGCTGGGCGGCGGTCATAGCGGCTGGGGCGCTGGCGCTGGTCTTTTTGCCCAATCCGATGGACGCCATCCTGGCTCAACGAGCGGCCGTTCAAGCCGCGGCGCGGCAGCAGGCCGCAGCGGTTCGCGCCGCTCGCGACGAATTAGAATCGGCCACCGACCCCACCTCCCAGGACCGCGCCCAAGCCCTGGCCGAGTTGGAGCGGCTGATGGCGGCTCTGGCCGCCAATCCCGGCGATCTGGACCAGGCGCTGGCCGATCTGGCCCAGGCTCAAGCCCAACTGCGGGAACTCCAATCGCCCCTGGCTGCGGCCAGACAGAGCGCTCTCGATCAACTGGCTGCTCAACTCACGGCTCTCTCCCGCGGCGAGTCCCAGGCTTCGACGGACACGGCTGAGGCCGGCCAGGCCCTGCAAGAGTTAGCTGCCGCATTGCCCGGTCTCGACCCGACCGCTCAGGCCGATCTGGCCGATGCGCTGGATCGTCTGGCGGCTCAAACCGCCGCCACCGACGCCGGCCTGGCCAAAAGTTTGGATGATTTAGCCAATGCCATACGTGCTGGTAACGCCGGTGAGGCGCTTCAGTCAGCCGGTTCGGCCCAAGGGGCGCTGGCCCAGGCCAGTCAAAACGCCGATTTACAAGCGGCTTTAGCTCAGGCTCAGAATGCCTTGAACGACAGCCGCCGGGAGTTAGCCCAGGCCAGCCAGGGACCAAGCCAAGATCAAGATCAGGCCCAAACATCAGGTCAGGGTCAAGGTCAAGGTCAAAATCAACAGGGGCAAGGCCAAGGTCAGGCCCAAGCATCAGGCCAGGGGCAAGGCCAAGGCCAAAATCAGCCGGGCCAAGGCCAAGGGCAAAATCAACCAGGTCAGGGTCAAGGCCAAGGACAGGGGCAGCCCGGTGGGGGCGGCGGCACCACCGCCAACCAGCTTCCCGGCGCAAATCGTACCGGCCGGGCCAACGATCCCACCCAACCGAATCGACCGGCGAGCACTGGCCAGCTTGATACGATTTATGCC
>JACKAT010000036.1 GCA_020634935.1 Anaerolineales bacterium
GCTCGATTTCAGGATGATCGGCTACGCTGCTTTCGCTCCAAGACAGCGTTGGGCGTAGCCGGTGGTCGAAATTTTTTAATGCAGCAGGCCGGCGGCGACATTTTTTGCGTCATCGACGATGACGCCTATTTTGCCCATGAGCGTTGTTTGGCTCACATTGTCGATGCGTTCGAGCATCAACCCCACTTAGGTATTTTAGCGGCTAAAGTGATCGATCATCAACAGGGGCGAACCAAACTACTGGTTCCGTTCAGCCGCTATGCCCGCCGAAAATGGCCCGGTATCGTCAATGAGCGGCAGCCGGTGTCCTATTTTTTGGGAACATGCCACGCCATCCGTCGATCTGTTTTTGAAACGTGCGGAGGCTATCGGGCCGATCTCATGTTTGGTGAAGAGGAACTTGACCTCTCGTATCGCGCCGTGGAACGTAAATTTGAATTGGTCTACTGGCCTGAGGTGACGGTTTATCACTACCCGGAGGCGTCTGTGGTTGGTCGAAAAGCAGGTTATCGCCATCCGGAATTGTACTACCACATTCGGAATCGATTTTTCTTATCGTATAAATATTTACCCTGGCCCTACATTCCGGTGTATTTGAGTTTCTGGTTGAGCGTCTACGGCCGCGAGGCGCTGAAGTTGTCCGCCCACCGAGAATATCTGGCCGGGCTTAAAGCCGGGCTGGCCGTTCTCAACAGCACCGACCGAACCCCGCTCAGCGGCGAGTCGGTGCGTTATTTGAAATCCCATTATGGCCGGCTGTGGTACTGATGATGATCGATGCCTGGCCGATTGTCACGGTCATTATGCCGGTCCTTAATGAAGCTGCCTTTATTCGCCGGAGTTTGGGCGCGGTTCTGGCGCAAGATTACCCTCAAGACCGGCTCGAAATTCTGGTGGTCGACGGCGGCTCCAACGATGGTACCGGCCAAATTGTGCAGGAACTGCTGAAAGCGTGGCCCCGAAGCCGGCTGCTCGATAACCCCCGGCGGATTCAGTCAGCCGCATTGAATATCGGCATCCAGGCTGCGGCTGGTGAGATCATTATTCGGGTGGACGGTCACGCCCTCATCGAGCCTGATTACGTCAAAACATGCGTTCGTCTGCTGGCCAATGGAGAATTTGAGAATGTCGGTGGCCTGATGCGTCCGGTTGGAAATGGTTATGTCGGGCAAGGCATTGCTCTGGCAACAACGTCATTTTTCGGTATCGCCGGCTCGAAATTCCATTATTCAAACCGGGAACAAGTGGTTGATACGGTCTACATGGGCGCGTTTCGACGTACGATTTTTGATCGGATCGGTTTGTTTGATGAACAGCTCAAAATTAACGAAGATTACGAGTTTAACTATCGCCTGCGCCAGGCCGGTGGAAAAATTTTACTCAGTCCAGCCCTCAAATCGACTTACGTGCCGCGTCACTCCTTAGGCGCTCTCTGGCGGCAATATTTTCAATACGGCCGCTGGAAAGTGCGGATGCTGCAAAAACACCCCACCTCGCTGCGCTGGCGGCAGGCCGTGTCGCCCGTTTTTGTGGGCGCGATTGCCGGCAGTTCACTGATGGGGTTGTTTTGGCAACCGGCCCGCTGGCTTTTAGCCGGCCTGACCGGCAGCTACTTGCTTGCAAGTTGGGTTGCCAGTACAATAGCAGCCAGACGTGGTGGTTGGCGCTACCTGCCCATCCTCCCGATCATCTTCGCCACCATCCACTGGGCCTGGGGGTTGGGCTTTTGGTATAGCCTGCTGTTGACCATTACGCCCCAAGGCGGTAAATTAAAGCGTTAATCCAATGGAAGAAAAACTTCTTCTTAAACCGAGTCTCGCCCGCACGCGCAGCCGCTCTTTTTCAATGCAGTTAGCTGAGCATAGGAACGTTTTGCTCACCGTTGATGGGGTCTTAGTGGTGCTGGCCCTGATCCTCGGCCTGTGGTTTGGCGCTCAGCGCTCAAACTGGGATTTTTCGCTGGCGTTGATTCTCTCCTATAGCGGCTGGTTTATCATCGTCACCGCTGTCTATTTTGTGTTGGCCACAGCTAACAACGCTTACCAACCCAAAGTCGCCTCCGATCCCGTCGCCAGTTTTGTGGCGATTTCCAAAACCGTTTTCCAAATTTTCGCCGTTTATTTACTCATCTACGCCCTGCTGCCGCCTTGGTCACTGCCGCGCCATTTCGTCGGCATATTTGCGATCATTTCGCCCTTTATGCTGTTGGGGTGGCGGCTGCTCTACAGTTGGGCCTTTACCAAAACGGTCTTCCGGCACAAAGCGATCATCGTTGGCGCGGGATGGGCCGGCCAGACCATCGCCAAAATCTTCACCGATTTTGCCCCGGCTCACTTTCAACTCATCGGTTTTGTCGATGACGATCCGGCCAAGCAGCAGACGATATTTCAAGGGGCTTCGGTTCTCGGTCCGGTTGAGTCGCTGCCGGGACTGGCTCAAGTGAATGGCGTAAGCGACGTGGTGCTGGCCATCACCCGTGATGTGCCGAGCCACGTGCTGACCAGTCTAATGGCCTGTTACGAAGGCAATATTCGCATCTCGACGATGTCGGAGTTGTACGAGTGGCTGACCGACCGCGTTCCTGTCGAGCATATCGGCGATAATTGGTATGTGACCCTGCCGCTCGGCAGCCGTAGCCAAACCTTGGCTTATCGAGCAGCCAAGCGGTTGATGGATATCGTCATCTCGGCGGTGAGCTTACTGCTTTTTATGCTCTTGTTCCCCATACTGGCCGTGTTGATTAAGTTCGACACTCCCGGCCCCATCTTCTACCGCCAGAAGCGCATTGGTCGTGGCGGCCACACCTTCGAGTTGATCAAACTCCGCTCGATGGTCGTCGATGCTGAAAAAGACGGCGTCGCCAAATGGGCCGATTACGACGACCCCCGCGTCACTCGGATAGGCCGTTTTTTACGCCAGACTCGCCTGGATGAAGTGCCGCAATTGTTCAACGTTCTGCGTGGCGAGATGAGCCTCATCGGCCCTCGTCCCGAACGCCCCGAATTTGTACGGGAACTTGAGCAGGAAATCCCCTTCTACCGCACCCGCCTGACCGTCAAACCCGGTCTCACCGGCTGGGCTCAAGTTAATTACGATTACGGTCGCTCCGCCGTCGATGCTCTGGAAAAACTGCGCTACGATCTGTACTACATCAAGCATCAGTCGATCCATCTCGATGTGATCATCTTGCTGAAGACCATCGGAACGGTGCTAATGCTGCGCGGAACATAATATCTGGCCGGACGGGGATTTCTCATTCGCCCTTCGGTTCAGCCTACTTCATCATTCATCCCTCATCATTCATCATTCTTACAACTTCGGCCCCTGGTTCAGCCGCGATACGACTCTAAATAATAGCCCGAAAACAATTAAATAGAGTACCGTCAGGCCAATGTAGAAACCGGCCCGGCCGAACGGAAACGGTTTATGGGCCGCTAATTTCGCCAATAATGTTTGTAGCGTGGTTTCAACCGGCCCATCGTAGTAAAGATTAAAGCCGATATCGAACGTTTCGACCGCTTTCGATGATCGCTGGATCATCGGCAGCCAGATATGGTATGGGCGGGCAAGGGTAGGTGTTTCTGTCTCAGCGGCGGCTGACGTATTGACCTGGTAATCAGCCTGGCCGGCGGGGTAAACATCGACGTAACTGCTGTAAATGCCCATCGATGCCGGTGGTTGGGGCGACTGACTCGTCACAATGAAGCAGTATCGATGCCCGGCTGAGTTGTCAAGAGGAGGAAAGCTAAATGATTGGGGTTGGTTGTTTACGATGGTTTTATAATCAACCTCGATTGTCGCCAAAGTGTCTTCGGTTGTGCAGGAATTTTTGAGGTGAAAAATGATGGAGGCCGTTTCGCTATCGACTTGATGTTGAAAAAATAAATCGATGCGATGCAGACCGGGGTAATCGGCTTCAAATTCTTGGGAGATTTGGGCATTGCCGTCGAGCGCGTAGACGGCGGTGGAGTAGCGCGGCAGATAGTAGGTTTGGCTAAATCCGGCTAATCGGCCGGCGTAAAGCCAATAGGCCAGATAACCCCCAACCAGCAAAATTAAGCCCAAAAGCAGATACCGGGTCGTTCGGCTCACAAATCTATCAACCGTAAATGTAAGGGATTAAGACGAAGCCCAGCGCATACGCGTCATAAAGAAAGAAGGCGGTTAGCCAGATGGGCAAGGTCAATTGATAGAATCGAGCCGGAATGAGCTGCTGGTAGCCCAGAAAAAAGTACAGGGAAAAAGGCAGCAAGGCCGGAAAAAAGTAGCGGGACGGCGGCCCCCAGCGAACCGATTGTGTGGCGATGATGGGCGTGTAAACGCTTATCAGGGCAAAGATCAAACTAAAGAGTAGCACCAGCAAGATATCCTGCTGATTTGAGGTCAACGTGCGTGGGCGGCGGCCGAATTGCAGGAGATGCTGCCCAATAAATAACAGCATACCCAGGCCGATGATAATGCAGATCAACCACACCGCCCGTAAGCCGGTGGTCAACACCGGAATGTTGGCCCACCCAAATAACCCCCAAAATGATAAAAATCCCCACCGAATCGTGTGCAGGTAAACGGCCATTGCCGTCGGGCTGAAGTAATTTCCCACCGGCGCCGGCTGATCGAGGGTTAACTCAAGGGTGGAGATGGCGCGGCCGCCCTCCCCTAGTTGAAACAGTAAAATACTGCCGATGAACGTAGCGCTGGCAATCATCACCAATGAGCCGGCCAGCCAGAGTGGTTTCCAGTAGAATCGACGCGCCAGATAGACGATCAACGCCACCAGCGTGGTGGGCATGATAAACAGGGCTGTCGGTTTGGTCATAATGGCCAGCCCCAGAGCCAAAGCCGTGACGAGCAGCCGAATGATAGATAGCCCGTCGCAGAAGATTTTGGCCAGGCCAAAAAAGTACAAAGAGACCCATAAAACCACCAAAACATCGCTGTTGATGGCCGTATCCACATGCAGATGCATCGGTAAAAAAACTAGAAACGTCGTCATACCGACAGCATGCACTATCCGAGTGGGAAAGATGGTTCGGGTCAAAAACCAGCCCAGGCTTACCGTTAGCGTGGTGAACAGTAATGACGCCAACCGCAATATATAGACCTGGGATATGAGGGGCAGATTTTTCATCAAGGCGGATAACGGGGCCATCAGCCGGTGATAAACCAGCGGATAATTACCCGCAATGATCAGACTGCCGGTGCTGGTCGGTGGGTAGTAATTGATGAACCGATCGCTGACCGGCCGGCTGGGATCGAGCGGGTCTTGGGGCGGAGCCAACCGAGACAACTGCCAA
Source organism: Anaerolineales bacterium (assembly GCA_020634935.1). Taxonomy (GTDB): domain Bacteria; phylum Chloroflexota; class Anaerolineae; order 4572-78; family J111; genus JAGRBY01. The sequence continues at coordinate 5,295 of JACKAT010000036.1, forward strand.
ATCTGGAAGGCTTGAAAGCTGGCGTGCATATCGGGATGCATGGGGGTGGTCAAATAGACCGCTTCGGTCGGCTGAAGGCCCTCTTGCCCGATGAGCCTGATCGCTTCAAAATGGGCCGGTTCATCCGGGGCCAACCACGGCGGCACGATGGCGATATACAGTAACCCCCTGATCACCACCAACCCAATCAGCAGGGCCAGAATTTTGTCATTGTCCCGGAACATTCTGACGATTTAGACACCGCTTATAGTTTTTGATACTTGTCGACTTTCCAGCGGATGTACTCAGTCCCCTGGTCGATTAAGCCTGAGATGCCGCCCAGCCGCAGCGCTCGCCAGCCCTTGCCGAGTAACCGAACTCCTTCATTTGGGGATTGGCTGAATTCAGACTGAGAACCCAGATGGGCTTTGTCCGGCGCGAAGTGCGGGTTGGTACAGAAATTGACCAGCGGCTGCGTTACGGACGGCCAATGATACTGAGCCGCCACCCGTTGAAACTGAGCCGACTGTTCGGCCCGCCGGGTTGGATGGTTTAGCCACCGGTTAACCGCCGCCGCGACGCCGTTGACATCGGCCGGATCGACCAGAATGGATAAGTTCTGCGCGGCCAGAGCTTCGCCCATCACATCGCCTTTGGTCGAAACGGTGGGCAGGCCGGCCCACAAATGATCGAGCAGCCGCGTTCTGAACGAAAAGCGCGTCTCAATATGGTCGAGGTGAAGACTCACTCCCACGTCGGCTTCCAAAAGATAATTTTGGCGCTCCTCGTATGGCACCCAATCATTAAAAAACACCGATTGATCGTAAAGCCCCAACGCTTGGCTGAGCGCGATGGTTTCATCGACGGCTTCCATCCGGCTCACGTTTTTATTGGGCCGGTTGATGCCCATAAAGAACAGTTTGGCTCGGGGATGCTGAGCCTGGATCAGCGGCATCGCTTTGACCAGCGTTTGGGCATCGAACCAATTCCAGATACCGCCGGTCCAGATGATCACCGGATCATCGGCGGCAATGGTTTTGTAAACCCCTTTTAAGACGGCCTTGGTGTGCCGAGGCGGTTCATCGGGCAGACCATACGGCGCCACATCGATTAAGCGGCGCAGGCTGGCATCTTGCTGGTACGTGTAAGGGTTAGTCCGCCCCATCGCCGACAGCATCCCCAGCCAATAATCGCGCTGTTTTTCGCCGGCGCAGATAAAAAAGTCGCCGGCTCTCAGTTGAAGCCGCAGCGCGCTGAGCGTGTTATCGTAAGCGGTGATCTGTTGCAGCCAATCATTCTCAGATTGCCGTTGTAAACTTTCCAGCAGAAACGGGGCGTAAAGATCCAACACCAGCGGTTTGGCCAGCGTCGCCACAAACGGGTGGTAGAACAAAACCAGCCCCGAGGTGACGATCACATCACAATCGGCCACAGCCCGGCGAAAGTCATCGATGTGAGCGCAAACGCACAGCGACGCCGGCAGGTCGCCCAAATCCGGCACCGAGTCCTCCATCGGTACAAACGGCGGCACAATGAGCTTGACCGTCACATAGTTCCCCAACACCCGGGCAAATTCCCAATAGCGAATGCCGGTGCCGGCCATATTTTTGCCCACCACATCATTGAGTATCAGCGCTACGGTGGTTGATTTGTTGCCACTGAGTTGATTTGGAGTCATCAATCAAATAGATCATCGCTTGGCCGCTGGTCGGATGCCGGCCTGGTAGTTGCTTCCTGCTAAAATCGTACCTATAATCGATTGGTTTCGGCCGTTGGCCTAATGCTGCTGATACTACACCGGGATTGAGAATAAATCAATTGTCCTACAACAAAAGCCCATCTGCGGATATCACTAAATTAAGTCAGATTAATACTATTTTCTATATCATGTTGGCTTTAACGCTGGTTCGCGGGCTTTTGTATGCTGTTCTCATTCCACCCTGGCAAGCCCCCGATGAACCGGGCCAATTCGAGCGCGCCAAAGCCGCTTTGTCGGCCCAAGATTGGGCCAGTACATCGGCCAACGGCCCGGCCTGGTACGATGATCTCAGCCAATCGTTATTTACCTTCGCTATGTGGGATTTTTTAGATGGGAAGCGCCCCGGTTATGTGGCCGGCCAGCCATTGAGCCGGTATATTACTCTCTATAACGAAGCTTACGACGGTCAATATGGCAGCCAGCCCACTTATGCGGCCATCGGCTGGCCGATCTTATTCGCCCCCGGCGCATCCATTGTGTCACAACTGTATCTGGTCAGATTAAATATGGTGCTGATGAACCTGGCCGTCATCTATCTGATTTATCGCCTTGTCCAAACCATTTTTCCCCAAAACCGTTTTTTGATCGTTGGTGTGCCGCTGCTGATTTTGTTCCATCCTCAACACACCCACCTGACGTCAACCGTTAACAACGGCAATCTGGCCGAACTTCTGGCCACAGCGGCCCTTTATTTTATGGTGCGAGGCATTATGCGCGGTTTCTCCTGGCCGGTGGTTCTGGCGATGTTCGTTTGCACTATTGTGGCGATGTGGGCTAAGGCTACGGCCTATTTTTTACCGTTTGCCATCGCCACCATTGGCTTGTTTTATTTATGGCGCTATCGCCGGCGCTGGTATTGGTTGCTGCCGGTTTTTGCCGTCCTGGCCGGCCTGGGCTATCTTTTGGCCCCGGAGCGATTGAAAATACTCAGTTTGTGGATCGGACGGGGGATTATCGAGGGCCAGTTCCGGTTGAATTCGCTGGTGCCGATCGATCTGTTTCGCAGCTTTTGGGCTTTTCCCGGCTGGGTGAGCGTCGCTTTGCATCCATTCTGGTATTGGCTGTGGTTGTGGGCTTGTCTCTTGGCGGTAGTCGGTTGGGTCGTTTTTGGGGTGACTCAGCGGCGGTTGATTTTTTCGACCCAAACTCGACCCCAACTACAAGCTCTGACGGCCCTGGCGGTAGCCGTAGTTGTAGCCGTCAGCATCCCCTTGGTGTGGAGCGCCATCACGGATACGATTGTTTACCGCCAGGGTCGTTCGATCTACCCGGTCATTGGGCCAATTAGCCTGTTTCTGGTATTGGGTTGGTACCAGTTCATCCCGGCCGGATGGCGCCAAGAAGGGCTGGTGTCAATGGCTGCCGCGCTCTTCTTGTTCGACACGTTAGTGCTGTTTTACTACGCTGTACCCTTTTTCTACTCGCGCTACTAAAGTTCCCATTTGACCAACTGCCAGAAAAAGGCTCCTACCAGCCCCCCATAAACCACCATGATCGTACTGTAAAAACCGGCGCTGCCCAAAAGGCCGGGCCGATGCCGGGTTAGCTGCCCGGCCAAAAGAGTCCACTTTTCGCCGGCGCTCAGTTGGTAACAAGTTCGAAAAGTAATATCGGCCGGTACCGGCGTCGATCCAAAAAAAGCGGTCCCCGGCAGGTAAACATTCCGCTCGATACCGCCCACGGTGATCGCCTGTTCCGCTGATGCCTCCGGCGAGGCCAAAGCGATCAAATACCGCTTCTGGGCAGACGTGGCCACCGGCGGCAGATCAAAGTGGTGCCAAATTTTGTTTTGAATGGTATTGGCTTCAGCCGTGGTATGAAAGACCTCAACGCCTTCCGCCACAGGATTTTCCGGCTTGCCCGTTAACTCTAAAAGACGCAGTGAAACCGGCGGGGTAGACAGTTGGCCATACGTTAAAAACATGACATCGATACGGTTCAGCCCGTCGCGCGGCGCCACAAAACTTTGCCCGATAATCCGGTCGCCGAACAGTTTTTGGGCGATCGTTGGCGCTTCATTATTGTTGAACAACTGCCCTTCACAGCCAATTTGATCGAACAGCGAGCGGCCGATCACCCCTAAGCCGATAACCACCAGGCCAAACACAACGATGAGCGTAAGAGATTTAATACCCTGCATTGTCATTAAACACTAAGAAAACTTATCGGAACGACAAAGCTTCCGGAGCGACAAAGCTTGCTTTGTCATTCACGATAGGGTCAAAGTAAACTTTGACGCTCCCAAAGTCAAAGTAAACTTTGACGCTCCAAACAAATATTTTTAATAGTAGGACAAGTCAGCGACTTGTCCCCACCTCAACAAATCCGCGATTTATTCTACAAAACCTCGCCATTGGGCCGGCGGCGTAAGAACTGGCCGCTGCCCTTTTTACCCTTCCAATCCTCACCGGCCACAATACTCTGGCCGCGCAGCAGCACGCGCGTGGGCCAGCCTTTCACCTCCATGCCCTCATAGACATTGTAATCGGTATTCATATGATGCGTGGCCGCCGAGATGGTGTGCGGCTTCTCCGGATCCCATAACACGATATCGGCGTCGGAACCGATGGCGATGGTTCCTTTGCGCGGGTAGAGGCCGAAGATTTTGGCCGGGTTGGTGGCGGTGATCTCCACAAAGCGATTGGCGCTGTAGCGACCGGCGTTGACTCCGTGATGCCACATCACCGGCATGCGGTCTTCGATGCCCGGCATGCCGTTGGGGATTTTGTCGAAGCTGGGTTTGCCCAACTCTTTGCCGGGAATTCGCCCCTGCACGCCGCCCTCAAACCAGAACGGGCAGTGATCGGTTGAAACGGCCTGGAGGGTGTGATCGGCCAGCGCTTGCCACAAAACCGGCGCGTCTTTAGGCTGGCGCACCGGCGGCGAGCAGATAAACTTGGCCCCTTCGTAGTTGGGCCGGGCTAAATCTTTTTCAAAGACAAACAGATATTGGGTACACGTTTCGCCCATCACCGGGAAACCTTTGGCCCGCCCCAGGGCCAGCGGTTCAATCGACTCTTCACAGGTCATATGCACCACGTACAGCGGCGCTTGGGCGATGCCGGCCAGCGTCACCGCTCGGTTGGTGGCTTCGGCTTCAACCAGCGCCGGTTGGGCTACCGCATGATAATGCGGCGCGGTTTTGCCTTCGGCCAGCAGTTTGGCTCGCCGCTCGGCGATGACGTCGCCGTTTTCGGCGTGGACCATGATCAGCATGCCATGCTCGGCCGCGGTAATCATGGCCCGGTACAGCGTGGTGTCATCCACCTGAAACAGCCCTTTGTAGGCCATAAACAATTTTAGGCTGGTGATGCCTTCATTCAACATCGACGGAATTTCAGCCATCACCTCATCGCGCAGATCCGTAATGGCCATGTGGAAGCCGTAATCGATGCAAGCTTTACCTTCGGCTTTTTGGTGCCAGGTTTCGACCCCCTGTTTCAGGCTGCCCCCCATCGGCTGGATGACAAAGTCAATGTGAGTCGTTGTGCCGCCAAAGGCCGCCGCTCGGTGGCCGGTGAAAAAATCATCCGATGACACGGTGCCGCCGAAGGGCAGTTCCAGGTGAGTATGAACATCGATCCCGCCGGGGAGCAGCAGCAGCCCCGCTGCGTCGATGACCTCATCATGCCCGGCCTCCGGCAGATTACGGCCTAACATCGCTATTTGTTCCCCCTCGATCACGACATCCGCTTGAAACGTATCGCCGGCGGTAACGACTGTACCGTTTTTAATCAGTGTAGTCATAATTGTTTAACCTTTCGACTAGACTAACCTATAAAAATTAGAAATCAGATCCTCAGGACTTACGCCGTATAAAGGTGACAGTCACTTGAGTGGACTAAAGAACGCTTCTTCGATAATAAGTGACTGTCACCTGATTTTGCGTAAGTCCTGACCCTGCAAAGTAGACTGTTCTTTCGACAGCCGGCCTGATCAATCGTCGTCAATTAGTCCCTGCGCCTCCGGTAACAGCTAACTGAGACGTCGAATCACGCTTAACGGTGTCGTTAATACCGTTTTGACGTGTACATGACCGACTACCGAGCGCTGCAACAGCCAAACGAGACGTCGAATCACCCTTAACGACGTCGTTAACGCCGTTTTGACATGCGCATGACCGTTTGTAGACTGCTGCCACAGGTAAACGAGACGTTGAATCGCAGTTAACGGTGTCGTTAACGGCGTTTTGACGTGCGCATGACCGTTTGTAGACTGCTGCCACAGGTAAATGAGACGTCGAATCACAATTAACGGTGTCGTTAATGGCGTTTTGACGTTGGCAGAACCTGTTCCCGAGCCTTACAGTGGCCTATCGAGACGTCAAATCGCAGTTAACGGTGTCGTTAACGGCGTTTTGACATTGGCAGAACCTGCTCCCGAGCTTTACAGTGGCCTATTGAGACGTCAAATCGCCATTAACGATGGGGTTATGGGCGTTTTGACGTGAGTATAACCTGTTGTCGAGCGCTGCATGACCTTTTCAAGACAGCGAAGCGTAGGTTAGAAATTATTAGAATGGTCAAATAGATTTCTAAAAGCTGATTCCTTACAGCCAGGTTCTCTTTCTTTATCGCTTACGCCGAACCAGGTGACAGTCACTTAGCGGCGATAAATCAACCTCTTTGGGCTAAACGGACGTTCGTTTTCAGCAAAAAGTGACTGTCACCTTTTGAACTGCGTAACTCCTCTTTTTTTGTCGCTTACGCCTCAACAATTTTGTCGTACATATCAGGCCGGCGGTCACGGTAGAACTGCCAGGTGTCGCGCACCTCTTTGATGAGACCCAAATCCAGATCACGAATGATCAGTTCTTCATCGTAAGCATTGCCGACCTCGCCGATGAACTGGCCGCGCGGATCGCAGAAGTAGCTTTGGCCGTAGAAGTCGTCGGGGCCGATTTCTTTTTCAATACCGACCCGGTTAATCGTGCCGACAAAGTAACCATTGGCGATGGCGTGGCTAGTCTGCTCGATGCGCCACAAATGCTGCGACAGCCCGCGCGAGGTGGCCGAAGGAATGAAGACGATCTCGGCCCCGTTGAGGCCCAGCATCCGCGCGCCTTCCGGAAAGTGACGATCGTAGCAAATATAAACGCCCACCTTACCTACAGCCGTGTTGAATACAGGGTAGCCCAAATTGCCCGGTCGAAAATAGAATTTCTCCCAGAAGCCTTCCAGGTGGGGTATATGCGTTTTGCGATATTTGCCCAGGTACGTCCCGTCGGCATCGATCACGGCGGCGGTGTTATAGTAGACGCCCGCGCCGTCTTCTTCATACATCGGCACAATCAAAACCATTTTGGTCTCTTCAGCCAGTTTTTGCATCTTTTCAGTGGTTGGGCCATCGGGGATGGGTTCGGTGTAGCTGTAAAATTTGCGGTCCTGCACTTGGCAGAAGTAGGGGCCGTAAAATAGTTCCTGAAAGCACATCACTTGCGCTCCCTGTTCAGCCGCCTGGCGGGCATAGCCGATATGCTTCTCAATCATACTGTCTTTATCGCCGGTCCAGGTTGCTTGGATCAAAGCGCCTTTAATGATACGCGTCATAGGTTAAACCTCCTCGGTATTGATAGTTGTAAGCGTTCAGCCTTTAGCTGTCAGCTATCAGCGTTTTCATTTGGAGCAATTGTCAAACGCGAAGTCGGTATTGATGGTTTAAGCATTGCCTTTCGTGATAAAACTGACGACTGAAGGCCGATAGCTGAATGCTTACTGATAATTTTTACAGATCGGTAAAGCGTAAAAGGGAAAACGTAATGAGGGTAGATTTCATTACGCTTTGCGTTGTACGTTTTGTCGAGTAATAATCTGAGTTCGGAAATTCATATCCTTCATGTCATTTCGTAGCGCCAGCGGAGAAATCCCTGTGACAATACAATGAAAAGTGATTTGGCGAGAAAAATTTGACGTTGTCGCTTCAAATTTTTCCCTGCGAATACTCCGCTATGGCTATGCCTGAGGGATTTCTCCGCCTCCGGCTGCGAAATGACATGCTTGGTTCTAATTATCGAACTCAGTCTTCCATGATGCAAGGCATCGTTCTTACAGTTAGGAAAAGGAGGGAATTGGGGGGAGCTACCCCCCAAGCCCCCCGGCCTACGGCGTTTTCCTTAGCAGGTTAATAAATCAGAGGGTGCTCCGCTTATTTGGAACACCCTCTGATCCCTAAATCCTCAGGGCTTCCTGATAGATAGAAGCCAAATGAGCCTTATTTTACTCGCCGCCTTCAAGCAGTTCAACCGCGATGGGCGAGAAGCTTTCGCCGGTGACATCGCCACTCAGGTACTTGTGAGCTTCCGTGGCCAGGTCGGTGCGGAAGGCGTCGTCGCTGGGCGGAGTGGTGATAACGCCGCCATCAACCGATATGTTAACCGTTTGGTCCCACAGGGCTTGATCCATAATGCCAATGCCATCAGGGGAAGGCCAAATCAGCTTGTTGATTTCGTTCAACTGCCAGCGCATGTGGCTTTCACCCAGCGTCGGGCCAGCATCGAGCACGTGCTGGACACAGGCATCGAAGTTGTCGCGGCAGAACTGCCAGCCCATGAAGGACGCAGCCAGGAAGCGAACCGCTAAATCTTCGTTACCTTCTTCGGCCAGCCAGTCGCCATCAACAAAGACATGGTCCTGGAGCATCGCCGTGCCGACATCGTTGAAGTTAATGACCACCAGATCCTCCGGCTGGTACAATTCGCCGGTATCGGGATTAACCGCTTCCAAAACCTGGGCGTATTCGTTGTAGGTCATCGCTTCAGCCGCATCGAGTTCGCGGTTGAGCAAGGCCAGCATATCAAAGCTTTGCTGAATAATTTTAACATCATCGGGGTTATTGGGGTCGATGCCGGCCAACCGCATCGCGGCGAACAGTTCGTGCTCATTGCCAAAGCCCCAGGTGCCGATGCGCTTCCCGGCCATATCGGCCACAGTCGCCACCGGCTCATCAGCCCAGGACACTTCCAGAGTACCACTGCGTTGGAACACCTGGGCGATGTTGACCAAATTAGCCCCTTCTTCACGTGAAGCCAGGACTTTCGGCACCCAGGCAATCCCAAACTCGGCCTGACCGGAAGCGACCACCTGCTGCGGCACGATATCAACCGCCCCTTCGAGAATGGTAACATCCAGACAGAAGTCATTGTAGAAGCCTTCGGCTACGGCTGCGTAGTAACCCGCAAACTGCGATTGGGCCACCCATTGTAACTGCAAATTGACCGGGGTGAGTTCCGTACATTCCGGCATCGCCATGGCGTCGCCTCCGGCCATGGCTTCTTCGGTGGCTTCGGCGGCCATAGCTTCTTCAGTGGCTTCGGCTGGCATGGCTTCTTCGGTGGCTTCGGCTTCAGGGGCCATGGCGCCGCCAAAGACCGGCACATACTCGCCGCCTTGGATTTGGCTGACCACAATTTCCGGGTCGGCGCAGTCGCCGTTTTCGTGGCAGGTGATGGTGCCGGTGATGCCTTCTAAACCGGAGGTGGCGTACAAGGCATCGCGCAGGGCTTGCTTGCCGATGACCGTGTTGCCGTCGGCATCGGTCGTGGCTACTTTTTCAATGGCGTCGAAAATCATGTTGGTGGCATCAAAGGCGTGGGCGTGGAAGGCGCTGACCGGCTCTTGACCGAGGATATCGACATAGTCGGCCAGGAATTGGTCGTAGGTGGCCCCGCTGAAGGTCAGGTTGGGACCGCTAACGTACATGCCTTCGGAGGCTTCGCCGGCGGCGGCCACAAAGTCGGGCGAAATCATACCATCGGCTCCGGCCAGGACGGTGGCTTCCAGGCCGGCCACTTCTTTGGCTTGGCTGGTGATGAAGCCGCCTTCGGCGATGAAGACCGGATAGTACAGGAATTCGGGCGAGGCGGTGGCGATGGAGGTCAGGACGGGGCGCATATCGGTGTCGCCGACGTTGACCGCTTCTTGGGCGGTGATGGTGCCGCCGAGTTGGGTGAAGGTGTCGGCGAAGACTTGTTGGAGTTGTTCGGCGTAGGGCGAGCCGTCGTGGATGGTGGCGGCGGTGGTCAAGCCGAGTTCATTGAAGACGAATTCGGCCATAACCCGACCCTGGACGTTGTCGTTGTGGGCGGTGCGCAGGAAGCTAGGCACGTGGCCATCGCCGGTCAGAGCGGGGGCGGTGCAGGAGGGTGAAATCATGGTCAGGCCGGCATCGTTGTAGATGGGAGCGGCGGGGGTACAGGACGAGGAGCAGCTGTGGCCGACCACGGCGACGATGGAGTCATCGGAGGCAATCTTGGTGGCGGCGGTTTGGCCGCCTTCGGCGGAGCAGCCGTCATCCTCGGGGACGAGTTCGACGGGATGGCCGGCGACATCGCCGCGTTCTTTGATGGCGACTTCGATGCCGGTTTGGGAGTCGGTGCCGAGGGTTTCGTTGGGGCCGGCGATGACGAGCGCGGAAGCGAGGCGGATGGGGTCGCCGGCGGGAATGACGACGGTCCCGAGGGGGTCTTCCTCGGCGGGCGCGGCGGGTTCTGCGGCCATGGCTTCTTCGGTGGCCGGGGCTTCGGCCATGGCCTCTTCGGTGGCCGGGGCTTCAGCGGCGGCCGGTTCCTCGGTGGCCGGGGCGGCGGCTTTTTCTTGGGCCTTCTCGACGGCTTGGTCAACCGTTCCCCCGCAGGCGGCCAAAAGCAGGGTAATGCTAATGAGAAGCATTAAAACATAAGGCAATCTTCTTATCATGAGAATAATCTCCTCCAAATGTGTTCGATATGAAAATGGTAAATGGATAATTTAGATCGGTAGTCAATAAATTACATATAGCGGCTTCGCATCACCTCCTTCAAAAATAAAGGTCTCGGAGCATCAAAGCTCTGCTTTGATCAGGTATGACAAAGCTTGCTTTGTCGCTCCAATAAATATTTATTATTAATACGCCGTTTATCTAAACGACACGTGCCAGGGCATGGCCAGCCGTTCTAAAAGGATAATGATGAGGTATAAAGTAATCCCCATCATACAGGCGATAATAATGGCGGCCCAGGCTGATGAAAACCGAAAAAGCGCGGCCTCTTGCGTAATAAAAACCCCGAGCGCAATGCGCGGCCCGCCAAAGTACTCGCCCACCACCGCGCCGATCATGCTCAAGGCCGCCGCAATTTTCAAGCCGTTAAAAAGGTACGGCAGCGCATTAGGGATACGCAGCTTGCGAATAATTTCAAAATCGCCGGCGGCATAAGAGCGCATCAATTCCAGCGAATTGGCATCCACTTGGGTTAGACCGCGCACCAGGTTGATCATCACCGGAAAGAAGACCATGATGGCCACGATAAACATCTTGGAAAAGGGATTATCGATGCCAAACCAGTTGTTGGCAATTGGGGCGAAGGCGATAATCGGCATCGAGTTGGCCGCGATGGCAAAAGGCATCAACGCTTCTCGCGTTCCGACCCAGCGTGATGTAACAAGCGCGACCACAATGCCCGCGCCGCAGCCAATGATAAAACCGCCCAGCGCTTCTTTAAGGGTATACCAGGCGGCCTGTAAAATTGGGCTGAGATTTTTGCCTTGCAGCAGAAGTAGCGATGAGTTGAACCAGGGTAAGCGGATGATGGCGGCAGACGTTAAAGCCTCGGTTAGGTGGGGCGATGCTTTGGCCGGAATGGTCACCACCAGTTGATTGCCTTTGAGTGCATTCTGAAGCTCTTCGTCGGTCGCGGTGGTATCCGCCGGACTGAGGTGAACCACCTGGAATAGATTGGATAGGATAATCGTTGGACGAGGCAATAAGAACTGTTCAATCTGCAACGTCGCCACCAGTCCTTCCCACGCTATCAAAATGATAACCAGAATGATCACCGGGGCCAGATAGCGTTCCATGGTATCGCTCATACGCTCATCCGCTCACTTTCTCGCAAGGCTTCGCGTACTTGCGTTTCTAATTGAAAGAAGCGAACATTTTCACGCGTATCGGTATTACGCGGTTGGGGCAGATCGATGGTGATATCCTGGGTGATGCGCCCCGGCCGGGCTGACATGACAATCACCCGCGTCGAGAGGAAAACCGCTTCGGTGATGCTGTGGGTGACAAAAATCACGGTGGTTTTGGTTTTCTCCCAGATGCTGAGCAGTTCCAGGTTAAGTCGTTCGCGCGTCATCTCATCCAAAGCGCCAAAGGGTTCATCCATTAGCAAGATCGAGGGTTCAAAGGCCAGCGCGCGGGCAATCGATACCCGCTGCTGCATTCCCCCGGAAAGCTGCCAGGGATAATGATTGTGAAAATCCTGAAGCTCAACCAATTTCAACATCTCGCGGGTGCGGGCCTCTTTCTTATCTTTGGCATAGTTCATTAATTCCAGCGGGAGCTGCACATTTTTGGCTACGGTTCGCCAGTCGTACAGGGTGGCCGATTGAAAAACCATCCCATAATCGCGATCGAGCCGGGCCTGGTGGGCCGATTTGTTGTTGACCAGCACCTGACCGGATGACGACGACACCAGATCACCAACGACTCGCAGCAAGGTCGATTTGCCGCAGCCGGACGGTCCGATGAGCGACACGAATTCATTAGGTGCAATGTCTAAATCAATATCTTTTAACGCATGAACCTGATTATTTGAGCCTTGATTAAAAATTTTATGAAGACTCTTGATTGAAACGGCTAAATTAGTCATAACGAGCCCACACCTGCCTCCGAAGAATTTTTAGATGGCTTAACGATTTGCTAGTGAGACGAGAGAAAGAAGTGTTCGATTTAACTTCGGCGTTGCTGGACTCTGTCATCGGTGAGGCAGAGATATTTGGGAGGTCGTCATTTTAGCACAATCCCTGACCCGGTGCAACAAACCAACAAACCAACTACTCAAACCGCATCCGCCGGTTGGTGTCTGACAAAAAACTTTTCCAACAAGGTAACGATCACAAAAAAGGTCATGCCGGTTAGAGAAGCAAAAATAATACCGGCCCATAACCGCTCTGGGCCGGTGGCATAATACTGGTTAAAGTTGAGAATAATGCGTCCCAACCCGTCGGCGATACCCGACGGCAGCTCGCCAATAATGGCTCCCACCACGCTGGCCGTGGCCGCCACTTTGAGCGCGGTAAAAATATAGGGCATCGCCGCCGGAACCCGCAGTTTCCATAGAATATCCCATTTCGTAGCCGCGTAGGAATGCATCAGTTCCAGCGCGGTCGGTTGGGGCGAGCGCAGGCCGCGCAGCGTATTGATCGTTACCGGGAAAAAGGTGAGATAGGCGGCGATGACCGCCACCGACATCCAATTGCCGCCCAGCCAAATGACCACCATCGGGGCGATGGCCAGCAGCGGCACCGTCTGCGAGGCGACCACGTAAGGCAGCAGCCCTCGCTCTAGCAGGCCGGAGTGAGCAAACGCCACGCCCAACAAAAAACCGGCTCCCGCGCCTAACAAAAAGCCGGTTATGGCTTCACGCAACGTAAACAGTGAGGCTCTTAATAATATTGTAAACAGAATCTCGTCGCTGCCGCGCCGGGGCGGCTCAAAGATAGTGGCAATCATATTTTTAATCGGCGGCATCGAGCGATTATCGGCCCGGATGGGCAGCTTAATTTCACACAGCCCCATGCCCGCGCACAGCGGCCCCGGCGCTCGTTCGTTGCCGGATTTAACCTGGGCTGTGCCGGCGAGAAATTGGCCATCCTCGGAGGCCAGTAATTTGTAGCCTTCCCAACATAATGCCAAGACAATGACGATCACCACAAAGAAAAATACCGATTTTAACCAACCAAGTCGTTTCATTAGGATTGCTTTCTTCAATAAGAGGGGGGAGTTTTGTGGATTTTAGCACAAACTGCCAGGGAGTCAACGATTTTGTGAAATTAATGTCAAATTGAATTAAACAGGCCGCTCGGCTATAATACCCCATCCATTTTATTTAAAAGGTTCTATTCAGTTGGCAAGTCAATGTCATGAAGTTAAGGCTGGAGTCGAGGCTTTAGCCGGCTGAAGCCTCGACTCCGTTACACTAACTTAATGACATTGGCTGGCAGGTACACGCATTGCCGAAACCTGCTAGGGAAGTTATCGACGGCTGAATAGTGATGGTTATAACACGAATGGAGCAACACCATGCTAGCCAAACTCCTGCTGCTCTTTATCATCGTTCCGGCGGTTGAGTTGTTTTTGTTGATCGAAATTGGCCGGCAGGTAGGCACGCTGCCAACGCTGGGGCTGATTATTTTTACGGGCGCGTTGGGGGCTTACCTGGCAAAACGTCAAGGGCTGCATGTTTTGCAGAAAATACAGACGGACATGAGAGATGGCCACCTCCCCGCCGAGGCGCTGGTTGATGGCCTGATTATCCTCATCGCCGGGGCCTTTTTGATGACGCCGGGCATTTTAACCGACACTGCCGGCTTTTTGTGCCTCATTCCGGCTACCCGGACCCTGATCAAAAAAGTGGTGTGGCGGCGGCTGGAACAAACCTTCCAAAACGCCCAGATCCGCTACCACAATCCCACCATTGTCGATGCCCCCTACGAGCATCGCCCGCCGGACCACCGCTACGACGCCTAAACCAACGCGCTCTCGTGGCCTGAGTCGATGACGAAGACGCAGGACGTTTTGACCAGTTCCGGCATATCGCGGATGAACGTTAGCGGCAGGCCGCGCTCGTTGATCGACAGCCCAAAGATATTAAGATCGGCGCGGGGGGCGGTATCGAGTACGCTCTTAAATGGTCCCGACAATATATGAAATTCGGTCGTTGAAGGCAGCCGGGCCTGATCGCTCAATCGCTGTAAAAAGTCGTGCAGGTGCGCCCGTTCGCTGCCGTTTTCGGCCACGGTGACCAAATTGATCTTACCCCCCCAGTTCAACTGAAGCTGCAGCGCAATCAAAATGGCCAAATGCCAATTGGGGCTTTTATCGCGCAGCCACAGGTTGACATTCTTCTGCACGCCAAAGGCCATGCGGGGATGCTGGCGCAGCAAAATTACGCCCATTTTATATTTTGAGGCCAGAGACACTACCTGATTGATCGTATCGTCTCGTTTGGTCGGGCCAAAGACCCGGTCGCGCAGGCCGCCTATTTTCTGGGTGATCGAACCATTGCCCTCGCTATCGATCCGGTTCCGCCCCCACTCTCCGCCAATCGTCATAAACAAGGTGTTCGGGCGAAACGAGCCGCCCCGCAGCGTTTGAATAACCATTTTGGCCCCGTGCAAAAACTCCTGATCTTCCAGTACCACCGAATTCACCAGGATATTCTGCTCCTTCAAAGGCGACAGCAGCTCGGTCAGCGCCGCCTGGTCGGCCTCTAATTCCTTCTCATCTTCTTTAACGGTAAAGGCGAAAATACTGCCGGACGGATAGGTAATATTCCGAATAAACAGCATCGAGCCGGCCCACACTTTGGGGTCTTTGATCGGGACCAGCAGGTCAGGTTTCCACGAAATTTGATGATCCGGAAATTTATCGGCCAGCCGGGCGGCCCGTTCAGCCAGGGTCAGAAACAACCCGCCGCGAATATCGCCGAAATCAGCATCGAGGCCCTTCCGCGTCAACCAGATGTAAATAATGATGATGACCGAAATGGCCACAAAGCTAAAGACCGGGTTAATCAAAAACATCATAAACGCGCACGAGACCGCCCCAAACAGCGACACAAAGCGGGGGACCTTAAACGTGGGTCTGAAGCTGATGATCTGCATACTTTGCTGCAAAAAGACCACCAAATTGAGCATGCCGTAGGTGATCAGGAAGAACATGGTGATCAGCACCGCCAGCGCGTCGAGATTGCCCAGCAGAATAGCCGCTTCGATAATAATGCCGGTCACGATAATAGCGTTGCGCGGTTCGTTGGAGGCTGTTTTGACCGCGAGTACTTTATGAAACGGGGCCGTTCTCTGCTCCGCCAGGGCTTGCAGCAGCCGGGGCGCCCCCAGCATACTGCCCAACGCCGATGACAGCGTAGCGCCCATAATCCCGGCCAGTACCACCGGCCCCCACAGAGCTTTGTCGACCATGACCATCTGGTTGTTGAGCAACTCGTTGGGGGTGCTGACCAGCCCAACCACGACAGCCATCGAAATATAGATAATCATTGTGACAACGATCGAACTCATGGTGCCGATAGGAATAGACCGGCGCGGGTCTTGCAAGTCGCCGGACATGTTGGCTCCGGCCATAATGCCGGTCACCGCCGGAAAGAAGATAGCATAGACCACCCAAAAGTTGGCTCGCTCGAAATTGCCGACATAAACCGCCTCAGCCACGTGAGGCGCGGGCGACAACAGAAATGAGACAATCGAGGCGGCCAGGACCGCCATAATCAGATATTGGACTTTGATGGCCAAATCGGCGCTGATGTAAGAGATAGCCAGCAAACTGATCCAGGCGATGGACGAGACCAGCAGCGGGATGTGGTCCGGAAAGACGCGCAGCCAGCCCTCGGTAAAGCCGATGATGTACAGCGCGGCCGACAGCGTTTGGGCAATATAAAACGGAATGCCGACGCTGCCCCCGGCTTCAAGCCCCAGCGATTTCGAGATAATCGAATAGGCGCCGCCGGCCCCAATTTTGATATTGGTCGTAATCGACGACATCGACAGACCGGTGCAGATCGTCACGGTTTTAGCCATTAGGATGATAATCACCGCCCCCAAAATCCCGGCATTGCCAACAACCCAGCCCAGGCGTAGATACATGATCACGCCCAAGATGGTCAATACATTGGGTGTAAAGACCCCGCCAAACGTGCCGAATTTTTTGATGGTCGTTTCACCGCTATTGGATTTGAAAGAGTTGGTCAGTGCTGCTAGCGCTTGTTTCATGGTCTCCTCTTTTTTGAAAACGCTCGATTGATAAATGAGTTAGATAAGTGCATTAGATCAATATAGATAGGTAAAGTGAAGGCCAAAATTGGCTGGAGGGTTTGCTGGGGGATCGGTAAAAGAACTTAAGAATGGCAATTAAATAACTTCAACAAGACTGAAGATGGCGATAAGGAGATAGGGCGATTGGGGGATTTCTAAGGCCAATCGCCTTATCTCTAATCTCCTATCTCCTGCCTGACTGCTCAAGTTATTTAATAGCCGATCCTTAGCATCCTATCCGTTAATGTTACTATCGAACCCGCATAACAACAATTAGCAAGCGTAAAAATCAGCCTGCTAATCAGGCCTGATCTTGTTAACCGCATGATATAACCTGCCCCATCCAATGACCTTAAGAAATTGGTACTACCTCATCGCCAATTCTTGAGACATTGGTACCAACTTGGTCAGCAGCGCCTGGTTTTGGTGATACACTATCATAACAAGCTTATTTAACATCACCTATGCAGCCAAAATCGTAGGTCTATCATGCCGCCTCTTGTATTTATCGCTTACAGCCGCAAAGACGAACCCGAGAAAAACGAATTGGTATCTCACCTGGGTGTTTTGCAAAATTTGGGACTTATCGAAATTTGGAGCGACGACCGCATAGCGGCCGGGGCTAATCGACAGCATGAAATTGACAGCGCCATTAGCCGGGCTACAATCGCGGTGTTGTTAATTACGGCCAACTTTCTCAGCGACGCCGGCGAAAACGAGCGGCTGTTGCAACAACTCCGGCGCTGTCACCGGCACGGCCTGATTATCTTGACTGTTATCGCCAAATCCTGCGCCTGGAAATCGGTCGAGTGGTTGGCCGCCACCCACGTCAGGCCCGGCAGCGAACAGCCTGTTTGGCGCGACGGCGGCCAGCATACCGATGGCCATTTAGCCGAACTCACCGCAGAAATTCAGAGCATCATCGCCGAGATCGGCCAAACCGGGCCTGTCGCCATTCCTTTTCTCATTGCCGCCATGACCCGGCGAGAAGCCACCGACCTGTTTAGCCAGAATCTGCTGGCCCACAATCCCGATGTTACTCCCGGTGACGTGCAGCGGTTTGAGGCGTTTAAAGCCGCCTTATTCAATCATTATCCGGTCAACGACGTTCTAAAACAATACACTATCCAGCGGGTTAACTGGAAGCCGCTGATTAACCCCCGGACTACCATCAAGCAAACCATCCTCGAAACGATTCAGAATTTAGATGACTATCACCCGGACGCGCCCCCGCTGACGCCGGATTTTACGCTGTCCAAAAAATTGTTTCATCACGCCACCCGCCCGCAGGTGCTAAAAACATTAAACCGCTCCGCCGGCGTTTTGCTGGTCGATGCGATTTCCATGTTCCATCCCACCCTAAACCAGGCGCTGTCAAGCGGCATCGCTACCCACAAACATGTGGCTATTATGATTTTGTCGCCGTTGAACACGCGAAAATTCAAAATTAGCCGCTTGATTGAGGAAACGGTCAACCGGCAAATGCAAACCGCAGTCACCCGGTTCGAGCAGTTCGAGCCGCTGTGCCAGACGTTTGGCATTAACGACTCGCGCGTCTTGAGATACCAACTGTTCAATGTCCTCCCGCAGACAGCCGACTTGCAGGCCCAACTGCGCTTATCCACCAACCTCAAACGGCTGGGTCGAGGCCAGGATCAAGCTGCTCTACCGAAGGGACCGGTTGATTTTTGGTCGATTGGAGAAACGCCATGATTTGCACCTTTTACTCCTACAAAGGCGGCGTCGGACGGACGATGGCCCTGGCGAATATCGCCGAACTGTACTATCAAGCCGGTTTTCGGGTGCTAATGGTCGATTGGGATTTGGAAGCGCCCGGTCTGGAGCGCTTCTTCCCGGCCATCGATACCGAACAGGTGCGTCACCGGGCCGGGATTATCGATATGCTGGCCGATTACAAACGCCAAATCACCCAAAAGGTTGTCAAAGCTACACCGGCCGAACTGATTGACCTCGACGCCTACATCACCCCGATCCGGGATGATGGCCGCCTGGCGCTGCTAACTGCGGGCCGCCGGGGCAAACCCCATTTCGCCCATTATGCGCGGATGGTGCTTGGCTTTGATTGGCAGGATTTTTACGAAAATTGGGGCGGCGGCCTGTTTTTCAACTGGCTGCGAGACCAGCTTAGCCAGCGGGCCGACATCATCCTGATCGACAGCCGCACCGGCGTGACCGAAATGGGCGGAGTGTGTACCTATCACCTGGCCGATACCATCATCATGTTTTGCGCTTCAAACGAGCAGAATTTGGCAGGTACGTTGGAAATGGCCGGCAAATTCAAGCACCCTGACGTGCTCGATCTGCGGCAGGGCCGCCCCCTGGAACTGCTCATCATTCCGGCCCGGGTTGATGAGTGGGCCGAGGCCGAACTCCACAACTGGTTCCGGATCAAATTCACCGCTAACTTCAACCGCTTCTTGCCGCCGGCGCTGCGAGATGAGCTATTCTCCTTGTGGGCGCTCAAAATCCCCTATGTGCCGCTCTATGCCTACTACGAAAAGGTGGCCGTACGCGATCACGAAAACCTGCCCGCCGCAGATACCATCGGCACCGAGCGCATGCTGCGGGCCTTTAACCAACTGGCCGAAGTCATTCTCAAGCTCGATCAAACCTTGCTAACCGACGAACGGGCCGTAAAATTCTACCTGTCGCGCACCACCTGGAGTAAAACCGAGTCGCTGCTGGATCACGAAACCTTAGAAGCGTTCTACCAGGCCGGCCAGGCCAGTATCCTCAACGATTGGCTGTCGAAATTTCCGCTGCCGGAATTGGAGAAACGCCCCCGGCTGCTGCTGCTGTGGGGCCAGATGTTGATCGATGATTTTGGCGAACACGAGCGGGCCATGACGCTTTTTAAGCTGGCTCAGCAGTTGTTTCAAACGCAAGGCGATCCGGTCCGGGCCGCCGAAGCCCAGATTTGGCAGTCGGTTGGTCTGCGTATGACCGGACGAGCTAGGGAAGCGGTGGCCCTGGCCACGACCGGACTGGAGCAGCTTAAAACGTACGCCGAAGGCAACAGTTGGCTGATCGCCTGGGCCACTCGCAATCGAGGCTTGGCTTTTGGCACCGCCGGCAATATTCTTAAAGCTCTGGAGGATACCCGGCACGCCTTGAAGCAATTTACCATCCTCAATGACAAGCATCTCATTGGCCTGTGCCACCACGATCTGGGCGTGTCATTGGAACGCCAGGCCAACATCGAGGCGGCCAAAGCCCATTATCAAGAAGCGGTCAATATTTGGCAGGACCTTGATCACGACAGTAATTTGGCGAATAGTTTGATTGGGTTAGGGACGGTGTTGAGCAAATCCGGCCATTACGAGCAGGCCTTAGCCAATCTTAATCTGGCCTTAGAGATTGCGCTGCGCACCGGCGCTAAACGGCGCGCCGCCTTTGCCCTGGCTGGGATGGGCGAAGCGTACTTGGGCCAGGGATCATATCAACCCGCCGCCAACGCCTTTGTCGAGTCAACGCGCTACGCCGACGAAGTGGGGGCTAAATCGCTAACCGTAGCCAACGAAGTCAACTTAAGCGAATGTTTCTACCGCTCCTTCCAAGCCGACCATCTCCAGGAGGCGTTGAGCATGGCTGATCAGGCCCGGCAAACCGCCGGTGAGAACGGGCTCATTTTTGAAAAAGGGCTGGCTTGTATCCTGGAAGGGCAAATCCGCATCCGGTTGCAGGAATACGCCACCAGCTATGATCTATTCTATCAGGCCGTCACCTACTTCAGCGACAACCAGGCCGCCGAGCAGGTTATTAAAGCGGAATTATGGTGGGCCTACGGCTTGCTGCTCAACCAGCGCCGCCCTGACGCCCTTCAACATTTGCAGCGCGCCATCAGCTTAATTCCCGGCGATACCATCACCGGCCCCAAGAAAACCGTCGCCGAAATCCAGGCCCTCCTGGCCCATTTCGTGCGGCAGCCGGATACCCCCATTGCCGTTAAACAGAAATTACAACGCTTAGTCCAATAGTCAGACTTGCTATTTTGTCACAGACAGCCCCATTCTGATTTCAGATACAGCAATTTTGCCGTAGAAGGCGTTCCCGGCTGCGGAGGTAGCTCTGCCCTAAACCGTGGTGAAAAAATTTAGACAGGATTAACCCGATTTACCGAATTATGATCGATAAAATCGTGATAATCATGTCAATTCTGTCGATTATGGGGTCGATCTGCCGTCATCTTCACGTCTCCACGGTTTAATGGTGGGCTACCGCTGCGGAGAATCGCAAATTTATCGCAGAAAAGGCGATCCGGCCAGCGGGGAATAGTGATTTTGACGCAAAAAAGCACATCCGGGCTGCGGGGAATAACGGTTTTGACGCAAAAAAGCACATCCGGGCTGCGGGGAATAACGATTTTGACGCAAAAAAGCAGTTCCGGGCTGGGGGAATAACCATTTTGACGTAAAAAAGTAGTTCCGGGCTGCGGGGAATGACGATTTTGACGCAAAAAAGCACATCCGGCCAGCGGGGAATAACGATTTTGACGCAAAAAAGCAGTTCCGGGCTGGGGGAATAACCATTTTGACGTAAAAAAGCAGTTCCCGGCTGGGGGAATAACGATTTTGACGCAAAAAAACAGATCCGGGCTGCGGGGAATGACAATTTTGTTGCAGAAAAGGAGATCGACTAGCGGGGAATGACGATTTTGACGTAAAAAAGCAGTTCCCGGCTGGGGGAATAACGATTTTGACGTAAAAAAGCACATCCGGCCAGCGGGGAATGACGATTTTGTTGCAGAAAAGGTGATCGGCCAGCGGGGAATAGTGATTTTGACGCAAAAAAACAGATTCGGCCAGCGGGGAATAACCATTTGACGCAAAAAAGCAGTTCCGGCTGGCCGGAACGCCTATGTTATTGCGGCGCAGAAGACCGGCGTTGAGGCTTTAGCCGGCTCATTTCCAACTAAAGCCTCAACGCCGGTCTCCCTTTATCAGCATCAATAGCCGCCGCCGCCATAATCGCCGGATCGATCAATCGTTTCCATACCGGGTTAGTCTCCTTGAGCTAGGGCTTTAAAATACAAAACACCCTCCTCACAGTCGCCCGGGCAGAGGGATACGATTGTAAAGGTAGGGTGCGCAGATTCAAAGCCATTTTCAATAATTCCGTGTTGTTAAAGATCAGCACCGTCACAGTTACGGCGCTCGTGTTGATAGATCTTGACCCTATCAGATTATCGAAAATAGCTCGCGACGTAAACGACAAAATTTGGTACTTCTGTACTCTAGGGTACACAAGTACCATAGCCGGCCACAACCCCCCAAGGGACGATACCACCCATAAAATGCAGCGGAACGACAAAGCTGGCTTTGTCATTCAAGGTAAAGTCCGACAGAACCTCGGCACAGCAACGACAATGAAAATTTATAGGAGCGACAAAGCTTGCTTTGTCATCCACGTTGGGGTCAAAGTAAACTTTGACGCTCCAGATCTGTATTTTCAGAGGAGTCGAACAGTCCTTACAGGACGACACCGAGAATGAAAATTTATCGGAGCGACAAAGCTTGCTTTGTCATTCAGGCAGGGTCAAAGTAAACTTTGACGCTCCAAGACTGTATTTTCAAGGGAGGGATCGATAACCAAATCAAATCAAACCGGTATCTTTTGCAATTTATCGGGGTTTATAACCGCATAAATCGTCTGAATCCGCTCCTCGGCAATATCAAAAATGAGCACACTGACCGCTTGACCGTTAAAATAGCTGATAATGCCCGGCTGGTCGTTGATCCAAGCTGCCTTAGTGATCAGGCCAGGGGGAGCTTTGGCGATAATACTTATGAAGAAATGGGCTACTCGCTCCGGGCCGACAATCGGCCGGCGGGCCGCTGTGACCTTGCCGCCGCCATCAGACCAAACGGTAATGTCATCGGCCAGAAGATTCAACAAACCGGACATGTCGCCCCGCCCGCAGGTTTCCATGAACTGCATCGTCAGGCGTTGCTGCTGCTCGGGGGTAGCATCAAAGCGAGGCCGGTGAGCGGAGATATGCTGGCGCGCCCGGCGAACCAACTGGCGGCAGTTAGCCTCGCTCTTGTCCACAATCGCGGCAATTTCCGGGTAGTCGTAATCGAATACCTCACGCAGCAGAAAGACAGCGCGTTCGATCGGCGTCAGGCGCTCCAGCAAGACCAAGAAAGCCATCGACAACGACTCGGCCAGGACTACCGGCCGGTCGGCTCCGGGCGGCTGGTCGGCGATCAGCGGTTCGGGCAGCCACGACCCCACGTAGGTTTCGCGCTGGACCCTGGCCGAGCGCAGGTGGTCGATGCACAAACGGGTGATAATGCTGGTTAGATAAGCCTTGACCGACTGCACCTCCGCCGTCGAAACGGTCTGCCAGCGCAGAAAGCTCTCCTGCACCATATCCTCGGCCTCCATCTGGCTGCCTAACATTCGGTAAGCAATCGAAAACAACAGCGGTCGATATGGGTTGAATTGCTCAATGTTATTCATCGATTAGTTATTCTTCATAAGATAACTCAAGTTGCTACCCGTCCAGACCTTTAGGGTTTTGACCCTGATTTTGACAAGAATTGGCGTTAAATATCCAAATTTAGGTCGGGATAAGGCCCTTTCGGAAACCCTAAAGGTCTTTTCCCCGCAAGGGGGCAACTTGGGTTAAGATACTACGCCAGTTCAAACCTATTGCTTTTGACCGCGATGCTCGGTAACTCAAGGCTCAGTGGCTGTTGCTGCGTCAGGTAGGCTTGCGCCAAATAAGCGGCTTGTTTGGCGCTGGCGAAACTGGCATCGGATAACATGCCGGTCGGGCCGACCCAGTCGCCGGCTACATATAGACCGGCCAGGCCGGGGATCTCGGGGCCGGGCCGGCCAGGCAATCCGCCTTGTGCCGCCGGAATCAGCGCATTGATGACGGTCATATCCGGCAAAAATCGTTGTTCGACGACCTGGGCGCGCCAGCCGGGTTGCGTCAGGTCGAGCAGACCGGCCAACTCCCGTTCGGCCAGTTCGGGATCGGGATCGGCCGAGTTGAGGTATTTGGCTGTGTGGATTAAAGCGCCACCCTCCGGCGCCAGGTGGGCGGCCGCCGAATGTACCGACAAGTATAATGGCTGGTCCATTCCCAGAGCAAATGTTGTTTCCGGACGGGGCAGCCGTTTGAGGGCAACATCCAAAACGGCCGCTTTGACCGGCACGGCCGCTTTAGCCCAGGGGTCGATCAGGCTGGGTTGGCCGACTAACATGTGGGCCGCAGCCGGGCTCGCCGCGATAATGACCGCGCCGGCTGGTCGAGTCGAGCTATCAGCTAATCGCACGCCGCTCACTCGCTGCTGGCTATCCAGCTCAATCGCCGTGACGCGCGCCCCGCTTTCGATGATCGCGCCGGCAGCTTCGGCCCGGCGGCGTAGTCCCTCAACCAGCACCTGCCAGCCGTTGTCAACGTAAAGCACGTTCCCCGCCGCGGCCCGCTGCACTTGCGCTATCGCCGCGCCAGCGCTCTGGTGCTCGATATCGTCGGTGTAGGTGGCCAGCCGGATAATAGCTTGCAGATACATTCGCGTGTCGGCGCTGTACCCTTGCTCCGCGAACCAGTCCTGCACCGTTAGTGAGGTCAATGGCGCCGGATCGATTTTGGGCAGTGCGGCCAAAAGACGCATCATCTGCCATTTGGCCGGCCAATTTATCACTTTGGTCGTTAAAAGCGAAACAGGCTGGAACGGCAAGGGGTGCGGCTGATTGTTTTTGATCAAAACGCCGTTTAGTTGGGGGAAGTGGCCCTTAAATTCAAGGCCCAGTTCCTGCAATATTTGCACGCCTTCGCCTAATCGGTACAGCGCGTGCGGCCCTAAATTAAAATAGAAGCCATGTTTCTCCTGGGTTTGCGCTCGACCGCCCAGGTCTCGCGCCTTTTCATACAGCACCACTCGCTGCCCGGCCCGCGCCAAAAACGCCGCCGCCGTTAACCCGGCCAACCCGCCCCCGACGATAATTACATTATTTTGATCTTGATGGTATGTCATCTTAAAATCCTCCATATATAATATCTCAATTTTTCGGGGTAAAGAGTACAACGGATTAAGAAATTAACGGATTTTTTCCTTTTCTATCCATTTATTTCGGTATCCGTTGTTGTATTGCTCAAGTTATCGAGAAGACACCCCAAATTATCTAAAAACATGGCTGATCTAAACTTCTAAACTCCACCAACTCCATAAACTCTACAAACTCTACAAATAAGACGAAAAGCCCGGTCGGGTTGTGACAAGATTTTGGAAAAAGATTGAAATTGGATGTAGACTGAAACGGCGAGGTAAAAAAATCAGAAATTAGAAATGCCCGTCGTGACTGGCATGCTCATTCGACTTTTTGATGAAAATGAGTTGTTTGTTATGGGCGCGTAAGGTCCACTCACGGCGCAGCATCAGATCGGATGTCATTTGATTATCGGGTTTAGATGACTGAATTGGCTAAGAGGTGAGTAATGTTCGAGAATACTATCTCCACCGCAGCGGCGGAGCAATTTTACAACCGCCTGGGCATCGGCCATGACCGGGCCGAAGTTTATGAGGGGCTGGCTAAACAGCAGGGATTGGCGGCTCTCGATCTGCGGCCGGGACAGCGGGTCTTGAATGTGGGGGTGGGGACGGGGAAAGAACATCTTCAACTTCAAGCCGCCGTGAGTTCAGCCGGGGCAGCGTTTGGCCTCGACCGGTCGCCGGTGATGCTCAAGCTGGCTTACAGCCGAACCGGCGCGCCGTTGTGCCAGGCTGACGCGCGGCGGCTGCCTTATGCCTCGGCCAGCGTTGATCGACTGTTTTCCAGCTATATGCTGGATCTGCTGGCCGCGCCAGACCTGCCCGGTCTCTTGGCGGAATTTCGGCGGGTGCTAAAGCCGGGCGGGCGCATGGCGCTGGTATCGCTCACCGAGGGCGTCGATTGGCCCAGCCGGATTTTGGTGGGCGCCTGGAAAACCGCGTTTCGCCTCAATCCACTCTGGTGCGGCGGGTGTCGCCCGGTGCAGTTAGCCGCCCTCGTTGAGCGCGCGAGTTTTGCGCCGGTACAACGCGAAGTCGTCACTCAACTGGGGTTTCCCAGCGAGATCATTGTCGCCGAACGGTGAGTTGCGGTCGCCCGGTCACTCGGCCCGAATATCGATCTGAGTGGTGCCTTTTTCTTCGATGAAGGCCTCGAAAAAACGGTCGATAAAGCGCAGCAAGCGTTTTTGCTCGATCGCTCCGGTGCCAACCGGATCAAAGCCACTTCGCCATTCCGTTCGATAATCGTATTTGGCCCGGTTTAAATTGACCTTCTCCAAATGGGCCAGGCCCAATTTAGCCCCGCACAAATTAGCGCCGCTGAGGTTGGCCTTATGCAGTGACGCTTCGGTTAAATTGGCCTCGCTGAGATTGGCGTTGCTGAGGTTGGCATTGGTTAAATTGGCCTCGCTTAAATTGGCCCCACTCAAGTTGGCCCCACTTAGATCGACGCCGCTCAAATCGGCGGCGCTAAGATTGGCGCCGGCTAAGCTGGCGCCGGTGAGGCGGGCCTCACGGAGATTGGCGAAGACCATATTCACTCGGGCTAAATTACCGCCTCGAATGCTGGCCTTTGATAGATTGGCGAAGACCATGTCGGCTTCATACAGATCCGCATCGTCAAGAATGGCTCGGTACAAGTCTGTTTCGTTGAGGTTGGCTCCATGTAACCTAACCCCGCTTAAATCGACCATACTGAGGCTGGCCCGGCGCAAATCCAGCCGTTTGGCTTGCTCCTGTGCTTCTTTGATAATTTGATCTACATCATTGCGATCCATAGCCTGATTATACTATTCCTCCCAGAATGTTTTATTTCCTCCCTATTTTGTTATTGTAGCGTATTTATTGGTTTACGCAATGGGCAATTTTGCCAAATTACCAAAAATTAAGTTTTCTAACTAACTCAAGTTGTCACCTATCAGACCTGACAGGTTTTGGAGATACGTTTCAGAGAAAAATCAGGGCAATTCGGGCCATTTAGTCGGGTTAAGGCTCGTTTGAAAACCTGTCAGGTCTGATTCGCGGAAAGGTAGCCACTGGGGTTACCTATAAATATAGGGAGGGATGAGCGACCCTGTGACTCGCATGAAGCGCGATGAACCGCGGGCCACGCTGTCCTGCTGCATAAAGGGCCGTCATCTGGTTTCTAATTTGGCTCTGGGCGTTCGCTGTCTTCAGGGCTGTCCGGGCCACGGGTGGTTAGATAGATAAACAAGATCGAGGCCGGAATGATGATCAGCACAAAAACGCCCAATCCTTCCATATTTTCCATAGATATTTACCGCAATTTTTAAAAACGGATGAAGGATACCTGGGCAACCGCATATAATAGCATAGAACCCGGTATCAATCTTGTAATAAATTTCTCAAGCCATACTTGCTCAACATGGCTAAGTTTCCGAGAAGAGGACTTTAGACCTATGAAGAAATTGATGAGCCTTTTCGGCTGGTCAGATAAACCCGATCACCCGCCTCGCCAAGAGGAACCTTTATTGCCTTTGCTCCCACCAACGGACGGTCTTATCCGAAAAACAGAGGAAGCAACCCGTCCGAATTATCGGGTCGGTAAGCGCAATACCACTGATATTCATCGCGTTATTGATTTATCCGGCTAATTTTTAAACCCGCCTGCTTTAATCGTTTCGGCAATATTAATTTATAGACCTTATGCTTAGCCGCGCTTTACAGAGCGGACTGTAACGACTCGTCAATAATTTCGTAACTGTTGGTGATGGCTACAGTTGCTTTGAGCGTGTTGGTCACCGAGCAATATTTCTCTTCGGAGAGCTTGATCGCGCGCTCAACTTTTTTGGGATTCAGATTTCCTTTAAAGATATAGTTGAGATGCATGGTGGTGAAGGTGTAAGGTGGTTCCGGCTGCTGTTCGCCGGTACAGGTGACTTCCAATCCTTCCAGCGGTTCTTTTTGTTTAGTCAAGATCATGATGACATCATAGGCGGAGCAAGAGGCTGCCGCCAGCATCAGTAAGTCAGACGGCTTGAGGCCAGCCCATTGCGGCTCGCGCTCCGGCCAACTGCCGATCGTCAGTGGATGACCGAACGAGTCGACCCCGGTCATCAGTCGTGATTCTACCCATTTGATGGCTACAGTTCCCATATTAATTCCTTTTCCTTTTGCAGATTTTCAGAGGGTGTATGTAACTTAGGAGTTACGCAGTTCAAAAGGTGACAGTCACTTGGCTGTTATAAATCGACCTATTTGCTAAACCGACATTCATTTTCGGCCAAAAGTGACTGCCACCGGGTTCGTTTCACCCAACTGCGTAAGCCCTATAACTATTTAGGTGACTGACGCCTAATCGCCTTGATTAAGCGTCAGCCGCCTGAGCTGTGTTTATGGGGGCAATGCGATCATTAACCAGGTGGTACAAAATGACGCAGATTTCCCATTTTAGGCCAAACCGAAATTTGGATGAGATACATGATCTGTTTGATGTGTTTACTATCATGGTAAACCCACTCATAAATGTAATCGACCACCTGAACCTCACCGACCGCCGGATGAAATCCCGCGCGGGCCAATTGACCTGGCCGTAAGCCGGAAACCATTGTGGCATATTCGTGGCGCATGACTTCTAGCTCGGCCAGTAGTTCAAGGATGTCGCGATCGGTATCGTACACGTCAAAATTGCTGTCGTGGATGTCCCACCCTTCGAGTTCGGGCAGGTCGTGCGCCAGCATCTGGTGAATAGGAGTGGCAAACGCATGTTGATCGCTTTCGATGAGATGAAGGACGATCTCGCTGATCGATCGCTCATGAGGCCGGGGGTGCCAGTTTAAAATAGATGCGTCCAAGGGGCTAAGATGCCTTCGAAGGGTTTGAGGGGTGGCCCTCAGCAGCGAAACGACCTGCGATAGATTAAGACTGCTGATTTCTCTCATAGATTAAAATGACTTCCAAAAATCAAGACTTTGGTATTTGAATTATAACGCTGGTAGGAGATGAATTTGATATCTATGTTTTTATCCATATTATACGGTTAAGTTATTATACGCGATCTCAGCTATCCAAGCGAGGGAGGCTAATGGAAATCATTATTCGGGGGGTAGCGCCGGGTGATGTCGATGATTTGGCCGAACTGATGGCGATGCCGAAGTGCCAGCGCCAAACGTTACAAACGCCTTACAAATCCATCGAGGACGTCAGGCGGCGTTATACCAATATGCCCGATAATAAACATGTGCTGGTGGCTGTTGTTAAAGAGACGCAAAAAGTGGTGGGGTCGATTAGCCTTATCCGTCAAACGGCAGCGCGGCGGTTGCATGTGGCGGCGCTGGGCATGGCCGTACACGATGATTATCAAGGTCAAGGCATAGGCTCGCGGCTGATGGCGGCGATCATCGACCTGGCCGAAAATTGGCTCAATCTGACCCGACTGGAACTGACCGTTTTTGTTGATAACCAGCCGGCGCTGCAACTCTACCGCAAATATGGCTTCACGGTTGAGGGCACCCTTAGCAACTACGCCTTTCGCGACGGGGTTTTTATCGATGCCCATTTTATGGCTCGAGTCAAATCTTAATCGGATGTGCGCCTACTCGCGTTTGTCGTAACCGCTTTAGCGATGAAATGCCACTAAAGCGGTTACGACGAGCGGGTTACTCCCAACCGGTCGATAAATTCTGTCCGGCGGCGATTATAACCCGGTTGATCGAGACATTTTGCAAAAAACTGTAGCGCAGTTGTTCATCGCTGATAAAGCCGGCGGCATAGATAACATCGTTGTAGGCTTTTTGCATGTAATTTCGAGCAGTGTCAAGCTGGCCCATGGCGCTCATAATCTGGCTGTGGGTGTAGAAAATGGCTGCTTTGGTAATATGGGGCGCCTCCAGGTAGTTCAGGCGTTCCATATGAGACACCGCTTTAATCGAACTGTTGACGGCCTCTGATAATTTCCGCATTTGGAAGAAGCCGGTTCCCCGTAAATAAAATCCAATGAGTTGGTGTTCCATATAGCGGGCGTCGGTTGCCAATTTTATGATGCGGTTGCTAAAGCGGATAGCGTTGGTTAAATTGGCCTCACCGCCTAATAGGCGATAATAGTAAGCCAGGGCTTCATAACTTCTTAGCATCAGACGCAAATCCTGGCGGGCCTCGGCCTGCTGAGCCGCTGTTTCCAACTGCGCCGCAGCTTCTTCCATTTGACCCAAACCGATCATCACCATCCCTATCGAGTTGATGACGTAAATCTTGCCACGGGGATGCTGTGATGTTTCGAAAATGGTCTGGGCTTGGCGGTACAACTCCAGGCTGCGATCATAGTCGCCTAAATTGTACCAGGCGTTGCCGGAGTGATATAAATCCCAGCCTACTTGCAGGGTAGCGCCGATACTCTCGGCGGTTTTTTTGGCTTCGGTAAATCGTTCCAGCGCTGCCGGGTAGTTGCTGATCAACATGGCCTGTTTGCCCATGCCCCACAGGGTCCAGGCCGCTTCATAAGGATTATGGGTTTCCTCGCAAATTTTAAGCGCCTGCTCAAAGTAAAACGCCGCCCGCTCCGGTTCATATAAGGTGTCGATGAAAATGTGGCCGACCAGTTCGGTTAGCCGCCCTTCGCGGGGGCGATCCCTTAATTTTTGGGCCAGCACCAGCGCCTGGGTGGCGTATTCCATGCTGCGGGGGTCTCGCTGGGTCCACAAGACGCGGGCGACGCGCTCCAAGGCGGCTTGCTGGCCGCCCTCATCATTAGCGGTGCGAGCCATTTGTAGGGCCTCACGAGCGGTTTGTTCCGCCTGGGCCAGATTGCCTACGTGCCAGTAGTAGGTGGACATTTGGCTCATCGTCTTGAGGCGGCGCAGCCGGTCATCCAGTTGATCGGCCAAATCCAACATCATCTGCAGGACTTTGAATTCCCGGTCACGATCGCCCATCATATTGCAGACATCACGCTGCTGGGTGAGCAGTTCGAACCGCTGCGCCAAATTCGCCTGCTGAGCATCGCCGGTTAGTTCAGGGGACAGGTCTTCCAAAATCTCATAAGCCTGGCTTAAGTAATCGACGGCCTCCTGGTTGGCGTGGACTTCAATCGCTTTTTTGCCGGCCTGACGCAGGTAGGCCACGGCTTTTTCATCCTCCGCCCCGGCGATAAAGTGCCGGGCCAGGATGGCCGGGTTGCGATAGGCATGATCGGCGGCCATGCGCTCCAGGGCTGCGCCAACCCGGCGGTGCAGCCGCCGTCGGCGCAGCGGCCGCAGTTCCTCGTACAGCGTCTCCCGGATGAGCGCGTGCTGAAACTGGTAGTAGACCACAATGCCGGTATCAATTTGCTCCGGCGGCTGATCAATAATCCGCACGACCTCGATCAGTTGGGCGCTGAGGGCTTCTTCGATGGCCCACTGAATCTTGTCGTCATCGTAGGCGCTGGCCTCCAACAGCAAATCCAGGCCAAAGGAGCGGCCAATCACGGCGGACAAGCGCAGCAGCTCCAGCGTCGGCTCCGAAATGCGCTCCAGCCGCCGGCCTAAGACGGCTTTGATACTGCCGGGGATATGGGGCAGGGTGTCGCTCCGCTGTTCCCACCGGCCCTCCAGCCATTGCAACTGGCCATCGACAACCAGACTCTTGATCAGCTCTTCGACGAAAAGTGGGTTGCCCTCTGTGGCTTCGTAGATCGACCTGAGAAATTTGCGGCTGACTTTATTGGCCAGCAGCGACTCCAGCAGTTGTTTGGTAGCGCCTTGGGGCAGGCGTCGCAAGGGGAATTGGCGAACCAGACCGGCGCTGCGCAGCGAATTGATAAAGCGATTGACCGGATGAGAATAACTCAAGGCCACATCGCGATAGGCCGCCGCAATCATTAATGAATTACCGGGCGACCGGGCCATTAGCGTATTCAAGATGTCCAGGCTGCCGGGATCGGCAAAATGGAGATCATCCAGCAGCAGCAGCGCCGGCTGGTCTTGGGCAATGTTAAGAATAAACCGGCTGATCTGATCAAGCAGGCGCGTCCGTTCCGCCGATGGCTCTAGCGAAGGATTAGGTTGAATGTAACCCATCTTTTCAGCCACCTGTGGCACCAGTTTGACTACTTCGCCAGCCATAAAGCCGCTCATCTGATTTTGCAAGACGTCGGCGGGCTGCTCGGCAATATAGTTGCGCAGGACGCGGGCAAAGAGGGCGTAGGGGGTACCTGCGTCTTGCTCATGAGCGCGACCGTAGATGATATAGCCATCGCGCAGCCCTGAATAGACCTGGAGTTCGCGCAAAAGCCGGGTTTTGCCGATACCCCCCTCGCCGGAGATGATGACCAGCGGCTCGGTTTCAAGTTCACCTAACCTAACCAGGTCCCAATGCTCCTTGAGTTTTTGCAGCTCCTCCTCGCGGCCCACCATCTTGCCGCGGGCAATTCGCTCCAGTAGGGCTTGGACGTTGGCCGGATCGTCGGTGAGGGAGGGGACTTCAGCTTCTCCGGCAGCCGCATCGGGCGTGGTTAGCCGCTCAATAATGGGGGCTAAAGCGCGCCGAGCCTCGCCGGCAGTGGCGTAGCGTTCATGGGGGCTTTTGGCCAGAAGTTTGAGAATGACGGCTTGCAGGTCATTCGGTATGGCCGAATTATAATGTTGGGGTGGAACGACCGGGGCGTGAATATGCTGCGAAACCACGGTCAGCGGATCATCCCCAGAAAAGGGCCGGCGGCCGGTGGTGAGTTCGTACATAATGATGCCCATAGCATACAGATCGACCCGATGGTCGCCCGGTTCGCCCCGCGCCAATTCAGGAGCCAGATAGGCGGCTGTCCCGGCCACCAGACCGTCCTGGGTTAAGCGCGACTGCCCCTCGATGCGGGCCAACCCAAAATCCATGACCTTAACCTGCTTATCGGGCGTGATCATGACATTTTCCGGCTTCAAATCTCGATGGATGACTTGATGAGCGTGGGAATATTCCAACGCGGCCAAGATGCCATCGAAAATAGGCAGCGCCTCGGCCAGGGGCATTAAATTGGGGGCGTAACCGTTATCAAGCTCCCACAGATCCATGCCGGGGATGTACTCAATGACCAGGTAAGGCCGGCCATTTTCTTCGGCGTAATCATAGAGGGTAATGATATTAGGGTGGTTCAAGCGGGCCACCGAACGGGCCTCACCCCGAAAGCGGGCCAATTTATCGCCGCTAATGTCGCCTTCGCTCAATAAGAGTTTGATAGCCACCTCGCGGCTAAGCTGCTCATCCTCAGCTTTGAAAATGATGCCGGCTCCGCCTTCGCCTAGCAGCGTTTGCAGGCGGTATCGATTGTTGAGTAATGTTCCCACACTAATCGTCTTCATAGGGGACTGTCGCCGTCCGAACATACGTAATTATTCCCGACTTTTAAACTTGGTGGCTAAGTTTGACCTGTAATCACCATTTTGGTTTTTTGCGTGCGTATTGTCAACTTTTGAGGTTAGCTATCGACAATTGGGGTTATCATCAAGCTGTCGCCTATGTATCTAAATCAGGGAGTAGGAAGTAGGGGGTAGGGATTAAGGGCAAAAATCCCCCTGCTTTTTTCCTCCTACGTTTTGTATCAGCCACAAGGTAGCAAACTTAGGTTATAATATGTTTCTAATAAAAATCAGGTAAACTATAGTAGAACAGTTAGTTGAAAATGGAATAAAACTGGACAGGTTTTCGACCTTGCTAAGGCCGGGTGAAACTTTTATCAGATTTATACGTACAGTTGGTTATTAAAGGAGACCCTTAATGGGATGGTCATTCAAAATTGGCAAATTATTTGGGATCGACTTAAAAGTTCACTTTACTTTTTTGTTGATCCTGATTTGGGGCGCGTTCAACTACGGGGGTAGCGCTGGCCCTTTGTATGGTATTCTCGTTACTTTGGCTTTATTTACGCTGGTCGTCTTACACGAATTGGGGCATAGTTTAGCCGCAATGTGGTA
Source organism: Anaerolineales bacterium (assembly GCA_020634935.1). Taxonomy (GTDB): domain Bacteria; phylum Chloroflexota; class Anaerolineae; order 4572-78; family J111; genus JAGRBY01. Next base: position 38,764 of record JACKAT010000036.1, read on the forward strand.
TGGTATTCCGGTCAAGGATATTACGCTGTTACCTATTGGCGGTGTGGCTCGTTTGGAACGGATGCCGGAAAAACCGGTGCAAGAGTTGGTGGTGGCTATCGCCGGACCGGCTGTCAATGTTGTTCTGGCGGCGTTGTTGTTGCCGGTGGTTTTGGCCTTGGGTTTTTCCGGGGTGGGAATGTATGGTTTGACCTTGATGATGGAGCCGGGGCTGTTGGGGCTTTCTACATTTTTGCTCTTTGCTAACGTATCGCTGGTTATCTTCAATATGATTCCGGCTTTCCCGTTGGATGGGGGTCGCGTGCTGAGAGCCGCGCTGGGATTATTCACCACCTATCAGAAAGCCACGCAAATTGCGGTTTCAATTGGCCGCGCGCTGGCGATTCTCTTAGGGATTTTCGCTATATATAATCATGAAATCTTTCTGGCCTTCATCGCCTTCTTCATTTTTATGGCTGGTAGTCAAGAAGGCCAGGCGGTGGCGGCCAGAAGCCTGCTGCGTAAAGTGTCGGCTCGTCAGGCCCTGCGAGAAAATCGAGTGGCTCTATCGCCCTATGCGACGGTGGGGCAGGTGGCCTCGATGATGTTGAGCAATTCCCAATCCAATTTTGCCGTGCTCGATCCGGTCGATGGGCAGTTTCTGGGGGTCGCTACCAGCGGCAGTATTTCGCAAGCGATGCAAGCCGGTCAGTGGCATCGGCGCATTACGGAGATTATGCATCAGGCCAAGCATATTCCAACCATCGCCCTTAACGCTACTTTGGATGAGGTACAAGATAAATTAACCGAAGCCTCAACCCAATTTGTGGCCGTTTACGATGGACTGCACTTTAAAGGGGTCATCACCGCTAACGACGTTTATCGGGTTTTTCGATTTCTGTCGCAAAGCGGCTACTCCTCCCAATCATTTGCGGCTTAACTTTATAAAAAAGGGATATAGTTATTAGCTGTATCCCTTTTTTGGGTTAATATTTCTGCCCGTTTATCTACCTGCTGCCTCCTCCTGCCCCTTAAAATCGAACAATATCTCCCTATTTTGTTGATTAAAGCTAGAAAATTATATACTTAAAGGCGCGAATTATTTTTTGACAATAAGATTGACACTCAATATAATTGGTGCGGTAAATATTTTTTACCGCTAATTATTTTTGATTGGAAAATATTTATGGATGCAGCTTCTAGAGAAGCAAAGGTTAAAAAAATTAAAGACATGTTCGTCTCATTAATCTGGGTCTCCACGCGCCATTTCTCGCAATGGATCCAAACATATGGGTTAACTCCGCCTCAGTTTTTTACCTTATCCTCTCTGTCCTGTCATCAAAGCCCGTGTACTATGAGAGACTTGACAGAGGTCACTTTTCAAGATCCGCCGACGATGACCGGCATCATCGATCGCCTGGTGAAAATGAAATTGGTCAAACGTACCCGCAGCGAAGTTGATCGGCGAGTAGTTCTGGTGCAACCCACCCAAAGCGGCGTCGAGTTGGTCACGCGAATTAATGAAGAAGCCTCTCAAGAGGCGATGAAATCTTACCAGACTCTAATGGATGAAGAGCTAGAGTCGCTTGAACAATCACTATATTATCTGCTGCGCTTGCAAGTTAGCCGGCAAACCTCTCTCACCGGCGAAGAATTGGACGCAGAAGTCCAACGGATGCTCGCTTTTAGGGATGATCCCATCCACTTTCTGAAAATGAAAGATAAAAATAGCTTAAAACAGCCGGTTGAGTCTTAGTCCTATATCCCCTGCCATATCCAAAATTAATCTGGAGGTCTCTTTTGTGAAAAAATATTCACTCTCTGTTTTTTTATTGCTGCTGGGGTTGGCGTTGTTGGTTTCGGCCTGCAGCGGCTCCGGTGCATCCGAGGGCGCTGCAGCGGCGGCGGTAACACCGACCCCGACCGAAGAGAAAACGGTTGCTGTTGAGGTGGGCGAGGTGACCACCGGCGACATCGATCTGGTCTTTTCCTACTCCGGCAGCGTTCAACCCAAAGACGATGTCGATCTCACCCCCGGCGCAACGGGCAAAGTAGAGCAGCTATTGGTTGAGGTGGGCGATCAGGTTAAAGCCGGCGACAAAATCGCGATCATCGATGATGGCACCTATCTGGCCCAGCTTAAACAGGCCGAGGCTGAACTGGCTTCCGCCTCGCTGCAACTGGCGAAAATCGAACAGGGGTCGCGCCCTGAGGAGATCATTGCCGCGCGAGCTGCCGTTGAGTTGGCGCGAGCCGCCTTAAATGATGTCGCTACCGTTGACGACAATGAACGAACCAAAGCTGCGGCTGAACTGGCCCGAACCGAAGCCGCACTGAAAGCCGCTCAAGCTGAATACGATAAGATTGCCTGGGCCGGCGACGTTGGTGATAAACCGCAAGCGGTCGCTTTGCAGCAAGCTACGATCAACTATGAAAACGCTCTGGCCGATTACAACCTGGATACCAACCCCAGCGACTCCCAATTGGCCCCGCTCATGCTCAACTTGGCTCAGGCCGAACTGCAACTGTCGCTCACGTTAGAACCCTATCGCGAGGTTGATGTCGCGCTCGCCCGCGTTGGCGTTCAACGCGCTCAGGCCGCCTTGGATATCGCCAAGATTCAACTGGAAGAAACCGTCATCGAGGCGCCATTTGATGGGGTGATTGCCGAGCTTTACATCTCCCAGGGCAGCCGGGTGACGCCGCAAAATAATGTGGTCGAGCTGCTATCCGATGCCCTTGAAATTAAGGTTGAGGTTCAAGAGAGCCGCATCAGCCAGGTTACCAAAGGCCAGGCGGTGTCGATGCGGACCACGGCTTATCCGGGCCAGGATTTCCCCGGCGTCGTCACCAACATTTCGCCCAAAGCCAATGCCGACACCCGGACCTTTGAGGTCACTGTTACACCCACCGAGGGAGCGGAATTGCTGCGCAGCGGCATGTTCGCCGATGTGGCTATTTTGGCTCAGGAAAATTCCAATACGGTGCTCGCGCCCCGGAACGCGGTCATTCAAGATACCGATCCGCCGACCGTTTTTGTCGTGGGCGATGATAATCGGGCCGAAGAACGCAAGGTCAACACCGGCTTGTTTGACAACGACCGTATCGAAATTTTGTCCGGTCTCAAACCCGGCGAAATTGTCGTCACCGCCGGTCAGGGCAGCTTGACCAGCGGCACGAAATTAGATGTAACTAACGATCCGCGCGTTGCCGAGTAAAGTCAATGAAGGATGAACGATGAATAATGAATATGAAGGATGAAGAATGAAGATTGAAGCTTCTTAGCTTCAATCTTCATCCTTCTGACTTCATCATTCCAAAAAGGGTTTTGATTTATGTCACTAACAAGATTGTCGATTAATCGACCGCTAACAATGCTCATGATCATTGTGGCGATGGTTATCATGGGGATGCAAGGGTACAATCGGCTCAAACTCGATAGTTTTCCCGCCGTCGATTTCCCTTTTGTGTCCATTACCGTTGTTTATCCGGGCGCTTCCCCGGAAGATGTTGAAGATTTAGTGTTGAAGCCAATCGAAGATGGGGTCTCGACTATCTCCGGTATCGATGACTTGAACTCGACGGCCACCGAAGGGTTTGGAACCATCGCTATTGCCTTCAACGAAGGGGTTAATGGCGATCAGGCGGCTATTGATGTCGAGCGTCAGGTGTCCAGTGTCCGGGGTCAACTCCCCGATGCGGCTGAGGATCCCACCATCATCAAGGCTGACATTAACGCTGTCCCGGTTATCTTTATGTCACTCAGCGGCCCGCAAAAACAGGATGTTCTATTTGATCTGGCCGACAACGACATCAAAACCCGCTTGCAAACTATTCCGGGCGTCGCCTCGGTCTCGATCAGCGGTGGGCGAGACCGGGAAGTCCAGGTGAATGTCGATCCGGCCAAACTGGCCGCGTTCGGTATCTCGATGGGTGATGTCCAACGCAAGCTGTCTGAAAATAACGTCACGTTTCCGGCCGGTACGGTTGATGAGGGACGCCAGAAGATCGCCGTTCGCTCTGTGGGTGAATTTACCAATCTAGACGAAATTAGAAACTTGGTGGTCAGAGAAAATGAAGGCGCGGGTCGAGGCCGGGTGTTCTTAAGCGATGTGGCCGATGTTCGCGTTGGTCTGGAAGATCAGGATAGCATCATTCGCTATAATGGTCAGGAAGCTGTTAGCATCAGTGTGGTCAAATCGAGCGACGCCAACACCGTCGAAGTGGTTGACGAAGTGATTGCCTCGGTTGCGGATATAAACAAAGAAATCCTCCCGCCCGGCTCCCAACTGACGGTGGTTCAGGACAACGCCGATTTCATTCGCCGTTCGGTCGATGCCGTGTTGGAGGATTTGTTTTTAGCCATTGTGATTACCGGTTTGGTCATTCTGGTTTTCCTCCATACCCTTCGCAGTACTCTTATCGTGATCCTGGCTATTCCCACCTCAATTATTACCACCTTCCTAGTGATGTGGATGTTGGGCTTTAGCTTGAACCAGTTGACCCTGTTGGCGCTCACGCTGGTCATTGGTATTTTGGTTGACGATGCGATTGTGGTGCTTGAAAACATCAACCGTCACATCGAGATGAAAAAACCACCCAAGCAAGCGGCCATCGACGGTCGAACCGAAATCGGGTTGGCTGCCGTGACCATCACGCTGGTTGACGTGGTGGTTTATATTCCGGTGGCCTTTACCTCAGGCATTGTCGGTCGATTCTTTTACTCTTACGGCGTCACCATTGCCGTGGCTGCTTTGATTTCGCTGTTTATCGCCTTCACCCTCACCCCAATGCTGGCGGCGTTATGGTCAGAAGACCTGAGTAAACCCCATCAGGAACCTAAAGGCCTGCGGAAATGGCTGGGACGTGCTCTGTGGCCGGTGGCTAAAGTATGGGAAGGCTTTTTGTGGCTGTTTGAAAAAAGTTTCGAGTGGCTAACCTCGCTTTACACCGCCACCCTGCGCTTCTTCCTGTTGAACTTTGCCACCCAATTGCTGGCGGTTTTGCTGGCCGTGGGCTCGCTGGTTGCCGGTTTCTATTTGGTTGTCGGCGGATTTGTGGGAACGGAATTTTTCCCGCAGCAAGATGACGGCCAAATTCGCATCAGCATCGAGATGCCGGCCGGAACCAACCTGGACACCACCGACCAGGCGGCCCGGCGGGTTGAAGATTATGTGGTTAAAGGCGTCCCGGAGACGTCCGGTATTCTCACTGTCGTCGGCACCAGCGGCGGCGGCGGTGGTTTTGGCGGCGCGTCGCGATCGGCCAATGCCGCTACCATCAACCTGGTGTTGGTCGATAAAGGCGATCGCCACCGCAGCACCAAGCAAGTAATCGATGATCTGCGCCCGATACTCCAAAGTATTCCCGAAGCCACGGTATCGGTGACCTTGAACTCTGGACCGGGCGGCGGTGGACAAAGCCCGATTCAGTTCCAACTATCCGGGAGCGATCCCAACACGCTCATCGATCTGTCCAATCAGGTTGAAGCGGTTATTCGCTCCATACCCGGTACAACGGACATCAAAAATACCGATGCCGCCCGTTCGCCCGAAACCCAACTGTTGATTGACCGGCAGCAGGCGGTCGATCTGGGCTTGTCGCCCTCACAGATTGGCAGCACGTTGCGCACAGCTTTGAGCGGCAGCCAAGTCGGCAAGTATGCGCCGCCCAACCAAACCGAGATCGATATCTCCCTCCGGGCGTCGGAAGCCGCTCGTGAGGATGTGACCCAGCTCTTGCAGATGCCGATTGAATATGTTGACGACCAGCCGATTATTCTGGATCGGGTCGTTGATGTCGAGCGAACGCTGGCTCCGGCCCGGATTACCCGATCTGACCGGCAGCGCGTCTTGACCGTTGGCACTGGTCTAACATCCGAGTACAGCGCCGGCGACGTGACCGATGAGATCGAGGCCGCCATTAAAGAACAGGTGCAGTTCCCGCCCGGTTATAACTACAAAGTAATTGGAACCTCGGAAATCCAGCGCGAGTCGTTCGCGCAGTTGGGCCAGTCAATTCTGTTAGCGATTGGTTTGGCTTACATGCTCCTGGTGGCGCTCTTCCAAAGCTGGCTGCAACCGCTGGCGATTATGTTCTCGCTGCCGGTGTCGCTGGTGGGCGCCTTCGGCGGCTTGTGGTTAACCGGCAATACGCTTAACCTGAACTCGTTGTTAGGGATCATCGTGCTGATCGGGGTGGTGACCAAAAACGCCATTTTGATCGTTGACTTCACCAACCACCTGCGGGAAAACGAGGGCTACGCGCGCAAGGAAGCCCTGGTCGAGGCCGGGCGGCTTCGCTTGCGAGCGGTGTTGATGACGACCCTAACGCTGGTATTCGCCCTACTGCCGCTGCTGTTAGGGACCGGCGCCGGCTCGGAAAGCCGCGCCCCGCTGGCTGCGGTGGTCGTTGGGGGCATTACCTCATCGACCGTTCTCACCCTGATTCTGGTGCCGGTGGTCTACAACTTCTTTGATTGGGGCAGTGGTTTGGTCAGCCGCGTCGTTGGCGCGGTGCTGGGGACGTCGTCGCCTTCGGAAGAAGTCGTCGAACAGCCTGAAGAAGAGGCCGCTCCCGAAGAAAGACCGGAAAAGCAGGAAGACAAAGAAGAGAAAGGTTCCAAGCGTGGTCCCTCACCGAGGCCCTCCCCCCAGCCCGGTTCGGCTATCAGTTTGAACCCGTCGAAACCTGACACAGCTTGATTACTGAGAGTCAATATCTAATGAAAACGACTAAGACAATAGTATTCTTTTTTATACTGGTGCTGCTGACCACGGCCTGCGGCTCGATCCTCGGTAAAGAGGAAGGCGACCGGCCTGAGCCGCTTAATAAAGAAGCGTGGCCAACCCTGCCAGCCGCAGCAGCGACCCTGACTCCCACCCCGTTCCCCAGAGCCACTATACCACCGACCACCGTCCCGGCCGCCGCGGCAGCGGTCGAAGCCGCGCCTACTAACAGCCCGGAACCCAGCGCCGATGCAGCGTCATCGACCGATCTGGTGTCATCGGTGCTGAGCAATCTGAATAATGAAAACGGCTCCAATTTTGCGGCTCAAATTAGAAGCCTCAGCGGCGTGCCGGCCCTCCCGCCTGGCTTGGCTCCGGTGGGGATTGGTGTGCTGGTGGCGGACCAGGCCATCATCCGGCAGGGGCCGGGTGAGTCTTATGGTCAGGTGCAAGTGGTCAATCAGGGCGAGCTGGCCGGCGTTCTCGGCAGAAACGAAGATCGAAGCTGGGTTTATGTCATTACGCTTCAGAAATCACTGGGCTGGCTGCCAATTGGAACGCTGCGCATTACCTCCAGTAACTTAGATGAAGAGCCGGTTCTGCCGCCCAACCCGCTGGCCAGCTTTCTGAGCCAGGCCAGCGCCTCGGCCGCCGCCCCGGCCACGTCGTCAGGCGCGAGCACGGCCGCAAACACAACCACCCGTCCGGCGGCAGTGACCGTTCAACCGCTGGACCCGGCCACGCTGTCGGAAGTCACAACCGCGCGCGTCACCACGCCGCTCAATATGCGACAGCGGCCCGGCCCGGACTTCAAACAGATCGCCGTTCTGCCGAAGGATGAGGAACTTTCGATCCTGGCCCGCAATCAAGATGGCTTCTGGGTGTTGGTAAAAACCAGCAGCGGTGATTTCGGCTGGGTGTCGCTCGATTTTCTAGAGGTGGACGGCTCGATTGAGAGCGCTCCGGAGGTTCGCACCTTGGACGCCGATGCCGCCTCAAATGAGGTCGGGCCGATTGTTGAAGCGTCCGCTGTGGCGGCTCCAGCAGCCAGCAGCGCCGCCTCGACCTCGGCGGATCAGCCGGCCGCAGCAACCACCGTCTCCAGCGGGGGTGAAGGCTCGGCGCTGCCGGTGCGTGCCTTTGCGCCGGTGGCTTCGGCCCGTGTTGCTGAGAAAACAGATGGGCGTAAAGGCCCCGGCGAGTCCTTTGGCGCTCAAATCGAACTCACGGTCGATCAGCCGGTCGATATTTTAGCCCGCAACGAGGATACCACTTGGGTCGTGGTGCGCAACCCGCTGGGCGGCGTCGGGTGGGTGGCCCTTGACCAGTTAAAAGATGTCGAAGGGTTTCTTGAAAATGCCGTTCCTGTTACCACCGCCTGGGTGAAAAGTAATGAAACCACCATTTACAACGGGCCGGGTATCTTCTACGAGCCGGCCGGCAACCTGGCCATCTTTGATATGGTGGCGGTGCTGGGCATGAATGAAAATCGCAACTGGGCCTTCATCGAAGCCTTGAACGGCGGGCGCGGCTGGGTCCAACCCCGGCTCATCGAACTGGCCGGCAGTTACGACGCCCTGTCGGTCATCAAGACGCCGGCGGTAGCCGAGGGCAATCCGGCCAACGAAGGGCTGCCCGCGCCGTCGGCAAACAGCGCCACTAGCGGCCAAATGGTCTTTCAAACTTCGAGCGGGGGCGAGATCAAGCTCATCAACGCCGATGGCTCCGGACTGCGCACCTTGACCGCCGGCATCGACCCGGTGTTGTCGCCCGATGGCCGGCAGGTGGCCTTCACCCGTTGGATCGGCGATATCGGCGAGTTGTGGGTCATCAATTCCGACGGTTCCAACGAACGCCAAATTTTGGGCGAGATGCACCAGGCCAAAGGTCCGGACTGGTCGCCCGATGGCTCGCAGGTGGTCTTGAATTTTCAAAAAGGCGGGCGCCTGGAAGAATCTCACAAGTGCCAGCCCTTCGATACCAACCCCAACCCGCCCCGCAATGCGGGTAATTTCAGAAGCGGCCTTAACAATAACGGTGAATTTGAGCTGTGCTGGACGGTGCCGCCTGACCCTAACTGGTCGCTGCGGACGATCAACATCGCCAACAGCAGTTTCGAAGATCTGTATGGCGGCCTGTATGCCTTCCGGCCGGCCTGGGATCCCAGCCAGCCCTGGCGGGTCGTATCTGACTCCGGGGCCGGGCTGCTGTCGGTTAGCGTCGACGATCCTGATACCCGGCAAGAAGTGACCAGTGTTATTGGCGATAGTTCGCCGGTCTTCTCGCCGGATGGACGCTATATCGCCGTGACATCGAAGCTGCAAAATGAGTACTCCATCTTCCGCATGAACAGCGACGGCAGCGGGCGGGTGCGCCTGACCCAAACGCCGCTGTGGGTTCCGATCCAGGCCGATACCGCCGGCCAATTGTGGAACGATGTTTCGCCTACCTGGTCGCCCGATGGCTCGCTCATCGCCTTTCTGACCGACCGCACCGGACGCTGGGAAATCTGGTTGATGAACGCCGACGGCTCGAACCAGCGGCCGATGTTCTCGGATGAAATCAACGACCAGCTAGACCTGACCTACAACTTTGTCGATGAACGCGCCATAAGCTGGCGCTAACCTTCACCCTTCAACAAAAAGCCAATGTTGAACGCGACATTGGCTTTTTTAATTTCTGAGCCTGTCGGGTAGAATTCTTTAAACCTTCTATCTGAATGAGTCAGGAATAATCTTATGCGCGTCATCGCCGGCACGGCCAAAGGTAAACGATTAAAAGCAGTTCCCCAAGACACTACCCGGCCGATCACCGATCGCACCAAGGAAGCGTTGTTTAGCATTTTGGGCCACTGGATCATCGACGCCCGGGTGCTGGATCTGTTTGGTGGAACCGGCGCGGTCGGCATCGAGGCCCTTAGCCGGGGGGCGGGTCACGTCACCTTCATCGACGCCAATCGGGCCGCGACCCAGACCATCGGCGAGAATTTGCGCACTACCGGCCTGGCCGACCGCGCCTACGTCAAACGAACGGACGCTTTCAAGTTTCTCAAACAGCCGCCCGCCGATCTCCACCCGTTTGATTTAATCTACATCGCCCCGCCGCAGTACAAACAGATGTGGCTTGAGGCGCTGCACTGGCTCAACGCCGACCTTGATCGATGGCTGCTGCCCGATGGAGCGATCATTGTCCAAATTCATCCTATCGAATTTCAAGCCGTCGAATTACAACACCTGACCTTATACGACGAACGAAAATATGGCAGCACACTATTATGTTTTTATGAGCGGTTAGTGAGTGAAGGAGCGCAGGATGAATAAGTTAGACATTACCGATCCGCATCCTCAACCGTCCAATCATCTTAAGAAGTGGCTGATCGGCTTAATTGGGGCCGGTCTATTGACGCTGGGTGTTATCGCCGGAGGAGTGTGGCTGGCGTACTATTATCTTCTTGACCGCAGCCGAGACACGGCTCTAACCGTTCCGGTTTTTGCCGATGAGCCGATTTTGAACTACATCGCTTTTACCGGCAACGATGATAATGTCTGGCTGGTTTCACCCTTGGGCCAGGATCGACGCCGTTTAACCGAAGATGGGCGCGGCTATCGATTTCCCACCTGGTCGCCCGATGGGACCCGATTGGCTTTTTTAGGCCAGGGTGACGCCGCCAGTACGAGTCTGTATGTCTCGCCTACCGCCAGAGCCGCGCCGACCGTTGTCTACCGGGAAGAGCAGTCGAGTCCCTTTTATCTGTATTGGGCGCCCGACAGCCAGGCCATCACCTTTTTAACCCAGGAATCAGGCGGCATGGCCATGCGGCTGGTCGATGTACGCCAGCCGGAAAACAGCCGGCTCTTGGAGCGAGGCGCGCCGTTCTACTGGGTCTGGTCTCCCAAAGGCGACCGGCTGCTGATGCACGTCGGCGGCGCCCGATCCGCCTCACAGAGCGCTCATCTCTCTTTTCTCGATAACCGGCAGAATGCGCAGCGGCAGGAATTGGATTTTGCGCCGGGCCGATTTCAGGCCCCGGCCTGGACCTCGAACGGTGAGACCATCTTTTATGTCGGCGATAACGGCGACAGCGAGGCCATCTACAAAACCAACATCAACGCTCTTGAGCCGGAGAAAATCACCGATCTGACCGGCTTTGCCTTCATGACCATGTCGCCGGACGATCAGTCCATCGGGTTTCTGCAATTTGAGCCGGGAACACGCCCGCCCTTTGGTCGCGCCTATCTGGTCGATACCTCTGGCGACAACCGCCAACTCATCATGGATGATCTGATCGCCTCGATGTACTGGTCGCCGGATGGCCAGAAACTGGCCTTGCTGGCCATCAGCCGGGCCGACGACGGTTCCTCGGCTCAACTCAATAAAGTTGACGGTCTGGCTGCGCCGCTGCGCCAAGATATTCATCTGCGCTGGTGGATTTATGAGGTAGCCAACGGGACCGTCGAGCCGCTGGCGTCATTTTCGCCGACAGCCGCCTTTTTGCAGACCGTGCCTTTTTTTGACCAATATTACCTCTCGCTCACCTTTTGGTCGCCGGACAGCCGTTACTTTGTATTGACCAAACGCGAAGATGATCGCGGCAACGGCAGCGTGTGGGTGTATGACACCACCGGCCAACAAGCCGCCCGCCAGGTCGGCGACGGCCGGCTGGCGGTCTGGTCGTGGCGGTGAAAAGAATGAAGACGGGCGGTCATTGTCAATTCAAGCCAACGCTATTACAATACCGGCATCGGCCTTAACTTTGCCGATTTTAAAGTTAACCGCGCTCAGTATGTCTCGTAACGCGTATAAGCCGGGCCGATGTGGTCTTATCAGCTTGATCGTGGCTGGTTAGGCCAATTTTTTTGTCTTGACTGTATCATCTCAATAATTTGGGGTGGCGTAGGACAAACTTAAGTTTGTCCTACAAAAGACCCTGCTTTTTGAGCAGAGACTCTTGACCTAAATCAAACCTAAGCAACTATCAGCCAACATGAGCTTTAAATTACTAAAACAATCTTACCCCCCCTCTCTTCTCATCATTCTGTTGACCTTAACGGCGAATGCCGCCATCCTCTTCTCTGACATCTCCCCGCTGCGGATTGCGGCCGGAGTGCTGCTGCTCTTGGTGCTGCCCGGTTGGGCCTGGCTGCCCGGCGTCAACTGGCTCGAGACGCAAGCATGGCTGGAGCGGGTGGTGTTGACCGCCGGGCTGTCATCGGCGCTGTTTGCGGCGGCGATGCTAGGGGCAGTTTATGTCCCTGGCCCAATCACCCTCACGCTGACCTTATGGGCTATCGATAGCGTGATTGTAGCGGGCTTGGTTTTTAGCTGGGTGCGGACACGTCGAGCTACTGTCGATGCCCCGGTCTGGCGCGTCGATGTGGCGCTGGTCGGCCTGGCCGTTATTCTGATTGTCGGCGCTTATTTTCGCTTTGCCACCTTAGGGTATGGCGAATTCCACGAAGATGAGCTGGAAAATATGCGTCTGGCCGTCAGAGCGGTGGCCGGGCAGGAGTTCGCGCCCTTTTTGGACAGCAAAGGACCGATCCATTGGTTTTTTCCGCTGGCGATGTGGTTTTTTAACGGCTGGTTGAGCGAAACGATCGCCCGTCTGTCCGTGGCGATTACCAGTTGGCTGACCATTATCGCTGTGTATTTGCTGGGGCGTCGCATGGCCAACAGCGGGGTGGGGCTAGTCGCGGCGGCGCTGGTGGCCGTCAATGGCTTCTTCATCGCCTACGCCCGGCACGTTGAGAATCCCTCGTTAATCGTCTTTTGGGGCGTTCTGACCGTGCGGGCCGCCTATGAATTTTATCGCACTTATAATGGCTGGCAGTTGATCTTTAGCGCGTTGTTACTGGCCATCGGGTTGATTGCCCACCCGGATGTGCTGCTGTACCTGCCCGCTTTTGGGCTGATGCTGATCGGCGCGTATTGGCGGCACCGCTCTCGATGGCGCGATACCTGGCTGTTTAGCTTGGCGGCGGCGGCGCTGTTTGTCTCGTTAAGCGCGGTGTTCTTTGTCCCCTACCTGACCGACCCGGCCTTGCAGCAAACCCGCGAATATTTCGCCACCGAGCGCATCGGCACCAGTCTTCTCTATAACGGGCTTCATTCAATGCTCGACCAGGACAATAATTACAGCAGCCGTTACTACGGCCCAATTTTGATTCTCTTTTCGCTGCTGACCCTGTTTTTGGAACTGCGCAAGTTGAAAGCGTGGGGTATCGCGGCGGCGGTGGTGCTGGGAGCGGCTATTGTGTCGACTGTGGCCTGGCCGCCAGCGTGGCAGTGGGGGAGCCGTATCAACGGCGCTTTCATCCCTTACGCCGTGCTTTTTACCATTTTGACCTTGTCCCCTTACACCTCGTTTGTCATTAAA
>JACKAT010000037.1 GCA_020634935.1 Anaerolineales bacterium
GAACTGACAGCTAAGGGCTGAACGCTTAGTGAGAGATTATGGTTGAAGAGAGAGGGCATGTCAAACCCCTTATGTTTAATTTCATTGACGGAGGATAAATGGGTATGATATACTCAGTAGGCTATAATACCCTGAGTAAGGAAGCCATGCCGAAGGGGTTGTTGCGAACTACTGCTGCCGGTACGGTGTTGAAATTGAACCAAAGGAACGAAGGTCATGCTATCTCCAGAAGATCGTCTTGTGGTCGCTAAATTGAAAAATCGGTTGGCCGGGGTGGTGCCGCTCCTAGAGTTGCGAGTTTTCGGCTCAAGGGCGCGGGGTGACGCCGATCCCTACTCAGATTTAGACGTTTTTGTGAAATTAGAAAGCTGCACGCCTGAAACTCGTCAGATGATACACGATATTGCCTGGGAGGTCGGCTTTGAAATGGATCGCATTATAACGACGGTTGTCGCCACACCCGATCAGCTAGACGATGGCCCGTTGGGTGCAAGCCCACTCATTTTACAGATCGAGGAAGAGGGCGTGTTGGTGTGAAGTCGGAACAGGTCGAGGCTTTACTCCGCTATCGATTAGAACAAGCGCGTGACACGCTGCGCGAGTCGGAGATTTTGCTTCGTGAGGCTGCTTGGCGCGGGGCGATCAATCGCGCCTATTACGCAATGTTCTATGGCTTGTTGGCATTGCTGGTCACCAAGCAGCTTGGCACTTCAAAACATAGCGGCGCTCTGAGCTTATTTGATCGAGAATTTGTCAAAACCGGTTTGTTTGCTCGTGAGTATTCGCGCTGGCTTCGACTGGCTTTCAACCTTCGCCAAACTCAAGATTATGGAGAGATGGTGGATCTGGACCCAGAAACGGCTGAACAAGCTTTAGCCAACGCCAAAAAGTTTGTGGACGCGGTCGAGACTTATCTGGTTACGACCGGAAGTTTAAAGTAATCGAATTTCTAAGATGCTAACGTTACCTCCGCAAATGCCCGCACCGGCATCGCCGCGACCTGCTTCCCCTTAATCGGCACGGCAAAAAAACGAAACTCGCGCCCGTGAAGCTGGTCCAGCCCGGTCAAATTCTCGACGATCAAGATATCGTGTTGGAGAAACTGCGAATGGGCCGGCCGGCTCAAATAGCGCGAGTTGTCGATGTTGACCGTATCGACCCCGACCAGTTTGACCCCGGCCTGAAGTAGCGTCTCGATCAACGCCGGCGAAATAAATGGATAAGCCTGGTACTCGTCCGTCCCCCAATACCGATCCCAGCCGAAATTGAACAGCACCGCCTTGCCCGCCAGCTTGAGGCCAAAAGGCAGCACTTCCGGCCCCACCGCCTCGAACGGCCCGCTGCCCCGGACGTCGATGACGAGGCCGGGCAAAATCACTTCCTCCAGCCTGATCTGACTGATGTCTCGCCCGTCGGGATAGCGGTGGTAGGGCGCGTCGAGGTAGGTGCCGACTGAGGTCTGAAACCGCATCTCGGTAATCTCGAACGCGGCCAGCCCCTCAAATTTTGGTCGCGATTGCTCGTGCGTCATAAACGGATAGATGTGGGCGGTGTATTGGGTAAACGTGCCGTCCTCGTTTTTGAGCTTGAAGCCGGGCATGCCGTCTTCAAAGGTGTGGCTAAGGTCGATGAATTGGGTGGGCATAGAATGAATTATCCTTTAATGGTAGTGTCGCTTAGGATTGAAAAATAAATAACTTCACCATGTCATTTCGAGCGATTAGCGAGAAATCCCTACAGAGTCGCTTTGCAACCGAGCGTCTCAGGGATTTCTCCGCCTGCGGCTACGAAATGACATGCCTCAAGAAGCAGACGTCATTTTATTTTCATTCCGTGGGACGTGGCCCGTGGAACGTTCTACGCCCCACGCGCCAGTTTTTTTTGTAACCGCACACGGCGATGTTTCAACTCGGCCAGCCACTCTTGGCGTTCGTGGCGGGAGGCGGTGGGCTGGTTGAGCAGAGCGAGCGCGGTCTCCGTCCAGTCGAGCGCCTGGCGGTAGTCGCGCTGTTTGTGTTCGTAGAATTTGGCCAGTTCGACGTGGGCGTAAATCTGGCGACCTTCCGCCGCCAACTCCCAAACCTCGACGGCAGCGACCATATTATCAGCGCGTTTGTGGATGAAAGAAAGCCGCTGCTGGGTTAGCCAGTAATGCTCCTCCGGTAGATCGTTGCGGGCCATGCCGTGGTTGAACAGGGCTGCGGCCTGCTCGATTTGGCCCATCGCCTCGAAGAGCTTGCCGACCGCGACCAAGTCTAGGGCGTGCTCAACCGCCGTGAGGGGATCGGCCAGGAGTTGGGCCATATGATTGAGCAGCGCCGCCATCGCCACGATATCCATCGCGTTGTGGTAGAAGATGCCGGCCATCGGGCGAGCGTCGCCGCCGCGCAGATAATCAAAGTACATCTGCGGGATCAGCCAGCCGGGGACATCCTCCCCGGTGCGCTCGAAGCCCAGAATTTCTATCTCCAAATTACCCAAACTGCGATCCGGCAGCCGGTCGCGCCACAGCCGGCGGGCCAGCGTCAGTAGATCGAGATGGGCCAGCTCCGTCAGCGGCGACTCCAGTCCGTGGAGCGTATAGCGGGTGTTGAGCAGCGGCGCATCGAACGATTTGCCGTTGAACGTAACCAGCGCTCGGCACGGCTCCAAGAATTTGGCCAGCGCGTGAAGCTGGGCGCGCTCCTCGGTGGGATCGCGCATGAAAAATTGGGTCAGATTAAAGGTATCGCCCGCAAAACGGCCCGCGCCGATGAGAAAAGCATACGTGCCGGTTCCGCCGGCCAGACCCGACGTTTCGGTATCGAGAAAAGCGAACTGCTCCAGATCGCACCCGGCCAGGCGTTCATCGGCCCAATCGGCGATACAGCCGAGGGGGGCTTCCAGGCACAGGCCCACCTGCCCGTGCCGGTAGTTACTGACGTAGGCCGTTTCAGATAGAAAAGTAGGCCCGTGCGGCGTCGGTTGGGGATAGCCGGCAACAACCTCTTCGATTGGATGGGCCTCCGGTAGCTGTTTGGGCGGCGTTGGCAGATTTCGCGCGCCAACCTGCACACCGAGGGCTTTGAGTTTGTCGGACAGTGACGGCATTTTTAGAGATTGGAGACTGGAGATTGGAGATTAGGAGATTAGCGATGGGGAGATGGGGGTGTGGAATGTCTCCGGTGAATATGAATAAAGCCAATAGAACGGTGTTATTCTAGCACAAACGTTTGGGAGGACAAGTGAGGCTTAAGTAATTTTCATAACTAACTTGTGAGTTTGAGACCAGGATGAATAGACAGGATTTACAGGATTTCCAAGATTAAAATAAGGAAAAATCATATTAATCCTGTTAATTCTGTCTAAATTAATGTAACAACTTAGAGTTGAAAACTACTTAACAGCTACATCCCATGAAAATGGTTTGGAGCGACCAAGCTGGCTTTGTCATCCGCAATGGGGTCAAAGTTTACTTTGACGCTCCTCTAGGATCAAAAAGTGACTGTCACCTGGTTTCTATTTTCGTTAACCCTATGAGTTCCGGGAGGCGATAGCTATCAATCGCTGGGCCGCGATTTGTGCGCCATCGCTGTGGATTGCGGTAGCAATGGATTTGGCCCGGGCAATCACGTTGGGCCGGAGAACGTAATCGAGAGCGTTCGTCAGCGAGTTCGTGGTGGGTGTGCCGGGTGCGGGTGCGGTTCCGATGCCGAGTTGCCGGACGCGTTGGCCCCAGTAATGCTGGTCGTAAAGCTGCGAGATGACGACTTGGGGCGCCCCAGCGCGTGCGGCCACGGTGGTGGTGCCCGCACCACCGTGGTGGACGGCGGCGGCAACCTGTTTGAACAGCGCTTGCAGGTTGACCTCACCGATGATCAGACAGTCGGGTTCGTTGTCTATAAGCGACAGGTTGGCCCACCCCTGAGAGATGATCGCGCGGCGTCCGATGGCGCGGGCCGTTTGGATTATCACTTGGCTAAGCTCCGCCGGCGTACGAGTACTGCCGAAGCCGAAGTAGACGGGCGGCTCGCCGGCGTCGAGGAACGCCTCCAACTCAGGAGGAAGCGGACGCGCATCCGGCAGGAACCAGGCGCCGGTCTGGAATACGGCCTGGTCTGCGGGATCGGGCCAGGGCGCCAACACGGGGTCGGCGGCCAGCCAAGGCCGGTCGGTGAAGATGTGGCGGCGTACATCATTGACCGGGGTTAAGTCCAGCGAGGCCCGCAGCGTGGTGAGCGCCGTGCCAAACGTATCGTTAAATCGTTGGGTGTCACGTATCCAGAGTTCGAGATTGTCAGCCGTTGCCGGCAGCGGTTTCTGCCCCGGCAGCGGCGGCAATGGCGGGGGGGCGTGATGGGGCGACGGCAAAACGACGGGACTATAGGCAACGAAGATGTAAGGAATACCCATTCGCTCTGCCACCGACCGCGTAGCAATTTGCAGGGCGGTTGCCGCCACGATGATGTCGCAACTTTGAGCCGCTGCGGTGATCGTCTCGAATTGCATGGCGACCATGCTGTCCATCATCTGCCGCTGCTGTTCAGGCGTGGGCGGGGTTACCGACGGGCCGGCTGGCCCGGTTAAGCGCACCTTGGGTCCAATGGGTGTGACGGACATCCCTAAACCGTTGATCCACTCGCAGAAGTCGGGTGGCACGCACAGGTGGACCTCATGGCCGATGGTCTTCAACTGTAGTCCTAGCGCCACCAGCGGCTGGACATCGCCCCGTGACCCGATGGTTGATAGTAGAACTCGCATCATCATTCTCCTTTAAAAATAAGATTTTGTAGGACAAACTTAAGTTTGTCCTACGGTGATTTTCATTCGCGTTGCTGGTGCGAAGCTTCTGTCGCCCTCCTTTACGATTAGGGTGACAGGTGTTTGTTTCTTTGACTGCCAGTGTAGCCGTAAACCAGGGGTACAGTCAGGAGTCTTGGGGCGTAGATAGGGGGTTTATTTTGGATAAGAGTTACGCACTTCAAAAGGTGACAGTCACTTAGAGGCGATAAATCACCAGTTTGGGGCAAAATGAGCGCTCGTTCTTATCAAAAAGTGACTGTCACCTTGTTTGTCCACCCGACTGCGTAAATCCTTTAGATTGGTGGAAATCCAACCGTTACAGGAGGTCAAGCTCACGGGCGTAGGCCACGGCCTGAGTCCGGCTGCTGACGCTCAGCTTGCCGAAGATATTATTGAGGTGTTTTTTGACCGTGCCGACGGCTAAGAATAGCTCTTGAGCAATCTCCTGGTTTGAAAGACCATCGGCTACGAGACGGAGCAGTTCCAACTCACGCTCGGAAAGGGGTTCGATGAGTAGAGAAGTGGGGGAACGGGGGGGCAGAGGTGATTTCTCGCCTGCTTCCCCTTCGACAGGCTCAAGACGCGATTGTCTTCCCGCCCCCTCTGCATCGAACGCGGCCAATAATTTTGTCACATAGTCCGGCGCGATGCCGTGAGCGTGCGCTTGACGGAGCAAGTTGCTCATCGGCTCGCCTTCATCGACAAAGAGGCGAATGAACCCCTCCGGTTCGGCCAAGCTTAGAGCTTGATTGAGGGGGGGCAGAGCCTGGCTGGTGTGGCCCAGCGCTTGCAAAACCAGCGCTTGTAAAACCAGGGCTTTAATCAGCAAGCGGCCGTGGCCAGTATTTTGAGCTTCCTGAACCAGCGTCGTCAGATTAGCCAGAGCCGCATCGAAATTGCCTTGAGCCATCAGTATTTGTGGCCGGGCCAGGTGATGGAAATAGGGGATTAATGGCCCCGGCCGGCCCGTATGTGACTCGACCCAGGCCGCAGCGGCCGTGAGGTTGTTTTGCTTCAACAGGAACAGAAAGTGATGGTATTCAACATAAGCCATGATGTTAATGTTGAAGGTCTGCGTCCGCAATAGCGCCTCAACTTGATGGGTGTAATTTTCTGCGGCAGCCAGGTCATCGCGGGCCAGGCCAAGGTGGGCTAAACCACTCAGGGCAAATACCTGAGACTCGGTGCTGCCAAATTTCACCGCCTGGTCGACACAGCGGGTTAAATAGATCTCAACTTGGTCTAACTCATTCAGATCGTACAACACCTGGCTGGCGCACATGTAGGTGAATAGGGTACCCACAAAGGGGATGGGCCGGCCGCCAGGCTCGACCAGGTCCAGGGCCTGACGAATGAGCGACCAGGCCCGGCGGAGTTGGCCTTGGGCGTGGTGAACCATCCCGTCCAATGGCAGGAGATGAATTCGGTGCGACTGCATACCGGGGGTTGACAACATCGAGCGCCCCTGAGCCAGCACCTCCGCAGCGGCATGCAGATCACCGGTGGCGTAATAGGCGGCCCCCAGGAAAACCACCAACATGCCGCGCATCCAATAGTCTTGTGGTAGCAATTGCAGGGCTTGCTGGGTCAGTTCAACCGCAGCGGGGTCTCGACTCAGGCTGGCGTAGCTGGCCCGAAAAGCCAAAACCTCGGGGCGGAGACTGCGGGCATGGTCCTCGTCCAGCAAGGCGAGGGCTGCTTCGGCTTCGCGCAGTTGCTCATCCGCCTCGGAAAGCTCGCCAACCGTCATCGCCGCCCAGGCTTGAACCAACCACAGGCGCGGGTGAGTGCGCCAGACTGATAGCGGTATGGCCGCCAACCACGCTTGCAGCGTTTTGATTTCGCCTTTCTGCCACATAACGCTATGAACGCGCTCAATCAGGCGGGCGGCTTGCTCAAAATCGTGACCGGCCAGAGCGTGATTGATGGCTTCGTGCGTCAACCCATTTTGCTCCAGCCACTCCCTGGCCCGACGATGCAAGACCGGTTCGAGGTCAGGCTGGGCTTGTCGCAAACGAGCCTGTAACACTTCGGCAAAGAGATGATGATAGCGATACCATTGACGCGCATCATCCAAAGCGACAATAAACAGATTAGCTTGTTCCAATCGTTCTAAGGTCGATTGACCATCACCTTGACCGGTGACGGCTTCGCACAAAGGGGCGCAGAAGCGGTCAAGGATGGCGGTTTGTAACAAGAAATTTTGGGTGACGGGGGGCTGTTGGGCCAGCACTTCATCGGTTAGATAGTCCAGGATGTAGCGATGGCTGCCGGTGAAGGCTTGCACAAAACCGGTAATATCTTCGCGACCCTGCATCGACATCGCGGCCAGTTGGAGGCCAACAATCCAGCCCTCCGTGCGCGGCTCTAACGCGGCCACCACTTCTGCAGACAGGTTTAGGCCCATGACCTCGTTTAAAAAAGTGGCGGCCTCAGCCAGAGTAAAACGCAGGTCGGCGGCGCGGAGTTCGGTTAACTGGCCTCGTGAACGGAGCCGTGACAGCGGCAAAGGGGGATCAACCCGCGTGGTGATGATGAGATGGAACTGGGGCGGTGCGTGATCGAGCAGAAAGGTGATTGCTTCGTGAAGGGTGGGGTTTTCGATGTAATGGTAGTCATCCAGCACCAAAGCGAAACGCTCGGCTACGGCAGCCAATTCGTTGAGCAGGACCGTCAGGCAGACGTCAAGGGGAGGCGGCTGTGGCGATTGAAACAAAGACAGCGTATTTTCGC
Organism: Anaerolineales bacterium; assembly: GCA_020634935.1. Lineage (GTDB taxonomy): Bacteria > Chloroflexota > Anaerolineae > 4572-78 > J111 > JAGRBY01. The sequence continues at coordinate 7,516 of JACKAT010000037.1, forward strand.
CAAGCCCCGGCGTCAATCGCTGCAAACTGGCAATGAAATAGGACCAGAAGCGGATGGGGTCGTTGTCGCCTTCATCCAGGGTGAACCAGGTTACCCGCCGTTGCCGGCTGTGCGAAATCCACTCGCTGAGCACAGTGGTTTTGCCAAAACCGGCTGGGGCGGAGATGAGGGTTAATTTGCCGGTCAGCCCTGCATCAAATCGGCGGGTAAGATGGGGGCGCGGCACCAAGTTGGGCCGGGCCGGGGGGATGTAGAGTTTGGTTGTTAGGAGAGGAGACCGTGACCAGGTATCGCTAATATCGGTAAGGGGACCTGATGTTTCAGCCATAAGATTCTCCATAACCGGTAAGTGTTGGGATTATACGCTTTAGCCCGAAACATCGCTAATTAACCGATAAAGCATGACCTCTGCCCAAGAAAAAGCCCACGCACGGTCGTGTGGGCTGAGAATGATGAGCTGTTAGCTTGTTTCTAGTCCGATTCAAGATCGAAACGGGTTATCGCCAGGAGAGGTAGGTTCAAATCACGCACTTTGCGCAGCAGGCCAAACAAAGCCGCTTGATCGACTACCGGGCCGGTGAGAAGGGTTTCCCCACTTTCTTGGTGGCTGATCGTCAAGCCATCAAACCAGTCGGCCCAATAGAGATCAAGATGGCCTTTGACCCGTATCGTGTAGATCGCTGCTGGTTCCATAATGATACGCTTTATATTTACCTGAGTTGATAATTAGACAGGATTTACAAAATTGAAAAGATTCTTACTTAATTTCATCTTCTAAATCCTGTTAATCTTGTCCGATTTCCTCAACTCCGAACTGAGGTTATTAACCAAGTTCTAAGCCGTGACCGGCATTGGGGCTGGCGTTTTGGCTCGGCCCTGGCGAAGAACGACGAAAGCCCAGCCCGTTCTGATAACGCCCCACCCGAGGGCGAGTAGCCCACTCCCCACCAGCATATAGCCCAGATCAGGAATGCCCCACAGCAAGGCGGGTAAGGGCGCAAATATTCGGGGTAAACCTACCAGAATGAAGCAAGCCCAAAGCAGGTTCAAAACAAGCGGGAGCGCGATCTGCCAGCCTCGGCTCAGCCAGCCGGTTGGCTGGTGTTGCGGTTGGTTTCGCCAACGCCGGAATAAGACCACCGACCGGATCATCCCCAGGATTTGGATGACAACCAGGCCAACCACAATACTATGCACCATGAGCGAGTCGTAGACGTGCTCAACCATCGGCTGCCGCCCAACGAGTAAATTGACGATGTTGGGGGCAATTGTCTGAAAGCGGGCCGTAGCCGGAATGTTGTTGGCGTTCGAGAGCACCACCACGCCCCAACCGGTTTCGGGGACCAGGACCATGAAGGTGTGAAAGCTGAAGGTATCGCCATCGTGCCAGACCGTTGGCACGCCATTGAGCGGCCCCACCTCCCAACCCATAGCATAAGCGGTTTCGCTTTCGCCTTGTTGCGCCGCCGGGCGGTGTAGCTCAGCTATCCCTGCGGCCGAGAGGATGGCGGCCTCGCCATAACGCCCATCATTAAGGTGGGCGATAAGATAGTGGCTCATATCCTCGGCGCTGGAGATCAGGAAGCCGGAGGAGATGCTGCCGCGTGGAAACGGCTCATCAAAGGCCAGGGGTTGCCCGAACACGGCTTGATGCCCTAGAGCCAGCCCGTGCGCTTGGGCCGCCGTCTTCGAGGTGAACGAGTTCGGCATGGCCAGCGGGGTTAAGATATGCTGCTGGATGTAATGCTCATAATCCTGACCGGAGACCATTTGGACAATCAATCCTAGCACCTGGTAGTTACAATTGCTGTATTGATACGTTGCGCCCACCGGCTGGGTCAATTCCACCTCGCTCAGGCGGCGCACTCTGTTCTCCAGAGCAGCGGCACTGGTGTCGAAGTCAATTGATTCCCGGCGTCCTGCCGCCGTGGAGAAGCCGCTGGTCTGATTGAGGAGATGGCGCACCGTAATTTGGGCCGAAGCCGCTTCATCAGCGACCCGGAACCAGGGGATATAGCGCTGCACCGGCGCATCCAGTTCGATCTTCCCCGCTTCGACCAGTTGCATAACTGCCAGAGCGGTAAAGGATTTGGTGGTCGAGCCGAGGATAAAGGGCGTTTGCGGCGTCACTGCTCGCCCGGCTGGATCGGCCAGGCCAAAACCTCCGAGATGTACAATCTGATCGCCTTGGACGATACCCAAGGCCAGACCAGGGATACCTTGGGCCTCCATCTCGGTCTCGACGAAGCGGTCGATGGCCTCAAAATCCGGGCCGGTGGTGGCTGATAAAGCGGCTGTCCTGGCTCGCGGTTGGGCCAAGAACACTGTTGCCATCAACAACACGATCAGGAGGGCCAGGGTTGTGCTCCATCTGACGAGACTAGGCGCAAGGGTTATTCTCTTATTATTCATCTTTCGTTCCTGGTTTTTCTACAATACGACTTACGCAGTTGGGTGTAACGAACCCGGTGACAGTCACTTGATCGTGATAAATCGACTTGTTTGGACTAAACGGACGTTCATTTTCGGCAAAAAGTGACTGTCACCTTTTTCATATACAAGTAAGATAGGTTTGATAATGATGCGTTCACTATAGCAGTAAACCAGGGGCAACGTCAGGAGTCTATGGGTGTAGAGAGGGGGTTTATTTTGCCTCGGCCCATTAGTTGTTTGAAAAACTTTGGGCTAACGCGTTTTCAATCATCTCCGCGAGTTGCTGATGTATTTCGGCCCGAGACCGCTCGCTACTATCGGTGCAAATGGCCTCGCTGTCGCCCTCACTTTGCAGGATAAAAGCGCCTTTCGAGGTACATTCGCTGAAGGAACTGAATTGGGTGGCGTCAGGCACGGTTTTGTAGTTTGCATCGCGGATCAGCCCTTCCAGAGCCGAAGCATTAAGCCCCGGTAAGATTGTATCAGGCCGGCCCAGATTGATGATGGTAACGGGGATTGAAATATGACTTAAACTGGCCGGGGTGAAAACGGTGCTCAACTCAGGATCAACCGCAATAGCCACTTTGATCCGACTATCGTAAGCCGCGTGTTCTAAGCTGCTGAGATCCGCCTCGTGCAGGTCAACTCCATTCTTGGCAAACCAAATGCAATCCAGACCTATGGCTGCCTCGCCGTCACACATTTGGGCGTAACCGTCCGGATCAATCTCTGCCCCGGCCAGCGTCAGGGCGGATGTGCCACCCAGTAAAAAGCCTACGACGCCGATGCTATCTTGTTTGATATGGGTGTTCAGAACCGCGTCCTGTTCAAGGGCAGTGAGCGTGGCTGATAGATCGGCCGGCCGTAACCAGGGTTCGGCAACAGCCGCTGGCGCCTCATCAGGACCCAGTTGAGGCGAGTGCGGTTGGGCCACGATGAACCCGCGGGTGGCTAGATACGAGGCAATCCAGCCGCTCATAGTGGGGTTAGCCCGTAAGCCACCGTGTGTCAGTAGAACCACGGGAAACTCGCCTGCCGCTATGCCCGCAGCCTGATGAGCCGGTACGCCTTGAAAAACCTTGTTGCCTCCCACCTCCGTGCGAGAACCGCCACCGATGGTCGGATACCAAACACTAACGCTGATCGGCGTATCACGGTCTGGAGCAGCGACCTCTATGGTCCGTAACCCGGCCGCAGGCGAAGAACTTGGCTGAGCGCAAGCCGTGAACAATAAAAATACTACGACAACCATTATGAATCGAGCATAGAATTTCATTGATTAAACTCCTTTTATACAGTGACGACTTCTACAATATCACTTTTATGACTTACGCAGTTGGGTGTAACGAATCAGGTGACAGTCACTTTTGGCCGAAAATGAACGTCCATTTAGCCCAAACCGGTCAATTTATCACACCCAAGTGACTGTCACCTTTTGAACTGCGTAACTTATAACTTTATTAACCTGAGTTCGGAAATTTATGTTCTTCATGTCATTTCGTAGCGCTGGCGGAGAAATCCCGGTGATAATCCAATAAAAAGTGATTTGGCCGGGAAACTTTGAAGCGACAACGTCAAATTTTCCCGGCGAATATTTCGTTATGGCTATGCCTGAGGGATTTCTCCGCCTCCGGCTGCGAAATGACATGCTCAGCGCTAATTGTCGAACTCAGGTTATTAGGTCAGGCTTTTCCCCTTCATACCTCGTCTTTTTGCGACGCTCGCCTGGCGATTTATCGCCCCACTATTGAACGGCGCCCCATGAATTGGGCTATTTTGGTCAAGCGGGATAGTCCGATTTATCGGACGCGGTTCAATAGCCCTGCGATTTATCGCGGAGGGAGCTCCGGCCACCGAAGCTGTCACCATCTCCGGCTGTAGTTAAAAACGGCGACAATCCCGGGGGCGATCAGATACCATTTCCAGCCGACTCGCCAGTGCGTGGCCTGACGAAGCCACGTACCTCCGTTTGAGTACTAGACGTGCCGTTTTTATTTACGACCAGTATAGCCACCCGCAGTCGAGAAATGATGTGAGAGGTGTCACGGTTGGGGTCATATTGATCGTGTGAGGGTCATAGAGAAGCTGTGAGTGGCCTTCTTATGAGTTACGCCGGATAGTCACTTGGATGCCATAAATCGACCTGTTTGGGCCAAAGGAACACGCATTTTAATTGAAAAGGGACTGTCACCTGGTTCGGTCAACATTTGGGAGGGGAGGGGAGAGGCAAAGACGATTATTCTTCTTGGGTTGACCAGTCGAAGGTGGTTCTGCCCGCTGCGAAAGGCGGTCCGGCTAGTCGAAGGTCGTTCCGCACGCTGGCGGAGGGGGGTCCGACTAGTCGAAGGTGGTTCCGCGCGCCGGCGGAAGGGGGTCCGACTAGTCGAAGGGGGTTCCGCGCGCTGGCGGAAGGGGGTCTGACTAGTCGAAGGGGGTTCCGCACGCTGGCGGAGGGAGGTCTGACTAGTCGGAGGGGGTTCCGCGCGCTGGCGGAGGGAGGTCTGACTAGTCGGAGGTGGTTCCGCACGCTGGCGGAAGGGGGTCTGACTAGTCGGAGGTGGTTCCGCACGCTGGCGGAAGGGGGTCTGACTAGTCGAAGGGGGTTCCGCACGCTGGCGGAGGGGGGTTCGGCTGGTCGAAGGTGGTTCCGCACGTTGCGAAAGGCGGTCCGGCTAGTTACAGGTTGTTTCGCTCGGCGCGAGAGGGGGTTTGGTGCGCCGAAAGAAGATAATCTGGTTTTATTTCTTGACCCTATTTAGTAGATGACAAGTACCCCCTTCGACAAGCTCAGGGTACAGCTTCGATATGGCTTCGTTTGCTCAGGATGCGGTGGTCTGAGTTGGTTATTTGACGCCCCACAGCTTACGTGTTATGGACTCTGCCCCACGATCTCTAGAATAGCCAAAGTTTCCCGCTTGCCGCCCAGGCCGTCCTCACCGGCGGGGCCGACGCAGGAAGGGCAGCCGTCGACGCAGGGGCAGGTGGCGACTAAGTCGTAGGCGTGCCGGAGGAGGTCGGCGTGGAGATCGAACAGGCGGCGGCTGAAACCGAGGCCGGCGGGAACGCGGTCGAAGATGATGATGGTCGGTTGGCCCTCGGCCAGCGGCGATTGGGGATCGGCGTGGAGGCCGAGGTCGTGGGTGTCGCACATGAGAAAGAGGGGGGCGAGATGGCCGAGGGCATCGGCCAGGCCGGATAGCCCGCTGCGGGTGCGGACGGCGGTCTCGGCGCGGCGGTGGCAGGTGCGGCAGAGCGTGACCAGGTTTGACAGTTGGTTGGCTGCTTCATACGAATCGAACTGGCGAAAGGGAATTTTGTGGTGGACATCGTGCTGGCGATCCGTTTCCGGCGCGCCGCACAGTTGGCAGCGATAACCGTCGCGGGCGCGGGCCTGGTTGCGCCGGCGGGGCCAGTTGGGGCCGTAGTTGTTGGGGTCGTTGCTCCACAGGCCGGCGTCGCGCAGCGCTTGCACCGTTGCCGGGGCGAGCGTCAGCCAGTAGCCGGTGGTTTGGAGTTCGCTGGGCGGCAGGGTGACTTCGTCTTCGCCCAGGCGCTCGTGGCTAAACCAGCTCAGCATACGGTAGCCAATGACTTGGGTTGTCACCAGAATTTCGCCGTGGCTTTTGGTTGCGCCGGTGGCCGGCGTGTGATCGATCTGGTCGATGAGCTGCACTGTCGTTTCGCGCAGCGGCTCGGTGTAGTAATCGACAGTCACCGGACGCAGCCGGGCGACCTGCTGCTCGAGGTCGAGGGTTTCCACCCGAAAACTTTGCCCTTCATGCAGGTAGATCGCTTCGGGATGAACCATCCAGTCCGCGCTGGCCACATCCACCTCGCCGATGGTGGCCCAGACGTCGTTTTCGTCGCCGGCCTGGAGCGTGACCTTGCTGGGCGATGCCGTCCGCAGGGAGACGAGTTGGGCCGGATAATGCTCGTCCATCCAGAAATATTGGTCGTTTGATCGATGCAGTTCGCCGCTGTCATAGAGGTACTGCAAGAATTCGGCCAGCACGGTTGGTTCGACTCGACCGAACGCCTCATCGGTGCGGAACGGCAGTTCAAAGGCAGCGCAGCGCAGATGTTGCAGCAGGATAAGCAGGTTATCGGGATCGATGAGCGCCTGTTCGGGTGTGCGTTCGAAAAAGTAGTCGGGGTGATGGGCCAGAAATTGATCGAGCGGGTTGGCCGAGGTAATCAAGATCGCCACCGATGGCTCCTCTTGCCGACCGGCGCGACCGGCCTGCTGCCAGGTGCCGGCAATCGTGCCGGGATAGCCGACCAGTACCGCCGCACTCATTTGGCCGATGTCGATGCCAAGTTCGAGGGCGCTGGTGGCGACCACGGTTTTGACGTCGCCGCTGCGTAGACCTTGCTCGATGTCGCGGCGCTGGCGGGGGAGGTAGCCGCTGCGGTAGGCGCGGATGGGGGGACTGAGAATTGAGAATTGAGAATTGAGAATTGAGAATGGGGGATTGGGAGATGGGAGATTAGGAGATGGGGGATTGGGAGATTGGGACGATGAGGGTTGGGTGGTGGGTGGTGGTGGGGATGTCAAAATAGTGTCTTTGAGGTAGGTGAGGAGGAGTTCGACGGTGCGGCGGGTGCGGGCGAAGAGGATGGTTTGGAGATTGTGGTGAAAGAGGTCTTGGGCCAGGCGCACGGCTTCGAGGAGGCTGCTGCGGCGGAGACCGAGGTCGGCGTCGATGATGGGGGGGTTGTAGATGAGAAACTGTTTCTGGCCCTTGGCGGCGCCGTCGTTGTCCACCAGGACGGTTGGCGCTTCGATGAGGCGTTCGGCCAGTTCGGTGGGGTTGGCGATAGTGGCGGAGGTGAGAATGAACTGCGGCTCGGCGCTGTAAAAGGCGGCGATACGTTTGAGCCGCCGTAGGACGTTGGCGACGTGGGAGCCGAAGACGCCTCGGTAGACGTGCATCTCGTCGATGACGACAAAACGTAGGTTGCGAAAAAAGTCGGCCCATTTGGTGTGGTGTGGCAGGATGGCGGTGTGCAGCATATCGGGGTTGGTCAGAACGATGCGGGCTTGGCGGCGAATCGCCGGACGGGCGGCGGCGGGGGTGTCGCCGTCGTATGTCGCCACCGACGGGAATGATGAACCTTGACCGCCGGCGGCTGGCTGCTGACGGCTGATCGCTGACAGCTTGTTCAGGGCCGCGGCTTGATCGTGGGTGAGGGCTTTGGTGGGGAAGAGGTAGAGGGCGCGGGCGTGAGGATCGTTGAGCAGGTGATCGAGCACGGGCAGGTTGTAGCAGAGGGTTTTGCCGCTGGCGGTGCCGGTGACGATGATCGGATTTTGGCCGGCTTGAAGGTGGGACCAGGCCGCCGCCTGGTGGGTGTATAACTGGTTGATGCTCAGTTCGGACAAGGTATGGCGTAAGGTTGGGTGAAGGTTAGGGGGCAGGGGGGCTGTTTGGGCCGGTTGGCCCGGCCGGGTGTGCCAGGCGGCGATGTTGGGCGCAATGGTGGGCGTATCGCGCCAGCGGTTTAAGAGATCGTCCAGAGACATAACGGCGGCTCGCAACAAAAACGTGTTGCTGCAACTTTACCAGTTCAGGCTGTGTTTTCCAAACTCATAGGACTTGTGCAGATAAGCCTATCAATCAGATGATTGTCGGTCGTTCAAGCCTTATTTTTAATGGTTGTTACCGTTGAAGGATTTTGACAATAGTGCGGTTTGAACCCGCCTGGAGTTGGAGAGAACGCCGCTCTGGCCGCGTTTTTTCAGCCGTTCCTGCTGCGCTTTAGGCACAAATACTCTGATTTTAGTGCCTTTACCTGACACCGAGCGAATCGCCAAATCGCCGCCGATGAGTTCGGTGCGTTCTTTAATATTGATCAGCCCCAAACTGCTGCGCTGGCTGTAATTTTCCATCATCTCATCCACGTTAAAACCGACTCCGTCATCAGCGACGGTGGCGTAGAGAGCCGTAGGGGTTTCCCGGAGTTGAATCTGGATGTAGCTGGATTGGGCGTGTTTGATGGCATTGGTCACAGCCTCTTGAACAATGGCGAACAGCGCTGTTTCGACTTTGCTATCCTGTCGAGTTAGATGACCTTGCGGGTTGTCGGTTTCAATTGACAGTGTTAGCCGGAGGTGTTTTTCCGAAATATCGTGCTGCTGGCGTTCGACAAAGGTTTTTAGGGCTGATTCTAAACCATCCACTTCCAGGGCAAGCGGCCGCAGTTCAAACAACATGGTCCGCATTTGATGAACCGCCCGGTCGGCTAACTGCATGGCGGTTGGCAGTTCTTTGACCAGCATGTTGGGGCTTTCTTTAATGAGCCTCTGGCAAAAATTAAGACGCATGGATAGACTGGAGACCAACTGAACCGGGCCATCGTGCAGATCGCGGGCTAAGGCTTTACGGGCCTGCTCTTCAGCTTCAATAACCCGGTCCCGTTCATCGAGCACGCTTTCGTGAAGCCGGGCGTTTTCGATAGCAATGGCGGCGAAGGACGCGATCGAGGACAGCAGTTCCAGATCATTTTGGGAGAAGTGACCTTCTTTTTTATTGAGCACCTCTAAGACCCCGATCACTTGATTGTGTAAAACTAGAGGCACGCATAGTAGATTCTCGGCGTGAAAATCGATAGGGTGCTGTTTTTTCTCCACGTGCATCGGCTTGCCGGTAACCGCTACGTGGCCGGCCACGCCTTTGCCTTTTGGAATCCGGAAGTAGTCGATATTTTTCGTCTGGCCCAGCCCAATTTGAAAGGTGAGATCTTCGGTGGTGGGGTCCTTTAAAAGCAAGAAACCGGCGCTGACATTTAACATTTCCTCGACCTGATCCATAATGCGGTGGAGAACTTCCTCTAATTCCAGGGTTGAGGATAAGGTTCTGGCGACATCATTGACCACCGACATTTCCAGAATGCGACGCTGGCTGGCTTCAAATAAATTAGCATTACGAATGGCAATGGCGGCCTGGGTTGCGATCTCGGATAAAAACCAAAGATCTCGCTCTGAATAGGCGTTAGTTTTGTAATTCCAAATGGCAATTACCCCCTGAGCATTTTCTCCCGAGAGGTTGGCATTGAAAAAAGGAACGCCCAACCACGAACGGGCCGGTTTGTTGGGGTGCATGCGGTTGATTTCAAATTGCTCAGTTGTCCGGCTAAGATCGTTGATGAGAAGAGGCCGTTTCGTATTGAGGACCTGACTGATTAACCCGGCATTGCTCGAATGTTTTAGGGTAAACGGTTTGATAGGCTTGAATTGATCGTAAACTAAATAGAAGATCAATTTATCTTTATGTTCGTCATAGATCACAATAGCAAAGTTTGCAGGATCAATTGATCGGGTGGCTTCTTTGTAAAGCCGCCAGATAACTTCCTTCAAACTCAAGCTCGATCCAACAGCGACGGCAATATTATATAGGGCTACAAGGTCTTTTCGTTCTCGACCCACAGTTGACGCCTCCTCTGTTTCACTAGCACAACTTATTTAGATGTATCTAAAATTGTAAAGAGGGGGAATAAATTGTTAATTATGCCTCTAAAATTATAGAAACCTGATTTGAGTCACGCTTATGATCTTCAGGGCTATAACTTTATCAAGATACCACACTCTTCTAAGAAGAAAGTTTGAACATAGTTAGAGTTCAGTTAGAGTTTAAAGCTTGACAAAGTTATGGCCCTATAATACACTTGTCCCCAAATATGGGGAAATTTAAATAATTTATGAGTTACGTAGTTCAAAAGGTGACAGTCACTTGGATGCGATAAATCGACCTATTTGGGCCGAACGGACGCTCATTTTAATTAAAAAGTGACTGTCACCGGGTTCGTTACACCCAACTGCGTAAGTCCTATAATTTACTAGGGCCAAGTCTAATAATTTCGGATGGTTAGATAACCCAAGTTGCCACCTTACGAGGGCATCATTTTGGATAGAGTTGGAGATAGTCGGCCATAGCCTCCTAAACTGGGAGGTTTTTTTGTTTATTGAGGAATTTAGTTGAGTGGTAAATAACAGGCTGCTTGGTTCTAGTTGCCCACCCCGGTTAATTGGAACAATCAAAAACGCTCTGAGCCTATTTGGCCCGGCTCGAATTATTGTGTTGTTTTATTCGTATATGACCCAACTCTCCCTCGAAAAGTTTTGGTTACGTCCTAATAGTATTTTATACGCAAAAACTCCCTGAAACTTGTCAAATTGCAGTCAATAAAGTGTCAATATTAATCTTTGAGCGACATCGCTCATTTATCGAAAGGCAATTGGTATGTCGTCACTGTTTCGCAAACCTATTTTTTTGGCTGTCGTACTGGGGCATTTCACTTTAGATGTATTCAACAGTTCCGGGCCAATTTTAGTTACCTCTTTGAGCAAATCCCTGGTGTGGAGCACCGCTCAGATGGGGTTTGCCCTTGGAGCTTATCAATTTTTTGCCGCATTAACTCAACCTCTTTTTGGCTGGATCGATGACAAGATCGGCAGTCGCTGGTTAGGGGCGGGCAGTGTGGCCTGGACGATCAGTTTTATGCTTTTATCATTATTTTTAGCCCAACAAACAAACAGCTTTTATTGGTTTCTAATCCCCTTTGTATTAGCCAGCGTTGGGTCGAGCGCCTTTCATCCGCTCGGCACCAAGCACGCCGCCGAAACATCTACCGAGCAAGCCGCCACGGGTACGGCCCTTTTCTTTTTATTTGGTCAAACCGGCCTGGCCAGCGGCCCGGTTATTACGGGCATTATTCTGGATACGATCGGCATTCCGGGGATGTTTGGGCTGGCTGTTTTCGCCGTGCCGGTCTTGACTCTGATGGCCGTGGCCTTGCGGTATACCGGCCCCAAATTTACCTCGGCCCCGATGACACTGTCCTCAAATTCGCCGTTTAATAAAGAAGCGATCAGCTGGGGAGCGATGAGCATATTAGCAGTGGTGATGGGGTTCCGTTCTTGGGCGGCTATTGGTACGGTGTCGTTTTTGCCTAAACTATTTCAGGAAATGGGTTGGAATGCCGCCAGTTACGGCCTGATTACCAGCACGTTCTGGATGGCCTCGGCCATTACGGGTGTGATGGCCGGCAATTTAGCCGATCGGTTTGGGCGGCGGCAGACGGTTTTTACCACCTTGTTTTTAGGTTCAATTCCGCTCTACTTTTTACCGATGAATAACGGCTGGTCGGCTTTTGGGTTAGTTGTACTGATTGGGGCCTTGATTGGAGCCTCGCACAGTATTTTGGTGGTTATTGCTCAAAGCGTTTTACCCGGCGGCAAAGCTTTTACTTCTGGGGTGGCGTTGGGCTATATCTTTGGCACCGGCGCCATTGCGATCTGGATCATTGGAATTGGCGCCAATTTTGTGGGGGTGGGACCGATGATCCAGGTAGGGACGCCGCTGAGTATCGTCGCTGCTGTACTGGCCTATTTTTTGCCTTCGACCAAAGCATCAACCCAATCACAAGCCGAGGGAGTACCAGCGTAATCCCCCAAAAATCCTCTATAACTGGCCCTGCTTTTGTGTTACAATGAGGGAGGGTTTTAACCATCCTAAGCAAAATACTTTAAAGGGCTTACGTATGACCGATCGTCAGAGTATAGAACGAGCCATTCGGGCCTTAGAGGGCCTGGATCAGGCGGCGATTGATACTAGCCTGGCGGCTCTGCGCCAAGGGCTGATCAATATGAAATTGAGCAAGGTGTCCAGTTCAGCCATGAAGGGTGAGCGCCGGCATGTCACGGTGATGTTTGCCGATATCTCCGGCTTTACGGCTATGAGTGAAAAGCTCGATCCGGAGGAAGTACGGGGAATGATCAACGGCTGTTTTGAACGGTTAGGGGCCGTGATCGATCGCTATGGAGGGCATATCGACAAATTTATCGGCGATGAGATTATGGCCCTGTTTGGCGCACCTGTGGCTCACGAAAATGATCCGGAGCGCGCCCTGCGAGCCGCGCTGGATATGATGGGCGCTTTGGAAGAGTTCAACCGGCTGCACGCCGATAAAATTCCCAAGCCGCTGGCGCTCCATTTTGGCATCAACAGCGGCTTGGTCATTGCCGGCGGCATCGGCACCAGCCAGCGCCAGGACTACAGCGTGATGGGCGACACGGTGAATCTGGCGGCCCGATTGGAAGATTTGAGCGAGGCCGGTGAGATTTTGGTCGGCGAAACCACGCACCGGCTAACCGCGCCCCTGTTTGAGTTCGAAGCATTGAAGCCGGTTCAGGTCAAGGGCAAGGCCCAGCCGGTGCGGGTCTATCGCCTGCTCAAAGCCAAGGCGGTGATCGGCGGTCAGCTACGCGGTATCGAAGGGCTGTATTCGCCGCTGGTCGGCCGCACTCAAGAATTAACCGACCTCAAACAGATTTTGAGCCACTTCTACGAAGGCCGGGGGCGGGTGGTGTCAGTGACGGGTGAGGCCGGTTTAGGCAAATCCCGACTGATTGATGAGTTAAATCTCCACTGCGCCCGAGATGGCCGGGCGCAGTGGGTTGATGGGCGAGCGTTATCGTTTGGCGAAGAGGCGAGTTACCTTATTACCCGCGATTTACTGCGCAATATGTTGGGGCTTGAACTGGACTCTCCTGCCGGGGTCAAAGAGTCTACGCTGCGGGCGGCGGTAGACTCCCTCCTTCCCGATCAATTCGTCGAGACCTACCCCTACCTGGCGCACTTGTTGGATATTCCCCTGGATGAAGCTTCAACTCAGCGGATTAAATATTTAGAAGGTGACGCCCTCCATCAGCGAATTTTACAGGCGGTACAGACTTTTGTGACTATAACCAGCCAACAAAAGCCGCTGGTGATGGTTTGGGAAGATTTGCACTGGGCTGATCCCTCCAGCTTGCATCTTTTAGAAAGCCTGCTGCCCTTAACCCAGGCCCATGCGCTGCTGCTCTTTCTAATCTACCGGCCACCTGTCCGGGACAGCCGCATGGCCCAGTTTCAGCAGCGAATGGATGAAGCGTTAGGCCAGACGTCGCTGGTGATGCAGCTTGAACCGCTACCTCAAGAGGAAAGCAGTCAACTGCTCGACAATTTACTCGGTCCGGACACACTGCCGGAAAATATCAAACAGATGATTATTACCAAAGCGGAAGGCAACCCTTTCTATTTGGAAGAAGTAATTCGCTCGCTTATCAACAGTGGAATGATTACCCGGACTGAGGATGATCAATCCTGGCTGGTGACCGCCGGTATCGATGCCATTACCCTGCCCGATACGCTGCAAGGCGTTATTATGTCCCGTATCGATCAACTTGATGCCGATACCAAACGCGTGTTGCAGGTCGCCTCGGTCGTAGGGCGTCAATTTTCCTATCAGGTATTGACCCAGGTGATAGAGAGTTTGAACGCAACTCATTAGAGTAGGACTTACGCAGTTGGGTGTAACGAACCCGGTGATAGTCACTTTTCAAATAAAATGAGCGTCCGTTTGGCCCAAATAGGTCGATTTATCGCAGCCGAGTGACTGTCACCTTTTGAACTGCGTAACTCATTAGAGGATAATGATGTCAAAACTTACAGAATACCTAAATAATCTCGAAATTCTTGATTTGATTGCCCGTCAAAAAAGCGACCCGGAACTGGAGTATGCCTTTAAGCACGTTTTTACTCAGGAGTCGGTTTACGGCAGCCTGCTCTACAGCGATCGACGGCAAATTCACCAGCAGGTTGGCGAAGCTCTGGAAGCGGTTTTGGCGAACAACACCCGTGATGGCGAAGTGGCCCTTATGCTGGCCTATCATTTTGAGCAAAGTGGCGACAAAGCTCGCGCGCTGAAATATCTCAAACAAGCCGCCGATAATGCTCGGGCGACGTACGCCAATCAGGAAGCCCGATCGCTCTACAATCGCGCTCTAGCTTTGTTGAAGCGGGATGATTATGTGCAGCGCTGGGAGATTTTGGCCAATCAAGAAATTATCCTCGATCGTATGGGTGAGCGAGACCAACAAGCCGACACTCTGACTCAAATGCAAACCCTGGCCGAACTCACGCAGGATAACGTCCGGCTGGCCATTACCCACAACCGGCGATCGGCCTACTTTGACAAAATTAGCGAGTACCGGGCTTCGGCCGAGGCAGCCGAGGTGGGGCTGCGGATTGCCCAGCGATCGGCGAATGCGCCTTTGCAAGCCGAAAGTTTTAACCTGCTGGCGCTGGCAGCTTGGCGTCGTTTCGACTACCCCCAAGTTCAAAAATGGGCCACCGATGCCCTCAATGCGCTGAAAGTAGCCGGTAATCCGGAAACGCGGGTGGCCAGCCTATTCCATCTGGGTCGAGCCAGCTACCGCTTGGGCCAGTACGATGTGGCCTTACACTACTTGCACGCCGCCCGTGATTTGACCCGAAGCATGGATAATCGCGAAGGCGAGGCGACTAGCCACCTGGTCCTGGGTTGGATTTACCAGCGGCTGGGCGACTATGATCGCGCGGCAGAACATTACCAGGCTAAACTGGAACTGCGCCGCATGACCGGCAGCCGCTACGGCGAAGCCACCGCCCTCAGCCACCTGGGCTGGCTGGCTTACGATCAACACAATCCCCATGCCGGCCTGGAATACTGCCAGCAGGCGCTTGATATTTCCCGCTCCGTAAACGATCGGGAAAATGAGAGTTATGCTTTGAGTGGATTTGGTCTTAATTATGAACAGTTGGATCAGTTGGAGTTGGCCAGCGCCAATTACCAAGCCGCGTTGGCCATGCATCAGGATATTGGGGCCACTACTCTGGCGGTGTTCGATCTGGCTGGGCTGGCTCGCCTGGCGCTGGCCCAAAATGATGTGGATGAAGCCTGCCGTTACATCACGTCGGTGGTTGATTGGATCCAGACCGGCAATGCTCAAAAGTTCTGGGATCCCTGGATTATCTACCAATCCGGCTATCGCGTTTTAACCGCTCTGGGCGATACCGACCAGGCAAATGCTATCTTGGATGAAGCCTACAGCATCCTTCAGCAGCGCGCCAACGAGATCAGTGACGCGCATTTGCGCGACTGTTTCCTGACCAAAGTTGCCGTCAATCGGGAGATTATCGCGGCGTGGCAGCAGGCGCGGCGACCTCAATCATAATCTACAACGTCGGTTCGCCGATGCCGCCGAAAGTGCAACTGGCTCCGGGTTCAGGATAGAAGGGGCCGCGTTGGTAGCGATCGAGAAATTCCTCCAAACGGTTATCGAACACGTCATCCAGTTTCAGTTGAACACGCCAGGCAGTGGCGACCAACGGCGCATCGATATCTGGCTCCGGTGACAGAATCACTAAGGCCTCACCTCGATCGGCGCGTTGCTGGCGAACCACATTCCGCAGATATTCAACCGCTTCTTCAGATAAACCGGGTTGGTAGGTCAACCAGACTGCCCCGTGTTCCATCGAATGGATGGTGTTCTCGGGACGAACAGGTTCATCATAGATGCCACACAACTGCCACACAGGGTTGTGCGGCCCCCCCACCGGCACCACCGAGGTATAATCGATGTCGCCGTCCACGTGACCTTGACCGGGATCGGGGAAAATCTCTAACCCTTCGATCCCACTGTTGGCGATAGCCTGGCCATTGTAGCCCAAGTAGAACAGCCCAATAACGATTAATGCGACCACAACCCCACCAATGGCAAACCAGGTAAAGTAGGCTTTGTTGTTGGACCGGTCACTCATTCCGCTTGATCGTTTGCTTTTGGGTAGTTGAGTTGATTTTTTGCCCATAAGCTTCTGCTCCTATTACTTTGACTCAACAGCCGCAAGCTGCTCATCGATGACCTGTTGGAAAACATCAAAGGGTTGAGCGCCATTGATGAATAAGCCGTTGATTAAAAAGCCGGGCGTCCCACGCAGCCCCAACGCTTGAACCGCCTGCGACTCGCGCGAAATTTGCAGACTGTAGCGGCCTGACGACAAGCAGTCCGCAAAAGCCGACGTGTCCAGCTCGAGCTCGCCGGCTAAACTGACCAGTTTCTCCTGATTGAGCGAGTCGTGGTTTTCATTTTGGTCGGCAAAGAGCCGGTCGTGGTAAGGCCAAAAGGCATCTTGTTCGGCGGCGCACTCGCTCGCTTCAGCGCCCCGGTTCGACTCTGGCCCCAAAATGGCGAAATGTTTGTAAACAAATTTGACCTTGCCGGTTTCCACATATTCTTCACGAAGGCGACTCAACGAGTCGGCGGCGAAACGCCCACAAAATTGTCATTTGAAGTCGCTGTATTCAACCACCGTCACGGGGGCGTTGGCATCGCCCTGAATATGTCGAGCGTCAGACATCACATATTCCATCAACGTGGGGGTGGCCGTGCCATCCGCCGAGGCCTGAGCTGATTGATCTACGGCGGTTTGGTTGGCGCCACTGCCGCCGGCTGACTCAGCGGCGGCCGCCGGCGCTTGGGCTACAGCTTCCCCGTTAGGGTTCGGCACAACTGTGACGACCACTTGCACCGGCACATCGCGGATAACCAATGGGCGGCCGGTTAAACCGATGAACAATCCAATAGCAAAGGCAATGGCTAAGGCTGTGCCAAAGTAGACAGGGCTTACGGTTGGGGGCGTGGCTGGTTGGTGGTCATAGGCTGACGATGGTTCTTGCGGAAAGTCTTCCATAATGTTCTAATCCTGTGGGTTAATCTTACGATGTATAAGAAGTTTATCGGATGACCAAATTTTGTCAAGCTTGATTGTTGCAGATTTTAGGCTCTAACCCGGGCGACTAAAATTGTCATATCATCATGGAGTTCGGTGTGGTTGGTGAAATCCATGACCATGCCCACGAGCTGTTTGATAGCCTCGTCGGCGTTAGCGCCCGAAGGCAGACGCAGCAGGGCGGCGTGCAGCCGGTCGAAGCCGAACATCTCTGATCGATCATTCATGGCTTCCACCAGGCCGTCGCTGCTAAAAATAACCAGATCATCCGGCTCTAAATCGACCGAGATGGAACGGTAGTTGTAGTCATTAGTGGAACCCAGAGGCAGCCCGCCAATTTCAAGTTCTTCGAGATGATTATTGCGCCGCAGGTAGGGATGAATTAAACCGGCGTTGGCAATTGTCAGCGACGATGACAGGTCGTCTAAAATGGCATAGCAGCAGGCCACATTCATATGATTGGGGGCCAGCCGGGTGGCTAAATCCTTGTTGAGCGTGTCGAGCAACGTTTCCGGTCTGATATGAAAGGGGGCGTAAACTTCCAGTAGTCCTTCGGCCAGTGTCCCGGTCATGGCGGCGGGCGCGCCTTTTCCACTAACATCGCCGATGGCGATGCCGCGCTTGCCCTCGTCCAGATCGATATAGGCGTAGAAATCCCCGGCGACCTCACGGGCCGGCTGCCAGTAGACGGCTAACTCCAGCTTGGCGGATTGGGGCAGCCGGGTGGGCAGAAAACTGGCCTGAATCTGGCTGGCTAGCTTTAACTCCTGCTCCAAACGATCTTTATAGGCTTGTAATGACTGCCTGGAACTGAGCAGATTGCCGGCCATCTCGTTGATCGTTTCGCCTAGAAAGGCAATTTCCAGGGGGCCGGCGGGATTAGCCCGGGTTGCCAAATTTTCGCCGATACGCTGGACACAATCAACCAAAGCTGAAATGGGCTGAGTGATTTTGCGGGTAATGATGTAGCCGAGTATAACCCCGCCGATGAGCATTACCGGGACAAAAATCGTGATAGCGTTGATGACCAGGTCCTCAGTTTGGCGGGCCTGCCGAATGATGGCGGCGCTGGTATTGCCCTGGGCTAGCCGCAGCCGCTCAATCGAGGCCAACAGTTCATCCTGAGCCATCACCCCTTCGGTTTCCCACAGAAAGCGGGCCGAGGCTTGAAAGCCGTCCTGATATAGGCGTAAGATCTCGTTTTCTTTGCCGCTGAATATATCTTCCGCCTGTTTGACCGACTCCAGGGCGCGGAGTTCTTCAGCCGTTGTGATAACATTGACCAGCCGCGAAAAGATATCGGCATAGGCCAGTTGGAATGTTTGATAGTTGGCCAGCAGCGTCACATCAGCGGAGTCCAGATAACGGCGTAGGGCATCGGTCCGCCGCACCGAGATCAGTTCTAACTCCAGCGTTAAGCGATCAACATCACTTCTGGTTCTAATGGTATCTCGCTGCCAAACGCTCACCTCATAAGCGATCCGGCCTAACAGGCCAGTTAGTAAAGCCAGGCATAAGATAAACCCGAATCCCGTGCCGATAACTTGTCCAATCCGAACAAACCTAATACGTCTCATGAATAGCAGCGTTTATTGTTCAGGTGGTTGATTCTCATCGATGATGCGTTCTACCTCCGGTAGGGCCGCTTGCAAGGCTTGAGCTGCGGGTTGTTCACCACGCCAGACGGGAACCAAAACCTCCTCGTTCATCATATCGATAATTTCATTGGCCCCTGGAAAGGCGGGGTCAGTTTGGCCAATTTCAACCTCTTCCAGAAACGTGTGAATGTTGTAAGACGCTCTCGGTTTCATAAAGATTTCCGACTCGGCCACCGATTTTCGCGCCGGAACCGCCACGCCCGCTTCGGTAAAAATGGCTTGACCCTTGGGACCGGCTAGAAACTTGAGAAACGTCCAGGCTTCATCGGGGTGTTTTGTGTCGGCAGCGATAAAATACCCGGCTCCCGCGGCCAAATTGGCGGCCACTTTTTGCCGGGGCAAGCCAACGACATCCCACTCAAAGGTGTCAATTTCAGAGAAGGTCGGAACCAGAGCGTGGTTGCCAAAGGCCATCGCCAACTTTTCTTCCTTAAATAGCCGGGCGATCTCCTCCGATCGGCTAAGGACTTCATAGGGCGGCGTCACCTGATCAACATTGGTCAGGTCGGCCAGAAATTGTACCGCTTCAGCTGCTTCCGGCTCGCCGAGAAAGGAGCGCGTTGGAAACAACTTATCGTCAAAGACCGGCGTGCCGTTTTGCCACATCCAGATCATCCACCAGTTGTTCACTTCATAGGCAAAACTATATTCCACCACCCCGGCCTCTTTTAGCGCCAGTGAGGTTTCTCGCAAATCGGCCCAGGTCCAGCCGGCTTTAGGAAAAGGCACGTTGGCCCGATTAAAGATTCGCTTATTATAGAAGATAACTTTGGTGTCACTGTCTCGAGGTAAGCCGTAAATGGCATCATCGCTGAGCCGATACTGAGTGAGTAGCCCCTGGTAAAAATCGTCCAGATCATAATTTTCGGCTTTCATCAACGGCGCCAGATTCATAAAATAGCCCTTGGGGATATCGATCGGCGCCTGCGACCAGAACAGTACGTCGGCTACCGCTTCGCCTTTGGCGAATTTCCCGCGCACCTCGTCAAAGTAGTCATTCCATCGACGATGGAAGGTTTCCACTTTGATGTTCGGATGATCCCGCTCAAAGACTTCGATTACCTTTTTGTTGATATCTACTTCCCACGGATCACCCCAATAAGCCCAGGTAATCGTAACCGGCTCGATTTCGGGAGTGGGGGTAGGTGGCGTTGGCGTTGATAGCTGCGGCGTGGCGGCGAGGCAGGCGGTGAAACCTAAACTTACTGCAAGTAAGAAAATTAGTCTGGCTAAGTACCGTTGCATGGGGTCAGCTCTCTTCCTAAGTTTTGAGACAGGTCTAGGACTTACTTATTTCAAAAGGTGACGGTCCTTTTTATTAGCGACTGTCACTGGACTTCGATACACCAACGACGCAGCCTGAGGCCAATAAGGCTCATTATACTCTATTTGAACTTTATTGCCTATAGGAGTTTTTTCGTTATAGGGGGAGACTATTGGGATCGCTTTCCGGTGGGGAGTTATCCAGCCGGTGATCGGTGTTTTCAGGTTGATGGTGAAAAGAGAACAGCATCAGCAGACCTACTCCCATCAAAATGAAACTGTCGGCTAGATTGAAGGTGGGCCAGCGGGCCGCCCCCAGGCCAACGTCTAAAAAATCGGTCACCCGGCCGTCGATGACTCGATCGACGAAATTGCCGATAGCCCCACCCAACAGCATGCCGACCGGCCAGGCCGCGTGGGCAGAAAAATGGCCGCTCAATAACCCTCTAATAAACCAAACAGCGATGATCGCAATAATGACTCCAGTAATGATCATGGGCCAGATACCGCCGTTGGCAAACAACCCAAATGCTACCCCGGTATTGTAACCCAGAGTTAAACGAAAAAATTCTCCTAAAACCGGTACCGGCTCATAAAGCGCCAGCGAATGCTCGACCCAGATTTTAGTAAGGCCATCTAGAATAAAGACTAGCACCATCGCCAGCAGCAGCCGTGACAAAACTTTCATAAAACCTTTCCACCATTTCTAAGTATAGAGTTCATAGAGTTTATAGAGTTTAATGAGTTCGTAGAGTTCATCGAGTTTTCAAGTGAAATAGACGGCGAAGTTTGCTCAAGAATAAGCGCGATCATGTATGATAATTCACTAACCCCGCTGGCCCTACTAACTCCACTAACTCTACTAACTCCACTAACTCCACTAACTCCATTAACTCTACTAACTCCATTAACTCTATAAACTCTAATAAGTTGCGACGGATTAACATCAAAGGTAAAGTATACCAAAATCTGCTAGGGCGTACCAATTCTTTGACCTGATTGGAGGGAACATTTTCGCGTACAGCGAGTGAAGAAGGGGGCATAAATGCAAAAAGTTGCGTCGATATTTGAAATTATTCGGGGAGTTACATCAGTACAAGGTAAAACTGTGGTTGACGTTGGCTCGGGTGCAGGCAGTCTGGCGCGGTGGTGTGCCCGGCAAGGGGCGCGCACGGTGGGCGTAGAGTATTTTTCAAGACCGCTCGTGAAATCTAAGGAACGCCCACCGGAAGCCGGTCTTCAATATATTCAGGCTCAGGGCGAACTGCTGCCGTTGGGGCGTGATTTTGCCGATATCGTCATTTTCGCTTTTAGTTTACATCATATTCCTATCCCTTTTATGTTTAAAGCCCTAAGCGAGGCCCAACGTATCCTGAAGCCTAAAGGGCTGCTGTTGGTGCTGGAGCCGTTGGCCGAAGGCTCGGGCTTTGAGCTGCTGCGTATCATTGAGGATGAAACCGAAATTCGCCGCTACGCCTACGAAGCGCTCTATCAAGCCGAACAGGTGGGATTGACGCCGGTCGCCGAGAAGTTTTTTGTGATTGAGCATCTTTATGCCGATGAAGAAAAGATGGTTCAAAGTTTTATCGATGTCGATGTTCGCCGCCAGGAGAAGCTAAATACCCTCAAAAGGGAATTTAAAGAGCGTTTTTATGAGTTGGGTGTGCCTTCAGACGAGGGCTATTTATTTGAAACCCGGCTGAGGCTCGATGTCCTGAGGAATGTAAAGTGATTTTATGCATCAACCCATTACCAACGCCGAAAAGATCAGTAAGCTCCCGTGGAGTATTGGCAGCAACGCCCTGGTCAATGTCTTTGTCCAACTGACCTTTTTAGGCTCTGTTTTTATTTTATTCTTAAATACGTTGGGCCTGGATAAATCTCAAATCGGGTTTTTACTGTCGTTGGTCCCTTATACCGGCCTAATTGCCTTATTCATTGCCCCCCTGATTGCCCGTTATGGCTACAAGCGAACGTTTATTCATTTCAGCATCCTCAGATTAATGTTTGCCGCGCTGCTGCTGCTCACTCCCTGGGTAGTGGCTTATTCAGGCCCGGAAACCACGCTGCTTTTCATTACCATGGTCGTTATTCTTTTTTCGGTTACCCGATCGGTGGTCGTAACCGCTTACTATCCATGGGTGCAGGAATATGTCCCTAGATCGATTCAAGGCAAATATTCGGCCACCAACAACCTGTTTACCACCCTGGCCGGCTTTTTGGCGGTTACGCTGGCCGGCTTTGTGCTCGACTTAACCCCAGGCTTGACCGGTTACCTGGCCCTCATTGTTATCGGGGTTTTGTGTGGGGCCGCGGCGGTGTGGGGCGTTACCAAGGTTCCGGGTGGAGCGCCGGTCGAGGTCGGGCGAGGCGTCGTCGCCGCCTTTCGCGATACTATCACCGCTTTAAGTGATAAAGGGTTGCTTTTTTTTCTGAGCGGCGTGGGGCTAATCACCCTGGCGACCGTGCCGCTCACCTCGTTTGTGCCGCTCTTTTTGCAAGAGGAGGTCGGCCTGAGCAGCGGCAACGTGGTCCTGGTCCAAACCGGCGTACTGCTGGGTGGGTTAGTGTCAACCTATCTCTGGGGCTGGACCTCCGACCGCTACGGCAGTCGCCCGATTATGCTGTCGGGCATCTGCCTGCTGGCTGCGCTGCCCATTTTCTTTATGCTGATGCCGCGCCACAGCCCGGTGAGTTTGTATGTGGCCTTGGGGATTGCCTTTTTGCAAGGTATCGCCGATATGGGCTGGGTCATCGGTTCAACCCGATTATTGTTTGTGAGTATCGTCCCGCCGGAAAAACGATCAGAATATACCGCCCTCTATTTCGCCTGTGTGGGCGTTTTTGGCGGGACAAGCCAACTGCTGGCCGGTCAGGTCGTCCAGCTTTCCACCGAAGTTTCGGGCAACTTATACGTTTTTGTGGCCGATGCCTACACGCCGTTGTTTTTGTTAAGCATCACCTTTGCCATTGCCAGCGTCTTTACCCTGCGGGGGGTTCGATCAGATACCCAGGTTACGGTGGAAGAGTTTGCCGGCATGTTCTTACAAGGCAACCCCTTGTCGGCTATGACCTCACTGGTCGGCTATCACTTTGCTCGAGACGAATCCCGGGTGGTGGCCATGACCGAGCGGTTGGGCGAAACCCGCAGCCCCTTCACCGTCGATGAACTGCTGGAGGTTTTAGCCGATCCGCGCTTTAACGTCCGTTTTGAGGCCATCATCTCCATTGCCCGGACCCGCTCCGACCCCCGCTTAACCCAGGCCTTGATCGATGTTTTCAACGGCACGGAATTAGCTCTGAGCAACATGGCCGCCTGGGCCTTGGGCCGTATGGGCGATCATACGGCGATTGAAGCGCTGCGTCACGGCTTGAACTCCCAATACCATTCCATTCAAGCTAACAGCGCCCGGGCGTTGGGCCGATTAGATGATACCGACATCATCCCGCTGCTGCTGGAGCGGCTCCAACATGAGCCGGATAAAGGGTTGCAAATGGCCTATGCCTCGGCCTTGGGCAATTTGCACGCCAGGGAAGCCACGCCCCAAATTTTGCACCTACTGCATGATATGCCCAACGAGGGCGCTCGGCGCGAGTTGACCTTAGCCCTGGCCCGGCTGGTGGGCGATGAAGGGCATTTTATTCAGCTTTACCGCGAGGCCCGAGCCGATTTTGGCACGGCGACGGCGCAAGCGGTCTCCGCCTTTAAGCGAAAAATCGAAAAAGTATCCACTAGTGAGACTAAAGTTATATCGACATTGGGCGCATGTGCTGATAATCTGGCTAGAGACCAGTTGACCGAAGGCGCTAGCTACCTCGCGCAATTAATCGAGGTGCTGCCGGCCGATCATTATGATCCGCACAGCGTCGACATTCTTAATACCTGCGCCGCCCAGTTAAAAGCGAGTGGTGCAGCAAGAACCGAATACCTTCTATTAACCCTCCACACCCTGGAAATTGGTTGGCACACCAAGGAGCATTAAGAATGAAACCTACTTTAGTCATTTTGGCTGCGGGCATGGGCAGCCGTTACGGCGGCCTTAAACAGTTGGACGGCGTCGGCCCCAACCACGAACCGATCTTGGAATATTCCGTGTTCGATGCCCTTCGCGCCGGTTTCGACAAACTGGTTTTTGTGATCCGGCCCGACTTTGCCGATGCCTTCAAAGCGATGGTCGATCACACCTTTGGCCGGGCGATTGCCGTCGAATACGTTTATCAGGAACTTTCCATGCTGCCCGACGGCTACACTGTCCCCCCGCAGCGCCAAAAACCGTGGGGTACCGGCCACGCCATCCTCTGCACCGAAAGCGTCATCACCGAACCGTTCAGCGCCATCAACGCCGATGATTTCTACGGCGCCAACGCCTTTCAGTTGATGGGCCGCTTCTTGAGCCAGGCTGAAGACGCCGATTTGGCCCAATACGCCATGGTCGGCTACGTGCTGCGCAACACCCTCTCCAAATTCGGCAGCGTCTCGCGCGGGCTGTGCCACATAGAGCACAATATTCTCCAAAATGTGGTCGAACTGACGAAGATCGAACCGGACGGCGACGGCGCGAACTATATTGACTCAGCCGGCCAACCCCAACCCCTCACCGCCAACGAGATCGTCTCGATGAACATGTGGGGCTTCACCCCCTCCATCTTTGGCCACCTGCGCCGCCTGTTTAGCCAGTTTCTCGATGAAAAAGGCCACGAACCCAAAAGCGAGTTCTACATCCCCACCGTCGTCGATACCCTCATTGCCCAAAACCAGGCCCAGGTCACCGTTTTGCCCAACGATGACGCCTGGTTCGGCGTCACCTACCGCGAGGATAGACCCTACGTCCAAGAAGGCGTGCAAGCCCTCATCGCCGCCGGTCGATACCCGCAGCATCTGTGGGGCTGAGGCTCTAGCCGTATTTGGCCCGCACTTCCAGCGTATACAAGCCGGGGCTGAGCTTGTCGGATACCCGAAAGGTGAGTGCTTTGGGCGTAATATTGGTGAACTCTTCAACTTTTACCGCTTGCTTCGCTCATATTGAGCAGTCCGGCGGCACCAACAGGCACAATCTCCCACTCCCGAATTCCGACCTGCGCCGTCAGCTATCCTATTGATAAAAGCTGCGGTTTATGTAATAATAGGCTTATAGAAGTGTTGGAAGAATTAAGTTTGATGTGTAATAAATAGAACTTACGCAGTTGGGTGTAACAAACCCGGTGACAGTCACTTTTTGCCGAAAATGACCGTCCGTTTAGTCCAAACAGGTCGGTTTACTGCACCCAAGTGACTGTCACCTTTTGAACGGCGTAACTCCTAATAGAATCAACGATTGATCAGTTGTTCAATATATCTGACCAGAATCAGATTTGAGAGAATTTGAAGGCGGGTGGGCTATACTTTATAGCATCTGTTACTGTTATTTATAACTTCGCCGCAAAAACATCCCATGAGTAACTTTACTATTGAGTTGACAAATCCGATTAAACAAGCCAACTTGGACAAATTGCGCTCAATCGCAGGAACCGGCCCGGTGCTCATCTTGACCCATGATAACCCTGACCCGGATGCGCTAGCTTCTGGCAAAGCGTTGGCAACCTTGTTTCGAGAAGCTTGGGGGATCACTGGACGACTCGTTTACAGCGGATTAGTTGCCCGTGCGGAGAACCAAGCCGTACTCAAACGCTTGACCCCGGAATGGGAACACAGCGATGTATTACCTGATTTTAAGGAATATACCGCTATAGCCCAGGTAGATACGCAACCGGGAGCCGGGAACAATCGTCTTAACACCGTCCACCCCAGACACATTGTAATTGATCACCATTACCCGGTTCGGGAGACGATCTATACGGCGACATATTCCGATATTCGTACAGAGATGGGGTCAACCGTTACAATGTTAGCCCAATATCTGGAAGTTGCCGGGATCCAGCCCGACCCCATCTTGGCTACTGCGATGTTTTATGGCCTCAAGACTGACACGCGTAGTCTTTCGCGGGGCGCTTCACCCGCTGATGAAGTAACCTTTTTAGAATTACTCCACATCTTGGATCAGCAGGAATTGTCCAAGGTAGAACTGGCTGGTTTGAGCCGTGAATATTTCCGATCTTTTAGTCGGGGGTTAAGTGCAACCCGCGTGTTTGGGCGCGTAATCGTAACCCGCCTTGGTTTGATCACCCAACCCGACTTTACGGCTGAAATGGCGGACATCCTTATCCGCTTGCAGGGCGCCCATGCTGCGCTTTGCCTGGGACAACACGGAGACACCCTGCATATCTCGTTGCGGACCGAACCGACAGGGCAACAACATGCAGGCAAGATTATTCAACAACTCATTGTCTCGCCGGGTAAAGCGGGTGGACACGGCACGATGGCTGGTGGGCAAATCCCTTTGCAAGGAAAAGATATGGAGCCATTGCTTGCCGACATTGAACATCGATTTTTGACGGTTATGGGTGAGACCAGTGGGGGCGAGGAATTAATCGCCTAAAGGTGTGTCGCTATACAACAGTGATAAAATTTATCCAGTCAAGCCAGGTTATGGGCAAGCAGCAAGGCTCATTTTAACAGTAGGTTGCTCCAGTTTTCGCTATCTGGTCGAGAAAACGGCTCACAATTGGCGATTGATGAATACTTTGCAAAACGCGTAATCGCGTAATTTTGGGGCGTTAGCGTGTAGATTGCTATCCAACTAACTATCAAACCACCCCACTAACATTTTCATTCTCGGTGTCGTCTCAATCGAGCTTCCTCAGTACAGCGTGGTTCTGCTGCTACTATTCGCAGCCGGCACTGGTGGCTTACGTTTCGTCGCTGATTACCAATACCTTCTTCGAGCAAGTACAGGATTTGCAATGCCCCAAAGTTGCAGTTGTCATGAGGCCCTTCAACACACCTTCGCCACCGTGCGCGAGGCCGTGTACGGCGCTCAAGATAAAGACGTGATCCTCGCCAACGCGGACCTAATCGCCCGCTCTGACGAGAAGTGGCTGCGGCTTTACCGCTGCCGCACCTGTGGCACAGAATGGGCCGAAGCCTGCTATAGCTCCGGCCACATGGAGATCTACTATCTCTTCCCCGCCCCGCCCACCGGCGACTCCATCCGCTGGCTGCATGAAGAAGCCGCCGGGTTGCCGCCGCCAAGCGTCTAAAAAATGAGTCCTACAGATATAAACCTTTCTGCGACCTACGCTCCGAGCCGATAATCAATTCACTCCGCCGGTACCGGCAAATCCGGACAAGGGGCGTGATACGGCTTCGCTTACTCAGTAGCCGAGAAGGCACTGACTATGGCCTACTTTGGCAGGCTAATTCCTCGACCCCATTGGCTTTTTGCAGCTTAATCGCCATATCGCCATTCGGTAGAGGCTGAGTCTCGTAGCGCCCTACAACTGACTGGCCCTCAGTCAATGAGGCCGGCCGGATACCTGAGACTTCCCCGCTGGAAACGATCAAGGTGGTGTCTGAGGATAAATGACAGGCGTCGCTTTTGAGCTTGATTGCTACCTGGCCATTCGGTAAAGGTTGAGCCTCGTAGCTACCGGTCACGGGCTGACCTTGAGTTAGTGAGGCTGGCCAAACTCCCGGCGCATAGTCTGCCGAGGTGATGAAGAGGGGGTCTGCTCTAACGGCATCGGTTGTTGTATCGGCGACTTCTATTGCCTCCACAACTGTTGGCTTGGCGGGTGCGACTCCGCAACCCACCAAAAAGATAAGTCCAATAACGAAGGTCATCACCAGTTGGGCTACCTTTAGGCGATCAGGCTGCTTCTCGCCGGTCAGGTGGGGCATTTTACCAAGCTCAACGTTTGAAATAGGGCTGTTCATTAGGTTTCTCCTATATTTGCTATGGTCCCGAACCAGGGTTGGTTCTGTCCGGACGTCAGCGATTAACTTTCGAGTTTTCTTCAACGGATCGAGCGCAACCCGCGCCGAGACGATGCGGGGCGCTGCGTTGAACTGGGGCTAGGCCAGAAGGCTATTCGCCCTCTTTGACCTCGATGATCTCGTCGGCCACGCCGCCGTGGGCCTCGCGGTGGACGGCCTCAGCCGCTTCTTTGTTGGGCGCTTCGCACAAACAGAAGACCGTCCCTTCTGCTTCGTTAAGCCAGTAATGCAGATACTTCACGCCGTACTTGCCTTGCACGGCAAGGTCCTTAACGTGGGCCTCGGCAGCCGCCTCGGCGGTTAACCCTTCGACATTTTTGTGAATATCCATAAAGAGGGGCATTGTTTCTTCCTTTCATTGATATAATGGTTACTTTGCGGTTTAATCGTGGGCCGCCGACCAGACCGTCACCTCGGCCTCGATCTCCAACTGACCGACGGCTCTGGCTACTGATAGCCGGTGATGCCCGTCAGCAACGATGTAGATGTCGCCGACCCGGATGAGTTGGACCAGTGGCAGGGCCAGGCCTAACTCGCGGGCCAAGGCTACCCGTAACCAGCGTTCCCGGTTGTGGTCGTGTAATGGATAGAAGGCATCATCGAAATCCTGACTGCGTCCTTGGCTCCCTTGGATTTTTAATAGGGGGATGGTTTGGAGGGTCGGGTTTTGCAGCATGGTACCGGTTTCGGCCAGCTCCCTCAGCGCCGGGAGGCGACTTGAGCGGCCCCACACCCGCCGCCAGAATCGGCGTAACCAGCCTCGATTGTAGGTAGCGATGTAGAGCCGTTGCGCCCGTTGTCGGGCCTGGTTATGGGCAGATGTGGCCTGGGGTCGGCCCCAGGTGGGCGAGCCTAACCTTGTATAAGCCATCGTTGCCTCCTTTGAGTTAAGATAACCCTTATGCTATAATCGAACGCGACCTCGTTTTGGATAAAGCTACGTTCAGCTCCTATTAAAGCAGAAATAGGGGTTCCATTGGTATCAATTTGTAATACACAAACTGATACAATGGGTATACAGTTGACGAAGAAGCTGATGAACGACATTGTTTCATTTGGTGATTGGGTCCAACGCCAACGTAAGGCGCTCAACTTAACCCAGGTGACTTTGGCCGAACAGGTGGGCTGCGCGCCCGTGACGATTAGCAAAATTGAACGGGAAGAACGCCGGCCCTCGCCCCAGATGGCGGACCTCCTGGCCAAGCGCCTCAGTATCCCTGACAGCGACCGGGAGAAATTTATGCGTATGGCCCGGGGGGAGTTTGTGGCCTCCCTGCCGGCTATAGTGATGCCGGCTTCTCCTGCTTCATCGCCCCCTACACCCGCTTATAACCCGCTGCCCCTTCAGGCCACGCCCTTTGTCGGCCGAGAAGAAGAGTTAGCCGAACTGGCTGCCCTCTGCGCCAACCCGGCTTGCCGGTTATTAACGCTCGTTGGACCGGGCGGTATGGGTAAAACCCGTCTCGCCATCGAAGCAGCCCGGCAAGTTAACGCGGCTCATGGCGTGCGGTTTGTATCCCTGGCCTCCCTGACCTCGGCGGGGGGGGTAGTCTCCACCATGGCCGATAGCCTGGGTCTGATCTTGCAGACAGCGGGCGATCCTAAACAGCAGTTGCTTAGCTATCTATCCCATCAAGAGCTATTCCTGGTGCTTGACAACTTTGAGCATCTGCTGCCGGGTGATACCGGCCTGGATAAACCCGGGCCTCAGCGCAGCACCGCGCTCGTGGCCGAATTGTTGGAGGCGACGCCCCAGCTCAAAATTCTGGTCACCTCACGCGAAAGATTGAATCTTCAAGCCGAATGGGTGTTTCAGGTCGAAGGGCTAACCGTCCCGGCCAATCATCAAGCTGAAAAGGTCGACATGTTCAGCGCCCCCCAACTGTTTTGGCAGCAAGCCCGACGCGTGAATCGAAACTTCGGGCAGCATCGTCAGGAGTGGCCGGCGATCAGCCGGATATGTCGCCTGGTGGAGGGCATGCCGCTGGGCTTGGAGTTAGCCGCGGCCTGGGTGCGGGTGTTATCCTGCCAGGAAATTGCGCAAGAGATCGAGAACAATCTGGAATTCCTAACCACCTCGCTGCGGGATATACCGGCCCGTCACCGCAGTATGGTGGCCGTATTTGATCAGTCCTGGCAGCATCTTACCGCTGAGGAACAACGCGTTTTCCGTAACCTGACCGTGTTCCGGGGCAGTTTCTCCCGTGAAGCCGCCGCAGCGGTCGCCGGGGCGTCGCTGCCGCTGCTGTTGGCCCTGGTCGATAAATCCCTGGTGCGCCGAACCGTCGCCGGACGGTATGAGCTTCATGAGTTACTGAGGCAGTACGGTCGTGAGAAACTGGTCGAGGCAGGCGAACGGGAAGCGGCGCGAAACCGGCATCTGGCCTTCTGCCTCAACTTGGCCGAGGAAGCTGAGCCCCATTTGGTGTCTTCAGATCAGGCGGCGTGGTTAGAGCGGCTGAAGGCGGAGTATGATAACTTCCGGGCGGCCTTGGAGTGGAGCCGGATGGCCGGCGGCCCGGCCGAACTCGGTTTACGGCTAGCTGGAGCGCTCCATGACTTTTGGTTCGCCGGTTATGTGTACGAGGGCCGTGAGCATCTGTCAGCCGCGCTCGCCCGATCGGCAGCCTTAGCCCGGACGGCGGCGCGGGCCAAGGCGCTGTGGGCCGCCGGGGAATTGGCGCATATACAAGACGATCATCAGGCGGCCCGGCCTTTTCTCGAAGAAAGTCTAGCCATCTATCGGGAACTCGGCCCCGCCGGCCGGCGCGGCCTCGCTTATGTACTCACCAATTTGGGGTACTACGCAGACGATTATGCGACGGCGTTCTCCTCGATGGACGAAGCTCTGGACATTATGCAAGCGTTGCAAGACGTGAGGGGCATTGCCACCGTATGGCGGCAGCTAGGGCGATATGCGGTTCGGGTGGGCGACTACGAGCAGGCCGTTCGCTGCCTGGAAGAGGCGGTACCTCTATTGCGGCAGGTAGGAGATAAGCTGGACACCGCTTTAGCGCTTTCCAGCTTAGGGGAAGCCGTGCTGCGCCGGGGCGACTATGAGCGGGCCATCACGATAGTGGAAGAAAGCCTGACCCTGTGCCGTGAACTCGACGACCAATGGGGCATGGCCGTCTCGTATGGCAATTTGGCCTGGGTCGCCCTGCGCCAGGATGATTTGAAGCCGGCCGTAACGCTCCTGATGGAGAGCCTGACTCTGCGTTACGAAATTAGAGAGGCAGGCGGGTGCGCCTGGTGTCTCGAGAAACTGGCCGAAATCGCCCTGACGGTAGGACAGCGGGAGTCCCCTTCACGTCGGGCGGAGGCGTTTCAACGGGCGGCGCGGCTGTTCGGCGCGGCGGCAGCCCTGCGCCAACCTCTCGGCTCGGCCATTGATTTAGCCGACCAACCCGAATATGAGCGTCAGGTAGCGATGCTGCAAGCGCAACTTGACGAGAGGACCTTTACCACGGCCTGGGCCCAGGGTCGGGCGATGAGGCTGGAGCAGGCCATCCCAGAGGCGCTGGCTGTTGGCGCGTTTTTGGAAGAGTCCCTGCCTTATACAGGCGTAGTGACAGGGTAGGCAGCGGTGAAGGTGACGGGTTGTTTAACGAAAACAGCCCCAGGTACCCTCACCTGGGGCTGTTTTTGCGCGGTTTGGAATTTAAGTGGTGTAACCTTACCTGACCGTGAGCACGGTTTCAAGCTGGCCGGTGCGCAGACTGCTCTTGCGGTATTTAGCCCGGACTTCCAGCTTGTAGAGGCCGGGGCCTAAGTTGTCGGGTACGCGAAAGGTGATCTCTTTGGGGGCGATACGGGCGAACTCTTCTACCGGCACGGTCTGGCTGTGGTTGGCAATCCCATTGTCATCAACCGGCACGATAAATAGACCTTGCGCCGGATCGGCCTGGTCAAAGCGGAGCTGGTTGCCATGGAGGCTGGCGTTGTGACCGGGCGACAGTTCGGCGTCGGACGCGCCTTTGAGGAGATTGGCATAGCCAGCCAACTCCGGTCTTTTCTTGTAGGTGGCTTCCTTGGTTATGGATACGCCGCTTTCAACCGCTTCTTTGAAATCAGGACCGGGCAGCACATTGGCCACAATTTGGTGGCGATGGCTATCCAATTGGTCTTGCGGACCGTTGAAGACGCCTTTGATCGTAAAGCTATAGCGGACGTTGCGGGTGACCACCTGCCGGCCATTGCGAGCGGCGATATTGATGGTATCATGATATTTGTTGATGATGGCTTGGGTATCGGCCTTGGAGAAGGGGGACCCGTTCAGCATCATCATATCGATGATATCCTCTTCGGTCATCACTTCATGGTGTTGAACCTTGGCGTAGTATTGATTATCGCCGTTACTATAGTTACTTTTGTAAAGTTTGTAGGATGAACTCATGGTGGCTTAACTCCTGGTCAATCTGATATTTTGTGGGGGAACCGTAACATCCAACCGGCTCAGATTAGTTCAGTCTAAAATAGCCTGAACCAATCTTTGTAAAACAAATTCTTAATGGTAGTCACAGTATATCGAAAAGACTGTTGGGTGTCTGTTGTACTTTGTGCAGCTTTTAGTCAGGTTGCGTATGAAAATGGTTCAAAGACGTTAGAAAAGTATGGTTGTGGTTGGGTCGAGTCACTGCCAGTGGTTGGGTCGAGTCATTGGCCGTGATCGGGTCGAGTCACTGGCCGTGATCGGGTCGAGTCATTGCCAGTGGTTGGGTCGAGTCACTGCCAGTGATCGGATCGAGTCACTGCCAATGATCAGGTCGAGTCACTGCCAGTGAGCGGATCGAGTCACTGCCAGTGATCAGGTTGAGTCATTGCCAGTGAGCGGATCGGGTCACTGCCAGTGATCAGGTCCTACCTCTGGCCGTGAGCGGATCCGCTCACTGGCAGTAGTGGTCATAGTTTGAATCCATATGCGCTCTACGCTCCGAGCCGAGAGGCAATTCACTCCGTCAGTACCGGCAAATTCGGACAGGTGGCCCGATAGGGAGGGCCGCTCAACATAAATTGCCGTCACACCATAAGCAAAACAGGAGAATACCGAGCAATATCATTAAGCCCCCTGCTACCCGGCGTTAGCAGGGGGCCAGTCAAGCTTTAATGACCTTCTTTAACTTCGATGATCTCGTCGGCGACGCCGCCGTGGGCTTCGCGGTGGACGGCCTCAGCCGCTTCTTTGTTGGGCGCTTCGCACAAACAGAAGACCGTCCCTTCTGCTTCGTTGAGCCAGTAATGCAAATACGTCACGCCATACTTGCCTTGCACCTCGAGGTCCTTGACGTGGGCCTCGGCGGCTGCCTCGGCGGTTAAACCTTCGACATTTTTGTGAATATCCATAAAGAGGGGCATTGTTTCTTCCTTTCATTGATGTTTGTTTACTTAGAGGTGTCCTTTAAACTCGCGTCTTAACGGTGACGCTTAACCACAGCTACCCTCGCCGGCGGGTAGGACTAAACTACTCTATTAATGCGCAATCTATCCTGTTGATGCTTTTATCGATCATGGACCTACTCAGGTGAAAGGGGCTAACCTCAAGATTGATTCGTTCCACGGACTTAGAGGCTTCTAGTTATTGCCAAAGGTTACGTTGGCTTCGCTGGTACACGTGGGAAAATCGGCTTCTGGAAAACAATCGTGGATATCGGTGGTTAACGCCGTCGGGTCGCTGCCCTCGATAACGACTTTGACCGTATTATTGTCGCCGCCGGGTTCGGCTGTTTGAGACCACGATCCAAAAACTCTGATATCGACCGCATTATTCTCGAAGGTATTGCCGGAAAGGTTGATTTTCACCTCGTTATTTGAGCTTTGTCTTTCTGCCAGCGGTAGGGGGCGATTTACCAGATTTCCCCCTTCAACTTTCAATCCAATTCCGGTATCGGTAATTTCATTGTTGACCAGATTGACCTTCACCTGGTTATTATTGGAGCCGGAAAACGGAACAGAGTTTTGGCCGCCCACCACTCTTACATTGCCCAAGATGGCTGCGCCGCGAAAGATGTTTTGGGACGCTTCAACCGCTACTTTACTATTGGTCGTCGCGCCGGTTCCGCCGATAACCAGAAAATTGACAATCCCGTTATTAATGCTGGCGCTATGATGGACATTGCCCCGAACCTCGGCGTTGTTACCAGTGGGATGAAAGGCGCGTTCGTTCGATACAAGTGACATACCAATGACAACATTGCCGGCGGCCAGATTCCCCTCTAATGTGGCCTGAGTCCCGGAACCCACATCTTGAACCTGGAAGCCCACAATATGACGCGTCGAAGCCACCTTTCGGGCCGTGCCCTTAAAGGTGATCACGACGCCAGGTCTTTGGCTGCTATCAACCCAAAGTTGCTCAACCACGCCTTTATCTCTGACGATGATGAGCCCTTCGGCCTCACCCAGCGGCGCTGATGGCAGCAAGCTGCCGTCGATCTTGGCGCCCTCTACCAAGACGATGGGATCGTTATTGCTATCAACCATAGGGACACCGTTGGCATCCACGGCCATTTCCAAGGTGCTGCGCAAGGTTGTTTTCTCGCCCAGAACCAAGCGCCCGCCGAAAGGCTGGGCGGGATCGAGTTGGAAGACGCCTGGCTCCAGATTGATCTCAACGTTATTCCTGGGCGAACCGTTCTCGTCATAGACCGCATTGTACAAGGCGGCTACATCGCCACCCGGCACGGTGATGACCGGACCTTTGCTTGATTGAACCCCGCTAGCGGCCTGAGCAATTGGAGCGATGAATACGCCGGAGCCGGCCAAGAGCCAGCTGAGTAATAGTAGGGATATGATGACAACAATAGTGATTTTTGGGTGATTGAACCCCAGGGGGCCATCCTGATTAATAAGCATCAACGCGCCCTTTTGGCGTTGGTAAATGGCTTCTATCAACTTTATAGACATTTTTATTTCTCCTATTATCTTTTAGGTATAAATGAGCGAAGTTTTCATCCCTACGGTGAGTTGGGTATAATAAAAATAGGCAAGTGGTCAGAGTTGAACCCAACAAAGACATCCTGCATTGGCGCACCGAGATCGAGGTTTGCGGCGTCGTTGTGGAATTCTATCTCGATAACCTCCGGTGTCGCCTGGGCCAGTGGCTCCAACTCTAGCATCGTGACCGGGCTGGCGTTTGGTGGAATAGGCGTCCAGGTCAGCTCGACAGTGGCTGCGCGGTCAGTGAAGGCTTGACAGGTGGGCGCCTCGTCGGTGATGGTATACAGCGCTCGCTCCGGGCCGGTAAAGTCACCTGATAAGTGGGTGCAGGCGAAGCCCACCACATCCTCAAGGTTCGTTCGCCAGGTGTAGGCCGTTTGGGTGTCGCCGGTGAGGACAGACTGGCCGTCGGCTGAAAAGCCCACGTACAGCAGCGGGGAGAGGTGGCCCACAAAGTAGCGCACCATTTGACCGGTTTGCGCCGCCCACAATCGGGCCGTCTGGTCGGCGCTGCCGGTCAGGACATAGCGGCCATCCGGCGAAAAAGCGACTTGATTCACCTGGTCGGTGTGGCCCACAAATTGGGCCACTGCTTGGCCCGTTTCGGCCGCCCACAGCCGGGCGGTGTTATCCTGGCTGCCGGTCAGGATGTAGCGCCCGTCAGGGGAAAAGGCAACAGAGAGGATCGGCCCGGTGTGACCGCTAAACGGATGGAGTTCCTGGCCGGTCTCCGTATCCCACAGCCGGGCGGTGTTATCCTGGCTGCCGGTCAGCACGTGGCGTCCGTCCGTCGAAAAAGCAACACTGAGGACAGGCCCATTGTGACCGCTAAATTGATGGACTTCCCGGCCGGTCTCCGTATCCCACAGCCGGGCGGTGTTATCCTCACTACCGGTCAGGACGTAGCGTCCGTCGGGGGCAAAGGCAACATCCCAGATAGGACCCGTATGGCCGGTGAACAGATGGACCGTCTGGCCGGTCGCCGCCGCCCACAGCCGGGCCATATTGTCGCCGCTGCCGGTGACGACATAATCACCGGCGGGGGAGAGGGCCTGGGCATTGATCGGGCCGAGGTCAAGGGCGAACTCGCGCACAAGCTCACCCTGCTGAATATCCCAGAGCCGGATGACCCCGACTCCCACCGTCTGATGACCGGCCAGGACATAGCGGCCATCAGGGGCTAAGCGGGTGTATAACCCCCGGCCTCTTTCGCGCTAGAGATAATCCGCAAGGTCTGCGGTTCGGTTTCATCCCCTACCGCCCATAACCGGGCCGTTCGATCAAAACTGCCGGTAAGCACATGCCGGCCGTCTGGCGAGAACGCCACCGGGCCGACGCCCCCGCCGTGACCGATAAATTGGCGCACTTCGTGGCTGGTCGTCACATCCCATAGCCGGGCCGTTTTGTCTGCGCTGCCGGTGAGGATGTAGCGGCCATCGGGGGAGAAAGCCCCATCAAAGACATTATCGGTGTGGCCGACAAATCGGCGCAATTCCAACCCGGTTTGCACGTCCCACAGCCGGGCCGTCCGGTCAAAATCGCCTGTGACCATCGTTTGACCGTTGGGCGAGAAAGCGCTGCCCGTCAGGCCGCCGGCGTGGCCGGTAAATTGGCGCAGTTCCCGGCCGGTCTGCGGGTCCCATAACCGGGCTGTCCCGTCGGCGCTGCCGGTCAGGACGGTTCGAGCATCCGGGGAGAAAATGGCCGCATTCACCAGACCGGTGTGGCCGACGAACTGGACCCGCTCTTGGCCGGTTTGGGCCTCCCACAGCCGGGCGGTATTATCATCACTCGCCGTGAGAACGTAGCGGCCATCGGCGGAGAAGGTCACGTTTCGCACCCGGTCGGTGTGGCCCCGATATTGCTGCTGGGTAAACCCTCGTGATAGAGCTGTCAATAGGGCCGCATCGGCCTCGGGGGAGTAGCCGAGTTGCAAGCTGCGCAGGGCCAGCCGGGCCGGCAGGTCGCCCCCCTCGCCATTGTCCAGGGCAATCTGGGCTTGAGCGGCCAGCCGGATGCGTTCGGCGGTGGTGAAGTTGTTCTGGGCCGTATTCCGCTGGGTGAGGGCAAACCAGGCCGCGCCGATAGCCGCCGCCAGAAAGAGGGCCAGCCCCGCCGCCAGCCAGCGGAAGCGCCGGGCGGCTTGTTTTTCCGTTGCGGCTAACTTTTGGGCGGTTTCTAGCTCGCGTTTTTGGCGGGTTTTTTCCTCAGCCTGCCGGGCTCGCCGGTTGGCCAGACTGGTCTTCAAAAAGTTCCGCTCGTCATAGGTCAGGGCCAGTTCCGTACTGGTCGCCCAGCCCTCGAATTGGTTGAGGCGTCCTCCCCGTAACAAGAAACCCGGATCGCGATTGGCCTGGGTCCATTCGGTCGCGGCCACAGCCAGGAGCCGTTGCAAGCGCACGTCGGTCCGGCTGGCGTTCAGCCATTCTCGCAGCCGCCGCCATTCGCGGAGTAAGGCTTCGTGCGCGACTTCGACAGTCGGTTCCCGCGTCACCGGGTCATGGTCAAAGGTCAAGAGGCGGTACCGGCCAAAGCGATCCATCACCTGACCCATGACCGTTGACTGCTGGCTGCTGACAGCCGCTGGTTGGCCGTTAGCGTTGCCGTTCATCACTTCTCGTTCATCGGCCATCGCCGGGCCGGTTAAGGCTTCCAATTCCGCACGCAACACCCGTCGCCGGGTATCCTCTGTACCCTCGCCCAATGTGACCAGGCGCAAGAAAAGTTGACGGGCCGCTGCCTGCCCCGCTTCATCTAAGTGGGTGTACAACTCCTCGGCCCGGCGGGCCAGCGCGCCCAGGACGCCGCCGCTGGCCTGATAAGCGGCCAGAGTCAGCTTGCGCCCCTCGCGCCGCTCAAAGAGTTCGGTTAGGGCGTATTGCAGCAGGGGCAGCATCCCCGGCTGGTTGCCGATGTCATCGATGATGGTCGAGACCAGTCCCGGCTCCAGGGCTAACCCGGCGCGCCGGGTGGGGCCGGTAATGGCTTGCTCCAACTCGTCGGGGGTCAGGGGCAGGACAAACTCGGTTTGCTGCCGGACCAGTTCGCCAAAATCCACATATTGCAGCGGTCGGTCGGTGAAGTCGGCCCGGAGGGTGATGACCACCCGCAACCGGCTGCGCGGGTCAAGCACGGCCGTGACCAGACTATCCAAAAAGTGGTGACGGACGTCTTCACCGGTCACCAGCGTAAACATCTCCTCGAATTGGTCAATGATCAAAACTAGCTCGACGTCCTCACCGGCGGGCAGAATACGATGGACGGCTCGCAGCAGGCCCCGTTCGTCCTCGCGCAGTTGGGCCAGCAGGCTGACCGGTGGGTTGACGGCCACTCGCAGCAGGGCCGTCTCCAACTCCTCCAACGGGTAGGTCCCCGGGGTCATCTCCACCAGAAACCAGTTGTCCGAACCGGGCAAGCCGCCCTGCCGCAAGGCGGGCATCAAGCCGGCTTTGACCACCGAGGATTTGCCGCTGCCGCTCGGCCCCACCACGGCCAAAAAGCGGCTCAGGTCGCTCTCCTCGGCCAGCCGCACCAAGAGGGCCTGGATGAGGGTATTCCGGCCAAAAAAATCATTGGCATCGGCCTCGCCGAAAGCGCGCAGGCCTTTGTAGGGATTCTCTAAATCGGGCAGTTCAATCATGGCCGCAATGTGGGGCGGGGTGATGCTGTCCGGGCGATTGTCGGTGCTGTCGGCGATGGTGCTTTCCGGTTTCATCGCCTGCCGGAGATCGGCTAGCATATGTAAAATATCGGGGTAGCGCTCCAGCGGGCCTTGCTTGAGCCGGGTATCCAAACTGCCGCCGCGCAGAAACCGCATAACCAGGTAAGCCACCCCCGGCTCGCGCCAGTAGTCATACAGGGGGACAATGTGGGGATGCTCCAGCCGGGCCACCAGTTGGGCCTCGGCCTCGAAGCGACGGATGAATTCAGGCTGGTTGGCATACTTGGGCAGAATAATCTTGATGGCCACGTCCCGCTCGACCGTGGCCTGAACTGCCCGATAGACCGCGCCGTAACCCCCTTCACCGATGCGTTCGCCCAACTCAAAGCCCTTAATGGATCGCCCGCTGAGGTCTTTCCGCCCAATTTCTTCTGGAGCCGGCGGCAGCGGGGGAATCGGGCTGGGGTTTCGTTCCTGGCGAGCCAGACGAACAAACACCAGTTGTTCGGCCTCCGGTATTTGCAGCGCCAAGGCCAACTGCTCGGCCATTTGGGTCGAGGGACGGAGGGCGTTGTACTCAATTTTGCGGAGCGTCACCGGGGCGCAGCCTACCCGACCGGCCAGTTCGGTTTGGGTGAGTCCCAAGGCCTTGCGCCGTTCCTTGACAATGTGACCAAACGATGGCCTTTGGTTCATCGGACCTCTCCTCTGAAAATGGGTTTGTAGGACAAACTTAAGTTTGTCCTACGGAATTTTCATTGTCGTTGCTGTACCGAGGTTCTGTCGCACTCCTTAGAAAATACAGACCTGGAGCGTCAAAGTTTACTTTGACCTCACTGTGAATGACAAAGCAAGCTTTGTCGCTCCGCTATATTTTTATTCTCGATGTCATCCCAAAAGGGACGGTTTGGCTCTTTTGATTCAGGAAGGTTGGAGATTGGCGGCTTGGTGAATGAGGGAACATGGGTGACGAAGACGTTATTCTACAATCCTTCGACTTGGCTCAGGTCAGGTCTCTCGTCGTCTGATTTCAATCTTGAGATGCCATCTATTCTAACAGAAGTTAGTGGCGTTTTTCAAGGGGATCGACCGTTTATATCACTTTTTATATCACTTTCAGGACTTACGCAGTTCTAGGGGGGACAGTCACTTGAGCAGACTAAATCATCCTGAGTGATTGGAATATAGTGAAAGTTGCATTGAGTGGGTTGGGTTGGGGCAGAGCTACTCGTGAGCCTTAATTGCTCTGACAAGTTCAAAGATGCGTTTTTGTTCGGCAGGTGATAGGTTTTCCTGGCGGACTTTATCGTAAACGGTGATGAGCCATACCTTGTTTTCAGCAGATAAGAAGTAGTAAATCACCCGATACCCGCCCCGTTTCCCTTGACCTTCATCCGGGCCTTTCGAGCACCGCCCGTACCAGGGATAATCGGATGATCCTCAGCTTCTAAATTCTGTAAAAAGGTTTCAAGGTCACGGCGCAAGGCCGGATTGCGCCTGCCCAATGATTTCAAGTTGCGGTTAAACCAGTCGGTGAAAATAAAGTGGTAACGCATTATGTGTCACCAAATATAGTATCCAGATGGTCGGCTAGTTCCTGTTCAGTATTAACTTCGGTGACCCGTCCTAACTGAACATCTTGCAGTCCGGCTATCAAATGCTCACCCAAGCTCAATCCTTCCGGAGCAACGTCGTCTAGAACCACTACCAACAACATGCTGTTTTCAGGTAACGTTGCTGCTTCAAGTAACTCAATCTTGCCCTGGCGAACCGTAGCTTTTAGGGTTGAATACATTTCTTCTACTCCTGGCTATTTGGGATTGAATTTATGAAAGTATACCTCAAAACGCTATCACAAGGAAGCCCCTTCATTGCCCGGACATTCCTCCGTGTACAAAGAGGAAGACACACAGTTTGACCGTCATTCTATAGAACTTTTATTCACCGCCCTGCTTCGACCCCAAAAACTCTCCCGCCGCCAGCACCGCCCCGCCGACAATAAAGACGCAGGCCAGCCCCAGCCCCCAGGTCGCTTCGGCTAACCCAAAGCCGATTAACAGCAGCGTCGACAACAGCGGCGCGGCGTAGGAGAACGCCCCCAGCACCTTGATGTTGCCCCGTTTAACCCCGTAATCCCAAGTGAAGAAGGCCGCGCCGACCGGCCCCAATCCGAGCAGCCCAATCGCCGGCCATTCCAGGCCGGTGGGCCAGACGGTTGGCTCAAAGAGCAGGTGGCAGATCAAGGCCAGCAGCGCCGTGACCCCACAAAAGCCGCCCACGGCATCGGTCGGCACGGCGCCGAATCGGCGCGACAAGACCGAGTAGGTTGACCAGGTCAAGGCGCAGACCAACGCCGCCACATAGCCCAACGTGTATTGGCTGTCGAAGCTAAGCGACTGCCCTTTGGTCACCAACAAGCCCGCGCCGACAAAACCGGCCAGCGCGCCCACGATGTGAAACCAGCGCAGCCGCTCGCCGGGCAGCAGCGCCGAGAAGACCACGATCAACAGCGGCCACAAATAGGCAATCAGGCTGGCCTCGACCGCCGGGGCGTGGCGCAGGGCCATAAAATAGAAGAAGTGGTAGCCGAACAGCCCGGCCACACCCAACAGCCAAACCGAGGCCGGCAGCTTGAGATTGTGCCAGATGTTGTCCCCCTTGCGCCACCACAGCCCCAACCCGATCAAAAAGGCAATGGCGAACGACATCGCCGTCAGTTGAAACGGTGGAATCGCGCCGCTGAGCGCGGTCAACAGGGCCAGCGTGGCCCACATTAGCACAGCCGTCGAGCCGATGAGGGTGGGTTTGAGCTGGTCGGGTTGGTTTTGAACAAGGACTTTGCTTTGGATGGTCATTTGATGCTCCTGGGATGAAACAATGTTGAGATAATGGTGAATGGTGAATAATTAACAATTAATGGTGAATGAATAACAGACTCATCGGACAATAGAGATCGATATGAGTAGGCTGAGTTCGATAATTAAAGTCCCGTATGTCATTTCGTAGCCAAAGGCGCAGAAATCCCTCAGACATTTCAAGTGATGAAGCCTACGCCGGGAAAAATGAGCGTTGTTGCTTCAAATTTGCCCAACCGGACATCTCTTCAGGTCTATTGTCACAGGGATTTCTCCGCTACGCTACGAAATGACATAGGAATGATTTTCTATAGTTTAAGACATCAAAAGAGTAATTGCTTAACCGATCTTCGGCGGTTACTTAGCCGAATTTCGGCTCTGGCGGCGGAAGGCCGAAGGGGAGAGTTGCTCGTACTGCCGGAAGAGGCGCACCAGCGAGGCGTGATGCTCGTAGCCAACCTGCTGGGCGATTTGGACAATCGGCAGGTCGGTTTGGGTTAGCAAGGTTTTGGCTTCTTGGAGCCGCAGGTGGTGCAGATAGCGCTTAACCGTCTGGCCGGTCTCGTGCTTGAACCACTCGCAGAAGTAGGTGGGGTTGAACCCTTCCAGGTCGGCCAGCGTGGCCAGGTCGAGCGGCTCGGTGAAGTAGCGGTGGATATATTCAATCGAGCGCGGCGTCTCGGCGGTGGTGAGCAGGCTGTGGTAGGCATATTGGAACAGGTGGGTCAGCGGGTGAGTGCTGGCCGGCCGGTCGCTGACTTCGTGGAGCAGCAGGGCGCGGAGGGCCTGCCAGCGCTCGTCGAATGACACACTCAGGCCGCCGGCCAACCTGCTCGACGCCGCAGCCGGCGCTACTCTGCCCGGTACGTCGAGCACTAGAAAGCGGTTGTTGGTGTGGGCATAAAAGGTGTGGCGGCAGTCGGGCGGCAGGAAGAAGACCCGCGCCTCGTTGAGATCAAACTGGTAGCGCGGCGTCTCGATATGCATCGCGCCTTGCAACGGGATGATCAACTGAGCGTAGTCGTGGGTGTGGGTATCGGCTACGCCGGAGTAGGTGCGTTGTTCGCCTAGAATGTTCGTCAGGCTGCTCATCAGTCTACCTTAGGGTTTATGACAGATGCGGATATAATAGCATCGCGGCGCGATGGGTCAACTTTGATAGCGAAGACATCGATCAAAGCCTTGCTAGAATGGTCCAGCGAAGCCCGCTTTGGGCAACCGGACCGCAGACGGTAGATGGTAGACCGCCAAAAAACAGATCGAACTTGGTCGCTTTGGCGGTCAGGGGTAAGATACCCTATTAAAGGAGATAATTATGCCCTCATTCGCGACAAGCTGGTGGTTTTATGCGCTGCTGGCGGCGATGTTCGCCGCGCTGACGACGATATTCGGCAAGATAGGGGTGGAGGAGGTTAGCTCGGATCTGGCGACAGCAATCCGCACCGTGATTATTCTGCTGCTGGCCTGGGGGATCGTGTTCGCCCGGCGCGAGCAGGTGCAGCTCGCCACGATTTCGCAGCGAACGCTGCTATTTTTGGTGCTGTCCGGCCTGGCGACCGGGGCCTCGTGGTTGTTCTACTTTCGCGCCTTGCAGTTAGGCAACGCCTCCTGGGTCGCGCCGCTCGATAAGCTGAGCCTGGTCTTTATTCTGATCCTGTCCGTGCTGTTTTTGGGTGATCCGTTTACCTGGAAGGTCATCGTCGGCTCGCTGCTGATTGTGGCCGGGACGCTGATGTTTACGCTGTAAAAGTCGGGGAGCGACAAAGCTTGCTTTGTCTTAACTTGGCTTTGACACAAAGCAAGCTTTGTTGCTCCAAGTTGCGCCCTCCTAGCGAGCAACGGTTCTTCACACGGCTCAACCAGCTTGGCCATTCAGGCGTTTGGTTGCTCTATGGGGATAATTGGCAAGGTAATAGTAAAGGTGCTCCCTTGTTCGATGTGGCTGGCTAAGGTGATTTGGCCCCCCATTATGGTGGTTAGCTGCTTGACAATGGACAACCCTAACCCCGCCCCACCGTGCAGGCGAGTAATAGAGCCATCGACCTGGCCAAATGGCTCAAAGATACGGTCCTGCGCTTC
Source organism: Anaerolineales bacterium (assembly GCA_020634935.1). GTDB lineage: Bacteria > Chloroflexota > Anaerolineae > 4572-78 > J111 > JAGRBY01. The sequence continues at coordinate 50,862 of JACKAT010000037.1, forward strand.
CGGGGAGATGCCATAACCGGTATCGGACACCCGCATCGCCCAGTGATGCGCGTCAGGGTGATAGATATCCACCCGTATCTCGCCGGTATCGGTGAATTTGATGGCGTTACCGACTAAGTTGAGCATAATTTGCTGCAGCCGAGTTAGATCGCCTGACAGGGTTGGTAACAGGTCCGGCGCAAGCGAGCGGGTTAAAGTTAACCCTTTATTACGGGCCAGGGGTTCTAAGGTGGTTAGGGGACCATCGATAATCGCTGTAGGCGCAAAGTAGCTGATTTTTAGCTTTAATTGCCCGGCTTCAAGTTGGGCCTGGTCGATTAGTTCGCTCACCAGCCGGGTTTGATAGAGGGTGCTATCAATAATGTCGTGGACAGGTTTCAGTTGTTTCTCGGTCATCGGGCCATATTGGCCCATTTGTAGCAGCTCGGCAAAGCCTAAAATCGCATTCAGCGGCGTACGGAGTTCG
>JACKAT010000038.1 GCA_020634935.1 Anaerolineales bacterium
ATGGCCGCTACAATCGCCGTTGAGGTGCTGCCCTGAGACAGTTCAAGATGGGCTTCTAAACAGTCGCGCATCGATAGTCCAAAGCCGCCCAATTCCTGAGGAATGTTCAGGCTCATATAGCCGGAATCCTTCAAGGCTTGGACATCGGCTTCAGGTAGTTGCCCCAACTTATCGGCTTCGTCGGCGCGCGTGGCGAATTGTCGGGCTAAATCTTGGGCTAATTCAATGGCGGTGGTCGTGGTCGTCATCGTTTCTCCTTAATATCAACTCATCGTGAATATTTTTAGGGCTTACGCAGTTCGGGGGAGCGAACAAAGGTGACAGTCACTTAGATGCGATAAATCGATCTCTTTAGGCCAAACAGACGCTCATTCTAATCAAAAAGTGACTGTCACCTTTTCAACTGCGTAACTCATAATTTTATCAAGCTGTCGAATAATAGCATGCCTTGCCAAAATCACCAACGATTTTCAATAAAGGCCGTCACTGTTGCGACAACAGGTGCGGTCAAAACTTTATCATGGAATTCTTCACAACTCATCCATTCAACTATCTACCCGTTTGGGTGATGACACACCCCCCCATAATAGTTAAAATTATTAGTTGATAGTCCTCCCCCAGAGTGTTGGGGCAAGTTTAGAACCACGGATTGACCGAAATGCACGGATTTTCTCTCGTCTTTATCCGCGTTTTTCGGCTCACCGGCGGTTCCTCACGCTCAGGTCGCTCAACAACATTCAACGGGGAGACTACCCATTAGTTAAACTTATTATTTAACACTAAACCTTCATCCCCTAACCGTCTTCCCATGATTGCAGGCCGCTGGGGGGTTGGTATCTAATCCTTCAAGGAGACTCATGCAAATGTCAGACCGATGCAAAACCTTGTACCGTCCGGAATTTGAACATGATGCTTGCGGTCTCGGCTTTGTGGCGCGCACAACGGGTGTGCCGGGCCACGATATTTTAGCAATGGCGCTAGAGTCGATCGGCTGTCAAGAACACCGTGGGGGCGTCGATGCCGACGGCCTGTCCGGTGATGGCGTAGGCATATTAACCCAAATTCCTCATCGCTTGCTGGCCAGTGAAATTGACAGCCTGCCCAAGCCAGAGGATTATGCGCTGGGGATGTTTTTTCTGCCCAAAGCGCATGCGGCCGCCGCTATGGGCCTTACCGAGAACGTGGTGATGCGCCTGCTCACGGCAGATAGGGCCGGCAACGGCGCGGCGCGCGATTATGGGGCCACCAACGGGGCGACTATCACTTCGGCGTTACCGCCGGCTATTCAGTGGCGGAAGCTACCGCTCAACCATGATGCGCTGGGGCAGACGGCTCGCCGCCTGTGCCCTGAAATTATCCAATTGATTATTCGTCGCCCGGCTCACATTGCTCGAGGCGATAACTTTGAGCGGTTGCTTTACATGCTGCGGAAGCAACTGGAAACCACGGCTAGAAGCGAAGGCTTTCACGATTACTATGTTGTCTCTCTGTCGGCGCGGACAGTGGTCTACAAGGGTCTCATGCTGTCGCCCTATCTGGCCGATTTTTATTTGGATTTGACTAATCCGCTGTATGAAACCGCTCTGGCCACGGTCCACACCCGCTATAGCACCAATACCACCTCCACTTGGCGGCGGGCGCAGCCGTTCCATATGATTGCGCACAACGGAGAAATCAACACACTGCAAGGTAATATCAATTGGATGCAAGCCAGAATATCAACGCTGGCGTCGCCCTACTGGCCGGAGGGACTGGACGGCTTGCAGCCGATTATCGGCGCGGACGGCAGCGACTCGGCTATGTTCGACAACGTGCTTGAACTCATTGTACGTGGGGGGCGAGATATTCATCACAGCGTTGCCATGCTGGCTCCTGAAGCGTGGGAAAATATTGTCGATATGGACCCTCAACTGCAAGCCTTCTACCGCTACCACGCCGCCCTGATGGAACCTTGGGACGGCCCGGCCGCTATCGTCTTCACCGATGGCCGGCGCGTGGGGGCTACGCTCGACCGCAATGGGCTGCGTCCCATCCGTTATCTGGTCACCAATGATGATCTGGTTATCGCCCATTCCGAGGCCGGTACGATTAATGTCGACGAAGGCAGTATTATTACCAAAGGCAAACTTGGCCCCGGCCAGATGATGATGGTCGATCTGGATCGCCAACTCTTCCTGACCAACGACCAAGTCAAAAACGAACTGGCGCGACGGCCTCAATATCAAGAGTGGATTCGAGGGTTCAAGCCGCTGCCCACCGAAACCCGCCCGCTTCAATTTACGCTGCACAAATCCAGTTATTTCGTGCCGCAGAAAAAAATTAATACACCCCAATGGTTAAACCGGTTGCAAGCCGCGTTTGGCTATACTAATGAAGAGATGACCGTTATCGTCCGCCCAATGGCGAATGATGGCAAAGAGCCAACCGGCTCGATGGGCGACGACACCTCGCTGGCGGTGATGTCCTCCAAGCCAAGGCCGCTGTTCCATTATTTCAAACAGCGCTTTGCTCAGGTGACCAATCCCCCCATCGATCCGCTGCGGGAAACGTTTGTTATGTCGCTCACCATGCGGCTGGGGGCCCGGCCGAATCTATTGGAAGAATCGCCCAAACACGCCAACCTGGTTGAGTTGGCCAGCCCGGTTCTAACCGATGATGACCTGCTGGCCTTAAAAGGTTTGGGCGACCCGCGCTTCCAAACCCATACAATCCCCATGCGTTACCCCATCGAGCAGCACGCCGGTGGCCTGGCTCGCGCCCTGGAACGTATGTGTACGATGGCCGAACGCGCTATCGACGAAGGCAAAACCATTCTCATCCTCAGCGACCTAGGGGTTGACGAGCGACACGCCCCTATTCCCAGCCTGTTGGCGGTCGGGGCGGTTCACCATCACTTGGTCCGCAACGGCCAGCGGATGCGGGTCAGCATTATCGTTGAGTCCGGTGAAGTCCGTGAAGTTCACCATCTGGCCTGTTTAGTTGGCTATGGAGCCAACGCCGTTAATCCCTACCTGGCCCTGGCTACGGTGGAAGATGTGGTTGAAAGCGGCAAAATCAAGGATATGGATGCCACCACTGCCAAGCGCAACTTCATCCGGGCGATGGAAGCCGGTCTTTTGAAAATTATGTCAAAAATGGGCATCTCGACCGTTGACACTTACTGCGGCGCTCAAATCTTTGAAGCCGTCGGTTTGTCGCAAGCGTTGGTTGATAAATATTTTACCAGCACAGTGACTCGGCTGGGCGGCATCGACTTGCCGGCCATCGCCGCCGATGTTGAACGCCGCCACCAGGCCGGTTTTGCCGATCCGCAAAAACCGGAAATCGACAGCCCCGGCTTCTACAAATTCAAGCGAGGCGGCGAAACCCACGCCTTTAGCCCGCAGTCGGTTAAGGCGTTGCAGGATGCCGTTCGGATGGAAAATGTCCTTAGTCCGGCCGCATCGGAACCGGCAGCGCCAGAGCCGGGGGTCCTGCGCTCCTTTGTTGGCGAAAACTTTGAGGCCGGATTTGAAGCCTATCAAAAATTTGTCAAAGTCCTAGAAGAAAACTCCGTGGTCAATCCGCGCGATATGTTTGGCTTTGTTGATACCGGCCGCCAGCCGATTGACGTTTCAGAAGTTGAACCGCTGGAAGCCATTTTTGCCCGCTTCTCCACCGGCGCTATGTCGCACGGCGCCCTTAGCAGTGAGGCCCACGAAACGCTGGCGGTAGCGATGAACCGGCTGGGAGCGGTTAGCAACAGCGGCGAGGGGGGATCGGGCCAGCACCGTTTCCACAACGAGAAAAATGACCGTATCAAACAGGTCGCCTCAGGACGGTTTGGCGTCACCCCCGCCTATTTAACCTCGGCCGTCGAGATTCAGATCAAGATGGCTCAAGGGGCTAAACCGGGCGAAGGCGGCCAACTGCCCGGCCACAAAGTCACGGCCGAGATTGCCACAATCCGCCAAACAACCGAAGGGACAACGCTGATCTCGCCGCCGCCGCACCACGATATCTACAGCATCGAGGATTTGGCCCAACTCATCTATGACTTAAAGCAGGTCAATCCGGCGGCCGACGTGTCGGTTAAACTGGTCTCCGAAGCCGGGGTCGGCACCATTGCGGCCGGCGTGGCTAAGGGTGGAGCCGATACGGTACACATCGCCGGGCATGCCGGTGGGACAGGTGCCGCCGCCTGGAGCAGCATCAAAAACGTGGGGCTGCCTTGGGAAGTCGGGCTGGCCGAGACGCAGCAGACGCTTCAGCGCAACAACCTGCGCAGCCGGGTGATTGTCCGAACTGACGGCGGCTTGCAGACAGGCCGCGATGTGGTTATCGCCGCCATTCTGGGCGCCGATCAGTACAGCTTCGGCACATCGGCGCTGGTGGCCGAGGGCTGTTTGATTGCCCGCGCCTGCCACAACAACACCTGCCCGGTGGGGGTGGCCACGCAAAATCCCAAACTCCGCGCCAAATTTGTGGGCAAGCCGGAACACGTCATGGCCTACATGCACTACATCGCCGAGGACGTGCGCCGGGTTTTGGCCCAAATTGGTTTCCGCAGCCTGTCACAGGTCATCGGGCGGACGGAACTACTAGAGCAGGTCAAAACCGGCGTCGCGGCTGTCGATACGCTCGATCTGTCGCCGCTGCTGGCCAAGGAGCTTGAAGATGCGCCGGCCCAATTCGTAGCGAAGGCGAGTGAGTCCCATGCCTTGACTAAAGTCAATGAACTTAACGAATTGCTGTTAACCAAAGGCCAGCCGGCCATTGATCGAGGCGAACCTGTCCAGTTGAATTTGCCCATCAGCAACACCAACCGCACGGTGGGAGCTACTCTGGCCGGAGCCATTGCTAAACAATACGGCGATCAAGGTCTGCCGGACGGCACAATTAACATCACCTTCAACGGCTCTGCCGGGCAGAGTTTTGGGGCTTACACCATTCCTGGAATGAGCTTAACTCTCATCGGTGAAGCTAATGACTATGTCGGCAAGAATATGAAGGGCGGTCAGATTGTCGTCCGGCCGCCGCTGAAATCGCAGCTATCGGCCCACGACAATGTCATTATCGGCAATACCGTTCTGTACGGGGCCACCGGCGGCAACCTCTTTGCGGCCGGTCAGGCCGGCGAACGCTTTGCCGTCCGTAATAGCGGCGCTACGGCTGTCGTTGAAGGAGTGGGCGACCACGGCTGCGAATATATGACCAGCGGTGTGGTGGTGGTGTTAGGCCGCACCGGCTACAACTTCGGCGCAGGGATGAGCGGCGGGGTGGCTTTTGTGCTGGATGAAGCCAATCGCTTCACCCAGCGTTTCAATCCCGATATGATTCAGGTGGTGCGAGTGACCAGCCAGGCGGACATTGATCTACTCCGGCTATTGATCACCCGTCACGTTCGGCTGACCGGCAGCGAATATGCCCAAGCTATTCTTGACGATTGGTCGATCCGGTTGGGTCTATTCTGGAAAATTGGTCCAAAAGGTACCATCGGCGCTTCAGGCAAACGCCTCGACATCAAAGTCAATCTGCCAATGCCGCAAGAGATGAGCCAGCACGTAGCGGCCTAAGTCCGTCACAGATAATGTCAATAAAAAAACCCGAAGGGATATCCCTTCGGGTTTTTGTTTACCAGCGACAGTTCTTCAATTCAATAGCAGAGCGAGTTTGCTAAGCACTTCGGCTACGACTTGAGATGGCAACGCCTTAACCAATTACCCAAACAAGTTTGAAATAATTTCATACGCGCCGACATACGTACCGATCATGCTGCCCAGGCTGGTCAGGATAAACACCAAAAAGATCCGCAGCAGCCGATTCGACCACCACCGACCAAAATGATTGATATCTTCGCCGATGGTCTGAAACTCCTTGACCACGGGCGGCTGGTAATAAGCCTGAACAAAGGCGGTCACGTAACCGGCTCCAATCACCGGCGTCAGGCTGGTAATCGGGGCAGCGATAAAAGCCGAGATAATGGTTATCGGATGGGCCAGGGCGATAATGGCCCCAATACTACTGGGAATACCATTGGCTAAAATCCAAAACATCAGATTTTGACCGGCCGCGTCAAGCCCGTGACGAATACCGATGAACGCGATAGCGGCCAGAATAATCGCTGGAATCCCCCAACCGATCCATTTAATCACCGGTGAAGCCGGGGGAATTGTCTCAATTTCGGTCAAATCGCGATCGACATCTTGCGCTAGAGCATCGACAATGCCTTCAGCGTGACCGGCGCCAACCACAGCCACAATTTTATTACCCGGCGCTTCACGGGTTTTTTGGGCGATATAGACATCTCGCTCGTCGAGCAGCACCCGCTTCAAGATAGGCATGGCTTCGCCTAGCTCCTTCATCAACTCCGACAGCACATCTTTCTGGCGCAACTCGCTCAACATCTCTTCTGAAATTTCCGGCGAGTCGAACACCCCTACTGTCCCGGAAACTAAAAATTTGAACTTTTCAAAAAACGACATCGACGCCCAGGCCCGGCGTAGGGTAATACGCACATCCCGGTCACAAAGGGCAATGGGAATATCGAGCGCCTTAGCGACTTTTGTGGCTTCCAACAGCTCGGTGCCGGGGGCGACGCCCAATTCTTGCCCCAGCTTTTTTTGATACGACGCCAGCACCAAATTGACCAACAGGGTGATTAACTGCTTTTGGCGAATCACTTCTTTGATATCCAGCGACTCCCAGCGGCGGGCCTCGGACAGCGTTTTGTACCGCTGTTCGTCTAATTCCACGCACACACAATCAGGCTGCTCAGCTTCGATGACTCGCCGAACCAGATCGGCCGACTCCTGGGAAATATGGGCCGTGCCGATAATGATAAATTCTCGATCCTTAACGTTGACGATTTTGACGTCTTGGGGGTAGTTCCGTGCTTTGGGTGCGACCTGTTCCATTAAACTATTATACGCCTCTTTTAATAAACAAAATTTCTACTGCTAGCGTACACGATAACTATCTGGAAGCCAAATCCGCCGTCAATTTCCACAAAAAAAGAGAGCCGATAGGATCGGCCCTCCTGATGTAATCTTATAATTTTGCCTGAAAAGGAGGCTAATCAGCGGTTGGCTAACTCATTAAACTCCCTAACTCTAAAACTCTATTGTCTAACCAGGCGCAGATCGATCCACACGGCGTAATCCCGGCTCAAACTATCGCCGCCCAATACCCGGACAGCAAATGTTCCCTTCTGCCCCGATTTGATACTGGTCAGCGGCACCACATTTTCGACCGGGCTGTCTTGGTACTGGACGTTGGTGGAAAGAAGCTGCACGCCTTCCGAGCCGTCGTCGGGAGTGAAGACGACCTCAAAAATAACGCCGTCGTCACTTAAAATTGACAGCTTGGTAAAGCCCAAATTAGCGACCAGCATATCGGTGGGTTCCAACGGCGTATCCACTTGATATTTGCCTTCGATAAACCCGGCGTCTGCGTCAGGATAGGTCAGCAGCACATCTTGCTTGCTCTCCTGGTTGCCGCGCAGCAATCCCCGGCCTTTGGCCACTAATCCTTCAGGGGTGGGGATTTCTAATTCCTCGCTCACGTTGGTAGCCAGAGGGGTGTAGGTATTATCTCCGGCGGTCCAGGTGGCTTTGTCGGCGTTTTCGATAAAGTCATAAAGCACGGTGGAACTGCCTTCATCAACCAGTTCGGTCGGGTCGGCCGGAACAACTTCGATTTCCAAATACATTTCCGGGCCAAACGGTTCGCCATTAAGATCGTGCAACTGCCAGACGCCGCGATATTGGCCCGGCTCCGCAGGCGCGATCATTGGCACGCTAATCTCGCCGTTGGTTTCAGGTTCAACGCGCTCAGTCAGGGCAATTTCCCGGCTAGCGCCCATTGGGTCGCCGTCCATAAAGCGAATGGTGTAGCCTGGTCCCCAAGGACAGGTGTCGGCGTTGGTTAATAACCACACTTTTTCAAACGACTCACCGGCCGCAAATTGCGTTCCATCGGGTATGGTCACATCACGGTAGAACCGCGCCCGGTTGGCGCAGTTAGCCGGCAAAACGATTGTCGGCAGAGGAACCGGCGTGGGCGGCAAAGTCTCTACAGTACTCGACCGAGAGGAAGTCATAACGTCGCTCTGCGATAGTCCGGACGCAGAGGCGTTAATCGGGCTGGTAAATGTACTGCCCGGAGTGGCCACCGGCGAGTCGCTCTCGGCTACCAGAGCGTTTTCGGCGGCGGGTAGCGTCCGTTGTGGCGTGACAACACGGGCTGCTTCCTGCTCGATAAGTGAGCCTGATTCGCCCAGGCTATCGCCTGGGGTCTCATTCGCTCCGGTATTATCGTCGCGCACCAGCGCGTCGATACTCCCCAGAACCGGCATCGAAGCTACGGTTTCCGGAGGTATAACATATCGCCAAATAATAAAGAGACTGCTGCATAACAGCAGGGTCCACACCCCCGCAATAAGATAGAAGCGGGATTTATTTTTATCCTTAGAAAAAACTTCAGCAAAACTTTTAGTCAACTGCGGGTCGCCAAAGATCCGCTCTGTAACCGAGGTTTGCGGAGCGGCGCCGGGCGGTTTTCCGGCGGCGCTCACAGGTTTAGGTTCCGGTAGGGGCTGGGTAGACGTAGCCGGTTTGGCATTCGCCGCGGGTAGGGGCGATGTGCCATTGGTCGGCTTGGCCGACGGCGCCAGATCGTTCCAGTTGGGGGCGGTCGGCAGCGGCATCGGTACAAGCGAATGGTTTTCGATGGTTTCAGGTAGAATTTTAGTGATACTGATGGCTATTTGATCGCGGCTGCCACGCTCGCGGGCCAGGGCAATGAGCTGTTTACTGGCTTCTTCGGGAGAATGATCGGTAACGGCTTGGGCGACTTCTTTAGGTTCAACGTAGCCGGTTAAGCCGCCGCTGAGCAAGATGACAATATCGTTGGCAAACAGCTTGCGGGAAAACAGTTGAACCTCAACTTCCGGATCGAACCCCAGGGCCTGGGGCAAACGCTGGCGGGGAGTAGGCAGCTTCGACTTTTGAGTAGGTTCCGCTTTGACCGCAGTCTCAATTTTGGCCGAAGCGGGTAACGCCTCAGCCCCTTTATCTTTGTCCGCTTTATTGACGGTGGGCGTCGGCAGTGGGTTAGTATTTTTATCTTTGTCCGCTTTGTTGACTTCGGTCTCAACCCTGACCGGGGCCACATCCTGACTCAGTAATTCAATATCCTTATCCCAAACCACGTAAGCGCGATTGTCGCCGACACTGGCAACCAGTAGTTTGTTATCCTGAATCCAGGCCGCCATGAGCGTTGTCGCCATGATGCGGCGCTCCGGGTGCTGGTTATTCTTTTCAAAAATATCGGTGTTAGCCAGCTTAATGGCGGTGATGAGTTGTTGTTGCAGATCGGACGAGGTGCTGGTGTAAAAAGCATGGAGTACTTTCTGAATGGCGTACCGGCTGGCGACTTGAGTCGAAGCCGTGCCGGCCACAGCATCAGATATAAGGTACAAACGACCTTTTTTGGTAAGATCATCCGGCTCATGCGGTTCAAAAAAACCCACACTGGCCTGAGGTGAGTAAGACCAGGCCGACTGGCTCAGTTGACCGGCCTCAACAGCTTTTTCTTTTGTCATTAGTTTGTTCCCATTAAATCTTCGTTTGAGGTTGCGGCCTCAAATGAAATCTACTACTAAAGGTTCCTTCAACAGGGACTTTAGAGTCGCTGAATCGACGCGCAGCCCCATGCACGCAAAAATCCTTCCGCCGTGATTATAACATGTTCTGATTTATTGCAAAAAGAGGGAGAGCGCCATTTATTTCCAGGGGAAAGAGCCCCGATAGCCGCTGCAAGCCGTCAATAGCAAAGATCATAAAAGTAAGCTTACAAGGGTTAGTTTTTTGAACATCGATGCACCTCTCTACGCTAAATGGTTTAAAATAAAAAAGCCGCGCAACTCGTACTACCACGAGATTTTGACATAAACTTGGGAAAGAAACCCGGTTTTTCAGTGAATTCGATCAATTTTGCGCCAAAAACAGCTTACGCAAGCGCATGTTTTCAGTCCTGAAGTTAAAAACCGGGTTTCTCAGACCGAAGTCTCGTAGTAGTACTAGACGCGGCTCTAAAAACAGCCACAAATCGGTATTTATAGCGAATAAATCGTTTGCCGGACTCGCCTAATCGGTTTGGGGACTCATTTAATCGATGGCTTGACCCCCATAATCGCCTGCCGGACTCACCTAATCGGTTTGGAGACTCATATAATCGTTGGCTTGTCTTACATAATCGGTAGCGTGTCTTAGAAAATCATTGGCTTGTCTTATATAATCGTTGGCTTGACTCACATAATCCGTTTGAACGCTTATATAATCGTTGGTTTGTCTTATATAATCGGTGGCGCGTCTTAGAAAATCATTGGCTTGTCTTATATAATCGTTGATTTGACTCATATAATTCGTTTGGAGTCTTATAAAATTGACCGGCGGACAGGTAAAATTCGTGAATCGACTGGCACAATTTGCCCCACGGTTGGCAGATAGGGCGTGATGCGACACGAAATTACTTGGATAGTTGTGATCTTCAACTTGCCCGCTGCCTTCTCAGATCAAACCGTAAAAAACCGGAGTAAATCCTCCGCAACAGCAGCGATTTCCTCAGCGGGACCCCATCCCGAAAATCCCGGCCGGGGATTAAGTGGGCTTGAACGGCAAACTGCCACATTCGCAGCGCTCCTAAATTCTTTGTAACGGCTCAAGCATGTCATTTCGAGGCGCTTTTTGCCGAGAAATCCCCCGGATGGTCGGCTGCCAACGACGATTTGGGGGATTTCTCGCGCCTTCGTCGCTCGAAATGACACGATGGCTGAGTCATTACAACTCTTTTAAGTTTGGGTAAAATCAAGTACGACGTGCAGGGTTTCGGCCGGGGTTTGGACAATGGGATCAAACGCTTCCACGGCCCGGTCGAAGGGAATGGTATGGGTGATCAGCGCGATCGGCATCCCAACGCTTATTGAGATGAGGGCTACTGCCGTAATAGGCCGTCATTTCGGTGCCGGCGCTGATGCCGGAGTAGAGCGTTTGCAGCCGGACTTCTTTTGAACCTAAGGGACGGGCGTCGTAGGTTTCAATCGCCGGTTGTTGGGGGGCAGATAAGACAAGGTGTCGGACCATCTTCATTGTCTTAAAAATTTGTAAATCGCACAGAAATCCTCGTCGCCCAGCCCCTTCTGATCGGCCAGGCGGTAGAGTTCCTTGGTCGCGTTAGCCACCGGCATGGCCGCGCCGGCTTCATAAGCCGCGACGGCGGCCAGGTGCATATCCTTTTGCATCCAGCGTAGGGGGAACTGCGCCTCGTAATCGTCCTGCTCGATTTTCGGACGCTTGCCGGCCAAAAAAGGCGCGGCCACCGCGCTGCCCACCACCGTGTTCAGCAAGATCTCCTGCGATAGCCCCAGCGCTTGCCCCAACGCCATACTTTCGGCAAAGACGACCATCGACGCGCCCAACATGGCGTTGACGACCACCTTGAGCGCAACGCCCATGCCGTGACCGCCAACATGAGCAACCCTTTGGCCCATCAGTTTAAAATAGGGATCGGCCTCGGCCACATCACTCGCCTCACCACCGGCGATGAAAACTAGCTCGGCGTTTTGGGCTTGCGGCTTGGTGCCGGCCACCGGGGCATCTACATGGCGGATGCCTCGCGCCTGCGCCGCCGCCGCCATGTCGCGGGCAAAGCTGGGGTTGACCGTACTGCAATCGATCCACAGCTTACCCGGCGGCAGATGATCGAGAAACCCGTCCGGGCCGAGCGCTATCGCCGCGACCGCTTCCGGGTGGGCCAGCATCGTAAACACGATATCGACCGCCGCCATATCGCTCAGGTTCTCGGCCCAGACCGCGCCCTGCTCCAGCAGCGATGTCGCTTTGTCCTTGGTGCGGTTGTGGATGACGAGTTCCACGCCGCCTTGCAACAGATTAGCCGCCATCCGGCTGCCCATAATGCCCAGGCCGATAAATCCGATTTTCATTTTGATTCTCCTTTTGGGGTTGGTGGATGGATGGTTAGTTGGTTAGTTAGATTTTGATCCGTTATTAGCAGTTTGGCAAATGAACCTATGGTCCATCCAATTTACAAACAATAACGGATTATCACCAAAATCACCTTATCAAATGTTAAGTAGTTTTCAACTCTAAGTTGTTACATTAATTTAGACAGAATTAACAGGATTAATATGATTTTTCCTTATTTTAATCTTGGAAATCCTGTAAATCCTGTCTATTCATCCTGGTCTCAAACTCACAAGTTAGTTATGAAAATTACTTAATTGGCTAGGCTGCGATAATACCGCAGTTGTGCAGTGGTATCAAATCTCACAGGAAACAGACGCCAGCTGGTTCTATCTGGGTCCAGATTGGCCAACTTCTGCCCAGAAACTGCTTATAAATTAACCAGCGAAGCGACACAAGTTCGTTTAAAGTAGCTTGCGGATGACCAGCAGTGTAACTATCTATAACCGATCACTTCCTACCCGAGGAATTTCTACGCCTTAAATGCCCTTTATTTTGAAAAGAGAAGGATGATGTCACCTATCAAAATATGTATACAAATCATCTTGCTTGTGCTCTCGATTATTGTTCCTGGGGCCAAGGCGTTGGCCCAGGAACCGGTGTCCCAATCAACTTCCCCAGAACTGGTTTTCAATGAACAGCAAACCGTCTATCTAACCAACCTCAAGCGAGCCGAACATGGTTTGCCACCCCTACGGTGGAACTATCAGCTAACCGAGGCGGCCCGATGGTTCGCCTGGGATTCGGTCGAAAATCGGCCAGGGGGCTATTGCGGCCACCAGGATACAAACGGACAATACCCTATCGATCGAGCGTCTTTATTCGGCTACTATGGCTTGGCCGGAGCGGAGAATGCTTATTGCGGCTACGTTATGCCCCAACAGGCTGTAGACGGATGGTACGCTTCAGAAGGCCATCGGCAAAACATGCTCGATCCTCATCATCGAGAAATTGGATTAGGCTACTACCAACGGACAAGCGATGGTCGCGGCTATGTGGTGCAGATGTTTGGACGCGACGCCGCTTATCCGCCGGTTATCATCAACCAGGAAGCCATCTCAACGACGAACCAAGCAGTGAACCTCTATATCTATGGCAGCGACGATGGCGATAAAATGACCGGGCTGGGATCGCCAACCGAGATGATAATTTCCAACCGACCTTGTTTCGACAATGCTTTATGGGAAGTTTACCAAACCCAACGTTCTTGGAATTTGGAGGCTGGACAGGGCTGGCGATCCGTCTATGTCAAAACACGAGACGCCAGTGGTCGCTCCACTCTGGTCTCGGATACTATTTATCTTGGCTCCAATCTATCTAATCAGGCCTTGAGTTTAGACCAGGCCGCCACCCGCACGGATAGTGTCAGGCTTTACGATCTCGACAGTAACCTACCGTTTATGCAATTCAGTTTAGGTTGGCTGATTGAAATGGAAAAAGGGACACTGTGGTGGGGCAGCGGCGAAGTCGTTGCCGACGCCGACGCTTCAGCAGGGCAGGCTTTCCGTCTGCGCCCCGGTAATGGCGACACATTTCTATGGGCCACCCCCACCGATTATCCTCGCGATGTCGATAGCCAGGCTTACTTCCGGCTCAAAGTCACCGATAACGCCAGCTCGGCCTTAGCTGGGCGTATTTCGGTTGAAACCAATGGAACGGAGCGCGATGTCCTGGAGCTAAAAGGCACCGACTTTGCCGCACCAAATGTTTATCAGGAATTTCCGCTTGATTTTATCCAGGCTGATGACCCAAACAATCCGTTTCTCAAGCTGCAAATCAGCCGATTAGGCAGCGCCACGGTCTATGTCGATCGCGTCACCGCATTCACTGCCCCGGAAGCATTCCAAGGCGGCAAAATTTGGACTGTGCCTGGCCAAAACTATCGTGGACGAACAGTCTGGGTGCGTTACACCGATAACAACGGCACATTTTCCCCTATTACCGAAGTGGACAGCCTGATCGCCGACCTTCATCTGTCAAAAACAGCCCTAAATTTTCTTGGCGATGGAGATCGAGTAATACCAGACAGCCAAACCATTCAGGCCATAGTAAGTCCCGGCTGCGACCAACCCTCAAATTTATCGGCAAACAGCAACGCCTCCTGGCTTGAGGTATTGCCGCAGTGGCCCGAGCTGCAAATCCGAGTCGATCCGGCCGGTTTATCGAACGGAACATATCAAGGCACAGTTACGATTGATGCCGGACCCGGCATCAAAAATAGTCCGCAATTTCTACAGGTAACCTATACCCAAACGGACGATATTAAACAAACTTTTATCCCCCTTCTTTTGCGCCCATAAAACAAGGCCGGCTTACTGTACAATACCAACCGATCCAGGTAAAAACGTTTAAAGAGCACGAATTCCTATACTCAGTACGTCCAAATTCTGGAGCGACAAAGCTCTGCTTTATCTGTCAAAGTAAACTTTGACGCTCCTTGCCTGGACAATATTGGATCTACTGATACTGACTCTACTTCTCTACCTCGGATTTTTCCTTCTGATTAGCACAGTGTTTCTCTAACTCTTCCACCCGAGCGATGAGCGCCTCCAGCAGGTCGGGCAGTTGGCCGTGCTCCAGGTCCGGTTTGTAGCCCTCTTGGGGGACGCCTTCGCGCTTGATGACCTTGCCGGGAATACCCACCACCACCGAGTTGGGCGGCACCTCTTTGATGACCACGGCGTTCGCGCCAATGCGGCTGTTCCGGCCGACGACAATCGGACCGAGTATTTTGGCCCCGGCCCCAACAACAACGCCATCCTCGATAGTGGGATGGCGCTTGACTTTCTCTCCACTGGTGCCGCCGAGCGTGACGCCGTGGTACAGGGTGACGTTTTCGCCCACTTCTGCGGTTTCGCCGATAACAACGCCCATGCCGTGGTCGATGAAAAAACCCCGGCCAATGACCGCACCGGGGTGAATTTCGATGCCCGTGAGCCAGCGCGTTAGCTGCGACAGGCAACGGGCCAGAAATTTAGCGTCTCTGGCCCACAGCCAATGCGTCAAACGATGGCTCCAGATGGCGTGTAGGCCGGGATACGATAACACCACCTCCGGCACGCTGCGAGCAGCCGGGTCGCGATTAAAAACAGCCTCAATATCACGGCGCAGCGTCTCAAATATCCCTGTTTTCCCCTCCGGCAGCGTGAATGCCAGGCCGGGGCCTGCTTCTTCCGAGCGAGATTGGGTTTTCATGGTTTAAATGCCCGGTTCAGTTAATCGGCCAAGTTGGCATACAGCGGCGTGCTGAGGTAACGCTCGCCAAAAGAGGGGATGATCGTCACCAGCAGTTTGCCCTCATTTTCCGGCCGGCGAGCCACTTGCAGCGCCGCCCACACCGCCGCACCCGATGAAATCCCCACCAGCAGCCCTTCCCGGCTGGCCATCTGGCGAGCCGTATCAAAAGCATCTTCCGCTTCCACCCGCACCACTTCATCATAGATCTCGGTGTTGAGCACCTTCGGAATAAAGCCAGCGCCGATACCCTGAATGGGGTGCGGCCCTTTCTCGCCGCCGGACAGTACCGGCGACCCAGCCGGCTCGACCGCAACCACTTTTACGCTTGGTTTTTTGCTTTTAAGCACCTCGCCTGTACCGGTAATGGTCCCACCGGTGCCGATACCGGAAACCAAAATATCGACCTGACCGTCGGTATCGCGCCAAATCTCCTCGGCGGTGGTGCGGCGATGGATTTCGGGGTTGGCCGGGTTTTCAAACTGCTGGGGAATAAGATAGCGCGAGTCGGCGGCGGCCATCTCCTGCGCCTTTTGGATAGCGCCGTTCATCCCCAGCGAGCCGGGGGTCAGAATCAGTTCGGCGCCAAAGGCCCGCAGCAGCATCCGCCGCTCTTTGCTCATCGTATCGGGCATGATTAGGGTGCAGCGGTAGCCGCGAGCCGCGCACACAAAGGCCAGCGCGATGCCGGTATTGCCACTGGTCGGCTCCAAAATGATAGTATCCGACTTGATCAGTCCCGCTTCCTCGGCGGCATTGATCATCGCCACACCGATGCGATCTTTAACGCTGTGGGCCGGATTTTGATACTCCAACTTAACCACCACATCGGCCAGACACCCTTCGCTCAGCCGTTGCAAGCGCACCAACGGCGTGTTACCAATCAGCTCGGTTACATCATTTGCAATTTTCATGAGATTTTTCCTCGCTCGTACTATTAATGGTTTGGATTTTAGATGACAGTCACGGGGGCTGTATTATCCTTCGCGCCTCATTGGGCTGATCGGGTCTTGGGCTCGGCGACCGCATTCAATTAGCGTAGCACTAAGGTCAAGCAAAGTCAAAAACTTTTTTCTATCCCTTGATCTAAAATCAAGTTCTTGTCCTTTCTGCTGTCTCTTCATTGTCCCATTCAGTAAATATTTATCGAAAAAATGTGGGACAGTTCTTGCAATTTGAATATTTTTTATTACAATGAGAATACTCCAACTTTTGCGAAACACCTTTATTTCCTACCTAAAATTGCCCAATAGAATCATAATTTTTACAAATATCACCCATATTTTGCCCCGTTTTTAATCAAGAACCAGGTTTTCGTAATTATTTGTGGGACCAAGTCAAGTTATTCAAATGACAATTTAGGGGACATAAATGAGGACATATCAAGAGACACATCCTTGGATAACATTTCAGGTGGACCTCCGAGAAGCTTCTTATAAACTCTGGATGCTGATTGGTGAAGCGCAGTCCAAATGTGACCATGTGGCTGGTGTACCGCTATTGCCCAGTGTGGCAGAATCCTTGCACCAAGTATTTTTAGCCAAAGGTGTTTTGGCAACAACCGCTATCGAAGGCAACACCTTAACGGAAGAAGAAGTTCTGCGTCGCCTTGAAGGCAAACTTGATCTGCCACCGTCGAAACAGTATTTGGGACAAGAAATAGATAATATAGTGGAAGCGTGCAATCTTATTGCCAATCAAATCTTTACTGACGAATCTATAGAACTAAGGGTGGATGATATTAAAGAGTATAATCGATTGGTGCTTAAGAATTTGCCATTAAATGAAGATGTAGTTCCTGGTGAATTTCGAAAACATTCAGTTTTGGTTGGGCGTTACCGAGGGGCACCGGCAGAAGATTGTGAATACTTACTTCAAAAGTTTTGTGAATGGTTAAATAATGAATTTGATAGGCCAGGAGCAGAAAAAGTTGCTTTTGGTATTCTCAAAGCCATTGTAGCGCATATTTACATTGCTCGGATACACCCATTTGGTGATGGCAATGGACGAACGGCCCGACTGATAGAGTTCAAAATACTGCTCTCTGTAGGTGTACCCACAACCGCAGCTCATTTACTCAGTAACCACTACAATTTAACCCGTAGCGAGTATTATCGACAACTCGATCAGGCCCACAGATCTGGAGGGTATATTTTACAGTTCATTGAATATGCATTGCAGGGCTTTATTGATGGTCTAAAAGAACAAATAAAAACGATTAAACAACAACAATTACAAGTACATTGGATAAATTATATCCATGATAGATTTAGGGACGAAGATAGCCTGGCCAATATCAGACGTAGACGATTAGTGATCGATTTATCTGAGCAGGTGAAACCGGTTCCTACCTCTAAATTACGTCATATCTCCCCAAGAATTGCGGAAACCTATGCTGGTAAAACTGATAAGACTATGATTCGCGATATAAACCACCTAATTGCTATGGGCCTCGTTGAAAGAACTAGAGGGGGTGTGCGGGCAAAACCAGAAATAATGTTAGCATTTTTGCCGCGAATCCGTCCTTCAGACTGAAGATAGCAAATGTTAGCAGTTATTCTCCACCACCCCTAAATCCGCAAATTATACCACTTCACTCCCCAAGCCATGCTGAATGGCGATGACCGCGGCCTGAGTACGATCCGAAACTTCCAGCTTAGCGAAAATGGCGCTGACGTGATTGCGCACGGTGCCTTCCGACAAATGCAGCCGTTCAGCGATATCGGCGTTGGTGAAGCCCCGCGCGACTAACCGCAGGACATCGGCTTCGCGCTCGGTCAGTTTGTCGGTAAGGAGCGTCGAGGCGTGGGCGTGGGATCCCGCTACTTGAGTTAGCACTTTACCGGCCACGGCGGGATCGAGAAAGGTTTTGCCGGTCACGGTCCCTCTGACCGCTTTGATGACTTCTTCGCGGGGCGTATCTTTGAGCAGATAGCCCGACGCGCCGGCCCGGATGGCGTCAAACACCCACTCGTCATCATCATAGGTGGTTAGCACCAGCACCTTGGTGTGGGGGTAATGGGCCCGAATTTGACGGGTGGCTTCGATACCGTTCAGCCCCGGCATTTTTAAATCCATCAACACCAGATCGGGCTGCGTTTTTTGCACCATCTCTACGGCTTCTGATCCGTCTTGAGCCTGGCCCAAAACCTCGATATCTTTTTCCAGTTTCAACAGCATTTCCAGACCATCTCGAATAATGGCTTGATCGTCACAAATCACGACTTTCATGAGTCTACGTCCTTTATCGTGAGCCGAATGGTTGTCCCCCGGCCGGGTTGGCTGTCGATGGCCAGTTGGCCGCCGACCAAATCCGCTCGTTCGCGCATGCCGGCCAGGCCAAAATGCTCGGTCTGGACGGTGGGCTGCGGCTTGAAGCCTCGCCCGTCATCTTGCACCAACAACGAGACACCGTGGCCGTTAGCGGTCAATTGGACCTTCAGGTGATGGGCGTTGGCGTGATGGGTCACATTAGCCACGGCCTCTTGAGCTACCCGATAGATACACTGCTCAACATCCGGCGACAGCGACGGAATTGGGTCGGACACGGCCAGGTCAAGGGTTAAATTGGCCCGATTAGCCGCCGATTCGGCCATTCTCGTCAAGGCCAGCGTCAAACCCAAATCGTCCAGAGGGCTGGCCCGGAGCGACTTCAAAGCCCGGCGGGTTTCTTGCAAGCCGGAGCGCGTGGCGTCCAATGATCGATCCAGCATCGTCTGGGCGGCAGTCGAATCGACATTCCAATACGCCTTGACGGTTTCTAATTGAACGGATAACGCGCTCAAGGTATGGGCCAGGGTATCATGTAACTCGCGCGCCATGCGGTTTCGTTCCCGGCTAATGGTCAAATGTTCCAGCGTACTGGCGTAATGGGCTAACTGCGTGTTGGCCTGTTCCAAAGTGTCCTGCTGGATACGAAGTTGGGTCATCAGCGCGTTGATAAAATAGCCCACCACCGCGAAACTCATAGTTTGGATCAAGATAACGAATAGTTCAAAGAAAAACGCGCGATCCCAAGGTCCGATAGCTAACATTAAAACTCCCCCACTGATCAAAGCCGTGCCTAAACAGAAAAAGGCTACAGGCCGCCAGCTATATTGCCAGGCCGTTAAGACCAGCGCAATGAGCAAGATCGTAAACGCGCCGACTGAGATAATGGGCCCTGGCAAAGATTCAGGGGTAAGCAAATATTTACTCACTGTAGGTAAGACCGTCATCAAGATAATAATGAAAGGTAAAAAGGCTCGGCCCAACCATTCCTGACCCCGCTCCCAAAACGCTAGTCCTAAAATGATCAGCGCGGTCAGGCCGTTGCCAACATAATAGCCATAGGCGAACTGACGGTTAGGCGGCGTTATATTCCAGTCGATCACCGCTAACACCAGCAGATAGCCCAGCCACAGACCGACGGCAATTCGGAGTAATTGACTGACACTGACGTTTGTTTCTGTCGTTTTCATACCGCCATTATAACATAAAAAGTACGCAGCCGTCTTGTAGTAGCGATCATCATTTAACCGAATCACCTATGACCGGCGTCACGGTCAGTCGTGACAAAAGTCACCCCACCAGGTGACAAGTCGTGATTGTGAACACTGTTGGCGAACCGCTTTATTTGATAGACTAAAGGCAACACGCTGAGAAGAAAACTGTGGAAATGAACAATGAGTCGTTCTCCATTATTTCAAACGCTTTTCAAAATGATTTGATCTCAAAAGCTAATACAACAAAAACCAGATTTGCCGAGAAAAAGAGCAATATCCATTGCTTACACTGTAATGAAGGAGCTTCTAACTATGAAACGTATTTTATTTACTATGGTCATTCTCGCCGTACTGGCCGCCGCCGGCTGGTATGGTTATCAAACCTATCTCGCGCCGGCTGAACCTAAAAGCCTGGCCGAAGACCCCGGAGTTGAGATCATCACCGTCGGCAGCGACACCATCGAAAAGACCGTCAGCGCCACCGGCAGCATCGAGCCTGAAGCTGAGGTGGATATGAAGTTCGAAACAGGCGGCACGGTGGAAGAGGTTCTGGTCAAACAGGGCCAAGTGATCACCGCCGGCGCCATCTTAGCCCGGCTGGATACGACCGACCTGGAGCGATCGGTGCGCAGCGCCCAAATCGATCTGGATCAGGCCGAAGCCAATTTGAAACAACTATCTGAGCCGGAGCTGGCCGAAAAAATTACCGCTGCCCAAACCTCGATCGAGAGCGCTCAACTCAACCTGGCCGATTTACAAGATGGGCCTGATCCGGACGACGTGACCAAGGCCGAAGTGTCACTGAAGCAAACCGAAATTACCCTCCAGGAAGCGCAGTGGGCCTACGATCAAGTCTCCTATCGGGGCGATGTGGGGGCGATGTCCCAATCCAACGACCTGCAAGATGCGACTCTGGCTTATGAATCGGCTGTAGCCGATTACAATCTGGCCGTCAAAGAGGCCACCCCGGCCGAGCTGGCTTCGGCCCGTTCTACCCTGGCCAGCGCCAAATCAAGCCTGGCCGAGCTGCTTCAGGAACCTAGCGCCGCCGAAATTGCGGCCCAGCAAGCCAACGTTGACAAGGCTCAACTCAACCTGGAAGAAGCCCTGGCCAATCTCAACGGGGCCGATCTGGTGGCCCCCACCGGCGGCGTGGTACTGCAAGTGAACATCGAACCGGGCGAACGGGTGATGGATGACGCCGACGACGCGGCCTTGACCATTGCCGATACCTCCACCTACTTGCTCAAAATGGAAGTGGATGAGCTGGACATCGGCCAGGTGCGCCAGGGCCAAAAAGCGGCTGTTACGCTCGACTCCTTTGTCGATCAAACGTTTGATGGCACCGTCACCGACATCTCACCCAGCCCCTCCAGCGAAGATGCGGACAGCATTGTCACTTATGAGGTCACCATTACCCTGGACACGCCGGGTGACAGTATCGGCTTTTTAACGGGAATGACGGCCAGCGCCAATATCGAAACTGAAGTCTTAGATGATGCAGTAGTCGTCCCGACCCGGGCGATCCAATCGGAGCAGATCGATGGCGAGGCCGTAACCTACGTGGAAACCTTAGACTCGCAGGGCAATGCCACCCGGATGGAAATTGAAACCGGGCTGCGCAGCGGGTCGATGACGGAAGTGACTGCCGGTTTAGAACCCGGCGACCAAGTCGTCATCAGACAACAAACGGAACTGGGTTTGTAATCGGGATAAATGGGAACATAGAATCATGAACGATAATCTTGTCATTAAAGCTGAGAATCTAACCAAAACATATCAGATGGGCGAGGTCCAAGTTCAAGCTTTACGGGGTGCTTCGCTGCAAGTTCAGTCGGGCGAACTCCTCTCGATTATGGGACCGTCCGGCTCCGGTAAATCGACCTTGATGAACATCTTGGGCTGTCTCGATCAACCCACCTCCGGCCAATATTACCTGGAAGGCATAGACGTGGCCCAATTATCCGATAACAAACTATCTCATATTCGGGGTAAACGGATCGGTTTCGTATTCCAAAGTTTCAATTTACTGCCGCGTACCAGCGCCCTGGCTAATGTCGAACTCCCTCTGGTTTATATGGGCGTCGGGCGGGGCGAACGCCGCCGGCGTTCCATCGCCGCGCTGGAGATGGTCGGGCTGGGCGGCCGGGTGCATCACAAACCCAACGAGCTATCCGGCGGTCAGCAGCAGCGGGTCGCTATTGCCCGCGCGCTGGTCACCGACCCGGCCATCATCATGGCCGACGAGCCGACCGGCAACCTGGACTCCAAATCGAGCGTAGAGATTATGGGCATCTTTCAACATTTGAACGAGGCCCAGGGGATCACCGTCATCTTTGTCACCCACGAGCCGGATATTGCCGAACACACCCGGCGGGTCATCCGGCTGGCCGACGGCCAAATTGTTGAGGACCGGCTGATTACGCATCCGCGCCGGGCCGGGGTAACCGAAGCCACCCCCGTAGGAGACGGCGCTGCCCTACCCAGTTTAGTCACACAAGGAGCCGCATAATGCAACTGTGGGAAAGTATGACCATTGCCCTACGGGCTTTAACCATCAACAAACTCAGGACTATTTTAACTATGTTGGGTATCATTATTGGCGTAGCCGCCGTGATCGCGCTGATCTCGATTGGGAACGGTGTCCGCCAGTCGATGAATGAGCAGTTTACCAGCTTGGGGACCAACCTGCTGACCATCTCGTCTGGACAGGGACGCGGCGGGCCAGGCGGCGGGCCGCCCGGCCCGCCCGGCAGCGAGGAAGAAGACACTTCGCAGGATGACTTGAAGGAGAAAGCCACCGAACCGCTAACGATGAAAGATGTCGAGGCGTTAAGCGACGCCGCCCAGGTATCGCACATCGCCGGCATAGCGCCGACCTATAGTGTGAACAACTTGAGCGGGGGCGTTATCTACGAACAGGAAGAAGCTGAGAGCGTAACCGTAACCGGGGTGACGCCGGAATACGAAACTGTGCGTAATATGAGTCCGGAATATGGCCTGTTTATCAGCCAGGATGATGTGGCCCAACGGGCCAGGGTAGCCGTGTTAGGTTATGAGGTGGCCCAGACCCTGTTTGGCAATAACATCTCGGCTATTGGGGAAAGTGTGCGGGTCAACGGCATCCGCTTCGAGGTGATCGGGGTGCTGCCGGAAAGTGGTCAGAGCGGCTTTGGCAACCCGGACAACACGATGTTGGTACCCATCACCACCGCCCAAACTCGCCTGGGCAACTCCGGCGCGTTTCGAGGCAGCCTGAAGGTATCGAACATTTATGTCGAAGTCGATAGCCAGGACAATATGGATTTCGCCGAAGCTCAGGTCACTGCGGTGCTGCGTGAGCGTCATCGCCTGGGGACGGAGTACAAAAACGATTTCAACATTCAGAACCAGGCCCAACTGCTCGAATTTGGCGATACGATGGCCACCACGCTGACCGCCTTTTTGGGGTCTATCGCTGGGGTGTCGCTGCTGGTCGGGGGGATTGGCGTGATGAACATCATGCTGGTCTCGGTCACCGAGCGGACCCGCGAAATCGGTATTCGCAAAGCTGTGGGAGCCAAACAGCGCGACATCTTAACCCAATTTCTGGTCGAGGCGATGGTTCTGTCCTTGTTTGGCGGCTTTATGGGGATTGCGCTAGGTTACGGCATCGCCCAGGCTTTGCCGTTGGTCGTCACGCAACTCAGCAGCACGGTCGTTACAATTAACTCGATTTTGCTGGCGACCAGTTTCTCGGCAGCTATCGGTCTCTTCTTTGGGGTCTATCCGGCCACCCGCGCCGCCCGGCTGCGGCCGATTGAAGCGCTGCGGTACGAATAGATGCTGAGAGATGAGCGATTGTAACAATACATGGGTCCAGTTTTCGCTATTGGATCAAGAAAGCGACTCAAATAGGCGGCCTACTTTGGTAGTACGATTTCTATAAGGAAACCGGACCCATTTTAGGCCGTACTGAGAATTGCTGAAAATCTTTTTCCGGCTTGTCCGGGTTAGGTGAATATAATGAATAAGAAAATGTTAACCGTTCTAATTTGGGTCATCTTGATGAGCCTGACTGCCTGTGTTTCGACGAGCAGCGCTGATGCCACGTCCACGATCGTGCGTTTGGATCGCGGTAAACTGGCGGAAATTGCGACTGCTACGGCGGAAGCGGCTGAACCGGCAGCGACCGATACCGTCGCCGCCGCCAGTCCGACCGCGACGAACACCGCGGCAGCGGCTAGCCCAACCACCATTTCTGTATCCACAACTACGGCTGCCTCATTCACGCCAACGACAACCGTGACAGCGACCGCTACGGTCAACGCTCCCACCGCTCAGGTGGAGATCGTCACCTCAGCCGTCAATCTCCGGGCTGGGCCGGGCATGGCGTACAATACCATCGGTACAGCCGCTCAAGGCCAGCAATTAGCGGTCACCGGCGTCAGCGCCTCTGGTCTCTGGCTGAAAGTGGTCACCCCTGAGGGTGAACCGGCCTGGATTACCGCCGGCGCTGATTACACCCGCCTGATCGGCAGCAGCATCGATGACCTACCGGTGGTCGATGCGGAGACCACATCGTCTGTAGGTAGCGCTCAGACAGCGCTCATCTCATCCGCTTCAACCTCAGCCGGACAAACGCCGGCTTCAACCGCCAGCGCTGCCGCCGGCGGGCAGTTAATTTTCGCGACCAGTAGCGGCGGCGATCTGTACATTGTCAATGCCGATGGCACCGGCTTGCGCAAGCTGGCCAGCGGGGTGATTGATCCGGTCGTTTCGCCGGATGGCGCCCAAGTGGCCTACACCCGCTGGGTTAGCAATGAAATGGGTGCGGTCTACACCCTCAGTCTGGTCGATGGGGTAGAGCGTGTTGTGGCCAGCGATATTCTCCAGCCCAAATCACCCAGTTGGTCGCCGGATGGCCAAACGTTGGTCATCTCATTCCAGCATGGCGGGCTGCGCGATCCCCAGGAAGAGTGCCGCCGCTACGACTTTGGCGAACGAATTCGACTGCCTGAAGGCGCGCAAATCACCTCGACCAGCCGCAATGGGGACAAAGGGGCAACGACCATTTGCTTTATTCGGGCCGAAGATTTGCAATGGTATCTGCGAAAAATCGATGTCGCCAGCGGTAACTTTGAGGATTTGCCGAGCGATGAGTATAGTTTTGCGCCGGCTTGGGATCCCGAAAGCGCCGGGCGGGTCATCTACGAAGGGGTTAAGGGCTTAATGCAGCTCGATGTAAACACTGGCAGCAATATCCCCCTAACTACCGACGTGGGCGACACCTCCCCGGTTTTCTCACCGGATGGGCAAAGCTTAGCCTTAACCTACAAGCAGCACGATCATTGGGAAGTTTACACCTATAACCTGGCCAGCGGTGCGCGCGAACGGCTAACCGAGCCGCCCCTGCTAGCCTCCCCGCAGTACAGCAGCGCTGCGCCGGCCTGGTCGCCCGACGGCAGCCAAATCGCTTTTATCACCGACCGCAGTGGGCAGTGGGAAATCTGGGTCATGAATGCTGATGGCAGCGACCCCCAACCGCTCTTCTCAACCGAGGGACAGGCGCAATTGGGGCTGCAATACAACGGAGTCAATGAACGGCTGCTAAACTGGGTCGATTCCGCCGCAGCGGCGGCAGCGACCGCCACTTCGAGCCAGTCGATCAGCGCCCCGGCCGCCAGTACTCCGGCAGCGGATGCCCTTCCCGCCAACACCTCTTTAACCGGCGATTGGGATTTTAGCTTTGGCACGATGACGCTCGACCAGCGCAGCGCGAATGTGGATGGGACCTATAGCTGGTACGGCGGACTCGATACTGGCGCGATTGACGGCGTCGTCATCGAGGATCTCAGTCAGTTTCAAGGGTTATGGATCAGCGATCGCGGCTCGGAAAGCCAGCAATTGATGCGCTGGAAGGTCGCACCTGACTACAATAGCTTCAGCGGCACTACCGCCGGCGGGATGACCGCCCAGCAGTGGTGCGGCGTCCGGTCGGGCCAACCGCTGCCAGACGGCTGTGGGTTTAGCGGCACCTGGCAACTGCACTTTGCCAGTCCAAGGGAGATGACCGGACAAGCTACGTTGGTGCAAACGGGCCAGACGGTGCAGGGCACCTTTGTGGACAGCGAAGGCCACACCGGCGAGATTAATGGTATCGTCACCGTCGACTCCACCACCGAAGTCAAATTGACCGGCGCCTGGCGCGATGATCGGGGCCAGGAAGATACGTTTGAATGGCGGCTCGATCTGACCACAGGGCGCACCTTCCAAGGCCGGCGCGATCCGGGCAACAGCGAGTGGTGCGGCTGGCGCGAGGGTACGGACCAACCCGAACCATGTGGCTGGGAGAATTAAGATAAATGATCCAAAAACTAACCATCTCTTTTTTTTTGATACTGCTCTTGAGCCTGATCTGGTTTGTAACGGGTCTTATAAATGTTAAAGCCGCTCCGAGTCATACTATTAAAGATAATTACGCTATGGTATTAGCGCCCCGGATAGAAACTTTAACACCAGCCAACAGGCTAACCGAGCCGGTATTGATCGGTCAAACCGGGGTTACGGCCACCAGTTCATCCAAACTCTACTTTCCGGCCATTGTCAATAACTTCTGTTCTACCGTCTTTAATTATAATGAACCCATTCGTTATAATCTGAGTAAAATCAACGCCGAAACAGCCTGGAATAGCTGTTCGCAGGGTGAAGGGATCATCGTAGCCGTCGTCGATACCGGCATCGACCTCGATCACCCGGATTTGCAGGCTAACCTGGTTAGCGGCCAGAGCTTTGTCTCCGGCACCAGCAGCCCCGATGATGATGCCGGCCACGGCACCCATGTGGCCGGCATGGTGGCCGGAGTGAGCAACAACGGCGGCATTATCGGCGTGGCGCCCAAAGCTAGCCTCATGCCGGTTAAGGTGCTGGATAGCCAAGGCAGCGGCTCGCTTTATGATGTGGCCGATGGCATCGAGTGGGCCACTGATAATGGCGCTAACGTGATTAATCTGAGTTTGGGCAGTGTGGGCAATTCGTCCACGTTGCAAGCCGCCGTGGATTATGCGACCAACCAAGGCGCGTTGCTGGTAGCAGCCGGTGGCAACTGTGGAGACGCTTATTACTATCTTAACGGCTGTTCTTATCGCGATCAACCGGTTTATCCGGCCGCCTATACCAATGTGATGGCGGTGGCCTCTACAGATAGCAGCGATAATCAATCCAGTTTCTCGAATGAAGGCAGTTACATCGAAATAGCCGCGCCAGGTAGCAGCATTTACAGCACCTACCCCTCCGGCGCCTATGCCACGATGAGCGGCACCTCGATGGCTTCCCCCCACGTGGCCGGCCTGGCGGCGCTCATTTGGTCGCAAAATCCGGACTGGACCAACCAGGAGGTACGCAGTCAAATCAGGGCCACAGCCCAAGATTTAGGCAGTAGCGGCTGGGACAGCCAGTTTGGTTATGGCCGTATCGATGCCAGCGCTGCGCTGAACAGCCAGACCACTACGGCCTCTACCGTCAATCCAGGCACAGAAGCAACTGACGCCGCTGCGGTCGATGCGCCTTACGTCCCCGGCGAGATTCTCCTTAAGCTCCGCAGCGATGTTACCGTCAACCATGTCCTCGATCCGGCCCGACTGGCCCAGAATAAGGTCAAGGTCGCCGGCACGATCGACCAACTTGGCGTGATGAAGTTAACAGTAACGGCCGGGCAGGAGCAAGAGCTATTGGCCGAACTACTTAACTCCGGTGGGGTGATCTACGCCGAACTAAACTACATCGTGACGGTTCACTAATGGGCTAATTTTAGCCGAGGCTGTTCAGCAAATCATACCCGATATTCAAATTATATTAATGACAGCGGCCTATAATGGCCAAGATATATACGCCGAACTGTGCTCCTTAAATCGAGTTAGTTTTCTGGCTAAACCTTTTTACATCGCGCAATTAAAAGAACTACTTCAAGGCAAAGGATAACATCAATGAATACCCAAGATAGAAAATTTAAAAGAACTTTTATATGGACCGGACTGGGGCTGGTTGGTCTTTTTATCTTAATCCAACTCATACCGGTTACCCATGACAATCCAACAGTGACCCAAGAGATACAGTGGAACTCATCTGAAACCCGGGCCTTGGCTCAAGACGCCTGTTTTGACTGCCACAGTAATGAAACCGTTTGGCCCTGGTACAGCTATGTGGCCCCGGTCTCCTGGCGAGTGGCTGGCCATGTTCATGAGGGGCGTCAGCGTTTGAACTTTTCCGAGTGGGACCAGCCCAACGAAAACGCCCATGAGATTATCGAAGCCATTACCTCAGGCGAGATGCCGTTACGAGACTACCTACTCATGCATCCCGAAGCGCAATTGACCGATGAGGGAACCCAAGTGCTGGCCGCCGGTCTCGAACAAACGTTGGCTGCCGATCCCCCCATCGAACGACAAGGAAGACCGCGTAGAGATTAGACCGGGCATCGTACGGCCACAGCCGTTTTAGTGGAGCAACAAAGCTGGCTTTGTTAAAGTCAAAGCCAGCTTTGACGCTCCACTCTCCTCTTTTACCCATTCCTAATTTATCCCCTCAATTGGCCCACCGCCAATTCCTCAAGAATTACAGAATTTCTACACAAAATCTAAACATCTTTTTGGTAAAGTTTTCTTAACCTACATCGACATCGTTTTGGAGCATGTGATGAACACTCAACTTCATCGTAATTTATCTATTCAAGCGGCGATCCCACCGGCTGTGAGCCGCTGGCAGGGCTTGCTGGATCGCTTTGAGTCGATCGACCTGGCGCACATGGACGAAGTGGCCTTGCTAAACCGCACCGACACCAAGTATGTCCTCACCACCAACCAGCTTTATCAAGCGCTGGCCGCACTCGGCGCCCAGTACTGGGTGTTGGATGTGGATGGGATTCGGCTGAACCACTATCGCACTCTCTACTTCGACACGGTTGATTTTCGCTTGTATATGCGCCATCATGCCGGCGGGCGCAATCGCTACAAGGTTCGCAGTCGCGAATATGTCGATACGCACCTGTCGTTTCTTGAGGTTAAACATAAGGTCGATGAGCGAACCATCAAAAATCGCCTGCAAACGCCGGCTTTCGTCACCCGCTTTACGCCCAAAACCAGCCACTTTGTCAGCGCGTACACGCCGCTCGACCCCCAAAGTCTGGAGCCTAAACTCATCAATGGTTTTTCGCGCATTACCCTGGTCAGTAAATATCACCAGGAACGGTTGACGCTGGATCTCAACCTGCACTTTTTTAACGATACCCAAAATGCGGTGCTGCCCAATATTGCCATCGCCGAAGTCAAACAAGACGGCATTAATCGCCATTCGGATTTTGTCCGGTATATGCGAGCCATGAATATTCGGCCCGGCGGCTTTAGCAAATATTGCGTTGGCGTCTCGATGTTGTATCCGCATATAAAACACAACAACTTTAAACCCCATCTACGATTAATCAACAAACTTATGCGAGGAAATAACAATGTTCACCGAACTCACTAGCTTTATCCTGGGCGCCGGCCTGAATTTGGCTGTGGCCCTGCTTATTGTCCGATTCATTTACTATCCAACCACACAAGATAAGAATTACGTCTTTACATTTTTGGCCTTTAACACCACTATTTATTTTGTACTGGGGCTGCTAACCAGCGTTGAGGTCAGTGTAGGCATCGGGTTTGGCCTGTTCGCCATCTTTTCCGTGCTGCGCTACCGCACCGACGAGATGCCCACGCGGGAGATGACTTACTTATTCATCATCATCGCTCTGCCGGTGATGAATGCCATGCTGGCCTCAAGTGACAGCCTGGTGAAGTTGTTAATTGCCAATGGGGCCGTGGTGACGCTGCTCTATGTATTGGAACGGGGTTGGGGCTTTCACTTTGAAGCCAGCAAGAAAATCACCTACGAAAACATCGCCCTGATCGCTCCAGCCTATCGAGCGCAGTTGCTGGCCGACCTCCAAGAACGCACCGGCCTGCCGGTCAAACGGGTTGAAATCGGCCGGATCGATTTTCTGCGTGATACGGCTGAGCTTAAGATCTATTACGATGAACCCCCACTTGGCGCCCACGCGCCTGCTCAGGTTGAAGGTCTTCCTTCGCAGGCTCGTCACATTTTGGAATCTTAGAGACTGTTTTAGAAGTCTTTCAGGGTCCACAAATAGACACAGATTTACACTGATAATATCAAAATTGAGATAAAAATCTGTGATTATCAGGGTAAATCTGTGGACCAATCTGTAAACTTCCACCTTTAAAAGATGGCAATCCCCCTTTAACACGCTCAGGTTAATAATCTGAGCGTGTTAAACAGCCCCCTCTTATATAGACAACTTGGACTATCTCAATAATCCTGATGGTGTTGACCGGAATTACCCTATTTGGTATAGTCAGTAGTGGATGGGTGTGCTAGGCTAAAGCTACCGCTTAGGCTCACCCGGTTGGGCCAAAATAGTGTATCTTATATTTCTTATGAGTTACGCAGTTCAAAACGTGACAGTCACTTAGACGCAATAAATCGACTTGTTTGGACTAAATGGACGTTCATTTTCGGCAAAAAGTGACTGTCACCGGGTTCGTTACACCCAACTGCGTAGGTCCTATTTCTATCCAGAACGATTACAAGGACATACAGTGCTCAAAATCATCAACGATCTCAAAGAATTTGCCATGCGAGGGAATGTGGTGGATCTGGCCGTCGGTTTTACGGTCGGAGCTGCCTTCACGACCATTGCCCGGTCGCTGGTCGATGATATGATTATGCCGGTAGTCGGCTTGATTGTGGGTGAGGTTGAATTCAAGGATTTGTTTTGGCTGCTTAAAGCCGGGCCAAACCAACCCCCGCCCTACACCACCCTGGCCGACGCCCAAGCCGCCGGAGCGGTCACCATCAATTACGGAGTCTTTATCAACAATGTGCTGGCTTTTGTCATTGTCACATTAGTTATGTTTTTTCTCATCCGGCTGGCTAACCGCATCGAACGCGAACTTGAAGAAGGCTTTGGTACCGCGGAAGACACCATCCCAACGCACAAGAAATGCCCCTTCTGTCTATCAACTATTCCCCGCAAGGCCACTCGCTGCCCTCAATGTACTTCCGATCTGCAACCGATTGAAGAAACAGAAACATCGGCCTGAATACCATATCTTCATTCTCAATTCTTCATTCTCAATTCTTCATTCCCCACCTCCTGCTCTAAAGAACAGGGAACTAACCTGGCCTTTTGGCTTAACTCTAATCTGATCCTTGGCCTGATACCATTATACATAGCTGCCGTTTATAATAAATGCAACTGGCTCTCAGCCGCTCTCGACACGTAGAACGTCGGACGTGGGCTGTAAGGGAATACCAAATGCTATGAGGCTTGTCCAATAATAACTCTATTTAACGAGTCCGACAGGCTCGATTGAGACGGCATCGACAATCAAAATTTACCGGAGCGACAAAGCTTACTTTGTCATTCACGGCCAGGTCAAAG
Organism: Anaerolineales bacterium; assembly: GCA_020634935.1. Lineage (GTDB taxonomy): Bacteria > Chloroflexota > Anaerolineae > 4572-78 > J111 > JAGRBY01. Next base: position 31,218 of record JACKAT010000038.1, read on the forward strand.
TAAACTTTGACGCTCCGGGTCTGTATTTTCAGTACGGTCAAAGTAAACTTTGACGCTCCAGGTCTGTATTTTCAGACAACCCTTACTATAATGTCCAGGAGGATATGATGACATCGAGTCCAAATTATGTCTTTGCGGCCAAACTTAGCGAGGTTCAAGCCGCCGGCTGCACCGCCGTTCACGTCAACGGCCATACGGTGGCGTTGTTTGCCCACAATGACCAGATTTATGCGGTTGATAACCGCTGTCCGCATATGGGGTTTCCGCTCGACAAAGGCACGGTCAAGGATGGCATCCTGACCTGCTACTGGCACTACGCCCGGTTCGATCTGGCCAGCGGCGGCACCTTTGACCAGTTCGCCGATGACGTCCGCGCCTTCCCGGTTGAGATCCGAGACGATGAGGTGTGGATCGATGTGGCCCCGCCCGACGATCTCAAAGGTCATCATCGGGAGCGGCTGCGGGTAGGCTTGGAGCGTGATTTGCCGTTGGTCATCGGCAAGGCCGCCTTGGTACTGCTGGAACATGACGACGACTCGGTGACGCCGTTCCGCGTGGGGCTGGAGTTTGGCACGCGTTATCGTCAGGCCGGCTGGGGGCAGGGGTTGACGATTCTGGTCTGCATGATGAATATCCTGCCCTATTTGAACCAGGAGGATAAGCCCCGAGCCTTGTATAAAGGCTTATCGGCCGTGGCCCGCGAAAGTTTTGGCTCCGCGCCTCGATTTCCGATCCGGCCCTTGACCAGCAACACCACCGATATTCCCACCTTCAAACGCTGGTTTCGCCAATTCATCGAAGTGCGCGACGACGAAGGCGCCGAACGCTGCCTGGTCTCCGCCATCCGCGCCGGAGCCGATGACCGGCAGTTGGCCGACATCCTGTTTTCCGCCGTAACCGACCATCGCTACATCCAAATTGGTCACGTGGCTGACTTCACCAACAAAGCCTTTGAAGCGCTGGACATTGCCGGTTGGGACCTGGCCGAAACGGTGCTGCCTAGCCTGGTCACGGCCTACGCCAACGCCAGCCGCCAGGAAGAATCCAATGCCTGGCGCAACCCGATTGACCTAATCGAGATCCTGGACGACGCCTTTGGCCGGCTGCCCCAAGTGGTCGCCCAAGGGCGTGAGTTGCGCGGACAATGGCCGGGCCATGACGACCTCATCCCCATCCTGCTCAGCGATAACCCCCGCGACAGCGTTGAGGCGCTGCTGGCCGCGCTGGCTGCCGGGGCAGCCGAAACAGAACTGGCTGCGACGGTTTCATACGCGGCGGCTTTGCGCATCGCTCGGTTCCACACCAGCAACGAATTCACCGATTGGGACACCGCCCTGCACACCTTTACCTTTGCCAACGCCATCGAACAGGGGTTGCGCCGAGCGCCCTCGATCGAACTGCTGCGCGGCGTCTTCGATGCGGCCATGAGCGTTTATCTGGACCGCTTCCTCAATATCCCGGCGACGCCCTTGCCCCAACCCAACGGTAATACCGCAGATACGGCCGCCTTGCTGGCTGAACTGCCGGCCTTGCTCAACCGGCAGCAGCAAGTCAACCAGGCCGCCGATTACGTAGCCCGCTATCTATTCCACGATGGCCAGCCGGACCCGCTCCTGGCCATGCTGGGCAAGCTGCTGCTGCGAGAGGATCGCGACTTTCACACCATTCAGACGGTGGAAGGGGCGTTTAAACAGTATTCGCGCCGGCGCGGCGCCGATGCCGGCAACCATACTTTGATTGCCGCATCACGTTACTTGGCAGCCCACGCCCCCACGGTTCGCGCCCAGGAGCAGACTTTTAGCATCGCCCAACGACTGCATCGCGGCGAGCGTCTGTTTGAAGGTTGAGACATTTCTTCTCAAAAAGGAAGGGGTTTTGTAGGACAAACTTAAGTTTGTCCTACGTTACCTCGAATGATTGAGCAGCTACGTTGAAACCGATCTTAACGAGAGTTGCGATTAAAAAGGAATAGCCGTATCCCGATCAGGGCCAGCCCGGCCACAGCCCCTAACACCACTGCGGCTCTGACATCGATGGCCAGTTGGGACGGTCCGTTGAAATGGTTGGCAATCGCCACCCCCACTCGGCCGCCGATCACGTCAATCTGGCGCGCGATGATCAGCCCGCTGCCGCCTTCTTGCAGCCTCACCGATTGGGCCGACATAACCGCCGCGCCGCCCTCTTGAATCGAGATGGTGTTGCCTTTAATCAGCATCGCCCCGCCGTCTCGAATATCGACGCTGTTGGCGTTGATGACGGCTGCCCCGCTGTCTTTCAGGTGAACCGTTTCCGTCCCATTGCTAACGCCGTTGTTTTTCATGATCATCCTTCTCCTTGCGATTTTTACTTTTTTGGCAACTGCTCAGACATGTCATTTCGGAGCCGAAGGCGGAGAAATCCCTATAGCGTCTGCTTGCAAACATCGTTCTCAGGGATTTCTCGCTCCTTCGTCGCTCGAAATGACATGATAGCTCAGTGGTTGCCTTTTTTGGAATTAGGCCGTTTGTAGAACAATTTGGCAAATTGTTCTACATAGGACTTACGCAGTTGGGTGTAACGAACCCGGTGACAGTCACTTTTTGCCGAAAAGGAACGTCCGCTTAGCCCCAACAAATCGATTTATCGCGTCTAAGTGACGGTCACCTTTTGAACTGTGTAACTCCTACTACAAACGGTGTAAAACTAATTTTTTCAGCTAGCTCTTTTTATACACCTTGCCAAACGTATCCGCCAGAATGCGCATGGTACCGGGGGATAAATGACAATCTGAGGAGACGCGGCAAATCATTTTACCGTAACGTTCGTTTCTCCACTCCTCCGTGTCATTACCCACTTGAACCGCAAATCGCTCAACCTCCTCATCCGTCGCATAAATGATTTCGACCTGATTGAAATCAAACAAACGACGCCTGACGATCCAATTAACACGAATTTGGTTATTGGCCTGAACGACGTCCGGCGGGATTTTTCGGTCTAAAACCGCCACCACCCCGCCGTCCGGCCAGGGTTGAAAGGTGATGCTTTGATGACAGGCGCGACAGCCATAATAGGTGACCGATCCCTTCTCCGGCGCGTCTATCTCCAAGGGGTGACAGTGAACGAAACAGTCAGAACACAATAGTTGCTCGGCATCATTGGCCAGCCGCTCTCTGGTTTCTTCACCGATGCTAAGAATTAACCAGGTCGCCAGGGCGGCTTCAGCCGGTGAGCCGGTTAGGACTAAACCCCTTAAATGGACGACCGCTTCGCCACCCCGGTACAGTAAAACGTGGCGGGCGATAAATCGTTCCAACCAATGATCATCCTGCAAATTGGCGGTCAATTTACTTATCGGGAGCGTTCGTTCCTTGGCCCGGTCAAGCCGGTTCAAGCGGTCTTGCCAGTAATAGCGGATCCCTCGATGGGTGTCACAGGCGCTTCTCAGCGCGGCTTCAACCTCTGCGGCGTACGGCCGGCCCAGATGTCGCAAGGTTAAACGGTAAAACCAACTGGCCGGATCGGTCAAGTAGGTTCGGCGGAGATGTTTGGCATAATCCTTATCGCCACAAAACCGCCGCTCCCGCCACAAAATCGCGCCCCAATTGGTTATGCTTCTGCTCGTAGGCAGGATTGTTGCCATACCCGATCCTTATAAATATGATTCGTAACGGCTCAGGCATGTCATTTCGAGGCGTTTTTTGCCGAGAAATCCCCCAGATGGTCGGTTACAAACAGCGACTTGGGAGATTTCTCGCTCCTTCGTCGCTCGAAATGACATGATGGCTGAGTAGTTACTATTATTCAGAGATTAGGTAACGGTCACTTTAACCTCAGCCTATTCTCGTAAGAAATGTATCTTCTCAAAAAGTAGGGGGTAATGTAGGACAAACTTAAGTTCGTCCTACATTACCCCAGATTATTGAGAAGATACTAAGAAATCGACCGCCAGTTGATTGAACGCCGCCGCGCATTCATAGTTTGGCACGTGACCCGCGTTGTCTAAAATCTCTAGGCGAGACCCCGGCAAAATGCGGTGCATCTCCTGCCCAAGCCGCAAAGGAACGGCTTTGTCTTGTCTGCCCCAGACAAGCAGGATCGGCACATCCATCTGACCTAGCTGCTGGATTTCCTGGCTGAGTGTGTCAAAAAACCGTTTGCGGAGCACGGCCAGCAGCGCCTCAGTAGTTTGGTTGATTTTTTGAAACCGGGTTACGTTTTCAAAGTAGCGGTCCGTAATGAGCGCCCTGGTGTGAATCCAGTAATCGCCCAGAGTCTTGCGCCGGATGGCATTCGTATTCAACCCCATCAAGAACTCACCCACGTGCGGGAAGTTAAATATCTTCTCGGTAAAGGGCAGGGGGTTGGGTAAACCGGCCGGGTCTACCAGCAGCAATTTGTTGACCCTTGAGCGATGACCGACACAGAACGAGATAGCCGTTCCACCCCCCAGAGATTGCCCCACCAGCGAGGCCCGCTCGAGGCCCAAATGGTCCATAAACCGCAAGACCTGCTCGGCGTACAGCGGGTAGCCGTAATCCAGCGGCGCGCGGGTGCTGTAGCCAAAGCCCCACAGGTCGAGGGCATAGACCTTGAAATGCTCGGCCAGCGCGTCGATGTTGGCGGCCCAGATATAGGCATCGTAAAAGAACCCGTGCAGCAACAGCACCGGTTCGCCGGCGCCTTGCTCGATGTAGTGGGTGCGGCGTCCGGCTAAATCGACAAATTGACCTTGAGCATATTTGTCCGCCCACGCATCGAGCGGCTGGCTGTTCCAAGGGATAAATGGCGCCATGGCCGCTCCTACCTTTCCAACCAAGCCAGCACCCCGGCCAGCGCCCCGATACCCGCCCCAATCAGCGCCCCGGCCAGCGCCGCGCCCAGCGCCACCGCAATCGCCCCGGCAATGACCTGAGCGAGCGCCGCCGCAATTGCCCCCAAGGTCAGCCCCAGTACGGCCCCAATCAGCGCCCCGGTCAGCGCCCCGGAAAGCACCGGGCCAGCCGCATCGACCATTTTAACCCTAAATGTTTGTTTCTCTGGTGATTCCATATTCAAATTCATTTTTTCTCAATTTGTAACTACTCAGCCATCATGTCATTTCGAGCGACGAAGGAGCGAGAAATCCCCAGGTCACTGTTGGTAACTGACCATTCGGGGGATTTCTCGGCAAAAAACGCCTCGAAATGACATGCCTGAGCCGTTATCTCAATTTTAACTGCGTTTCATGATAATGTCTTGAATATCAGTATTCTGACATTCGAAAAGATGAATCCAGCTCCACTAACAAGGAACACCGGCAGGGCAAAGTGTTGATTTTCAAGATCAGGTCATTAGATGTCCATCTAGTGTCATCCCGAAAATCAGCCAACTCTCTACAAAGGTGAAAGCGATGAAATGGTTCCGGCCTCACAATTAGTCATCCCTGAATTTAAGTTTTCTTTTGACGAGTAAACCACCATAATACCCATATGCTTGTCAAGGCTGAACCGACGCTCATTATAATACGTATAGAATAGTATCCTAAATAATTTTGAAAGTCCCGGTTATTGTTATTATTTTGAAAGTCCTGGTTATTGTTATTATTTGGATAAGGACAAGAGTTGGGTTGGATTTGGCTGGCATAAATCACCGCGTTTTCCGTTCGATTGCAAATATCACGATTGGTATAGCAATTAAGCCGCAGTATGGGAGGTACCATATTGCGTATCCATAGTTCTGTAGTAACCCCATCTAATTCTAGGGGTATGGGATTCCCTTCACAAAAAGAACAATCGCTAGTACAGATAGTGCTCAGCCCGATCACATTGACAATATACGTATCTACCGCATAGAACCAGGTATATAATCCAAAACTAACAAAAAAGTATCCCAACCCTACAATGAGAACTCCGGTTATTCGGGTTGTCGAGCCACGCTGATTGAACTTACGGAGTAGTGGCAGCGGAATTAGTGGTATCAAAAAACCGATGAAGATAAAACAACCGATAAAATAAGTGAATGTCTTAACAGTTTCCACCCGTGGTTTTTATCCTCTCATATATGACGCTGTACAGCGACATACCCTCTCGATGATGGACTGTTAGAGGGTTGTCCGACACGACGGAAGGCCATTGAGCATTAGCTTAGTCTTATGATATATTGACCTGTCTGTTTGAGTGATGGTAATTTCCCCTTCTATCTCTTTGAGGGATAGTGATCAATGGGAGCGGTCATCGGTCGGGTTGAGGCCTAAGCCGGATGGGGCAAGCGAAATGGATCAATCGGTCGAGGTCGATAGCTCTATTGTACCCGGACTCCGCTCAAAATGACAAGGATAGGAGGGGATGAGCCATTTCTATGTCCAAAAGCGGGAGTCGGGAGTAAGGGGCCAAAACCGATTACTTCTTCCTGCCTACTCCTTACTTCCCACGGGGTTAGGTTGAAACAGTCCAGTGTGATCGGACACGTTGGCGCGCCAGACCTGACGATCACGACCGTGATCGTATACCTTGGCGCGCTAGACCCTTCGCTCACGACCGTGATCGTATACCTTGGCGCGCTAGACCCTTCGATCACGATCGTGATCGCATACCTTGCTGCGCTAGACCTTTCGATCACGATCGTGATCGGATACCTTGCCGCGCTAGACCCTTCGATCACGATCGTGATCGGATACCTTGCTGCTCTAGACCTTACGATCACGACTGCGATCGTATACCTTGGCGCGCTGGACCCTTCGATCACGATCGTGATCGTATACCTTGGCGCGCTAGACCCTTCGATCACGACTGCGATCGTATACCTTGGCGCGCTAGACCCTTCGATCACGATCGTGATCGTATCTTTCTGTGCGCTCACCCCTCTGTTCGACGACCCGGCCTTTCGATACCGAGGGCGGAGCAATTGCTGTAAAAATTGTAACGATGGCAAAGGCCATAAAAAACGCCAACGTAAGTGTTGGCGTTGAAGTCGATTGGGTTGGGGGGATGCGCTCCCTAGCCGTTGGCGTAAAGCTAGATGATGGGGTTATTGGTGCTCAACGCTCTGGTTGAGCCGTGCGGCGAGCCACTGCTGCAAAAAGATACCTTTGAATGGCTCAATCAAGCTCTTATGAAGGCCAGCTTTTCGCATCGGCTCCAACCAGTTTGTTAGCGGGGCATACGTGAGAGCAAATCCTAACTCCATAAATCTTTCTTGGTCTGTTTAATGATTTAGAGGGGCAAATTGAATAGAGTATAGTTGTAAGGAGTTACGTGACGTAAGTTGTACTTGTTTTTTATATAATCCAATACTGCTTCGCTATTCCTTCGATTGATACTGCAATCTGCTATGAAACAACGCCTCTCTGCTTCAATTTTAGATGGCTCTATTAAATGTAACCCTTCCTCAATGAAAAGTTGATAGATTTTTGATTGGCGCAAATCTTGGCTTCGAACAGAGAAATCATTGATACACAACTCAGTTTCATTTGCCCCTTGCACCACGACAGCGTCTAGCTCTTTACATCTAAAAAATTCACTATCGGTAAAATAAAAACACCCGGTTTGAAAGCGAGTACCGTTTCTATAAAATCCTTCAACCTCCTGAAGCCCGTATAAGGTAAAACCTATCTTTCTTGAAAGGAGGTCACTGAACAGGGGCGAATCAATATAAAACCAAAGGATTTTGAACCTCCGATTTGTCTCATCAAAGGTATTGAGTTGGTTTACCGCTTGCTTTATAATAGCCGATATTCGGTTATCATATTCCAATCCAACGGTTTTTTCACCTGGTATGTGGCTTTCAAATAATGCCATAAATTTCTGATCTTCTCGATCTTTAACCTCAACAATGTAACCAGAATTTCCATCTTCTACAAGAAAATCAGGCGTTTTTTCATCTTGAACAGATGACTCAGGAATTTTAGTGACCGTAAGTCCGTGCGATTTCAGAAAATTCTCAGCTTGTCTCTCGCCATAAGTTGATGGCATGTTAATTAATTCCCAATGTCACAATAAATACCTTCCTCTTGCTCTACCCCGCTAACGACTCTTCTTAGCGGTAATCTTACATCTACCTATCTAGCTGTAAAACTATATCGAGTTAATTAGTCATCAAATCTAAGACTTCCAATACTTCTCTAAGCCTATTATCACATAAAGCATGACTTTTTTCAATCCTTAACACTGTATTTCTGTGTTATAAGCTAAAACCAGACCTATAAGGTTTTTAGAAACCTTATAGGTCTATTGCAGGTCTATTATTTCCGGTGGTCCTTGATGAAAAGCGCGGTAGGCCGTCGCTCCGCCAAACCAATCCAGAACTGTCTCTTTTTCCACTTTGGTCTCTTGGTGGCTCAATACGGCCTGGTAGGAAGAATAAGGCCACTCGGCCGGGTCTCGACAAAATTGGTGGTGAACCGGGTTGTAGTGAATGTAATGGATCAGCCGGAGGAAATAACGCCCATTCTCCACCCTTTTTCGCCGGAGATAATCAATAAACAAGGCTCCTCGGCGTTCATACAGCTTATTGTAGGCTTTGGTATAGCCATTAAAGAAATTGCTGAACTGCTGCATAGCAAACCGGGGGTATGAAAAGTCGGTCTGAATCAGTTTTTTGTCAGCGTAAAGGGTTTGGGCGTGGTCAAAGAGAACATCTTCGCTGCGGACTTGGACTAGAAAGTGAAAATGGTTAGGCAGCAAGCAATAGCCGTAGGTGTGGCAGATAGGGTAGATGTATTGGGTATATTTTGTTAGGAAATAACGGTAGTTGTCGTTGCTATTGAAGAAGTTATCGCGGCCAACGGCATGGTTGTAAAGATGGTAGTAGTGATGAGGGTATAAAGGGTCGGTGTATTTCATGGGCTAGTTCCGATAAGACCTATTGGGTTTTAGACCTATAAGGTTTTTAGAAACCTTATAGGTCTGCTTCAAGTATATCATTTCTCCCTTTGACGCAAAAGGTTTGCACCAATAAACCATAAGGTTTTGAAAACCTTATAGGTTTTTTATCACCGCCTCGGATGCGCCACAAAGAAATCCCCAATCACATCGGTGGCGTTGATATCGTGGGTGGTGATGTCCGGCGGCATGTCAGAGCCGGGCCAGCTATGGCCCCGGTTTTGGATGGTGTAAAATACCACGTCGGCGCTCGCCTGGCAGTGGCTCCAGGTTTCCCCGGTGACTTCGCCCTGTTGGAAGGTAACGGTCGGGGTGAGATCACACCCGTTGCGGGCGGCCCAAGCGGCGGCCCAGTCGCGGACCGGCATGAGCATGCGCCCCTGGCCTTCATAGGGTAAGAGTTTGTCGGCGGTGCCGTGGAAAGCCACCACCGACACCGGTCGGGTCGGGTGACAATCGTCAAGGGGAGGGTAGCCGCCGGAGACCGGGGCAATCGCGGCGAAGACATCGGCCATGGTGCAGCCTAGATGGTTGGTCATCTGAGCGCCGTTTGAAATGCCGGTGGCGTAGATGCGGGCGGGATCTAGGCTGAGTTGGTCTTGTAAATGGGCCACCAGATCGGCGATAAACTGTGAGTCCGCCGCGTCCTCGGCTCGAGGGCCGATGTGCCAGGTTTGCGGCTGGCCCAGCCCTTCCGGATACGCCACAATAAATCCTGCCTGGTCCGCTTTGATGGACATCTGGCTCACGTGCTCTTGTTGGGCCGCGTTGGAATTGAGACCGTGCAGGTTGATCACCAGGGGCATCGGCTGGCCCGACTGATAGCTGGGGGGAATATGCAGCCGATAGTGGCGCATCTGGTCATTGATCGCGATCGCTTCGACGTAATCGCCGGGGGTGGTGCCGGTGACGATTGCCGCCGTAGGGGGGCGTTCATTCGATTGAGTTGATTGACTTCTGCGTGGCGGCCGAGCGCAGGCCATCGAGGTTAAGACGACGGCTATGATCAAGCTGCTGATAAGGAGACGGCGATGTATCATCGAAGGGTTTTTCCTGGTTTGTTCTCAATGATCATTCTTCTGAGCCTCCGAAATTGACCTTAAGCCGGTAGACCGCCGCTAGCCGACCGCAGACCGTCGAAACGGGTGGTCTGATGCGCCAATGATTGTTTCTCAGACTGCAAATGTAGATCTCGCGTGCCGAAGGTCGTTTCTCACGCTGCGAATGGAGGGCCGGCTCGTCGAAGGTTCTTTCTCACAGCGCCAATGAAACCGGCCGATGACGGTTTTGGATCTGCACCGGTCTGTAGCCGCTCTTAAAGCGGCGTCTTAGATGGAGGTCACCGACCGGTAGGCCCGCACCGTCGAAAGGTAGTAGGCGACGAGCAGTTGGATCAGAGCCAGCGGGGGGGAGTGATGTTCCGCGCCGCTCTCGCGGTAACGGCCCACGTTTTCGGGGTGGAAATGGCCCGACAACGCCAACTGCTGCCACAATAACTCTTCTAAGGCTCTGGCTTTGTCCGGGCTAATATCGCCGTCAATTTCTAAGATATCAACCGGCCCATTGCCGGTCCAGACATCTTTTTCCAGTCGCATACCGGTCCGCTGGCCATCCCGTGATTGGGCCAGGACCGCACTCAAATCGGGGCTGGGCAAGGTGTGGTGCTGCACCAACCGCACGTTGAGATGAGCATTGTCCCATTCGGCCCGGTTATCCGAGCGGTAGAAGCGAATGATCAGATCGGCCACACCTTTCTGGGGCCAGATGTATCGCTGGCTGTCGGATTGGCGGCGCGTCATCGAAGCCAGCACATCTTCGGCCCGGTAGCCGCGCTCGACGGTATCGCGGTTGACTTTCCACTGCTGGCGCAGGTTTTCTTCCGGGTCAAGGTAAACGGTCACATCGAAGCAGCGCTGCATGGCCGGGGTAACCAGGGCCAACAACCCCTCGACAATGACCAGCTCGTTAGGATCGATATATTCAGGGGCTTCAAGCAGGCCGGTGCGGTGGTTGTAGGTCGGCTTGAGAATGGGCTGGCCCACCCGCAGCAGGTTGAGATGCTGGCCGACGATATCCAGATGGTTGCTATCGGGATGCAGCGCCGTCAGGTTCAGCCTGCGTCGCTGGGGCCGGCTGTATTTATGGTAGTCATCGGTGCAGACCAGAGTAGCCTCCGAGACGCCCATCAACGCCGCCAGGCCTTGAGTTAATGTGGTTTTACCGGCGGCGCTGTCGCCAACGACGCCTAACATCAGCGGCCGGTGGGGTGATGTCGTCTCGATCATTCGTTGCTTAGGCTAGTCCTATATCAGCAGTAGGGAGTGGGAAGTAAGGAAAAACTATTCCGTGCTCCCTTGAAAATAAGGGCATGGAGCGTCAAAGTTTACTTTGACCTGATCCTGAATGACAAAGCCAGCTTTGTCGCTCCCAATTATATAGCCTTGCTACGCCGGCACCGAATATCGCCGTTCAATGGTAGCCAGCAGCGAAGCAAAGGCATCGGCAAAGGCTTTGACCCCGTCTGCCTCCAAGGTGTTGGTCACATCGTCTAGCGAAATGCCCAACGCGGCTAACTCGGTCATAACGTGATGAGCCTCGGCCAAATCCGCTTCGATGGTGAGCGCGGCCCGACCGTGATCGCGGAACGCCTCCAGTGTGGCCGGCGGCATGGTGTTGACCGTATGGGGGCCAATCAGTTCATCGACATACAGCGTATCCGGGTAAGCCGGGTTCTTGGTGCCGGTTGAAGCCCACAGCGGCCGCTGCACCCGCGCCCCTTCGGCTTCTAGCCGGGCAAACCGGTCGCTGCCAAAGGTGGCTTTGAAGGCTTGATAGGCCAGCCGGGCATTGGCGATAGCGGTTTTACCTAACAGCGCCAAGGCCCGGTCGGAACCGAGCGCCTCCAGGCTCCGGTCAACCGCCGCATCGATGCGCGAGACAAAGAAAGACGCTACCGAAGCGATACTGTTTAGAGGCAGCCCTTGGGCCAGACGATCCTCAAGCCCGGCCAGGTAGGCCTCCATAACGGCCTGGTAACGCTCGATAGAGAAGATGAGGGTGACGTTGACATTAATCCCGGCGGCAATCGCCTGGCGAATAGCCGGCAGTCCGGCCAGGGTGGCCGGAATTTTAATCATCAGGTTGGGCCGGTCTACCCAGGCCCACAACCGTTTGGCCTCAGCCAGGGTCGCTTCGGAGTTGTGAGCCAGGGTGGGGTTGACTTCCAGGCTGACGTAGCCGTCGCCGCCGTTGGTTTCATTGTACAGCGGGCGCATCAGGTCAGCCGCAGCCCGGATATCATCAACGGCCAGCGCCTCAAAAATTTCCAGCGGAGATTTACCGGCTTCGGCCAGCGGCAGCAGGTCGGCATCGTAATCGGTGGATTTGGCGATGGCGTTGTTGAAAATTGCCGGATTCGAGGTTAGCCCGCGAATATCGCCCCGCCCGATCATCGCCGCCAGTTCGCCGTTTTGCAACAGCCGACGCTCGATATTGTCGTACCAGATTGATTGTCCTAAACTCACTAATTGAGTGATGGGTGTTTGCATCGTTATTCTCCTGTGTAAATTTGGCAGTTGGATATTGGTAGTTACTTATAGCAGTTGTTTGGCCCGCTGCACGATGTTGGCCACGGTTAGCCCTAACTTCTCATACAGCGTCTTATACGGCGCCGACGCGCCAAAGCGATTTAAGGCCAGGATATCGCCTTGGCCGCCGACCCAGCGGTGCCAGCCTTGGGCAATGCCGGCTTCCACAGCCAGACGGGCGGTCAAATGTGGCGGCAGCACCTGGTCTTGATAGCTTTTGGGCTGCGCCTCAAACAATTCCCAACTAGGGAATGAAATTAGTCTAACTCCAATTCCGTCTGCCGTCAACTGCTGGCCGGCGGCTACAATTAACTCCACTTCCGAGCCGGAGGCCATCAGGATTAGGGCCGGCTCATCATCACCGATATCAGCTAGAACGTAGGCGCCTTTGCCTACGTTCCCTGCCGATGCGTAGACGGCTCGGTCCAGGATAGGTACATTCTGCCGGGTCAAGGCCAGAGCGGTTGGTCCGCTGCGCCGTTCCAGCGCGACCTGCCAGGCCGCCGTGGTTTCGTTGGCATCAGCCGGGCGCAAGGTGACCAGGTTGGGTATGGCCCGCAGCGTCGCCAGGTGCTCGATGGGCTGGTGGGTGGGGCCGTCTTCACCCAGACCAATACTATCGTGGGTGAAGACAAAGATGGTCGGTAGATGCGACAAGGCCGCTACCCGGATGGCCGGGCGCATATAGTCGGCAAAGACCAGGAACGTGCCGCCGTAGGGTATAAGCCCGCCGTGGACGGCCATCCCGTTCAGGACGGCGGCCATGCCGTGTTCGCGCACCCCGAAATGGAAGTTACGGCCGGCGGGCGTATCCGCTTGAAAGTCCGGTTCGCCCTCGATCCAGGTTTTATTAGAAGGGGCCAGGTCGGCTGAGCCGCCGACCAGTTCCGGTATCTTTGAGGCCAGCGCATTGATGACCTTCCCGGAGGCAACCCGGGTGGCTATGCCTTTGGCGTCGGCGGGAAAGGCGGGCAGCAGATCGCGCCAATCGGGGGGCAGTTGGCCGGACAGGCGGCGGTCTAACTCGGCGGCCAGATCAGGATAGTCCTGCTGGTACGCCTGCCACAGCGCTGACCACGTTTCCTCCAATTGAGCGCCCCGCTCAATAGCGCCTCTGAAAAGGTTGACCGTCTCACCCGGCAAATAAAAACGGGGTTCTAACGGCCAGCCTAGCTTTTCTTTGGCCCCGTTCAGTTCATCGTTGCCGGGGGGTTCGCCGTGGGCCGCCGCCGTGTCTTGTTTGGTGGGCAGCCCATAGCCGATGTGCGTCCGGCACACAATCAACGAGGGCCGGGGGTCGTCTTTAGCGGCGCTAATGGCCGCGTCGATGGTCTCGACATCGTTGCCGTCGGCCACGAACAGGACCTGCCAGCCGTAAGCTTCAAAGCGGGCGGCCCGGTTTTCGGTAAAGGCCAGGTCGGTGCTGCCGTCAATCGAAATGTGATTATCATCGTACAGATAGATCAATTTGCCCAGGCGCAGGTGGCCGGCCAGCGAGGCCGCTTCCGAGGCGACGCCTTCCATCAAATCGCCGTCGGTGACGATGGCGTAGGTGTAGTGGTCGATGATGGTGTAGCGGTCTCGATTGAACTTAGCCGCCAGGTGAACTTCGGCCATCGCCATGCCGACGCCGTTGGCAAAGCCCTGGCCTAAAGGGCCGGTGGTGGTCTCGACGCCGGGGGTCAGGCCATACTCCGGGTGGCCGGGGGTCAGGCTGCCCCACTGCCGGAACTTTTTCAATTCGTCCAAGGGGAGGTCGTAGCCGGTTAAATGCAGCAGCGAGTAGAGCAGCATCGAGCCGTGGCCGCCGGACAGGACAAACCGGTCGCGGTTGGCCCAGCCGGGATGCTTGGGGTTGTGGCGCAGGTGGCGGGTCCAGAGGGTGTAAGCCAACGCGGCCGTGCCCATCGGCAAGCCGGGGTGACCCGAATTGGCCTGCTGCACGGCATCGGCAGATAAAAAGCGAATAGCGTTGATGGCGGTGGTTTCTAAGTCTTTGACATCGGTTGTGTAGCTCATATCCTAACTCCTTTGAGGATAATAATCTGGAGGAATGACAAAGCAAGCTTTGTCGCTCCTATGTTTTCATAGCAAGCTTTGTCGCTCCAATATTTTCATAGCAAGCTTTGTCGCTCCTATGTTTTCATTGCCGGTGTCGTCTCAATCGAGACTGTCGGACTCTTTTAGAAGTAGAACTTTAATGATAAAACTTACGCCGCTTCAGCCGGCAGGCATAAGGCGGCTAATTGGTCGAGCGTAAATGGCTCCAGGCTGCGGGCGACCAGGGCCGCACCCGCAAAATCCTCGCCAAAGGTGTAGTCATTATAAATAACCGCACAGGGCAGACCGGCTCTTTGGGCGGCTTTGAACCCTACAGCCGAGTCTTCAATCACCAAGGTTTGATGGGATTTAGTCCCCAGTTCGGCCAGACAGCGGCGGTACAGCGGCGAGTCCGGCGCGGTTTTGCGCCCGCTCTCTTTGCCCAACAACGGCTCAAACAGGCCGGCCACATTCGGGAGACGATACTGTAACAACGCTTCAATCTGCGCTTCGTAAGACGACGACACCACGGCCAGACGAACACCCCGGTCCACGGCTGAGGTAATGAGCTGTTCCACCCCCGGCCGCAGTTGTAATCGAGGCAGATACTTGTCGATATATAGGCGTTTCTTCAATTGGGTTAAGTCGGCCACGGCTCTATCTAACGTCTCTGGCGATAGCTCGGGCATTGTCCTTGCCAGGGTGTGGCGCATTCGCAAGGCGTTGCCTTGGATCGGGAGCATCGCTTTGAATTCGTCCCAACTCCAGCGAATGGCGTAACCTAACTGGGCAAAGGCGTCATTACAGGCCGGCAGGTGGCCATGTTGTTCGGTATCGGCCAGGGTGCCGTCTATATCAAAAATAAGGGCTTGGAGCGTGGTCATGTCTCGCCTAAGCTAAGGGTCTTGACGCCGGCACCGACCCCAATCGACTCAAGGCTGCAACGGGCGGCGCAAAGGGCATGCGGGCCACATTATTATATTGGCGCAGCAGGTGATAGACCAACAGCAGTTGAGTCAGAGCCAACGGCGGGCTGTGCCGCATCTCGGCCTGGTCTTGATAGTCGCCGAACTCATCTTCGGACAGCGGGCGCAAATCGGGCAGGTGCTGCCAGATGGCATTCTCCAACTCCGCCGTCTGGTCGGCGGTCACGTTGCCATCGATTTCTAACACATCGGCCGGCCGGTTATCGGCTCGCTTCATCTCCATGCGAACGGCCGAACCGCTGCGTTCCAGCAGATAGCTTAAATCCGGGTGGGGAATGGTCGGGCGCAAGGTCAGCCGCACATCGAGGTGAGAGCCGGCGTCTTCGGGCTTAATACCAGCCGGCGGGCTAAAGCGAACCACAATATCGGCGGCTTTGCGCTGCGGATGGATGAAGTTGGCCGAGTCGCACTCCCGTTTCTTTAATGACGCGATGACCTGTTCGCGGGTATAGCCGCGTTTGGTGGTATCGCGTTTGATTTTCCACAGGTGACGCAGCTCCTCCAACGGCTCCAGGTAAACCTTCACATCATAAAATTGCTGCATCGCCGGGGTGGCATAGCCTAACAGGCCCTCAACAATAACGAATTCGCGGGGGTGAATATATTCAGGCCGAACTAACGTCCCGGTCGAATGGTCGTAAATGGGTTTGAGAATAGGCTGGCCGTAGTGCAGTCGCTCCAGATGGAGTTCCAAAATATCCAGGTAGTTGCAATCGGGGTGTAGGGCCGAGATGCCTAACTCGGCCCGCTCTTGGCGATCATACTTGTGGTAATCATCGGTGCAAAAGTGGGTGACGCGTTCTTTCCCTAAAATTTTAACTAACCCTTGACTAATCGTGGTTTTACCGACGGCGCTGTCGCCCACAATGCCCAAGATAATTGGCCGCTGTCTTTGCATTACGCTCTCCTGAATTATCAAACAATAGTTGCTATGTCAGCGTTCAGCCTGTAGCTGCCTGCTATCAGGCTGCCGCTTAATCCCAAAGGTATGGTTATAAAGCCAGTTATGACGACTTGAGTCGATGAGATAACCGTATAAATTGTCTCTTAAGTGTATTTACTCGGCAGATGAGGTGACTGGCACTTAATCTATGTAATGGTAGCGTTATATTCCTCTCAATGTTCTCGATTTGAGCCAAAGTGCCAGTCACCTGAATAGTTACTCTCAAGTTATAAAGTAACTATATCAAACGTTTGTGAAAAATGTAACACTAGAAAGGGTGAAGAGGCTAACATTTTTAGGTGGGGCTTTCCTACCCAAATGGGTAGGAAAAGGAGCAATAAGAGCAAATCTCAACGATTTTTAATAGAGGACCAAGGTGACAGCACTTACCCATCTGACCGACGAAATCAACGCCTCTCCCTCTTCGAAAGTGGCTGTCGCCTTTAAGACTCGGTCTCTTTACCTTGGAGGTAAATGCGGGCGGCTTCGGTGCGGTTGTGGACCTGCAATTTTTGATAAACATTTTTGAGGTAATATTTGACGGTGTTTTCGCTGAGGTGCAGAGTGGAGGCAATTTCTTGATTGGTTTTACCCTGAGCAATATGGGCTAATACTTCTTTTTCTCGGTCGGACAGGGTATGGGTGGGGTCGGTGTCGATGGCGGCCTGGTGGCGGCTGGCCCGGCGCAGCAGCCAGTTATGGACCGCGCGGGGATAAACCACCTGCCCACCCGCGACCTGCCTGATCGCTTCGATCATCTGGCGGGACGGCTCGGTTTTGAGCACGATACCGTCGGCTTCTAACTCCACCACCCGCTGCAAGGCTTGCCCATCGGCTAGAGCCGTTAAGACCAGCACGCGTACCGGTAAATTCCGCTGGCGGATCTGCTCCAGAACGGCAAAGCCATCCATTCCGGCCATCATCAGATCGGTAATGACCACATCGGGCCGGTGAATTTCAATGGCGCTTAATAAGGCTTCGCCGTTGTTGACTGTCGCCACCACCTCGATGTCGCTGGTATCGGCCAAATGAAGTTTTAGCCCGTCTAGCACCAGGGCATGATCATCGGCCAGAATGACCTGAATACGCTTAACCATAACACGGTACCCTCACCTTGATGCGTGTTCCCTCGCCAGGCCGGCTGACCAGATCAAACGTGCCGCCAACCAACTGCGCCCGATCGCGCATACCCCGCAAACCGATATGTTCGTTTCGCTCCGTCGCCGATGGCCCGGCCAAGCTAGGCGGAGTAAAGCCTTTGCCATAATCGACGACTTCCAGATGAATATGGTCTTGATGCGACCACAAGTAGACAAACTGCTCGTTCACGCCGCCGTGCCGGATGCCATTGGTCAGGGCCTGTTGCACGATGCGATAGAGGGCGATCTTAATTGGCACATCGACTTCCGGGATGGTGGAGCCGGCCTCAAAGTGAACTATCGCTTGGGTCATTGTTTCGTGCTGAATAATCAACCCTTCTAAGATATCTAAGAGCGGGCGCTGCTTGAATTCGGGCGGGTGGAATGTACCCAGAAACGTCCGAATTTCGGTTAGGGCGGTTTCTAACAACCAGCCAACCTCCTGGAGGTTTTCGCGATAGGTGGCGATGGGCTCGTCGCCATCCTCGGTCGCCGTGACGGCCAGCCGCTCGGCCAGGTGCTGCAAGTGGCTCAGTCGATGCACAGCGGCATACATCTTTTGCACGGGGCCATCGTGGATATCCAAAACGATACGGCACAGTTCCTCTTCCGTAACCGGCAGAATCCGCCGGGAAGCCGTGATTTGATGCCAATCTAACTCACGATTGCCATCCCGAGAAAGATTTTCAATAGTTTGAGCCGCGGCCCGAATTAAACATTGTTGCGTGGGAGACCATTGGCGCTGGCCGGCGCTGTGAACGGCCAGCAAAGCGGCGGTTGTACCTTGGGATGCCAGCGGCTGGATAAATACATCGGGGGGGGATATCTCGATCAAACGGACCCAACCAGTCGAAGTTAACCGCCCAACCTGGGTCAGAATGTGCGGCGTTTCGACGGCGCTATCGGCCAACATCAACACAGCGGCCGTGGCTTGAGCGTGGTCGATTAAACTCTGTAAAACGGCTTCATAGGCGCGAAATAATTGTTGCGGCATGATAATTTGGTTTATACACCAAATTAAAAAAGAGACCAAATTACGATGAGTTGCTCGAAAAATCTTGGTTAAGCAGTTGATTGAGATCGCTGGCCAGGTCGGCCGGCTCAACATCGAAGGGGTACGTCAGCAGTAGTTCACGCTTGGGGTTGATTAAATAAAGGCGGGCGGTATGGCTAACCAGATACCCGGCGGACAAGTCGCCGGTTTCCTCTTTTTCGGCATAGGCCCCAAA
Source organism: Anaerolineales bacterium (assembly GCA_020634935.1). GTDB lineage: Bacteria > Chloroflexota > Anaerolineae > 4572-78 > J111 > JAGRBY01. Next base: position 49,979 of record JACKAT010000038.1, read on the forward strand.
TGGTCGCAGGATAGCCTCCACTTTCTCCCAATTGCCGGTCAGGCCGATGAACTCAGGGCCAAAGGCGCTGAGGTAGCGATCGAGCACTGCCGGTGTATCGCGTTCAGGATCGACGGAGATGAATACGACATTGACCTGATCCTTATGGGGCACATCGGCCAGGGCGGTCTTCACATCCCACATGGTCAGCGGGCAGACATCGGGGCAGAAGGTGTAGCCAAAATAAATGAGGGTAACTTCACCGTCGGTGTCGCTCAGGTGGAAAGGCCGGCCTTTGGTGTCGGTTAGTTCAAAGTCGTCAAGCGGCGTCGGGGGGTCGAGCACCGCGCCTTTGTAGTCGTAGCCGGAGGTGGATCGGCAGCCCGTGACCAACCACAGTAAGGCCAGTCCAATAATTATTATCGCGCCAAGTCGCGTTTTCACCGTAATCATCACACTGCCTTACGATTGTCCATTTTTTGAGATTGTCAGTATTTTCACCGGGTTTGTCAAATGATACTTCATAGAAGCTGTTTTAAAAGTAGAGGTTTACGAAC
>JACKAT010000039.1 GCA_020634935.1 Anaerolineales bacterium
AAGCCGAACAAGCCGGGCTGCTGGCGCTGCTACCCGGCCAGCCGATGGCGTTAACGCCTCAGCAACAGTCATTATTGAGCCGCAAAGGGCTAATGACGGCAGTGGATGGCTCATCACCCCAAATTTTCAGTCCGGTGCTGGCCCAATTTATCGAGACGACGTACGGCGGCCAAATGGAGGCTGAACAGGGGGCCGGCGTGCGGGTTGACGCCGGCACCGGCCAAATTTTCGTCGGCGAGGACGAGGTTACCCTTAAATTGAGCGAACCGCAGCGAAAATTGATCCAATTTTTGTGCGACCGGGTGGGAACGGTGTGCAGTTACGATGATATCGCGATTGGGGTGTGGGGCATCGGCGAAGGCGTTAGTCCCGGCGCGATTTACGAGCTGGTTAAGCGCGTCCGGCAAAAAATCGAGCCGGACTGGAAGCAGCCGCGCTATATTGTGACTGTGCCGGGTAAGGGGTATCGATTGGAGCCGTAAGGCGGGGGTATTTATCACGGGAGCGACAAAGCGGGCTTTGTCATTGAGCGGTGGGTCAAAGTAAACTTTGACGCTCCATTTTAGGCGGGTTCAGCGGATCGGAGCGACAAAGCCGGCTTTGTCATCCATGTTGGGGTCAAAGTAAACTTTGACGCTCCGGGTTTGTATTTTTAGAGGAGAAAACATCCATTGATGACCCCAATTCAAGTCGGGATTATCGGCTGCGGTAATATTAGCGATATTTACCTCAAAAACGGCCAGAAATTCGAGATTCTTGACATTGTCGCCGTGGCGGATTTGGATTTTGAACGCGCCGCGGCTAAAGCCAAGCTGTTTGACCTGCAAGCGTACACGCCGGCTGACTTATTGGCCGATCCGGCCCTCGAACTGGTGATTAATCTGACGATTCCGGCGGCGCACTATGAAGTGAGCCGGGCTATCATCGATAGCGGTAAATCGGTCTATAGTGAGAAGCCGTTGGCGACCCAATTGGATGATGGCCGCCAATTATTGGCCGCGGCTCAGGCTAAAGGGGTGCGCGTGGGCTGCGCGCCCGATACATTTTTAGGCGGCGGGCTGCAAACCTGCCGGAAGCTCATTGATGACGGCGCAATTGGCCAACCGGTCGCCGCTACAGCGTTTATGATGTCGCACGGCCCGGAAGGCTGGCATCCTAACCCGGATTTCTTCTATCAGCCGGGGGCCGGGCCACTGTTTGATATGGGGCCGTATTATTTAACCACTCTGGCGGCGATGCTCGGTCCTATCCGGCGCGTGACCGGTTCGGCCCGAATTTCGTTCCCGGAGCGGATTATCGGCAGTGGGCCCAGAAAAGGCCAGCCGATTCAGGTCAATACGCCTACTCATGTGGCCGGACTGCTCGATTTTGCCAGCGGAGCGGTCGGTACGCTGATTACCAGCTTCGATGTGTGGGGATCGCAGCTGCCGCGCCTGGAAATATACGGCAGCGAAGGCACGCTGGCCCTACCCGACCCCAACACCTTCGCCGGGCCGGTTTTTCTGCGTCAAGCCGGCCAAACCGAGTGGCGCGAAATTAAATTAACGCATTCTTACACCGAAAACAGCCGGGGGTTAGGCGTGGCCGATTTAGCTTACGCCTTACGTTCTAATCGGCCGCATCGGGCCAATGGCACGATGGCTTTGCACGTGCTCGAAGCGATGCAAGCCTTTTTAGACGCCTCACAGAGCGGCTGTCACGTTGAATTGGTGAGTCGCTGCGAACAACCGGCGGCTTTGCCGGCGGGCTTGCCGGTGGGGGTGTTGGATGAGTAATAGCGCTGGTAGAGTTAATGGAGTTCATAGAGTTGGTGGAGTTTATGGAGTTTAAGGGAGTTGATGGGGTTGGTGGGGTTGATGAAGTGGGTAGAGTGGGTAGAGTTAGTGGAGTTAAGGCTTGATGCAATATACAACTATGCCCGGTATCGATAAGCCGGTTTCGCGCATTGTGCAAGGTACGATCATGCTGAATTTCGCCGAACTCGACGAAAATTTGGCGTTATTGGACGCTGTATGGGCGCACGGCTGCACGGCATTCGATACCGCCCATATTTATCGGCTAGGCGAATGCGAACGGGTGTTAGGCCGCTGGATTAACAGCCGGGGGCTGCGCGATCAAGTCGTGGTGATCGGCAAAGGGGCGCATCACAACGAAGATCGGCGGCGCGTCACGCCGTTTGATATTACGGCCGACCTTTTCGACTCGTTGGCCCGCCAGCAGACCGATTATATCGATCTTTACCTGCTCCATCGCGATGATCCGTCGGTACCGGTCGGCCCGTTGATTGAAGTACTCAATGAACATCTGGCTGCCGGCCGAATCCGCGCTTTTGGCAGTTCCAACTGGCGTCACGAGCGCATCGAGGCCGCTAATGCCTACGCCGAGGCGCACGGCCTAATTTCCTTTGCCGCGCATAGTCCTCACTTTAGTTTAGCCGTGCAGCAGCAGCCGCCCTGGCCGGATTGTGTCAGTATCGCCGGCCCGGAGCAGCAAATCGCCCGCGATTGGTATGCGCACCGCCAAATACCTCTGTTCGTCTGGTCGAGTCTGGCTGGTGGTTTTTTCTCCGGGCGCTTCCGGCGTGATAACCTTGATTCTTTTACCAGTTACTATGATCAACTGTGTGTTCAGAGTTATTGCACCGAAGATAACTTTCAGCGGCTCGAACGGGCCAATATCTTGGCCGAAGCCAAACAATTATCGGCGCCGCAGGTCGCTTTGGCCTATGTACTCAACCAACCGCTTAATATCTTTGCTTTAGTCGGCTGCCGCACTGAAGCGGAGTTCCAAGAGGTCGCCGAGGCGGCGGAGATGGGGTTATCGGCGGCTGAAGTGGCTTATCTTTTCAATGGAGAATGAGAATTGAGCGGAGCGACAAAGCGGGCTTTGTCATTGTTCGGTGGGTCAAAGTAAACTTTGACGCTCCGGGTTTTTGTTTTCAAGTGGGTCAAAGTAAACTTTGACGCTCCGGGTTTTTGTTTTTAGGGTCAAAGTAAACTTTGACGCTCCGGGTTTTTGTTTTCAGGGTCAAAGTAAACTTTGACGCTCCGGGTTTTTTCTAAGGGGACGAAAATGGATATTCATTTGGTTCGAACCGAGGTGGAAACGGCGGCGGCGGCGCAATTAATGATCGGTTTGGTTGAATCGAACAAAGAACGCTACAGCGACCGGTTGGATATGCTCAAAGCGTACTACTGCGGCGCGTGGTTTTTTGAAACCAGGCCGCAAGCGCCGGCTAGCTACCGGCCGCCGCACGGCGATGTGCTCATCGCCTATATCAACGACAATCCGGCCGGGACGATCGCGTTGTGCCGGATGGATGATGACTTTTGCGAATTTAGGTCGATGTTTGTGCCGCCGGAATATCGCGGCCAGGGTATCGCGACCGCGTTGGTCCAGGCGGCGCTCAAAACGGCCCAAAGCTACGGCTACAGCGGGGTGCGCCTGATGACCGGCGAAAAACAGCCGGAAGCGCACGGCCTCTATCAAAAATTGGGCTTTTCGCTGGTCACGCCCTGGGATCACATCCCCGCCGCCGGAATGTGGTACTTTGAAAAAGCCATCGCTTCACCTTTTACCCCTAAACGTCACATCTCAGCCTAACTGCCATCTTGTTTTTACCTTCATGACAGTTTTGGCGGAAAACTGCCAGAAAATTGCAAGAATCTGACCGAGTCGCCTGTGTTATAATAGGTTAGATCATTAATCCGGTCAGAATACCTCGGCTGGCTACCCTTATTCATCGATGATTATCCATCGCTAATCTCGGCACGTCTCTTATTAATGATTCAGTGGATTGTTACTGCCCCGTGGGAGGAGCTAGAGCCAAACTCCAAGCCGAGGTGTGGATGATACCATAACTATTTAAAAAGTAGCTGTTTTCAGAGAGATTTATGACATCGATGGAGTTGGATTATGCTGTCGGGCAGCATGTGGCCGGCATTGTGGAAAAATTGCTGCCTTACGGGTTATTTATCCGGTTGCAAGATGGCACTCGGGCGTATATTCGCCGCCGAGAGTTAACCTGGGCGGGAAATATTGATCCGCGGCTGGTTTGGAAGCCGGGCGATGAAATTGGGGCCGATATTATCGCGCTGGCAGCGCCGGGGCATACGATGGAGCTTAGTTACCGGCGAACCCAGCCTGATCCCTGGTTTGATTTTAGCGCCCAGCATCATAATGGCGATGTCGTGGCAGGAACCGTCAAAAATATCACGGAGCACGGTGTTTTTGTAGAAGTTAGGCCCGGTGTGGACGGATTAGTGCCGCTGGCGGAAATGACCAGTTGGGAAATTACCCAACCGGATGGATTATTGTGGCTGGGCGACCATATTGAAGCGATTATTACCCACATTGACAGCCGAACCCGAAAATTGAAGTTAAGTGTTCAGGCGCGGCTGCGCCAGATTGAAATTGTGGCCGGTATTATGAATAACTATGATTTACTGGCCCCCACCGAGCGGGTTAATAGTTACTCCGACGTATTTAATCAGGCCGAAACTAAGGTAGAGGAAATCACGCCATTGATAATGACAAGTGAAGCCGAACCCACCGATATCGAGCGCGTTGGGCCAATTTTAGTCGTTGATGATTATAGCGAAATTCGCCGGCCTCTCATTGAGTGGTTACGCCATCAAGGTTATACCGTTGCTGAAGCGGAAAGCGCCGAAACGGCGTTGGACCGGATTGATCGCGCTATTTACGGGCTTGTCCTGGTTGATTTGCATTTGCCGGGGATCGACGGCCTGGCCTTCCTCGACCAGCTCCGCCAACGCCATTTTTCCGGTTATACGGCGCTCATGAGCGCCGCCGAATGGCTGGCCGAGCGCCAAGAAGCCATCGAGCAAGCCGGCGTGGCGGAAGTGCTGGTTAAACCGTTGGATTTGAGCGAACTTGGGCAGTTATTGGCCAAAATTAGCCGCGATGAGCCTTTTTCAGGCCGATCCCCGGTCATAGCGGCCCCGGCGAGCGCCCCGCCGTCGTATCAGCAGTTAGCAGCGGCGCTGGGGACGGGACGATCGCTGTCGCGGCAGTTTAGGCGGGGTTTAGAGACCTTACTGGCGACAACGCCGGCGACAACGGGCTTAATTTTTCGGCTCGACCCGATTTCTCGGGCGGTATCGATTATGGCCCAGGCCGGCCGGGCCCATTTTAGCGATGACGAGGTTTTTTACAGCCTATGGGAAAGCCCGGTGGGCGATGTGATGGTTGAAGCGGCCCCCCTGTTAGAAAATAACGCGCGCGGCCCGGCGGCGGAGCGATTTAGGAAGTTATTGCAGCTCTTGTCGTTTGAATCGTGCCTGGGCATTCCCATTGAAGCGCATGGCGAGGTTCATCACGCGCTTTTTCTGCTGCACGACCGGCCCGACGCCTTTACGCGCTATCATCTGCGCGATACACTGGCGGCCGGCGCGCTTTTTGCCGTGGCCATCGAGCGGGAGGCGATGGAGCAGCGCTTTCGGTCGCTAAATAAGGTTATGCTCAGCGGGCAGATGGCTAGCGGCTTTAGTCACGAAGTTTATAATAAAATGTCGGGGCTGGAGATTCAACTGCACAATTTACGGCTGGATTGCCGGCGCTATGAAAATGATCCGCAGCCGCCCGCTCAATTGAAAGAGATTAGCCAGACGGCGGATGAGCTGCTAACCACATTTAATGATTTACGGCATACAGTTGAACTGTTTCAGCAGCTTATGCGGGCTGAGCGCGGCTGCTTGGTTACAATTAACGACATTGTCCAGCAAGCGGTGACGCTGCTACAGCCGGTGCTGCGTAAGAATAAAATTAAAGTTGAAACGGATTTAAGCCCGGACGCGCCGATTATGATCGCCAATATTGTGCAGCTTAAGCAGGCATTTCTGAATATTATGCTAAACGCCGTCCAGCAGATGGTCTTGAAACCGGGCCGGGCCAATTTATTGACCATTAGTACGGCTTATCAACAAGCTCAAGCGCCATTACCCTTGCAAATCCGCTTTGTTGATACCGGTCCCGGCATTCATCGCCGTTTATGGGAGCGGGTGTTTGGCTTGGGCTTTACCACGCGCTTAGGCGGCACCGGACAAGGGCTTTATATTACGCGCAGCCTGATCGAGTCGCAAGGCGGCCAGGTTTCCATCGAACGAAGTGTGATCCCGCTGGGTACCACCTTTTTGGTCAAGCTGCCGGTCGTTGTCGCGGAGGAGGGATAAATAGTGAGCCAATCGCTGCGAATTTTGCTGGTTGATGATGAAGTTAGTATCTTAACGCCGCTGGCCAAATATTTGCGGGGATCGTTTAATTATGAAGTCGATACCGCCCCCACTGCGGCTGAAGCGCTGGAACAACTCCAACGGGTCCAGGGCAATTACCAAGTGGTGCTCATCGACGACTTGTTAGTGCCGGAACCGGGCGCAGAGCCGGAACCCTTGGGCGTTATTCTCACCCAAAAGATTAAAACCAGTTATCCCAGCATTGAAATTATCGTTTTTACCGGTTGGGGCATGGAATCGGCGTTGGAAACGCTGCAAGCGGGCGCGTATCGCTATTTAGCGAAGCCGCTCAACTATCAAGAGCTGGATATTCTGGTGCGAATGGCGGCGGAGCAGAGCCAGCTTAAAAATGCCGCTCGAGAGAAACAGATTTTAGAAAAATTGATGGAAACCAGCGCGGCGCTGCTCAATGGGCAAGATTTAAGCCAAACGCTGGCTATTGTGCTGCAAGGCGTGCAAAGTATCGGCTTTGACCGGGTGCGGCTGTATCTTTTAGCCGAAGATGGCCAGGCGATGGTCGGGACGGCTCAAGTGGGCATGACCGGCGGCTTTGTTGGTTTTCGCTGCGCGGTTTCCGCCGATGATTATATGCGGGAGGTGATGGCCGACCCGCAATCGCGCTTATACGAACGAAAAGCGGGCGAAGTGCTGCCCTATGAAGTCGAGCTGGACAAACAGGATGTCAATCAGTGGGTATGTATGCCGCTGGTGGTCGAAGGCCGGATTATCGGCAAGTTATCGATGGATAACAAACACAGCCGGCGCTTTATCGCTACCACCGAGCTGGAACCGCTCAAATTATTCGCGGCGCAGGCGGCGGCGGCTATTTATAATGCGCAATTAAGGGCTAATGAGCAAGCCGCCCGCCAACAGGCCGAACGGCGAGCGCGTAACCTGGAAGTGATCCAGCAAGTGTCAAGCTCGCTCAATTCTACGCTGGAAGTGGATAAAATTTTGACGCTGGTCTGCCGGGCCGCGGTTGATTTGATCAAAGCCGACCACAGCGGGCTGGTTTTGTTCAAAGCGCCGGCTTATACCTACGGGGAAGTGGTGGCCGAGTATCCGGCCATCGGGACCAGCGGCGTTACCATTCAAGTGGAAGGTATTCCGCTGCAAGAAGGGTTAATTACCAACGGAGAGCCGGTAGTTTTGTCGGAAATAACCGATAAAGCCGCTCTGGGACCGGCTGGCGCGGTTTTTGACCAGTTCGACATCCGATCGGTGGTGATTGTGCCGGTGGTGCTCAAAGAGCGGATTATCGGCACGTTTAGCCTGGATGCCATCGGCCGAACCCACCAATTTACGGCGGAGGAGGTGGATCTGTGCCAAACATTCGCCAGTCAGGTGGCTATGGCGGTGGGCAACTCGCGGGCGCATAAAGCGGTTAAACGTTATGCGGAACAGCTCGATGTGCTGCATAAGATCAGCGATTATATCCAAACCTCACAAGATATTGATAAAATATTGCACGTGGTGCTAACGGGCGTCACCGCCGGATACGGCCTGGGCTTTAATCGGGCGGCGCTGTTTTTATTAGATGAATCGGGCGAAAATTTGGTCGGGCGGATGGGTATCGGCCATTTAGACGCCGCCAAGGCCCAAGCCAATTGGGAACACCTTGTCGCCGACGGTTTGCCGGGTTTTGATCAATTTTTAAACGCGCTCGAAGGCGATCACCTGCGATCAACGCCAATTAATGATCATATTCGTCATTTATGCCTGCCCTTAGATTGTAACGGCAGCGATATCTTCTCGCGGGCCGTCTATCAGGGTAAATATTGCTTACTAACGGATAAACGGCCCGAGAGCCTGCCCGCCAGTTTTGCCCTGGCCTTTAAGCCGGCTCGACCGTTGATTGTAGCGCCGCTATTGGCCCGCGATCAGGTGATTGGCGTGTTAGTGGCCGATAATAAGTTTACGCAGCTGGGCATTAGCGAATCGGATATCGAAGCGGTCTTAACGTTCGCCAATACGGCCGCTATCGCCATTGATAATACGCGTTTGCTGGCTGAAACCCGGATCGCCACCGAACGGTTGAGTTCGTTTTTTGAAGCGAGCAACGCGCTGGTCTCATCGCCCGATCCGGATAAGGTGATGTACGATATTTTGGAATTAGCCTGCGTGGCGGCCGAGGCCAATGGGGCCAGCTTAATTTTGGGCAATCCGCTGCGGCAGGTGAGCGTTGGCGTGGACGAGCAGGTTAATATCAAGGACGTAATCCGACCTAACGGTCTTTCAGCCAAAGTTATGCAGAGCGGGCATTATGCCGTCATCGAAAATGTGGTTAAGGAGCGCCATCGCGTTAATCCCAGCCTCTTTTCAAACAATATTAGGGCCGCCTTGTGTTTTCCGGTGGCGGTTGAAGGCAAACGCATCGGCGTGATGTGGATTCATTACAATCAACCGCGCCGCTTCGCCAAAGCGGAAGTTGAAGCGTTACAACTCTATGTTAATCAGGCCGGTATTGCCTTTGACAGCGCACAGCGGATGAAAGAGCTGGAATATATGCGCCGCGCGGCGGAAGCGTTAGCCGGCGCGGCGGAATTAGCGGAAGTATTGGATCAAATCGTTCACAGCGCCAGAGAAATATTGCAAGCCGCTTCCACCGCGATTTGGTCTTATGATCCGGTGCGCGAAAAGTTTAACTTCAATAATTCGGCGGCGGATGGCCTGGCCCCGGAAATTTGGGACAAATACCGGCAAAATGAGGCGCAATGCGGGCAAACGCCCTATGCCATTATGGAACACGGCTGGGTGGGCGTGGAAAATGTCGATATCCTGGGCGAGTACGGCTATTTGGGCGACCCCACGCGCAAGCTGCTTGAAGAAATTGGGGCGCGAAGTTTTCAAGGGGTGGCGTTGACGGTCGGGTCGGAAAAATTGGGGGTATTGTTTATCAATTACGAACGGCCGCGCCGCTTTAGCGACAAAGACCGGGAAACGGTTAAAACCTTTGCCAATCACGCCGCCTTAGCCCTGAAAAATGCGATGTTGATGGATCAACTACGCAAATTACACAACAGCGCCCGGGTTGTGGCCCGGGTAACGTTATTAGAGGATTTACAGAAGACGCTTCGCCATTTAGTTGAGGGTACGCTGGATGCGTTTGGGTGTGACGCCACAGTTTTGTTTACGTTTGATCATGATACCCAAAAATTGGGCCATCCGCCGATTTTAACGGGCGTAAACTACCCGGAACGAACCCGAGTATTTACGCAAGTGCCGCAAGACTCGTTTGTCCGTGATTTAGTCGAGCGAGACGCGCCTTATATCGTTGAACAAGCGCCTGACGATCCAATTTTTGCCAATCGCCGGTTTTTGAAGGATGAAGGGGTGCGATCGTGCATTGCGCTGCCGCTGCGGGTAGGCAGCCGAAAAGTCGGCATTATGTTTGTCAACTATCGGCAATTTCACCGTTTTACGCCGGAAGAAGTCAAATATATTGAATTTTTCGCCAATCAGGCGGCGGTGGCCATCCGCAATGCCCAGCTTTTTGAAGAACAGCAAAAACAGGCCAACATTCTGCAAGTTTTACACCAAACCGGGCGAACGGTGGGTAATTCTTTGAATTTGGATGAAATTCTGGAAAACATTCTGGAACAGGCCCAGTATATTACCCATTATCAGGGCAAACAGATCTGTTTTGCGTCAATGCGCTTGGTTGAGGCTAAAAGCGCCCGCATTGTGAGTGTTTATCCTCAGCAAGAGATAGCCCCGTCCTGGCAGGTTTTAGGAATTGATCATCAATCTGGCTCAGCCTCTCAATTGCCTAAAGGGATCACCTGGCGAACCGTCACCTCCAAAAAACCTCAACTGATTAAAGATGTTACGCGCGATCCGGACTACGTATCGTGCCATCCGGCCACCCGATCAGAACTTGACGTGCCGATTATGCTTGGCGACGAAGTTATCGGCGTCATCAATGTTGAACATAGCGAATTTGACGCTTTTGACGAACGCGATCAACAAGCATTGCAAACTCTGGCCGATCAAGCCGCCGTGGCCATTCGCAATGCCCGTTTATTTGAGGAAGTTCAGCGTAAGGCGCAGCTATTGAGCATGGCTGCCCAAGTTGCCCGGCGTACGACGTCAATTTTGGATATCGATAAGTTATTAACTGAAACCGGCCGGTTGATTACCGATAGTTTTGGCTTTTATCACACCGGCGTCTTCTTGTTCGACAGTAAGCGAGAAAATTTGGAGCTTCAAGCGATTTATCCGGCTAATACGTCGCCATTAAGGCTAGGTCATACATTAAAGATAGGCCAAGGCGTTGTTGGCACGGCGGCGCAGTCAGGATTAGCCCAATTAGCGCCGGATGTGACGCAAAACGGCCACTATGTAGCCACTTTGCCGCTAACTCGGGCTGAAATGGCTTTTCCCCTCATTGCGCGGAACCAAGTGATGGGTGTGCTCGATTTACAGAGCACATCTGTGGGCGATTGGAACGATGAAGACATTGCTACGCTGCAAATTATGGCTGATCAGTTGGCTAACGCGATTATCAATGCGCAACTTTACCAGGCCGTGACCGAGCGGTTGAAAGAGGCCAATATTTTGCGGCAGGTGGCGGTATCGCTGGCCGGCACATCTGAACTTAGCGAAGTTCTAAACCTGGTGCTGACTGAGGCAATAAAATTAACGGATACGAATGAGGGTGTGGTTTTATTTTGGGATAGCCAACACGAAGAGATCACTCAGGGCTTTAAGGTGAACATTCATCAGGGTTTACAATTCTATCCCTCGCGAGTCCGCAAAGATGACTTTACCCGCACCATAATTGAGCAGCGTACCCCTCTTTTTATTGCCGATACCCAACAAGATGGCCAAGCTAATCCGGTACTTGTCGAAAAAGACTACCGGGCCATTCTGGGCGTCCCCCTTTTGAGCCAAAATAATGTGATCGGGGTGCTGTGTGTGCGGAGTAAGGATACCAAGCAATTTTCTGAGCGGGAGATTGCCCTGCTGGAAATTTTAGCCGGCCAATTTGCCGTGGCCATTGATCGGGCCAGCCAATATGAAGAGATGAAGAAGATTAAGGGTTTTATCGGCACGCATACGGCGGTGGATTGGATTAGAATGGTCAGTACCACCTGGGGACACAGTATCAAGCGTGAAGTCGGCACCGCCCGAGGTCATGTAGCGTTATTGAAGGCGCTGCTGCCCAAAGAGCAACAAACAGTGGAGATCGGCCAGCAGTTGGAGCAGTTAGACACTATTATTAACGGTATCAAAGATATTCCGGTCACGGCGCCGCTGTCTTACGAAGATGCGATTAATTCTTTGAAGATAAATGAAACTTTTAGAACCTATTTGGAACGGCGCTGGCGACAAAACCGCTATAAAACTGTGGCGCTGCGATTAAAGCTGGAACCGGAGCTCGACAATGTGGCTACGGTGCGGGCCAGCCAGGAATGGCTGCGGCGCGGCTTTGAATTGATCATCGATAACGCGGTTTACGCGATGGAACAGGCCAATTCGCCAGAAAAGCAAATCACCATTATCACCCGCCTGGTTAATCGACAAATTAGAGTCTTTGTCGAAGATACCGGGCCGGGTATTCCTGAAACATTGCGCAATAAAATCTTTAATCAACCGATTGATAAACCGGAAGGCAGTAAAGGCTCAGGAATCGGGTTAATGCTGGCTAGAACGATTTTTCAAACGTATTATGGGGATGTTGACATCCACCAGACGACCCAACAAGGGACAAGCGTCATCGTAACACTGCCGGTAGAGACAATTCCGGTTGAACTGCCTAAAGTGAGCGTCTATTGAAACAAAAAACCATTCTTTTTGTTGATAATACCGCCAGTTTTTTGGATGTTCATGCCCGATTGCTGGAAGAAGCCGGCTATCGGGTCTATCGGGCGTATTCGATGGAGCAAGCCGAAGAAAAGCTGGCTACCCAGCACGTTCATATGATGATTTTGGATATTCGGCTGGAAGAAGAGGACGATGGCCAGGATATTAGCGGGTTATTGCTGGCGCAACGGGAAATATACCGGCCCATTCCCAAAATCATTCTCACGGCTTATCCCAGCTTTGAATTGGCCCGCGAAGCGTTAGGTCCGCGTATTGACAGCTTACCGCCGGCGGTAAATTTTATCGGTAAATATGAAGGCTTTGATGCGATCCGCCAAGCGGTTGAGCAGGTGTTTAATGAACACGTTCGGCTCAACTGGCAGCTCGATATTCGGCGCGATAACAACCCGGGGCTGTCTTTGGCCCATTTAGTGACATTAATCGAGCCTGATTTGGATCATCGTTTGCTGCCGGCCCGAATTGAGGAATTAGAGGACCTATTATGCTGTCTTTTTCATCACAGCCAGCAAATTAACCTGCACCGGCTAATCGCCGCCGGCGAAAACAAGGTAACGCTGGCGGTTTATTCCTTTTTACCGGAAGGATTGCCGTTTCGGCTGCTAGTTACCTGTGGTTTGCGCCAGGCCATCCGGCAAGAGGACGAATGTTTCGAAAAATTCGCCCCCCGGGCGGCCACCGAGGGCGCCACCGCCAAGTTAATGAAACAGCGGTATGAAACCACCCGTTATGCGGCGTTAGCCTATATTTTAACCGACGCTGACCTGGAAAACATCACCCCTTTTTCAGAATTTTATCGTTATCATCAGCCTAAAGCCATCAGGGCGGTCTTGGGCCATCTCTTTGGCCACACCTTAGACCGATATCACCAACAAAATGTCAAAATCGAAGAAACGGCCTCGGCGGTGGCCTCGCTGGCACCTTATTTCTTTGAAGACGACGATCGGTTCACGTTAGCGGCGCTGCTGACCCAGATCAATCGATTGCAGAAGCACGCGGTGGTTAATAACCTGCCTCACCTGGATGAGACCGCCCTGGCGCTGTTAACCAGCTTGCTTAAGGGCGATCTGCCGGTTGAGGGTTCCATTTACCACGGCATCACCCACAAACGCTTGAGCGGCGAGACTATTTTAGTCGATAATCGGGATCGGTCGTGGTTAATCGAGTTTGGCGGGTTAAGCCAAGGCCCCCTTATCCAAGATTTTATTCATCTGGAAGTTGTGATTAAATTTACCTTATTGGGAGACCTCCCTTATGAGGATCGCCGGCAGTTGGAAGAATATCTGCAAGTTGAAGCCCGGGCGGAAACCGGCGCGGGTTATTATGATCATTTGAGCGATGAAATCCACCAAGCGCTGACCATTATTCATTATATTCGACGGTACGCGCTCCAAAAATTTCACTGCACGCCGCCGTTGTATCAAATGGGGCTGCTGCTGAGCACGCTAAAGGTGATCAACACGTATGATGACGGAATTTATTACCGCAGCGGCGATATGGCCCGTTTTATGCATGCGCTCGACTCGATCCGGGAAATTTGCCTGAGTTTTAGCCCCGACCCGCCGGTATATGATAAATCGCACAGCCCGTGGCTCGATGAGCAACGATTGGGGTACGATGTCTGGCTGGAAGGGCAGTGGCTGACCTTAGCCGAAACTGAATACAAATTATTGGCCGTGTTATATCGCCACGCGGTGGATCAGACCTCCGATTCGCTGTGTACTTTTGCCATGATCGGCAAAGGCGTGTGGGGCGACTATGATCGGCTGCGGGATTACAATAATATTCAAAGTTTGGTTAGACGGGTGCGCGATAAACTGCAACCGCAGGGCGATAACTCATATCAATATATTGAAAATGTCAGGGGGGTTGGTTATCGGCTTATTCTGAATTCTCACGCTCCGGCTGAATAGATTTTCGCTCATCCTTATTAGTATTTATCGCGTTTTAGAGTTAGGGCGTTTAATCCGTTAGCCAATCGCTGATTAGCCTCGTTTTTAGGCAAAACGCCGCCATTATAGGAAGCTGCCCCCCTAAACGCTAATGAACTTCTATGATGAAAGGGTTTTTCTCCTTTTACCCCGCCTATTGGGATCGATTGTCAGAAAACTGTAGCTCAATGACAGAGTTGAGCGCAGAATTATTTGTATTCTGACATGAAATTGTCCGTTCCCCTTTTCCCTTTTCGTGTATACTAAAATCAAGTCAAGATTGCGCAAGTTATTAAAAATATCATAAGCCTGCGGCACGGTACCATTGGTGAAAAGGCCTTGCGGCTGTCGGCGCTCAGTTTTTGAAGCGAATACGATAGAAGCTGCGGTACAGCAACGATTATGAAAATGAGTCGGAGCGACAAAGCCAGCGGTGTCATTAACGGTAGGATCATTGTCAGTTTTGGCGCTCCAAACGGGATATTTTTAGCGGAATGGCGCGACCAAGCTGGCTTTGTCGTTCACTGTTAGGTCAAAGTCAACTTTGACGCTCCACATAGGGTATTTTTAGAGGAGACGCTAATGTATGAAATGACATTAAACATTTGGGTTTTTTTGTGGATTATTTTTACGGCGTGGTTAGCCGGAGCAGTGAGCATGATCGTTATTATCGCAAAAATGACCCATGGCGACGACATCAGATAACGGCTATAAAATGGAGAGGACATTTTTTTAGCAGAGTAAGGAGACGAAAAATGACAAGGCTATGCCTATGGTTAATGGGGTTATTTGGGTTTATTTTTACGCCCGATAATCACGTGACGCCGGTGATGCGGCTAGGACGGTATAATCGCCCCAAACCGCCCGGTTTGAGGTGGATTATACCGATTATCGAGCGCCCGCTCAAAGTTGTTAAGACGGGCATCTATGTGGGAAACTTTTATTTTGATGAGATGCTCAGTTGCGACAATATTCCGTTTACTATTCAAATGACGGTTCTATTTACCTTCAAACCGGACAAAGCTATAAAAGAGGCCGCGGCGCAGTTGGTTAAAGCCGACGAAAATCTGCTTAAGATGATCGTACGAGACTATACCAATCAAGGATTGCGCCGGTTAGTGGTTCGCTACGGTTCCGAGGCGTTATCGAACGATGTGACGATGATGTTGATGGAAAAAAATCTGGCCGCGTATTTAACCGCCACCTTACGCCCTTTGGGGCTGGCCCCGCTGAAACATAATGGCATTTTGCTCAAAGAATTGATCGCACCGGCCCAGTTCAAGCACACGATGTTCGATGTTAAGCACGATGAGTCGATATTAGAGGTGTTACGCAGCTATCCGGTTCCGGAATTGGTCAGATTGCTCAATGAAGTGATTTTAGCCAATAGTCTAAAGGAAAAACCGGACCAAATGGCGCTGATGCTCGGCGGGAGGGACGCTATTCAATCGCTGCCGTTGATCGCCGCGCACACAGCTCATAGTAATGGCCAACATTAGAGGAAAAACATTATGGTCGCAAAAATATGGCACGTTGAAAGCATCAAAACCCATTTATGGTCAGTTAAAGCCGGGATCGAAGCCAGTGTGCCGGCCTCGTTTATCGAAGATGGTGACGGGTATGCCAAAGCCTATTTACAAGGCAGCAGCGCCGCCGTCGATTATCTGGCCAAGCGATTTGGGGTCGAATTAAACGAGAACGGCCCCACTAAAAGATTATCAACCGGCGAATTGCAGTTGAGAACGTGGAACAAGCAGGATATCAAGCACACGTTGGAGATTGCCTGGATACTTTTGCTCAGTAAGCCGATTGAGACCGAGTCGAAACAGCGCGCGTTGAAATCTTATTATTTGGGGATTAAAAACACGCTGCTCTACACGGCTTACTCGTTTGGTATCGATAAAATCGGCCCGACGAAAGAAAAAGGCCCCAATATCGAGTTACCATCGACGATATAATCGCCGGAGGGGTCTAATAAGGAGAAATGGGTCATTGATCGCTTGAGAATGAACGATCAATGACCCATTATGGTCAGCCATTATCTCAAAACGAAAGGATTTTAGTATGTCCGATCAAAATAAACCTGGTTCCACCCAAATTGATAAACAACATATCTCGGCAATGGCCTCTTTCGCCATCCGTAACATTCCTGAGGCTGATGAACGAACCCTCAACAAATTTGTCGAGTTAATGCACACCACCGGCAGTTTTGGCTCGCTGACGGAGGAGCAACTGGTGGGTACGATCAATTTAACGATGAAATACTTGCCTAACGCCTGTGCTTTCTCGCTGCTGACGCTGCTCGACTTACTGAGCGTTTATTGGCCGCTCGATCTCAAGGGGCAGGAGCGCTTTCTAAGGCCTGGCCGCGGTGAGCCAAAGCTGATGGGGATAAATCGGAACGATAGTAATTTTGTAGGGAAAAGTTCGCTCGTTTCGATCAGGAAATAACGAGGGGGTTAACCCGGGTGCTTTGCCTCAAGCTTGACTATACTCAGCCGCCATACGGTCAAAAATCTCCAGAAGTTCATCGGCAATGTGGTTCCAACTGTAGCGCTGGACCCATTGACGCGCTTGATTGCCCAGTTGATCGCGCAGCACGCCATATTTCAGCAGCAGGATAATCTTGGCCGCCATCGCCTCAGCGTCTCGGCCGGGGACAAGATAGCCGTTGAAGCCATCTTCAATACTAAACGATAGCCCGCCCACATCCGAGGCGATGACCGGCGTGCCGCAGGCCATGGCCTCGATGGCGACCATGCCAAACGACTCATAATGGGAGGGCATGACCACCATTTCGGCGGCGGTGTAGTAATAGACCAGTTTATCCTGATCTTTCGCACCCAGAAAGGTCACTAAATCGCCAATTTGCAGGGACTCGCGCAGTTCTTGCAGCCGGGCGAACTCGCGCAGTTCCAGTTCCGAGTCTTGGTTGGGGTCGCCCCCGACAATCGAGAGACAGACATCTTTGACTAAAACCGGCTCGCGATGCTTGACCACAGCCAACGCCCGCAAAAGGGTATCGATGCCTTTGAGCGGCTGCATGCGGCCCACAAATAGAATCAGCTTGTGATGGGCCGGCACATCGATGGCCGCCTTAGCCTGGTTCCGGTCGATGGGCTGGAAGCGGTCGAGATCGACGCCCGGTGGGACAATCTCGATTTTTTCTGGCGACGCGCCGTAGGCCCACATCATGTGGTTGCGGTCCAGCGGCGTGGCGGCGATGATCCGGTTGGCTGAGCGCATAATTTCGCCTTCGCAGTTGAGCCGCTGGGCGGTATCGCGCTCGGCGGGCGATTGGGCTACTCGATTCTTCAGCTCGGCCAGGGTGTGAAACATCTGCGCAAAAGGGATGTGCCAGTAATGTCGCAGCGCCCCGGCGGCAATGCCCGACAACCAGTAGTGACTGAAGATGACATCGTACGTTTGCCGCAGGGCCAAGACGTTGTCCACAAATTCATCGATGTGAAAGTAGATATCGTTTTTATTATAGGGTTGCTCCGGCCCGGCTTTGATGTAAAAGACCCGGCCGCGCGCCGCCAAACGATCATCAATGGGGGGCAAGGTCGGGTCTTGAGAGCGGGTATACACATCAACTTCAATGCCCTTGTGACTCAAAGCACGGCTCAAATCACGAACGTAGACGTTCATTCCGCCCGTTTCTTTGCCGCCCAGGGTCGCCAGGGGGCTGGTGTGTACGCTTAACATCGCTATACGTTTTATCATGATGTTGACTTTCAGCTAATTAGGTGCTCATCGTCTCGTGATTTCCAAATCATAAACCGGTTCCGCCACGGCCCCAAAGCGGAACTTATACTCTTCGTCGCCGCGTAAAAAGTCATACCGGCTGCGGCCTAATTCGATGGCGTGGCGCAGGGTGTAAGACGTTAAGACATTGCCGGGGCTTAATTGGGCAAATTGTTCGGGGTCGTAACCGGAATTGTAGAGCAAAAATTCATTATTGTAATCGAAACAAAGCATTGTGGCGGCTAAAATACCATTGACCTCGATAAAGTAGAGTTTCAACCAGCCGGCCTGGGCCAAAATTTTAGCCACGGTTTTGAAAAACTGGATCATGGGCTCGCTCCAGAAATCCTCTTTGTCCTGCGTTGATTTCTGGTGCAAGGTGATAAAATCGGTCATGGCCTGGTCCAAGTCCGTTAACGAGTCAACTACGTACCAACGGGTTTCAGCCTCGCGTTCAATTTTCCGCATTTTGCGCCGAATTTCGTGGCGCTGCTTTTTATCGACGCCGGCCAGGTACGTTTCCCAATCGGCCGGCAAGGTAATCACCGGACAAATATCTTGCTGCCGCACGTCAACTTGCCAGCCCTGCCGGCGCGCTGTCTCGGCTAACTGGGTGGGGGTGATCGAGTTGTGGGGTAAACTACACAGATACAGTTTATCCCAAGGTACGCCCTCGTCAGCCAGACAAGTAATCAAGGTGTGGTGAACTGCCTCCACATGATCGGCGTCCACCAGCAAATCTAGGTAATCGGACACATCAACACAGCCTACGAAGGTGAGCTGCCGCTGCCCAGCGGGTGTTGTTTCGCCGTAGAGGGGGGCTAAACCCACCAACTGGCCCTCATCGGTCCGGATGGCGATGAGGAACAAATCATCGTTACCCAAACAACGCCACCAGGCGCTCTGGTAGCCGTATCGCATAAAAAATGGAGCGTTAACGGCCCGCTCCAATAGATCATCCCACTCGTGCGCCAGGGTTTCAAATCCGGAAGCGTCGGTGTAAATTGTTGTTTGCATCACAATCCTTTTGGCTAGGCATTAGAGTTTATGGAGTTTAATGAGTTCTTAGAGTTTATGGAGTTTTCGTCAAAAATAAGACGGACTACATATAAGAACTCATTAACTCCACTCACTTTAGACCTTTATAAACTTTATTATCGGTAATAGGTAACAGTCACTCAGCAGTCTGGCGCCAATTGATGCGGTAAACCTGAAACCCGGTCTGGCAATCGACGTTCGGCTCGACCAGCAGCGGCTGAGCCACAGGTAAATCGTTGGCAAAGATCTGAATCCACAGTTTTCGATGGGGCGGTAACTGCTCAAGTTCAATGAGATACGTCCCCTGGCGGTCAGTGGTCGTCAGCGACACCAGACCGGTTTGGTTATCCCACACCACTATTTGGACGCCTTGGAGCGGCTCGCCATTACGGCCGATCACAACACCTTCAAAACCGTAGCGGTCGCAGTTGGAAAAGCCTTCGACCGGTTCTTCGACAGTAAAATCGATCCGCTCCGCCAGCGGCGGACCGGGAGTCAGGGTAGGTGCTGAGGCGGTCGGCAGGCTCAGGGCCTCCGGACGAGTCGCCGTGGGGGCCGCTTCGGCTGTTACATTGGGCTGCGCGATGAGCACATAGGCCAAGCTGAGCATAAAGATCAACAGGATGACACTGACTATTCCAAAGAGTACCAGCCACGATTTACTTTTTGAGGGGCGTGGAGTTAACGCGCCCATAATTACCACCAAAAAAGTAGGGCATGCCCAATGATTAGTCATGCCCTATTAGACGGCCGTGAACTGGGGAGCAGGGATTCGAACCCCGGCTCGCAGAGCCAGAATCTGCTGTCCTACCACTAGACGACTCCCCAATATGTAACCGGAATTGTAGCATTTTCAGTGGGGGAGAGCAAATTTTCATGACCCCGGCTTAACGCGTTCCAAAGGTGACCGTCACTCCTGACCGCTGTTAGCCGACCGCAGACCGCTGAGAGACGGGTACATTGGTTGGCAGGCGACGGTCTACGGTCGGCGGTCAGGCGCAAGGAAATTGGGCTTAATATCGAAGCGATGTTCGTTAGCCAAACGTGTCCAATAAAGCTTGAAACACTGCCGAGTCAAAAATGTGGCGCAGCTCCTCCACATCCGGCCCTGGCGAGCGATCCTGATCTAAGGGGGGAATAACCTGCCGGACGGAGGCTCTCACTGCCTCCACCCCATCGCCGGGTCGGCCACCGCGCCGGTCGAGCGCCACTAATCCGGCCAGCAGTTCGTAGGCCAGCATCAAGGTTACCCAATCGGCCATATCGTACAGCCGGGCCACCGCCGGCAGCGCCAGCGCCATGTAATCCTCCTGGCCATTGGAACTGTCGCCGGTTGCCAGCGAGATCGGCTGGGCCAGCAGACGCAGCTGAGCCGCCAGCCCCAAACTGGCCTTGTGAGCCACCACCAGCCCAGCGTCCAAGCCAGGTCGAGCGGCCAACTGCGGGGCCAAGCCGGTGTTAGCCGGGTTCAGCAGCCGATGCAGGCGGCGTTCGCTCAAACAGCCGACATGAGCTAAGGCCAACGCTACCTGTTCCACTTGATTAACCAAATGCTGGTTGTGAAACAGCCCGACCGACAGCAGCCGACCTCCCTGCGGCGACTCATCTAGCACCATAAGCGGGTTATCACTAAAACTGGTCAGCGCCCGCTCGATATGCCGGCGCAACTGCTGCAAGGCATCGAACAACGCCCCGTGTACCTGCGGCACCACCCGATACGAGACCGGTGCTTGAAGCTTGACCGCCTCGATCCGGCTGCCAGCCAACCAGCGCTGCAAGGCGGCGATCATCATCGCCACGCTCGGCTCCGCCGAAACCATCGCCGAGGCCGGATCGACCGCGTCTTTTGGCGCGGCCAGTCCTTCCATCGAGACCGCCGCGACCATTGTGGCTAACTTCAACAGCCGTTCCAAATGGCGATAGGCATCGAGCGCATACGCTGGCGATGCTGTCACCCCGCTGAGTAGGGCCAACCCTTCCTTGGAGCCCAGGCGGTACGGCTCGACCCCGCGCGCGGCCAGCGCCTCGGCGGCCGGTTGGCGGCGGTTATCAGGACCAAAGACAAACCCTTCGCCGATGAAGGTTTGGAAAGCATGGCAGTTGGCTGTAACATCGGCGGCGATGCCGTGCCCCAGACTGGGAATCCAGGGGGTGAAATCATCGTTTAGCCGGGCTGCTACAAAGCGGCACAGGTCGGCGCTGACGCCGTCCAAGCCGGACAGAAAATTGACCAGCCGGATCATCAACGTGGCTCTGGCGACCGGCTTGGGCAGCGGCGGACCGACGGCGGCGGCTCGCGCTCGCAGCATATGGTGGGGCAGGTCGGCCTGCTCGGCGGCGGTTAACTGAGTGGTGGACAGCGCGCCCAGCCCGGTGGTGACGCCATAGCAGGGCACGCCCTGAGCAATGAGATGAAGAAAATCGAGCCGGCCTTGCGCCACTTTGGCCAGCAGCGACTCATCGATTTCGAGCCGGGCCTGGTCATAGGCCACCGCCTCTACCGTCTCCCAATTGAGGTCTGCCGGCTGCCGGAGTGTAATCATGCGTAGGGCAGTTTCCGGCCAATGCCCAACCGGCCGGCCTTGTCCAGCATGGCATAGCCCAAGGCGATATCCGAGGTCGATAAGCCCCGGTGCCAGAATAAAATCGTCTCGGCCGCGTCTTCGCGACCTGGTAACTTGCCGGCGCAGATGTCGCCTAACTCCCCGTGGATGGTGTCGCGGGTGATTTTACCGGAGTCGACGTGCCGCCGCAGACAGCCGTACGGGCCAATCAAACATTGCCCCCAGTCATCGACCACAATCTTGGCCATGATGTCGGTGATGTCATCTTCTACCGTGCTCATTGTGCCGTAGGGGACGACCAGCGCGCCCGGTTTGATCCACTGCGTTTTAAAGAGCGGCTGCGGGGCCGGCAGCCGTGACGCCTCGACTAAAATATCGGCCCCGTCCAGGCAAGCCTGCCAGGTATCGGCCACGGTCACCGGCTTGCCCAGATCGCGCGTCAGCCGGTCGGCAAAGGCTTGCCGGCTTTCAGGCCGGCGCGAATGGACCCGAATCTCCTCAAAATCGAACAACCCATCCAGCAGCCGGACATTCCAATAGGCGGTGCCTCGCGCTCCGATGTGGCCCAAGATACGCGGTCGGGGCGGGGCCAGGTATTTGGCCCCGATGGCGGTCATCGCCCCGGTGCGCATATCGGTGATGGCGGTGGCGTTGAGTATCGCACGCGGCATGCCGGTGCGGGCATCCATCAAATTGAGCAGGGCCATTTCCGAAGGCAGCCCTTGTTGGTAGTTGTACTCGTAATCACCGACAATTTTTATCCCGGCTACCCCCATCGGCGCGATGTAACCGCGCAGGACGTTAAAATGGCCGTGAAACGCGGCATCTGGCCGCAAATGCATACGCGGTTCGATGACGGTTTGGTCCTCGCCTTGAGCCCGCAGGCTGGTTTCGATGGCCTCTAAGATTTCGACGTCGGTCATGGCCAACGCGTCGATGTCCGGGCCGCTGAGATAGCGGATGAAGATCGGCTCCATAGTGTCTCCTTTGTATTGACTCAGCCGCCGCCGCCGATCGCGAAAATTTCTAGTGGGGATTAGGCGATTTGAGGATTTTTTCAAAAAATTTATCCCCTAATCCCCCAATCCCCGCCAAAAAAACGGTCGGTTGCTGGTTTGCTGAGTAGTTTCTCTCCTTTTACAATTGACCGCCGACGACTGGCCGCCGACGGCGAACACGAGGCGCTGCGCCTCCTCTATTAATAAATTTGGTGGGACAAGTCGCTGGCTTGTCCTCCTGCCAGGCAAAGCGTTGATCGACGTGACAAAGCAAGCTTTGTCGCTCCGTTATAACAAGGCAAGCTTGGGTGATACGGGGTATTGAAAGTAATTCTAGCGGGCTTCGGTTTTAGCTCCGGCCTGGAGCGGGTCAAAGTTGGCCGGCCAAATGGTATCGACGTTGTAGAAAGCGCCGGTCAAGTTAACGTTATCGAGACGGGTGTCTAAATTAGCGCCTTGGAGTTGGGCCTGACGTAAATCGACTCCGGATAAATCGGCCCCGCTCAAATTAGCGCCTTGCAGTCTGGCTCCGGCCAGGTTAGCATCGTACAAATGAGCATCGCTGAGGTTTGCGCCGCGCAAATTGGCCTCGCTTAAGTCGATGGCCGCCAGGTTAGCGTAGCTTAAGTTGGCTCCACTCACATCACGACCATGCCCGCTGTGGCTCATTAGATCGGCTACCAAGCGCCATTTGTCGTCAATTTGGGTGGTCTCATCCAGTTTGGCCTCGGCTAGATAGGCAAATATCAGATTAGCCCCCAGTAAATTCGCGCCGCGTAAATCGGCCTGATGCAAGTAGGCCCAATTCAAGTCGGCCCATTGTAAGTTAGCGTCGCGCAGATCAGCCCCGGACAAGTCGGCGCTGTACAAATCGACTCCTTGCAGGTCACGCCCCCGGGCTCCTTGATTGACGATTTCCCAGACCAGCCGCCATTTGGGCTCAATTTGGGTTGCCCTATCGATCTGAACACCGCGCAGATCGACGCCTCGTAGATCGACGCTCTGCAAGTCGGCCCCGCGCAAATCGGCTCCGGTCAGGAGCGTACCGGCCAGGAATTGATCGGCCAAGTTGGCATCGCGCAGATCGGCCCCGCTCAAATCTTTGCCCACCAAATTACGCTGCCGCAGATCGACGCCCCGGCAGTTGGGCGGGCAGCCGAACGGGAGGCCGTCGGTTATCAACATCCAGGCCAAAAAACCCATAAAAACCACCGCACCGCCGGCAGCGATCCATGTCGAAGGATTAAATGAGGGAGAGGTTTTTTGCTTCTTAGACATTTTGGCGAGGTTTCCCTTGTGAAAAAAACCTGAGTCTTAGAGATCTGCGCTGATCGGGCTTGACAAAGCAAGCTTTGTCGCTTCAACAGGTGGACCGATTAGTTTTTATTAGAATAGGACTTACGCAGTTGGGGTATCGAAACAAGGTGACAGTCACTTAGCGGTGATAAATCGACCTGTTTGGGCTAACCAGACGTTCATTTTTGGCAAAAAGTGACTGTCACCTGTTGAACTGCGTAACGCCTATAGAACTCAAATATGGTTGAGTATATCACGTTATCGGAATTCGATAAAGCGGCATACGACTATAAAAACCCGTCTATTTGTCTAAAGGCCACAAATGAGTAAAGTTACAGGTAGCGCAATCTTATATTAAAACGTAACTATTCAGCGGAGAGATAGCGACTCTAAGTGTTAGGGCAGAGGTCAAGAAAAACGCCTTTAGTTTAGGGTGTGTCCTGGTTCAGATTTCTTAGCCTTAGCTTCATTATCATCCCAAGCGTATCGATTCCTGACCGGTTACAACTAACTCAGTCAAAGGAGATATTTATGGCAACACGTAAGGCAGAAGCAGTATGGGAAGGCAATTTTCGAGACGGATCAGGCACGGTCTCATTAGGCAGTGGGGCTTTTGAAGGGGCATATTCGGCCGCGTCTCGATTTGAGGACGGGGCGGGCACCAACCCCGAAGAGCTAATCGGCGCGGCCCATGCCGGCTGTTTTTCGATGGCGTTATCGCTGGGCTTGCAACGCGCCGGCTACGATGCTACCCGGATTCATACCGTAGCCAAGGTTCATCTCGATAAAGTAGACAACACCTTTAAAATCACCACGATCGAGTTGGAAACCGAAGCCACTGTACCCGGTATCGACGAGGCGACCTTTATGGAACAGGCCCAAGGCGCTAAAAACAACTGTCCTGTTTCTCAGGTTCTGGCCGCCGCCGAGATAACGCTTCAGGCTAAATTGATAAATTAACCACAATGGTCATTAGGCGGCTAAAGCTTTTACCGGTAATAAAAAGCTTTAGCCGCTAACGGTAAGAATAATCGGTAACCACCCACGATCACCGCACTCCGGTTATTGGCGTTACTTAATTCTGATACGCCGGAACTGACTGTGGCAATGTTGACGATAGCAAAGGTATCCGGCAGCGTCGGGTCGATAACGCCGGATACCTGAATGACCACCGGTTGATTGGGGTTTAAGTCAGGCAAAGTCCAGGTATAGGTTCCGCTGACCGTCACGCCTGGGGTGGAGGTAGACCAGGTAGGCGATAAGATTTCGGGCGGCACTGTGTTGGTTACCACAATACCAGTCGCCACGCCTGCCCCGGTATTTTCGACTGTCAAAATAAACGTAACGGGATCGCCGGGTTTGTGGCCGGAACCTTGCACTCGATAAGCAATTCGCAGATCGGGTTTAAAAACAGTCGACAGGCGCAGAGCCGGATCGCCGAATAGGGTAAAGGTATCGAGTAAATCTTGATGATAACCCAAGGCCGCTAAATTGAGTTTGCCGGCTAAAATGGCTGTACCTAAATCCGGCCCGCCGTTTTGGAGGATCGTCTGGTAGAAGCCGGCCTGAAGCCGATCGTGGCCGGCGCCAACGCCCAACCCGGTACTGCCCCACACCGCCACCGCCCCGCCGCCAGATCGCCGCAGTAGGCTCTCGTCAAAGGTGGCTTCTTTGGGATGATGAAAAAATCCGGTAAAGCACGTCATCTCAGAGACAATAGGCAGTCGATTTTGGTTCTGAAGTTGACCGAGATCGTCTAATGCCAGAAATGACTCAACCGCCCACTGTTCCCATGAACTATGCCCGTAAAAAGAGATAAAACTGGCCCCGGAAGTAAAGTCGGTCACCAGGTCTGCGTTTAAACTTTCCGGATTGGTGTAAAAGTACGGTTGGCTACGGTTGCCTTCGGTGTAGTAATAGCGATGCCGGTTGAACGAAGCCGGTAAATCGGTTAACGCCTCATCAGCCACCTGATGAAAATCGCCGGCGCCGTCAGGGTTATCGGCCACGAAAATGTGATTGGTTGGCCACAGACCGGCAGGCGGGTTGGTTTCGTACTGGATGATTTTGTTGACAATGGTCGTCACCTCGGCCGCGCTGGCGACCGGCAGCCGTCCAATCAGCAGATCGGGCAAGGTGTCGCTGCCGGCGACCGTTACCAGGCGATTGTCCGAGGCGGTTTCGCCCCACCAAGGATCGACCGGGGCCAAATAAGGCGGAACAAAGGTGGGGGCGTTGTAACCACTGTAATTTTTGAAATCGTAACTACCGTCGCCAACTAATAACACGTATGAAGGCTTAGGAGCAGGCCAGTTGTAATAAGCGTGGATTAGAAAATTTCTGATCGCCTCGGCATCCATCCGGCCGCCGCCAAATGTGTCGTAAATCGCATTGACGTTGATCGTGACGACGCGCAGCCCTTGATTGCTGCGGTAGGCAACCAGCGGCGCGATTGCCTCGCTGAAATCGGGGTGGGTGACGATGATGTAGTCTGCGCCGTTTTCCGGATCAACCAGTAAGTTGGCCGCTTGAAACTGGGTGGGCGATTTGATTTGGCCGGCAGGCACAACCAGGTAGGAATGGAGAGTAGTTGAATTATCGCCGATGACCAGTGTACCGCCTGAAAAACTGAAACCGGTTACGAGTTGAGGGGCATCCGGATCAGTTATATCGTAAACGGAATAGCTGCTGCTAGCACCACTCAATGTATAGTGCTTCTGCCCTGCCTCTCCATCAAAATGGAATTGGCCCGTACTCACTTGGGTGGTGGGGTAAGTCATCGAAATGCTATCGAGCCAAGCGCCTTCGGCAAAAACGCCGGTAATGCCCGGTAAGCTTAGTTGAATTTGATTGTTACCCGATTGAAGAACACTCAGCGGCGCCGCTAAGTTAGCCGTGTAAGCCGACTTACCATCCCACTCAACCGCGCCGATAGCTGTGCCATTGACTTTGACGCTCACCCGGTGATCCGGATTAATCGCGGCGTGGGCAGTGTAACCTTGTAACCAGAGTTGCAACTGAGCATTGGGGCCGGAGCCAGCTACGTTAGTAAGCTGGATCGCGTAACTGCCGGAGGTCGCGCTCGGCTGAGCCAGTTTGGCCCAATACCAGTAATCCCCATCGTGGCCGGCGTAGAGCGGATCGTAGAACTTATTCAACTCGGCACTGGCAGTACGCCAGGCCACCCCTCCGACTAAACCGGTCGGGCTGCCGGATCGACTGCTCATACGCCGGCCGTTGGTCTCACTGTAGCTCAAAAAATAAACGTCGTAATTGACGTAGCGGCTGAATTTCGGATCGGCGTAAAATAGTATTCGGTCGCTTGGATCGAAATGCCCGTCCGACTCACCTTCAACCAAAATCGCGACTTCTTGGCGGGGATAACCGTAGCTCAGCTTTAAGCGATGTGGATCAAGAATGTTAAGAGGCCAGCCGATGTTCTGCAAATCGGTATAGGTCAGCGCATACAAACCGGGCTGGTCAACGTAGATTTTTGTCAAACTATTTATCGCTAAAGTATCCATCGACGGCTGTTTTTGTTCAGCATCCAGTTCGATGCGGGCCGGCGTCCATTGTACGGCCTCGGGGTTGAGAAGGGTGCGGCCAATGGCTGTCGTGAATCTATCTTGATTAGCTTGTTGAGACGACAAATCAAGAACAGCATTGGCTGGTTCGGAAAATGTCACCCGCAGCCGGATGAGCCGAACCACTTCCATTTCTTGAGAAACCGGATTGACTCGGAGGGGAAAGATAGTCAACGCCGCAACCCGACGATCCCGCACCAACATGGGTTCGCCCAGCATCGCGACTGCTTGAGGGGAAAAAGCATCGCTGGTATAAATAGAATCATTAACTACACGAATCATTGAGCCGCCGCCGACTAAGCGGTGGGGATCGATGTCGGTGGGAGAAACATCAACCGGCTGAGGGCTTAGAGCCGGACGGGGGGAAGCCGGGAGTGGTACGACGTCGCGCTCGACTTCAATAATTTCCAATCGTACCTGGCCGGTGGGCGGCAGGCCAACTAATTCGCTGTAGATGGGCAGTTCGGGATCGCCGGGGTGGCCGGAAGCGGTCAGGCCTGGTATTGACGGTTGACTGTACGTCTGCCCATCGACCGAGATGGTTGTCAGCGTGTAATCGGGCGGCTGCCAGGTCAGGCTCAAGCCGGCTTCGTCTGATTGGGTCACGACCGGCCACTGATTTTGTTGAGCCGATACATTGCTGACAGACCACGGGTTGACCACAGTTAACAGCACGATGATGATCAAACTCAGGCGCGTGAATATGTCTTTCATCTTTGAATGTCCTTGAAGAGAAAAGGCCGTGATTTGGCCATTCTTGGCGAGCGGCGAAAAACGTAAGACACAACCGGGTTTAAAGCGGGCAGGGGGCAGCTCGATAAATGAGCTGCCCCTGCGGCGTTAGGCGTTACTTTTCGTGAAGGATAAGCGGCAGATAGAGCCGGCTGTCGTCACCACTATCCACGCCGGTCGGGGTGACGGTTAGCGGCGGATGGTCGGTTTCAGCGCCATTGAGATCGACATCGACCAGCCAGTAGGTGTAGGTTTGGTTCGGAGCGACTTGCTTGTCGGTATAGGTGTAAGTCGCGCCGCTGCCGGTACCCAGCCCTTGGCCCGGCACAAAGGCAATTTCGACGGCATCGGCCCAGCTGGCGGTGGCGCTGCGGAAGAGCCGGAAGCCGTAGTTATCGATCTCGACCGCCGTGGCCCAGTTGAGGACGATATTCTGACCCTGGCGATGGCCTTTAAAGTAGAGCAGTTCGATGGCCGTCGGTTCGTTGTCGAGGGTAACGGTTCCATCAGCGTCGTTGGTAGTGTTGTTAAAGATGTCCACCGCGCCGGTCACCTCAGCCGTGTTGACCATCGTAAATGTACTGCTATCGGCTGTAATGCGGAAGACCGTGGTAACTTCAAATGCTTCATCCGGCTCCAAATTTTGTCCGAACCCGTTTGTTCCCGATTGGGTCAGATCGTCCCAGGCCAGAATACCATTTGTATTATCGATAGTATCCGCTAGCGGTGTACCACCAATATATTCAACTGGGCCGATGAAGTGGTCAAACAACGGGACTTGATCAAGGGTACTGGGGCCGGTGTTGGTAATGGTAATGGTAAAGGTAATGATCCCGTCAACTGCTCCCGGTGCGGCTACGCCTTTGTCGACCTCGACCGTCGGGTCTTCAACTACAACGGGGACACTGTCGCTATCTGGGGCTGTCGAGCCGGTAGGATAACGACCGACAGCCACGACAACATTATTGTATGTGCCGGTGATAGTCGTCACTTCGGCCAACAGCGTCAACTGAAGCGCATCGTCGGCCGCCAGACCTGCCCCTTGGGTAACATCGTTCCAAACCAACTGCTGGCCGTTGACTGAGCTTGGGGCTATGCTGGCGCTATTGGGGATATAAGTCAGGCCAGCGTCCATCGTATCGGTGATCTGCACCGGATTGAGGGTGATGTCGCCGGTATTCGTTATCGTAATAGTGTAAGTAACGATCTGTGAGGGAGCGGCGCTGGTAATATTGACCGACTTTTCAACTTCGAGACCGGGTCTTATTACCTCCACGACGGCCGTATCCGTCGAAGTGACCACTGTGCCAGCCGGGCTGGTGCCGCTGACGACCGCCGTGTTGGTGAAGCCGGCCGTCACGCCCGCTGCGGTTGTACATGTATAAGTTCGGGTCGCCTTCGGCAAGAGGCTGCCTGGTCCTGTATTACAATTGGAGACCAGGGCATCGCTCACTACAACTTGAGTGAGCGTGACATCGCCGGTATTGGTTACGGTAATTGTGAACGTTACCGTACTGCCCGTTTCGACGGTTTGCAGATCGGGGGTTTTGCTGATGGTGATGCCGGGGCTTTCAACCATCGTTGGTTCATCGTCATCGTTGTTAGACGGATTGCTGTCCGGCGTCGAAGTCGTAATTACCACACTGTTGGTGATGGTACCGCTGCCCGCGCTGTCGATGGTGACGGTGAAGATGAGACTCCCGCCGAGACCGTTACCCAGCGGGCCGATGTTCCAGGTGAGCGATTGACCGCTCTGGGTCGGACTGTTACCGCTGACCATCCCACCAAATGTAACTTCACTCGGCAGGGCATCGGTGATGATCACATTCGACGCGCCCGACGGCCCGTTGTTGGTGTAGGCCAAGGTGTAGGTTAGCACCTTGCCCAAGGTGACCGGGTCGGGATTGTCTGATTTCACAATCGTGACATCGGCCAAGGCCGCTATGTAATGGCTCAAATCCGTATCGGTTACGGTGGTCGTACTATTGACAGCGTGGCCAAAGGCATCGACCCCACTGGCGGTGGCCGTACCGGTGACGGTAGCGGTGTTGGTATACTGGCCGGTGGCGCTGGCGGTAGCTACGTAGGTGAAAGTCACCGTCTGACCGGGAGACAGATTAACCGCTACGGTGGGCGTAATCACCACCAGGTTGCCGATGTCATCGCGGTCGGCTATCTGAACGCCGGTCAGGGTGATACTACCGGTGTTGGTCACTTGATAGGTCCACGTAACCGGATCGCCGAAGTTGATCGACGGGCCGGTGACGGTGTCCGCGTCATCGCCGTTGGTGGCTTTTTCAACCACAATATCAGCGATGGGGGTGGTTTCGGTGAAGGTGTTGTCACCGGGGTTTGGATCAGGCAGATTGCCGGTAATGACCAGGGTATTTTCGATAAGGTGATCATCACTGGGTAGATAGCTTTGATCAACCTTCACCGTAAAGGTGATGTAACCGACCGTACCGCTGATGATCGGGCTGCTGGGATAGCTGCCGTTCCAAGTCACCGTGGAACCAACCTGCACCGCATCGCTAATGGCCGCCGCCCCGTTCAAGGTCAGGGTTGGGGAGATGATAAGGCGGGCGTCCGCTACATTGTAGCTGAAGCTGTTGACCTCAGCAGGTAGATTTTCGGTGATGGTAATGGCATCTAGTACGCCCGGCCCCTGGTTTTCAAAACGAATCGTGTAGGTCAGCGTATTGCTCGGCCCAACCACTTTGGGGAGATCATATTTTTCGATACGTAGGTCGGCATTAGGCAGCCAGAACCCGGCGTCGACGTTGGTGATGATATCACCGGCGTTGACAGTAAAGATGCTGGTTTGACCGCTGCTGTCAGCATCACTATCGAGCGTGTCATCGCTGCCTTGATTCTGGCTCGTCACGGTGTAGGTGAGCGGATTGAACCGGATCGTGTAGTTGCCAGAGATAACGTTGGTAAACGTGTACAGCCCGGAGGCGTCCGTAGTGACCGTCTGTACCGGAGTAGCGCCCAGATACAACGTTACGGTGATGCCGGGAATGCCCAGTTCGCCGGGGTCTTGAATGCCGTCGTTGTCTTCATCGTTCCAGACGAAGTTACCGATGGTGGCCGATAGGGTATCGAGGAAATCGTTGCCGGTGCTGTCGGCGCCGCTGACCAAGGTCACTGGAATTTGGTTGTCGTTGGCTCCCTTGGCATCAGCCGTGCCGATATAGCCAGCAGGATCGGTTTCTATCACCACGTAATTGCCGGGGATGACGTTGGTAAAGATGTAGCTCCCGGTAATGGTCGTGGTGGTGGTTAACACGGGACTGCCATCCGAAGGGTCGCCATCGCCGTTGGGATCGCTGTACAGGACAATTGTTACGCCCAAAATGCCGCTTTCGAGGTCGGCCAGCACGCCGTCACTATCGACATCATTGCGCACCTGACCGCTGATATTGGCATGGCTGACCACCGTATTGGTCACCGGGTTGCTTATTTCCGGTGTAACGATCTCCGTGCTGGTGATCGAGGCGGTATTGGTAAAGACCGTACCGTCGGCGATACCCGCATCGACAGTGACCACCACAGTCAGGGTGATGCGCGTATTGGGGGTGATGGTCGCCCCGCTAAGCAGCAGCGGCGGCGAGGTACTGGTACTACCGTTGCCCGCCGGTTCGACCTGCACATCGATGGCCGGGTGGCTAACCTCGACCGGCAGTGTGTCCGAGATGGCGACGTTGGTGGCGCTAACCGAACCCGTGTTACTTACAATGAGGGTGTAGGTCAAGGTATGGCCGGAGATGATCGGGCCGACAGGATTATTAACCTTGGCAAGGCTTAAAATCGGGAAGCCGACCGTATTGGTGACCGGGTTGCTGTTCGCCGGCGTAACAATTTCCGTGCTGGTCACTGAAGCCGTATTGGTCATCACCGCGCCATCGGACACACTTAGATTGACTGTGACCACCATAGTCAGGGTTAGCCGTTCCCCTACCGTAATCACCGCCCCGCTGAGGAAAGGCGACATGGTGCTGGTGATACCGTTGCCACTGGGTTCGACCAGGACCTTAACCAGGCTTACCTCACTCGGCAAAGTATCGGAGATAGTGACATTGGTGGCATCGCTGCTGCCGCTGTTAGACACCACCACCGTGTAGGTCAAGGTATCGCCTGGCTGGACGAGCCCCTGTGGCGTCACTTGTTTGGTGATGGTTAAGTCGGGTTGGTTCTGCAACGGGGTGGTCACCGTATCGGTAGCGGTGAGGCCCTCAGCGCTGGTGAGCCAGGCGGTGTTGGTGATGAGGGTGGCTGTGATGGCGGCATCGAGCTGCACTGTGAGGGTAACAATTCGGTTGGTAGCGGTGGCAACGTTGCCCAGCGTCCAGGTAATAACGCCATTGGTGGGGCCGCTGTAGGGAGTGGTGGCGGAAATCAAGGTGGTGCTGACCGGCAGAGTATCGGTGATGATCACGCCGGCGGCGGTCAGTGCGCCGGTGTTGGAGACGGTCAGGGTGTAGGTGAGGGTATCGCCCGCGCTGACGGGTCCCGCCGGTGAGACGGTTTTGGTCAGTGACAGAATCGGGGCGGGTTCCCAGAACCCAAAGTCGATGTCGCCCACGTCGCCGGTGAGGGCGGGCAGAATGTGGAAATAGCTGCCGCTGGTGGGGCTGGCGGTCAGATCATAGCCGGCGATAACGGGGTTGGAGGTGTCAATTGAGACGACGTAAACTTCACCATCGAGTAGATTGGTGAAGGTGTAGTGTCCGCTGGCATCGGTGGTGGTGATGCCCACCGGCGCGCCGCCGCCTTCTTTGTATAAGTAAACGGTTACGTTGGCAAGGGGCGTATCGGTGATGGTGTAGGTGTCGGTTAAGCCGTCGGTTGTGTTGCCCTCATCATAAAAGACGGTACCGGTGATAGTGTGCGGGCCGTTCAGTTGCAGGCCGAAGTCGATGACATCAGTGTAGATGTTGGTGGAGGCGATGTTTAGCACCGTGGTGCTGTCGGGGGTGGTGGTGCCGCCGTCGTAATCATAGGTGTAGGTATAGGTCGAACCGGGGTAGATGGTGAAGGTAAAGTTGCCGGTGGCCGTACCCAGCACATCGCTGCCAAAACTGTAGTAACCCTCGATATCGGTGGTGGTGGTGAACACGCTGCCACCGGGCAGCGTTACGGTCACGGTGATGCCGCCTAGCCCCGGCTCGGTGAAATCTTGCACGCCGTCGCCATCGGCATCGAACCAGACATAATTGCCGGTAAAGCGGGGCGGCAGATAGCCAAAGTCACGAGTCAGGTCGATTTGGCCGGTCTTGAGTTGGAAGGTGCTTTGGGCATCGCACGGCGCATTGCCATCTACGCCACAAACAAAGCTGGTACCACCGATACTGCCGACATCGGGGTCGCCAGTTTGCTGGCTGTAGCCGGTGGGCAGAGTGGTTTCATCGACCACAACACGATAGGTATCGCTGATGAGGCCGGAGAAGAGATAGACGCCGGCAGAGTCGGTGGTGTCGGTAGCAATCAAGGTAAAGACGCCAGGGCTGGTTTCTTGGAAAAGTCTGACCGTTACCCCGGCGATGCCCGGCTCACCAGCATCCTGCTCGCCGTCGCCGTCGTTGTCCTGCCAGACGAAGTTCCCCACTACCGCCGGGCCATCGAAGCCAAAATCGGCGTTCAGATAGGTATCGCCGCTGTTGAGAACGACTGGCAGCGGATCGTTGTTGGTGGTCAAAATGAAAGGCTCGCCGAAGCCGTCGGTGGGCAGATCGCTGTCGGCGGTGTCAACATCAACCCAGTAGGTGGCGCTGATGAGGTTGGTGAAGAGGTATTTGCCGTTGGCGTCGGTGGTAGTCGTGATGATAACGGGATCGGTGGCGATATTGAAGATGCCGTCGCCATCATCGACGTAAAGAGTCACCTCGATGTTGGGCAGGCCGCTTTCATTGCTGCCTTGCAGGCCATTGCTGTTGCTGTCGTACCAGACGTAATCGCCGACGATGCCGGTGCCGGTGGGCTGGTAGCCGAAGTCGACGTCGTCGATGTTGTTCGTGCCATCGGTCGTCACGGCTGTTTTACCGTCGAATATGGCATCCCGGTCGGCGGTTTGGATGTACTTCAACAGGTTGGACTCATCAACGGTCACGATCCAGTCGCCGGGGGGCAGATTTTCAAAGAGATAGTTGCCATTGGTATCGGTGGTATCGGTCAGAATCAGGCTATCGCCAGCATTGAGTACACCATCGCCGTTGGCATCGCGGTAGAGGTAAACGTCGATACCCGAAATGCCGCTTTCGCCGGTACCCTGGCTGCCGTCGCCATTCCAGTCGGTGAAAATGGTGTCGCCAATACTGGAACTGCCGCGATAGCCAAAATCGTGAGAGCCGGAAATCTGGCCGGCGGTGAGAGTAAAGGTCAATGGGTATTGGCTGTTGGGGGTGATCGTCCCGTTGTCGGGATCGTAGGTGTTGGTCCAGCCAGTCGCGCCGCCGGGCAGAGAGCCGGTATCGACGGTGATGGTGTACAGGACACCCGCCGTCAGATCGGGGAATTCATAGTAGCCGTTGGCATCGGTTTGGGTGGTGCTGATGACGCCGCTGGCGGTGGATAGAGTGACAATGATGCCGGCCGCGCCGTTGTCCAGGTACGGTTCGTTGCTATTGATATTACCATCGGCGTTGTAGTCCTGCCAGATAGTACCGTAGAGCATCGGATTAACACTATAGCCAAAGTTGACATTGGTGATGTGGCCGGCATTTTGAATGGGGGAAAGGGTGTTCAGAACTGCGCTTTGAGTGCCCCACATGTCATCTCCCCCAGTGATGCCACCGGATAGATTATCATTACGTTCACCTTGCTGGGTAGCTGAGGGTGGATTGACAACCACACTGTAGTAAGCATCCAGCAATCCTTCAAACAGATACTGGCCGTCAATAGTCGTTGTTTGGGTTGCTAACGCCCGCCAAAATGTATTGTTATTTGAAACGGCTTCGCATGTTTTGTTGGGAGCCGGTGTTGTTGGGACAAATTGGTTGGTGCTGTAATTATAACAACCATACAGTGTAACCGTTATGCCCGGTATAAAATAATCATTACTGTCGTAACCGATGTTGCCAACCTGCCAGCCGTTGTTGTTGCCGTCACTCCAGATCACGCCGGAGATTAAGCCGGTGGGGGAAATAGTGGTGACGGCGCTGTCTTGGCCGTCGTTGGCCGGATTGCCGGTAATGAAGTAGGCGTTGCTGACCGTGGCAGTGTTGGTTAGCAGTTGGCCGGTACCCGGATCAAGACCTTTAAAGGTAACGGTGATCTCTTTGGTCTGGCCCGCGTAAATGGGGCCAATGTTGTTCCATTCGATCAGGCCGGCGCTGACGCTGGTCTGGGGTGGGTCGGCGGAGACGAATTCCAGTAGGCCGGCGTCGAAGGTATCGCTGAGGGGAACAGGGTTGAGGGTGTTGTCAGGGCCGCCGCAGGTTTCATCGGTGGTAATACGGAAGCCCATTGCGTTTAAAAAAATACTTGCTTTGTTACCAGAACCTGTTCCTTTGTCAGCAACAACCTCAAGCTCTAATAGTGAACCATTAAAGTCAGAACTTTGCCAATTTGAATTAACAGCGGAAATATCCCAAGTTAATAAGCCCTCTTTCGATTTATCGGGGCCAAAAGCGTTAATAGTTGAAAGATTATTATTAGTCGAATTAAAAATAATAGACGATGAAAGAACTCCGTTGTAATAAAAATGTGTCTCCAATTGTTCATCCGTAAGCATAATGCCATCATTACCAATATCAGTCAGGTAAATTGGAAAGATTGCTTCAACTTTGGTGATGTTCCCGGGTACAGAACCAAGATTGAAGTCGCTACCTCGAATATAATCGGGTTGGGCCGTAAAAATGGAGTAAGCATACTTGTCATCGGGTTCATCTGGGTTAAATACGTTATTGGAATTGACCCAGGGGTTGCTAGCTCCAGTAGTTGAGGTTCCGGCCCAGGTTTCAAAGGTGCATGAGCTTGCATTGGCTGTACCATCACCGGGCCGCAAATTCTCAACCTCAATTTTGTAAGTAACCTCCCGCCCTTCATAGGCCGGGCCGTCAACCAGCGATTTGGTTACTTGCAAAGCGGGTCCAAAGCCAAAATCGGCGTCGAGGTTATCAACGGCGGCGGTGGTATTGTGTTCGGAATCCAGATCAACCGCAATCAGATCATCGGTAGTTAGGCTGTAACCGTAGGGCAAAGTGGTGTTAGACGTGTCGGTGTCCACCTGCACCAAGTATTTGCCGTCGGCCAAACTTTCAAACAGATAAGCACCGCTGCCAGAAGTCACCGTATTGGTGATAAAAATGTCGGTACTGGTATCAAGCTGGCCGTTGCCGTCGGCATCGTAATAAAGCGTGACGGTGATCGCGTCGATGCCCGCTTCACCCCCATCCGGCAAACCGTCGGCATCTTCATCGCGCCAGACAAAATCGCCGATGCTGTTAGGCCCGCTAATAATCGTGGTCTCACAGGATTCGGCCACCGAGGGGCCATTGCCGTATTGCAGATTGGCGCAGTTTTCAACAACGGGCAGGCTGTAATCCAGGGGAATGAAAACCTGGAAGGTAGCGCTGCCGTTCTCAGTGGGCGGCAGCGAATCCGAGAGCCACCACTGAATATTGGTGACTGAAAGAGCGGGCGTTGGTTCGATAGTCGTCCAACTGTCGCCGTTATCGGTGGAATAATAGACCGTGGCGGTGAGGCCAGGAGAACTAAAGGAAGAGGTGGCCGACCCGGCTTGATACTGCATCCCTGACGGAATAGTATCACTGATAACCAACGGGCTGTTGATAACCATATCACCTGAAGTGAGGACCAGGCCGGCGGAGTCGGTGGTACTGGTGTTTTGAAAGAAAATATCGTAGGTAATGAAGGTTCCGGGGCCGGTTAGGTCGGGCAGGCTGTTTTTATTAACGGTTACCTCAACAGGGGTGCTATTGAAAGGGGCGTTGCCGCCCGCGCCGTAGTCGCCGTTGAACTTTTCATTATCATACCCGGACGCCGCCTCCTGATAGGGTGTGGGTGTGACGGCGCAGTTATCGCCCAGAGCGAGGAAGGTGTAATGCACCTCGCCGATGACATTGGTGTTGTCGGTAGGCACCTGCGGATAGGTAAAGTAGAGCTGATCTTCAAAGGTGAAGGATGTATCCGTACCGCCGGCAATGGTAATGACGCCGCTGGTGCGGATCAGACGGAAACAACCCGTATCAAACAAGCTGGCGTCGCCGATAGGCTGCATCCAGAAGTTGTAGTCAGGTTGGTAGTCGCCGTCGTTGTCAAAGCCGAACCGAACATTACCGATACGATACAAGATCCCATTGGTCGTAATCACTGAGCCGGGCTTAACCTGATCCAGATCCGTACTAAACCAGGTGCTGCCCAGGTTGCCGTTGGGCTGAATTTTGTTGGCCATAGCCGATATTTCATTACGCATGTACATAGTGCGGCTGTCTTGCCCAGATGTGTTGCCGGAACCGGTGGCCCACACATCAAAGTTGAGGTGCAAATCATCTTCCGGCTTAACCGAGCTGCCCCAGACGGCGTCGTTCTGGCACTGCGGGTCATCGGCCACACCACCTACAGTCTCGCAGCGGGGATAACTCAAGGTCCAATATTGGACCACACACTCGCCGGGGCCTAACGTACCCACCAACCGGGTGGCGTCGGCGATGCCCTGGCTGCCGCCCTCGTGGGTGAAAGCATAGGCGCCGCCCACATCATCCAGGGCTGGATGTTCTGTCAAAAAACCAGGGTCAGCCGGCCCGCGTTGGGGATAGATACCGGCAGTACCCTTGGCGGAATCGCCAATTTTTACCACGACATCATCAATAGGGCTGGCGGTGGTGTTGCAGATCCGCGCTCCGGGGGTAAAGGCCGATGGCCCGGCCGTGGAAGGTGAGGTTACGTTAGAATCAACCACCAAGTTGTACCCGGCCAGAATCTCGACCGAGAGGCCGCCGGCAGCAAGGCTGGGCGCGATCCCAGCCAGATTTAAGATTAGCCCGCACAACAGCACTAAGGCCCCCCCCACAGCCAGGGCCAGTCGAAGTAGGGTATTGCTCACCCTACGGCGGCGAGCAGAGGAACCTAAATTGGTGTTAGTAGAAATGGCTTGGAAAGGGGTTAAAGCATTAAGAAGATCTCTAAGCGAAGACATGAAGTATCTCCTGGGAGTTCCAAATGAAGTGGATGGTTTCGGCGAGCGCAGGGCGTCAATCTATTGGGTTGCAAGTGAGGTTACTCTGCCACATAGACATTAAGCCCCACAAGAGTTAGGATTAATCCGATGAGGATAATAATGGTTGTCAAAAAAACGGTTTCAGCCGGCACGCCCCCGGTTTCCGGCAAGGCCGGCGGGGCAGCGGTGGTTGGCGCGGGTGTATCGATCACACAAGCAATTGGGCATTTGACCAACTGGGTTGCCATCGTATTGGCCTCGACGACGCCCATCGAGACCGGGCCTTCACTTAAAGCGACCGTCACTTGGGCCAGATTGGTTCCGCTTACATCGATTGCTGCCGCTGTCATAAACCGAGGTTCGCCGGATAGAAAGACTTCCCACTGGCCGGGATAGGGGACGGAGATACGCGTGTCATGCTGGGTCGAAAGGTCGCCAACGGCAATGAAGCCGGAGCCGTCATGCACCATCCGCACCGGAGCGATGATTTCAAAAGTAGGGTTAGCTTCGGCGATGGGAATTAGAAGAGGGGTAATCGACTGGTCATCCGGGCGATAGGCCAGGGGTTCATAGGTCGATGTGCTGGCGTTGGCGCTGCAGGCCATATCGCATTGGTCCAGCCGAACCAAAACATAATCGGTTGGGGCGCGCCCTTCGTCGGCGGTCGAAGGGGCGTGGGTAACATCGCCACCGTCGTCGCCGTCGCCGCCGCCGTCACCGGGATCGGGGGTGAAACCGGCCAGGGGCGCCGCTTGAACCGCCGGAGGCGTATTAACATTAACGGCAACGATAAAAGCAAGTAAACCCAAACTAATCAAGAAAGGGAGCATGGTTTTGAGGTTGAGCATTGTGGTAAAAACTCCTGCAAGTTATTTGGAAATGGTTTTAGAAAAAGATGGGATGGGTAGTTATCTATTCTAATGACAGGAAATCCATATTACAGCGATACCTCAATAGCAGGGCGTTTTTTGAGCCGCTTTTCGGCTTTATCGGCAAATTTTTGGGCGCGACGATACCAAATGTTGAGTTGGGCGAAGGCGTGGTCGCGATCAATGGTGCTTTGGAGGGCCGTTTCTTTGGCCTGTTCCTGCACGTGGTTAGCTTCGATGGTGGCCTCAACATCGGCGGCTTCCTGGTTGAGCCGGTCGGCGGGGTAGCCATAATTGTTTAAGACGGGCGCGATGTCGGGATGAGCCAGGGCCACGTGGTAGAGGTTACGGCTCCAAGCCTGAATTTCAGCAAAACTACCTGTTTTTTGGAGACGTGTGAGCCGGCTGCCGGTGGTTTGGTTGCGCTGGCGGTGCAGTCCTAAAGCATCAAGATGCTCGGCTTGGCCCTTGAACAACTGGACGCAGATATCAGACAACTCTCTACACTGCTCCCAAACTTGTTCATACCGTTGGGTAAAGGCGTCAGTCGTACCCAATTTGGCGCTGTAGGCTAATTTATTGGCATGGGCTGCCGCTTTGGCGGCCTCAATAAGGGCTTTACCTTCGCTCCAGCGGTCCTCATCGTAGCCGTAAGCGGCCATTTCAGCGGCCATATCCGGATCATTTCGCGAGTTGTGGAGGAGTTGTTCGGCTTGATGAACGGTTTCTTTTTGTTTTTTTGTCATACCTGGCATAGGGATAAATCTCCTTTCTCGTTGGATTTTGTAAAATGTTATCGGAGTGGGCGAGTCGCCGTATGGGTTTAGTGGGTTGTCAGTAAAATTCGATGAGATAATTGCTTGGTTTTGGCATCCGAAAAGAAAATTTTATGCGTAATCCGGTAAATTATGTAGTGGTCAACGACATACTGCAAAAAATAGACAACAACGGATTGACGAAAGGAGCGGATTTTACTCGTCTTATCCGTTTATTTCCCCAATCCGTTTTTGTTTGATCGGTGCAACATCAATTTGACCCCTACAGTAATCCGGTAAATTATGTGAGTCAATCCCATGTTTATTTAAGACGCGCCAATGTTTAGGTGAGTCAACCCAATGTTTATTTAAAACAACTCAACGATTATGTGAGTCAATCCCATGTTTATTTAAGAGTTCAAACGGATGATGTGAGTCAACTCAATGTTTATTTAAGACGCGCCAATGTTTAGGTGAGTCAACCCAATGTTTATTTAAAACAACTCAACGATTATATGAGTCAAATTTCTGATTATGTGAGTCACTCAAACGATTATCTTAGTCCGCCCCAGGATTATGCCAGCGCTTAAACGGATTATGAGAGTTCGGATCGTGATTGTTAAAGTGCGCCGGTGCGAGATAGCTGTCAGCAGAACGATTAGGCTTGTCACCGGTTGGATTATGGGGTCGGAATAAGGAAACTTGCCTTCTCCATGATTTAGTTTACGATAAACCACACTGCAATGATAGGGGCAAAAGTCATTTCTTTTGAAAGTACTAAGGTACATTTTTATTGCCCGAAAGTCACTAAGGATCAGTCATTAAATAATTCTAGCACTCTAAACAGGAGATTAGAGATTAGAGATTGGGAGATTGGCGTTAATTCTGTCATCAAACCGCTGCCACTGTGGGCCGGTATTATCGCGCTCTGTCTGGTCGCTTTTGTTGCAATCACTTTAATCACCCAACCTATCTTTGAGTATGTCCCCCACTCCGAGGATGAAGTCGCCTACCTTTTTCAAGCCAAAGTGTTGGCCGAAAATCGGCTAACCGTGCCGACGCCGCCCCAGGCCCAGGCGTTTTGGAGTCCGTTTGTCATCGATTATGACCAGCAGCGGTTCGGCAAGTATCCGCCCGGCTGGCCGCTGTTATTGAGTTGGGGCGTTCGACTCGGCGCACCGTGGCTGGTCAATGCTTTTTTGGCGACCAGCACTCTAGCCTTAATTGGGCTATTAGGTTTCCTTTATTATTGCGTTGACAACAGAGGAGACTCTCGTTATCTGATCCCCCTATTAGCTGTCGGATTGGGGGTGGTCACGCCCGGCTTTCTTTTTCTATCGAGTTCGCTACTGTCACACACGGCGTCGCTGTTTGGGGTGACGCTGGCGCTGGTCGGGCTGTTTCAGACCGTTACGGTGTCCAAGTATCGTTATCTCTATGGAATAGGGGTCGGCGCGGCCCTGGGCGCGACATTTATCACGCGCCCTTTTGCCGCGCTGGGGGTGGGCTTAGCGGTGGGCATTTTTGTAGTGGGGCTGGTATTACGTCGCGAACTTCAGCCGTCGCTGCTGCTGTGGATAGCGGGGGGCGGCTTGCTCGTATCGCTGCTGCTGCCGCTGTTTTGGTGGGCCGCAGTCGGCGATCCGACGTTCAATGCGTATCGGCTGGTCTGGCCCTACGACCGCGTCGGTTTTGGCCCCGACATCGGTCCCTACGGCTACACGCTGTACGATGCCATTTTTATCAACACCCGGCTAAAGCTGCTGGCGCTGGCGACCGGTTTATTTGGCTGGCCGGGCTGGACCAATCTGATCTTTTTGCCGATCCCCTTCCTAGCTCGACGGGCCCATCGTTGGGAGTGGCTGCTGCTCGGCATTATCGGCGGCTTGATTTTTGTTCACGTGTTTTACTGGGCTTTCGGGGGTGTCGATGGCGGCTTTCCGCGCTATTATTACGATGCTTTACCGGCGTTCTTACTGTTGACGGCCCGGGGCATCGAATTATGCGGGCAATGGCTGCGTCGATTAGCCGGACCCCCGCCACGGCAATCGATCGCAACCGGGGTCTTAGCCGGCGTGATGTTAAGTTTGGTAGCCTACAACCTGTTCTGGTATTTACCGCCGCTGCTGGCCGCCCAAAGAGGCAAGTACGGTATCAGCCCGGCTCCACTGCAAGCCATCGAACAGGCCGAAATCTCAACTCCAGCTCTGATTTTGGTCAAAGATGTTGATAGCTGGAGCGACTTCGCTGCGCCGTTCGCGGCCAACCGCCCGATGCTCGATGGGCCGGTCGTGTACGCCATCGATGGGGGGGAAGAGAGTAATCGGTCGCTTCGAGTTTTTTTTGCGGGAAGATCATGTTATGAATTGCAAGGGGAAAATGTGAGGGAATGTCCACCATTGGCCGACTGACAAAAAACGAAAAATTGGCCTTGTTATCTGGAAGTAATGAGCCAATATCATTAAAATAAGACTGGAGTCGAGGCTTTAGCCGGCTAAAGCCTCGACTCCGTTTCAGTTAGTTAATGCCATTGACTTTTTACTTCCTACGACTTACTCCCCTACGCCGCCATCGCCTCATCAACCTCTTGCTGCAGGCTTGCGCCACAGCCGGGGCAAGTCTGCCAGTTGGCGAAGACTTTGATCCCACACGCGGTGCAGACCAGCCTGGCC
This sequence comes from Anaerolineales bacterium, assembly GCA_020634935.1. GTDB lineage: Bacteria > Chloroflexota > Anaerolineae > 4572-78 > J111 > JAGRBY01. The sequence goes on from JACKAT010000039.1 coordinate 42,441, forward strand.
CCTTTCAAACTGTGAGCGCAGGCCGGGCAGGTGGAGGCGGAGGCGTTAGCCCGCTGATCGCAGTTGGGGCAAACTTTGCTGATGGGCTGAATGGCGGCTAACACCGGAACGCCGTCAAAATGGGCGTAATTGCCGTTCAGGATATTCTGATACTGCTCCGACAGCCCCCAGGTCATAATCTCTTTGGCCCGGACCACCGGGAAGGGGTGCGTTTGCAGCAGCAGCATATTAACCTTGAACAACTGCTCCAACAAGCCGCCGCTGGTATCTTCATATTCTTCGGCCTGTTGCAGCACCTGCTCTAAGTTAATCTCCGGCAAAAGCTTTTGTGAGCCGCCGGCCAGTTTGCTCAGGGCGCTGGCCACCACCTCGCGATCTTGCACGACTAACAGCGCCGCTCGATCACAGGAAAGTTCGGCCATGCGCTCCCACTGTAGGATAGCCAATTGCAGGGGAATAGAGGCCAGCGTGCCGGTACCGGCCGGCAGCAGCATTCGCAAAAATTCCACGCCAAAAATCCGCAGAAGATAGGCCATCGTTTTGTAAAGCATATGCTGGCACTTGACGTGGCCTAACTCGTGGCCGATGACAGCCATCAATTCGGCCTCAGTCAAGGCGTCGATCAACCCGGAGAAGAGGGTAATTTGATACTTATCAATACCAAACGCGTAAGCGTTGATAATATACTGGTTACTCACATAGATGTCCGGCAAATCCGGCACATCTAAAATATTGGCCGCCTTCTCAAACTTCCGATAAAGGCTACCGCCCTGATTCGGCCCAAGCCGTACCGTATTAGCGATGCTCGCCAGCCGCATCTGTTTTTCAAAGATCGAGCTGGAAATCGCCGTTAAGAACGGGGCCAGCAGCGGCACATTTTGCAGATTGGCCGTCGCTTGAATATCGAGATGATGTTGAAATGCCGCCGGACTCAAACCGGGAAACTCGCGAGGTTCTTCGACCATTATTTACTAATCTCCTAACCTATTAACTCTATAAACTCTATTAACTCCACCAAACTCCAAAAACTCTATAACTCTACGAACTTGGTCGAAAAAAGTTGCACTAATTTTCCCAGCTTTTCAAAACCACGCTGGCGTTTTGCCCGCCAAAGCCAAAGCCATTGACCATCGCCGCTTTAATCTCCGCCCGGCGAGGTTCGTTGGGTACATAATCCAGATCACAGTCCGGATCAGGTGTTTCCAGGTTGATGGTTGGCGGAATATAACCTTCTTGCATGCCCTTAATCGTCGCCACGGCCGACAGCGCGCCGGCGGCCCCCAGGGTATGCCCGATCATACTTTTAATCGAGCTAATGGCCAGATCATAAGCCGCTTCCCCAAAGGTGGCTTTGATGGCCTGGGTTTCGAGCGGATCATTAATCGGTGTACCGGTGCCATGCGCGGCCAGATAGGTGATCTGGTCGGCTTTAAGGCCGCTGTCTTTCAGGGCGTTGCTCATCGCCCGGATTGCGCCGCTGCCATCTTCGCGGGGGGATGAGATGTGATAGGCATCACTGGTCAGCGAATAACCCTTGACTTCGGCTAAAATTTTAGCGCCACGGGCCTGAGCATGCTCCAGCGACTCCAACACCAACACGCCCGCGCCTTCACCGATGACGGTGCCGTCGCGGCTGGCGTCGAAAGGCGTGATGGCCTTTTTGGGTGTGGCGCTGCGATTGGACAGCGCGGTTAAGCGACCAAACGCGCCGATAACCAGCGGGGTGATCGCCGCGTCAGTGCCGCCGACGAGCATCACATCGGCATCGCCCCACACAATCCGGCGCATGCCCTCGCCAATACCGGCCACACCTGTAGCGCAGGCCGACACCGATGCATTGACCGGCCCGCGAAAATTATTGGTAATCGCTACAAAACAGGCGGGCATACTCACCAGCAGAGCCGGAACCGTAGCTGGGTTGACTTTGCGGACTCCTTTTTCTTGTAAAATCATCCGCTGCTCCTCAACCACATCAGAGCCGCCAATCCCACTACCAATTTCCACCCCCATCCGGGTGGGGTCTTCCTGACTTAAATCAAGCCCGGCATCCTGAATAGCCTGCTGCGCTGCGCCAACCGCAAAGTGTAAAAAGGGCGACATCCGGCGGGCGTCTCGTTTGTCAAGATAGTCCAGGGGATCAAAATCCTTAACCGCGGCCGCGACGGTGCAGGGAAAATCGGTGGTGTCAAAATGGGTGATAGGCTCAACGCCACACTCCCCGTTCATCATCCCGGTCCAGGTCAACTCCAAATTTTTTCCCAGAGCCGTCACGGCTCCCAGCCCGGTTACTACCACCCGGCGGCGGCTGCCATTTCCATTAAAAGACATAGTCCCTACTTAACCTCCTGATGAGCCTCAATTGGATTTGCAATAAACTCACATTATAGTGAAAATCATCAAATGATAAAACACGGCTTCGCCGTATTGGTTGTGCTGAATTTCACCCAACATCAAAGTAATTGAAGTTAACTTTTTTGTTGCCCCCATGTTCAAAAGGTTTTAAACTTGCCTCATTAAAGGCATTACGCGTTTTATTGACAAGGTTTCAATATACGAGTAAAATCGCTAATGTTTGGCTTTTTTGGTATCCACCTTAATAAACCCATGTAAGGAGTGTTTGGAATGAAACTGACTCCTCGGCAGCAAGCGTTTCTCGACAATCTTTTTGAACTCTACCGCGAGTTCAAAGGTCCGGTGCATTACTCGGTTGTTGCTGACAAATTAGGTGTTAACAAATTTTCGGCCTACGATATGTTGAAAGTCCTTGAGGAAAAAGGGGTAGCCGCCTCTGACTATATCCTCAATGATGATCAGGCTGGCCCGGGGCGCTCCCAGGTCGTTTTTTATCCAACTCACAAAGCGGCTCAATTTTTGACTCAACTCCGCGACGAAATGCGCTACAATGCCGACTGGCAGCGCGTCAAAGAGAATATTTTACGACGGCTGCAAGAAGCCCGGCGCGCCAACCCCGGCGATGCCTTGAAAGATGCCCTGTCAACCCTGCCCGATACCAAAGTTCCTCTCAACTACTGCGCTGAAATGATCTCGGTTTTGCTCCTTAACATCGAGCGTATGCGCAACAGCAACATCACGCCTTTTTTAGAAACCTTATCGATCAAAGGGCAAATTGGGCTGGCTTCGCTGGCTGGCCTCAGTATGGGCTTTTCGCTCAATCAGGAACCTGATGTTGAAGACAAAACCCTGATTGAAAAACTCAACACCCATACCCAACGGTTTCAAACCCAACTAGCGGATATGAGTGAGGAAAGCATCAGCAAATTATCGGCGCTGCTCAAAGATGGTCTGGTTACCATGTGGCAGACCTGAGCCGACCCTCTTCTGACCCGCACCGGTTATAAATGCAACGAATTGCGCCGGACGGTGTTTTAACCACTAAGTAAAGCGTTTTAGCAAGGCAGGTCGTGAGACCTGCCTTTGTTATAAAACCGATATTTGGTTTGATCACCGCTGCCGGCGCTCTATTTTGGAGAGTTATGACGTCAGATATTATTGACGAAGAAGCATTGGTTGAACAAGCCAAACAAGACCCGGAAGCCTTTGGCAAATTATACGAGCTGTATGTGGATAAAATATACAGCTACATCTACTACCGGGTGGGTAATCGGCACGACGCCGAGGACCTGACCGCCAAAGTTTTCTTCCGCGCCTTGAATCATATACCGACTTATAAAAATAAAGGGTCTCCCTTTGCCGCCTGGCTCTACCGGATTGCCCACAATTTGGTGGCCAATTGGTATCGCGATCACAAACGGCGTCAGGAAGTGGGGCTGGACGGCCTGGCTCTCAACGGGGCGAAACAGGAAACGCCCCAGCAGGTGGCCGAACGAATCAACGGGCGAGATATCCTGCTGGAAGCCATTCAAAAACTGCCCCAGGAACGGCAAGAACTGCTTACCTTGAAATTTGCCGAAAAGATGTCCAACGCCGAAATTGGCCAGGTCATGGGCCGCAGCGAGGGAGCCATTAAATCGCTGTATCATCGAACGCTGGTAGCTTTGAAGGAGCTGCTCAGCGAGCACGAAAATCTCATTATCGAATCGGATATTGATGATAACACCGCAACCTAAGGTGACGGCGTGATAAAAATAGTAACCGATACTACCTGCGACCTGCCCGCCGACCTATTTGATCGCTACCGGATTTCAGTCGTGCCAATTAACATTCAATTCGGACAGACAACGCTGCGCGAAGGCATCGATATTCAACCCGACGCCTTCTACCAGCGCATTGAAACCACGGGCAGTTTGCCCACCACCTCCCAACCGTCGGTTGGCCAGTTTTGCCAATGCTTCGAGACCCTGGCCGCCGACGGCAGCGAGATTTTAGCCATTCACCTAACCAGCAAACTAAGCGGAACCTGGCAGTCGGCCACGCTGGCCGCCCGGCAGTTGGCCGGCCGGGTTAAGGTCACAGTACTGGACAGTATGACCAGTTCGGTTGGGTTGGGGCTGCTGGTGCGCGAGGCCGCCCAACTGGTGGAAGCCGGCTGGTCGTTGTCCCAAATTGTAGCCCACCTCGAAACGCGGCGGTCGCAAATGGCCGTGTTTATCCTGCTCAAAAATTTGCGCTATGCCCGCATGAGCGGCCGTGTGGGCCGTATTCGCGAAACCCTGGCCTCGGTGCTTAAGGTCAAACCGATTATCGGCGTCAACGACGGGACACTGATCCCGCTGGATCGGGTTCGCGGCCAACAGCAGGGTATCGCCCGCATGATTGCGCTGGCCCGTGAAACTGTGGGCGACGCCCCGGTGCATCTGGCCGTCGCCCACGCCATCGATCGTCCCCAGGCGGAAACCATACTCACCCAGGCTCAAGCCCAACTCAACTGTCGCGACACCTTCATCGCCGATTTAGCCATGTCGCTGGCCGTTCATTTCGGCCCCGGTTCCGTGGGCTTTGTCACCTATCCCGCCTGATCGATCGATTTTGGCTTTAGCTTATTAAGGAGAAACAACCTTGGACAAAAAAATGCTCAAAGAGATTTTAGCCGCCCACGCCGACCAGTTACTCAAAGGCAAAGCCACTGGTGAAGATTATCTTGACCTGCTGCCCGAATCTGACGAGGAACTGGGTCCACTCCTGGATGTCGCCGAGCGAGTCCAATCGACCATCAAACCGATATCGCCTGCGAATAAGGAAGAACTGAAGCGAGAACTGCTGACCACCGCTCACATTCGCAAAGTAGAAGGCTACGTTCCGCCCAACCCCAGCCGAGACCTGTTTTATGTGTTAGTTACTCTGGCCTTTATCGTCTCATTAGGCGTGGTCTTAGCCGCCTTGCGACAACGCGAGCCCACCCTTTAACATCCATTGGAGCAACAACGCTTACTTTGTCCTCCAGGAGCGACAAAGCAAGCTTTGTCCAGGTCAAAGCTGAGTTTTGACGCTCCTGGTATTGTTGACCAATGAAAATCAGGGGTTAGAAGTCAGGAATTAACTTGTTCTTAATTCCTACTTCCTAACTTCTGATTCCCGACATTCAACGAGGAGACCCCATCAAATGCCAAAATTGTACAGTCAAATCACCGGCTGGGGCAAATACGCGCCGGCCAACATCGTTACCAACTATGATTTGGAAAAGACGCTCGATACCAGCCACGAATGGATTATGCAGCGCACCGGTATCGCCGAACGGCATATCGCCACAGAAACTGAATCGACCGCGACAATGGCTGTGGCCGCCACTCACAGTGCTTTAGCCCAGGCCGGTATCACCGCCGCCGATTTAGACCTGATCATCGTCGCTACCTCCTCCCCGGATTATCACGTGCCGGCTGTGTCCAGCACCGTTCAGGCTATGCTGGGCGCCGACTGCCCGGCCTTTACCCTGGTCACCGGCTGTACCGGCTTTGTCTACGGCCTGGTGACGGCCCATCAATTTATCGCCAACGGCGCGTTTAGGCAAGTGCTGGTGGTGGGGGTCGAACTGGTCAGTCGCTTTTTGGACTGGCAGGATCGCAACACCTGCGTGCTGTTCGGCGACGGCGCCGGGGCGGTCATCGTCTCCGCCAGCGAGACCCCACAGGGCGTCTTAGGCTTCGACCTCGGCTCCAACGGGGCCGACGGCCACCACCTGATGATAGAAGGCGGCGGTTCTTCTTTTCCGATGAGCTACGAGGTCATTGACCAGGGCAAAAATTTTTTACGGATGAACGGCCGCGAGGTATTCAAATTCGCCACCCGCGTTCTGCCCAAATCGACCCTGGCGGCCCTGGCCAACGCCGGCCTAAGCATCGATGACCTGGACCTGCTCATTCCGCACCAGGCCAATGCCCGTATCATCGATATGGCCGTACGCTCGATGAAATTTGCCCCCGACAAAGTTTTCATTAATCTTCATAGGTACGGTAACACGTCCGCCGCCTCGATTCCCATCGCGCTGGTCGAGGCCATCGAGGCCGACCGGCTGGCCGCGGGCGACATTGTCGCGCTGGTCAGCTTTGGGGCCGGTCTCACCTGGGCCAGCGCCATTGTACAATGGGGGCCGACACCAGACCACCGTGACGAACTTTAGAGTCTGTTTTAAAAGATCTGCAACGGTCCACAGATAGACACAGATGCTCACTAATAACATCAAAATTTAGATAAAAATCGGTGAATATCAGTGTGAATCTGTGGACAAGATTGTAAATGCTCACCTTTAAAACAGTTTCTTAGACCAAGGAGAACAGACATGCCAAATTCAGACCTAAATGAATCACTCAAGAAAGTGCAAGAGGAAATTGGAAAAACCAAAACTGATGCTGAGCGACAGGGCATGCTCGATCAGTTGAACACGCAAATCCAACAGATGTTCGATGAGCCGGAGGGGGAACATCACCACACCTTGCGGGAACGGCTCGACGAAGCCATCGTCCACTTCAAAGTCGAACATCCGCAGTTGGGGCAGGCCATGGAAATTGCCGTCAACAGCCTCAGTAACCTCGGCATTTGAGCGGCGTTATGGCTAGAAAACCCAAAATCCAGGTTCGGCCTTGGACCGCGGCCGACATTCCCGCCATTGTCCAATGCCACCAGGCCGCTTACCCGGAATATCCCGATGATTGGTGGTACGATGAGCGTGTTTACACCATGCAGCTCCACGCCTTTCCGGAAGGCCAGTTCTTAGCCGAGATCGACGGGCAGGTGGTCGGTTATACTACCTCGCTCATCGTCCAGATTGACGATGACGCGGAATGGTACACCTACTCGGAGATTACCGGCGCAGCCACCTTCAGCAGCCACACCCCCAGCGGCGATACCCTGTATGGGGCGGATATCGCCGTCCGGCCGGAGTTTCGCGGTAAAGGCGTGTCGAAGCAGCTTTACGTTCACCGCAAAAAATTACTGCGGCGCTACAATCTGCGGCGAATGGTGGCCTACGGCCGTATACCCGGCTACCACGCCCAAGCCGGCAAAATGACCGCCGAAGAGTATGTAGCCGCCGTAATTGAGGGTAAACTGACCGACCGCGCCCTCAACGCCCATTTGCGCACAGGCTACACCGTGAAGCGCGTCCTGCTTGATTTTCTGGGCGACGAGCCGAGCATGAACTACTGCACCCTCCTAGAATATCCCAATCCGAATTTCAAGCCGGAACGGCGCAAGATTGCGGCGGCGGCCATGCGGCGGCCGGTGCGTAAAATACGGGTGGCCGCGGCCCAATATCTCATGCGTAAAATTGCCGACTGGGCCGAGTTTGAGCAAACCGTCCGCTTTTTTGTCGATACGGCCGATGAGTATCACTGCCACTTTCTGGTGATGCCGGAGTACTTTACCGCGCAGCTCTTCTCGATGATGCCGCCTAACCTGACCAGTCAGGAAGCGGCCAAAGAGCTATCGGCGCTGACGCCGCGCTACATTGAACTGTTTAAAGGGTTGGCCGCCGCGCACAATCTGTACATCATCGGCGGCTCTCAACCCACCGTCCGGGGCGACCGCA
>JACKAT010000004.1 GCA_020634935.1 Anaerolineales bacterium
AGGTTATCAATTAGTGTAGGGGTCAAATTGATGTTGCATCGATCAAACAACAACGGATTGGGGAAATAAACGGATAAGACGAGTAAAATCCGCGCCTTTCGTCAATCCGTTGTTGTCTATTTTTTGCAGTATGTCCTTGACCACTACACAAAAGCTTATCCATTAGGCCTCAAGAACCTGGTTTCTAAAAAAGTGCCAACATAGTCAGACCAGGACCAAACCTACGGTCTTTATCACCCGATTGGATCATTAGCCCAATATTCAGTTCCATTAGAGCTATTTTAAGTTCACTTTGATCTTAAAATAAAATCACTCGAGCGAGTGGCCTCTTTTCTCCTAAATTTTTCGCATTTAGGGCGCATTCAAGGCGCAATTAAATGGTATAAACATTTCATTATGTGGCGCCGGGTAAAGCACTACCGGCCTACCGACAGTACTGCTGCTTAAATCTTCAAAATATATTATCAAAATCAAAGTTAAGGAGTATGCACTATGAGTGATGAAATTAAAGCCGATTACGAACAACTCGAAGAAATCGCCAATCAGTTTTCCAAGGAAGCCGAAGAGATCGAGCAAATGATCCAGAAAACTCACGCCAGCTACCGCGAACTACGCGACGGCGGCTGGCTCGGTCGCGGCGCCGACGCCTTCAAGGCGGAAATGGATGACGAAGTCTTTCCGGCCTCAGGTCGCTTCTATCAAGCTTTAAGAGAAGCCAACCGAGTCACCAAAGAAATTATCTCACAAGTTCATCAATCTGAAGAGGAAGCCGCCTCCCTCTTCAAAAAATCATCATAAACCCAACCAATAAACTAATAAACGATTAAATTAACCCAATTACCGGAGGTAACAATGGCACACGAAGAAATTAAACTCGATTACGGCAAAGCTGAAGATATGATCAAAGCGTTCAACGCCGGAGAAGAACAACTCAAACAAACCAACGCTCAAATGAAGAAAATTGCTGAACAACTCCAATCAGGCGCATTGCTTGGTAAAGGTGGGGAAGCCTTTAAAGACGCCATCAACGGCAGCCTGGTCCCCAGTATCACCAAACTAACCGATAAGTTCAAAGAAATGGCCGGCGACGTCCAAGCTGCCATCAACTTCATGCAAGAAGCCGATCGTCGCGCTAAGAGTAAATTCTAATCAACCGAAGTTAGCCCATTGGCTGGCAACCACCTAACACCCTAACCAACCAACTAACTAATCAACCAACTACTTTTTAAGGAGAAACGTCATGTTCTTTAAAAGCATCCTAATGCGGTTAGCCCGCAAATTATTGGAAAGCGCCCTCAACCAACTGCAAAAGCAGTTCAATGTGGTTGACGAGCAAGTTCTCAAGCCCATTCACAAAATCGTCGATATCGTCTCCGGCGGGGCCTGGATCGGTGAAGGCGCTAACGCCTTTATGGAAGAGCTCAACACCCTGGTCATCCCTAAAGTCACCAGCATTGGCACCGAAATCGATGTCACCAAAACCCTGGTGACCAAAGCCGAAGACATCATCGTTCGCGTTGATGAGCGCGTCTCGCAGTTAGTCAATTCCAAGCTGACTGACGCTTTCAAATTTTACTAAATCGAAACCCATTCAATCTGTTACAGAATAATCAATTAAATCCGGAGGATTAAGTCATGAACGAAGTTTATATGAATGTACCCGATGTTCGCAGCATTGCTCAAACCTTCAATACCTTGAACGACGTGCTGCAAGGCGTACTCAAAGCGCTTGAAGCGATCGTGACCCTGCTAAAAGGCGCGGCCTTTATGGGGCTGGTCGGCGCGGCCGGCATCGCCTATTTCGTCGAATCGCTCAAACCGCCCATCGAAGAAATGTCTCGCAAATTCCAAGAACTGAACAAAGACTTGACCCAGTCCATCAACGCCTACGAACGCGGCGACCAACAAGGCGCCACCCGCTTTTACTAAATCGTATGGGTCTCTAAAGACCTGACAGGTTTCCGAACGCGTAGTTCGGAAACCTGTCAGGTCTGGCAACTTTAAATCCCACTTGCCGATTACCACACTAAAGGGGGACAAGAGATGAAACAAGTTTGTCTATTATGCCAGCGCACATCACCCGATAGCAATCTCTACTGCCAGGAAACCTACTGCCCGGCCGAAATGTCGCCCAACATCCTGGGTTACGGCGAATGGCTGGGCGATATCGAAATTGTCAAAGCGATTGCCGTCCTGCGGTCCGCCGCGCTCTATGAAGCCATGCACCAGGGCAAGCGGGTGCTGCTTAAAGTGGCCCACCCCGGCCGGGAAAACACCGAACGCCTCAAGCGCGAAGCCGAATTCCTGCGCGATACCCAACTCAAACGCGACCAGAACGAGTTCCTGCCGGTCCTGCTGCCGCCCTACGCCAACACGGTCATTAAAGTCGATGCCTACGGCAAGGCTATGTTGGGCGGCCACCTGCTCTACTTTTCCATCTTTGAATTTGTCGAAGGCGAACCGCTGCGCGACGTGCTGACCAAACACCCCCAGTTGTGGATCAATCACATCGGCTGGCTGATGATCAGCCTGGCCTCAGCCACCGCCTTCATCCAAAGTAAAGGCATGTTCCTCTTCGGGCTTACACCGGAGTCGGTTTTGCTGAGGTTCGATCAAAAACAAAACGTACCGCGTATTTTACTTTTTGACCTGGGCCTTATCAGCGACGGCCAGAACCTCGAGCACAACTGGCACCCGTTTTCCGTTTCGCCGGCCTACACCGCGCCCGAACTGATCACCGACAGCAAAATCCGCCCCGACTACCGCACCGATGTCTACGGCCTGGGCCTAACCCTGTACGAACTGTTGGTCGGCGAACCGGCCTTTCGTTATAAACTCAACAGTGACGAAGACGTCTACAAAGCGGTGTTACGCAACCGGCGCATCCGTATGAACCGCGTCGAGGACGTCAAGAGCGTGGCTAACATCGCCCTCAAAGCCAGCGACCAGATGCCGAACCAGCGCTACCAAAACGCCGCCGAGGTCACCCAAGAACTGTTAGCTTACTTCGGCCCGGTCCCCGGCCAGAAGAAAAGCCGCCTGCCGAAATTAAAAACCCTGATGGTCGTTGTCGGCGCGCTGCTCACCATCGCCTTCCTGATCACCGTCGCCGTAACGTTGAACGAGTTCGTGGTACTTTAGCACGGGCCTCAAGACCCGTGCTAAGAGAGCGAAGCCCGGTGGGCTAAAGGTTTCGCTAAATGAGGGCGCTTCAGCGTCCTTCGCTCTCTCAGCGCGATGGCTTCAGCCTCGCGCTCTTCGGCCCGACACAACCAGTATATATCGGAGCGACAAAGCTTGCTTTGTCAGGTCAAAGTAAACTTTGACGCTCCAGATGACTATTTTTAGGAGGACAGCGTCATGAATAACCCCATCTACATTGATCGACCACCCCGCATACAGCCGGAACTCCCGTTTGACCAAATCGAAATCCCCGGCCCGCCGGATAAAGGCGAGCAGGGCAACGGCCGCCTGATCCAGGTGGCGCTGCCGCTGTTGACTATTATCGGTTATGTATTCGTCTCATCGATGGGCGGCGCGGGTCGCAGCCCAATGCTGCTCATTCCGATGGCGCTGTCTGTGGTGGCCTCGACCGGATTTTCCATCTACAGTTACCGCAAAGAAAAGCAGCGCCAAATCGAAATCGCGCGCGGCTACACCAAGCGGCTGGTTGAGATGTACAAGGAAATGAACAACCACCAGGACCAGCAGCGCCGCTTCTACGGCTACAACTACCCCGACCGGGCCAGCCTGTACCGCATTGTCCACAACGCCCGCGCCGAAGTCGAAAAGCCGGACCGTACCCTCCGCTCCGAGTCGCGCTTGTGGGAGCGCCGCACCTCCGACGATGATTTCGGCGTTATCCGCTTGGGGATGGGCACCATTCCATCCACCGTACCTTACGTCTTGCGCGAGGGCAGCAACTTCGACGACCCGCAAGCCCGCGAGGCCATGAAGCTGGAAGCCGATTCCAAATTTGTGTCCGACATTCCGGTCATTGTCTCCCTGCGGCCGCCGCAAGAAGACAGCGACGAAGGCACCCAAAAAGACGAAGTCGGGATTAACCCGCCCGCCGCCCACGCTTTGGGTATTGCCGGTGAGCGCCGCGCCGTGTATGAGGCTGTCCGGGCGATGCTTGGTCATTTCGTGACGTTCCATGCGCCGTCCGATACCCGCCTCTATTTTATCGCCTCTAAAAAGGATGAGTGGGCTTGGACCGACGATCTGCCTCACAGCCAAGACGACGAGCAGACCAAATCCCGCTGCTTCCTGAGTGAAATTAAAGATGACGATCAAGAAAAGGTCTTTGGCGAAGACGAAGAAGGCGCGCTGGACAAATATTTGGAAGGCATTCGCAAGGTGCTGGCCCAGCGCAAAATCCGGCTGGAAGACCGCGACGACAACCAGGGCAAAGCCGACCCGACTCTGCCGTTTCTGGTAGTCGTGGTCGATCTGCTCGACGCCATCTACGATCCTAAATCGCCGCTCAACGGCTTAGAATCAGACGCCGCGATGTCCATCTTATTGGAACAAGGCGCGGCGCTGGGCGCGGCCGTCATCTTCCTGGTGCCGGAACGCAGCAAAGTCCCGAGCGGCTGCCAATCCGTCATCGAAATCGAGCGCACCACCCCGGCCACCAACAGCCGCATCGCCCAAAACGAAAAGCTCCACTTCCGTTACGCCGAGATCGGCGTCAACAGCTACCGCTACGTCGGCGAGGCCGACGCCATCGCCAAACCGGACGAGATGGTCGGTCTGGCCCAAATGTTGGCCCAGATGGAACTCCGCCAGAGCGCCGGGGCGAACGTGGCCAGCGCCGTGCCGTTTATGAGCCTGATGGGGTACACCTCCATGCAGCATTTAGAAGACGAGGCCCTGCAAAATTGGCACGACAGCACCGAACCCCAATTCTCCAACTGGCTGCGGGTCAAGCTCGGCCTGATGTCCGGCAACAAGCCCCGCACCCTGGTCTTCTCGGCCAAGCGCGATGGGGTACACGGGATGGTTGCCGGCAGCACTGGCTCCGGTAAATCGGAACTGCTCATCTCGATGATTGTCGGTATGGCCGTCACCTACGACCCGTCGGTGCTCAACTTTGTCCTGGTCGATTATAAAGGCGGCGGCGCCTTCAAGGAATTCTCCGAGCTGCCGCACGTGGTCGATATCATCACCAACCTGGCCGGCGATGGCGTGACCCGTATGTTCACCGCCATCAAATCGGAGATGCAGCGACGGCAAGCGCTCAACGCCGAAACCGGCACCAAGAACATCGTCGATTATCGCCAGAAGGGGCTGCACAAAACTTACCAGCCCTACCCCTATCTCTTCATTATTATCGACGAGTTCGCCGAGATGATCGCCGACCGGGCCGAATACAAAACCGAACTGGAAAGCATCACCCGCGTGGGCCGGGCGCAGGGCGTATCGCTGATTTTGGCGGCCCAGCGGCCCAGCGGCGTCACCGACCAGATGCGCTCCAACATCAAGTTCCGCATCAGCCTGCGGGTTGAAACGCCCGGCGAAAGCCGCGAGATGCTGCGCCGCACCGACGCCGCATTCTTGCCCAACGGCGTCCCCGGCCGCGGCTACTTGCAGGTCGGCAACGACGAAATCGAACTCATTCAGGTGGCCTACACCGGCGAGAAATACATCGATCCCAACCAAAGCCCGCGCGGCCGCGTTATCTGGCCCGACCGCGCCGGCAGTGACGCGGCCCAGGATCAAGAGCCGCCGGAACTATACAAAGCCATCATCACTAACTTAAACCGTATGGCCCGCCAGCATCACGTCGCCGAGCAAAACGCGCCCTGGCCCGGCTTCCTGCCGGCCCACCTGGCTATGTCCGAACTGCTCATCTCCGACGATCCAAATGTCGAAGCCATCACCTACAAACGCTACTTGAGCGACATCGATAAAATCACGCTCGGTCAAAAAGCGGAAGACGCGCTAACCCTGAACCCGGCCTTGAGCAAATGGCTCACCGCCGAAAGCGGCTGGCAGGACGAACTCGATTGGGAAAATCACGCCGTCCGGCCCGTGGTCGGTTTGATTGACAACCCGTACGCGGCCAAGCAGCACCCCCTGATTGTGCCGCTGCCGCGCGGTCACGTCGTCATCTTCGGTGCGTCGGGTTGGGGCAAAACGACTTTTATCCGCAGTTTGGCCGTCAGCCTGGCCACGACCCATTCGCCGGACCAGTTGCATCTGTACATCCTGGATTTGGGCGGCCGCAACCTTAGCGTGCTGGAGAAGTTCCCCCACGTCGGCGCGGTCATCCTGCCCGATGAGGAAGGCTACGAAGAGCGCGTCGAGCAGATGCTGCGCGAAATCGAAGGCATCATCGAACAGCGCAAAACGATTTTAAGCACCTCCGGCGCGCCCGATGTCTACCAATATAATGAAAAGCACCGGCGCGACCCACTGCCGGCCGTGGTCGTGGCCATCGACAACTTTGTCGAGTTCAAAGAAACCTTCGGCAACGAAAACGACAGCAACGTCGAAACCATCCTGACCAAATTTATCGGTCTGGCCCGCCAGTCCAAACCGTACGGCATTCACTTCGTCATCTCGACCAACCAGTTGAGCGATCTCTCCAGCCAGCTCTACTCCATCTTCACCGAACGGCTGACCCTGCGCCTGGCCGACCACACCGACTACCGGGCCATCGTCGGCGGCCAAGTCTCCGAAATCGGCGAGATACCCGGTCGCGGCTACATCAAGCAAGGCCGCCAGCCGCTCAGCTTCCAGATTGCCATCCCCATCGATATGCAGCGCGAGGGCGCGGAAGGCACCACCGAAATTCAAGAGCTGGAGCAGTTAGCCAGCCATATGACCGACTACATCGCCCGCTCCGGCCGCACCTACCGGGGACCGGTTCGCATTGACGCCCTGCCCAAAGCCATGCTCTTCAAGCAGATTTTGGCCCGCCGGCACAATTTGGAACTGGACGAAACCTTTGTTGACCGCCTGCGCGAAGTTACCCGCAAACAGTGGGCCGACAGCAAAAACGCCGACCTGGCCGACTGGCTGAAGTTCACCATGGGCGTCATCTCCGGCAACCGCCTGCGCGAGATGAGCCTGGAAGCCAAGAAAGACGGCGTCCACGGCCTGATTGCCGGCGGCACCGGCTCCGGGAAATCGGAACTGCTGATGACTCTGATTGTCGGCCTGGCTCTGAATTACGACCCCAGCATTCTCAACTTCGTGCTGGTCGATTACAAAGGCGGCGGCGCCTTCAAGCCGCTCGAACCGCTGCCGCATGTGGTTGATACGATTACCAACTTGAACAAGGCCGCCGTTAAACGGATGTTCACCGCCATCAACGCCGAAATGCAGCGGCGGCAGGCGCTCAACGCCAACACCGGCACCAAAGATATCGTCGAATACCGGGCCAAGGGGCTGCATCTGACCCACTCGCCGTACCCGCACCTGTTCATTATCATCGACGAGTACGCCGAGATGATCAGCGACAACCCCGAATTTAAGGCCGAGCTGGAGAGCATCACCCGCGTCGGCCGGGCGCAGGGCGTTAACCTGCTGCTGGCCTCGCAGCGACCGGTCGGCGTGACCGACCAAATGCGGGCCAACATCAAGTTCCGCATCTGCTTGCGGGTCGAAGAAGTCGATACCAGCCGCGAGATGCTGCGCCGCTCCGACGCCGCTTTCCTGCCCAGTGGGATGCCCGGCCGCGGTTACTTGCAGGTCGGCAACGAAGGGGTGGAACTGACTCAGATTGCTTACACCGGGGAAACGTATCCTTACGCCGAAGTCAAAGAAGGCGGCAAGAAACCTAAGTTTTATGATATTGTGGTCGATTTAGCCAACGAACTCCTGGCAGGCGAAGCACCGCGCACGCCGTGGCCGCCCTTCCTGCCCAGCAAACTCACCTTCGCCGACCCGCTAATGACCGACTATCTGGACGACGATTACAAACCGCTCATCACCCTCGGCCAGACCGACCGCCTCAGCCTGAACCCCTTCCTGGAAGATTGGCTGCACGGGCGCGGTCGCTGGTCCGGCGTCGATTGGAACAAAACCGCGATGCGCGGCATCGCCGGCCTGCTCGATGACCCTTTCGGCGCGCGCCAGATGCCGCTGGTCACCGACTTAACCAAAGGTCACGCCGTCATCTTCGGCGCGTCGGGTTGGGGCAAGACGACCTATATTCGCTCGCTAATTTTGAGTATGGCCGGCACCCATTCGCCGGACGAATTCCACGCCCACATTCTGGATTTGGGCGGGCGCAACCTGGAAGTACTGCGAGCGCTGCCTCAAGTCGGCACGGTCATTATGCCCGATGAGCGCGGCTATGAAGAGCGCGTCCAGCAGTTGTGGCGCGAACTCAACGACGTCATCGACGCCCGCAAGCGCCGCTTTAGCGAAGCCGGGGTCTCGACCCTGTATGAATATAACACCACCGATAACGGCGACATCATGCCGGCCATTCTGGTCGCCATTGATAACTTCACCGAATATATCGAAACCTTCGGCAGCGCGTCCGCGGCCGATGACGACGACAACCTGCTGAACACGTTTGTGGCGCTGGCTCGCCAGGGGAAAGCCTACGGCCTGCACTTCATTATCTCGGCCACTCGGCTGAACGTACTCAACAGCAAGCTGTACAGCCTCTTCACCGAGCGGATGACCATGCGCCTGTCCGACGCCACCGAGTACAGCGCTATCGTCGGCGCGCAGGTGGGCGACATTGAAGAAATCCCGGGGCGCGGCTACGCCAAGGCCGGCCAGCGGCCGCTGGGCTTCCAAATTGCTCTGCCGCCGGGCGCGGTTGACAGCCAGGGCCAGGTCCGCGGCGAGGCTCGCCAAATCCGGGCCATCGGCGAGAAGATGAACGCCTTCATCGACCAGGCCGGCCACCGCTACCAGGTCCCGCTGCGCATCGACGCCTTGCCCAAAGCGTCGTCTTATCGCCAGGTCCAAACCGAGATCTTGGGCCTCGACCCGAACGGCTCTTTCGTGGACGAACTCAAAGAAGCGACCCGCGAGGTCTGGGAACGCAACGCCTCGGCCGAACATGCCGACTGGCTGCAAGTGGTGCTAGGGATTACGTCCGGCAACCGCAAGCGAGCCTTGCAACTGGAAGCCAAGAAAGACGGCGTCCACGGGATGATCGCCGGCGGCACCGGCTCCGGTAAATCGGAACTGCTGATGACCCTGATTGTCGGCCTGGTGCTCAACTACGACCCCACCATTCTCAACTTCGTGCTGGTCGATTATAAAGGCGGCGGCGCGTTCAAACCGTTCGAGCGGCTGCCCCACGTGGTCGATATCGTCACCAACTTAAACAAAGCCGGCGTGGATCGCATGTTCACCGCCATCAACGCCGAAATTCGCCGGCGGCAAGCGCTCAACGCCGAAACCGGCACCAAAGACATCGTCGAGTATCGCCGCAAGAATTTACACAAAACGCTCGAAGCCTACCCGCACCTGTTCATCATCATCGACGAATACGCCGAGATGATCGACGACAACCCGGAATACCGGGCCGAATTGGAAAGTATCACCCGCGTCGGCCGGGCGCAGGGCGTCAACCTGATTTTAGCGTCGCAGCGACCCAAAGGCGTCTCCGACCAGATGCGAGCCAACATCAAGCTGCGCCTCTGTCTGCGAGTAGAGCAGGCCGACACCAGCCGCGAGCTGCTGCGCCGCCCCGATGCGGCCATGCTGCCCAACGGCATGCCCGGTCGCGGCTACATCCAGGCCGGCAATGAAAATCTGGAACTGGTTCAGGTTTCCTGGACCGGCGAAGACCAACCCGACGACCGCGAACCGAACGTCTTGTGGCCGGACCACGTCCGCGAGGTCATCGCCACGACCGACGAGGATACGCCCAAGCTGTTCGACACGGTGGTTCAAATCGCCTCCGAATTGGTGCAGCATCAAATGGCGCCGAAACCGTGGCCCGGCTTCCTGCCCTACTTCTTCAGCTTGCAGACGGCCCTGTACGACGCCCAGAAAAACGTCGGCTTCACCCTGATGGATGAAGTTTCGGACTGGCTCAACGGCGACACCGCCGACGTGTGGTCGGGCGTCGATTGGCGCAAGAGCGCGATGCGGCCGGTGGCCGGCCTGGTCGATAATCCGGCCGAGGCCCGGCAGATGCCGCTGCGCTTCGAGCTAAACCGCACCCATCTGGCCGTCTTTGGCGACTCCGGCTGGGGTAAGACCTCGCTGCTGCGGACGTTGATGGTCAGCCTGGCCGCCACCCATTCGCCGGATGAACTGCACGCCTACATTTTGGATTTGGGCGGGCGCAACTACCGGGCCATCGAAACGCTGCCTCACGTCGGTACGGCCGTTTACGCCGATGAGGAAGCCTTTGAAGAGCGGATGCAGCGCTTGCTGGACAAACTGGACAAGATGATTGAGGAGCGCCAGCAGCTCTTCAGCGACGCCGACGCTAACAGCTTGTACGACTATAACGAACGCTATCCCGACCGGGCGCTGCCGGCCGTGCTGGTCGTCATCGACAACTTTGCCGAACTGCGCGAGAACTACGAGATGGTGGTGGAAACCGTGCTGCTGCCGCTGGTGCGCCGCTCGCTGAGTGTGGGCATCACCTTCGCCGTGAGCGGCAATATGCCGACCAACATGCCCAGCAAGTTGTTCAACCTGTTCGGCGAGCGCATCACCTTCAAGCAGACCGAAGCCGACCGCTACATCGATATTGTCGGCCGGGGCGCGATTGAAATTGATGATATTCCGGGGCGCGGCTACATCCGCATCGGCAAGCAGCCGCTGCTGTTCCACGCCGCACTGCCGGTCGGCATGTTCGACGCCGAAGGCCGCGACAGCCTGGCCGAAGGCGACGAAATCCGCCGCCTGGGCAACCAAATGCGCGACTACATCGAGGCTGGCCACATCACCCTGCGCAGCCAGCCCGATCCGATTGCGATTTTGCCGGAGATTGTGGCCCTCAAAGAAGTATTGGCCCAAGCCGGTCCGGCCCAATCGCAGCGGGTGCAGGCCCTGCTGGGATTGAACAGCGGCTTACAGCCAGCTTCGTTCGATTTGACCCGCTTCGGGCCGCACTTCGCTCTGGTTGGCCCGCCGCTGTCGGGCAAGACGACCGCGCTGTACAACTGGGTCTTCTCCATCGCCGAGCGTTACACGCCGGAGCAGGTCGGCCTGGTGCTGATCGATACGCAGCGCAAGTTCGTCGAATACGGCGGCAGCCGCAAGCTGGCCGAACTACCGCACGTGCTGATGACCATTTCCGAAGTCGATCAGGTGCCTGGATTAATCGAAGCCTTGAAAGTGGAAGGCGAAGCGCTGGCTACGCAAGCGGCCCAACGAGAAGTATTTGTGGTCATCGACAACTATGATGACTTCAACGAGGAGATCGAAGCCGACCGCAACCTGCCGCGCGAGCTGGCCACGCTGGCCCGCCGCTACGGTCGCGACGGCATCCACTTCCTCATTGCCGGCACGCTCGACAGCGGCGTGAGCGAACTGCGCCGCCGGGTGCAAGCGGGCAACTTCGGCGTCGGCCTGCGCACGGCCCAGTCCATTGAGATATTGCGGGTCACCCGCACGCCGGCGGAGTTACGCAACAAAGAGTTCCCCATCGGGCGCGGCTACATCGTCAAATCCGGCCAGGCCACCATGATCCAGGTCGCCAGCCCGTACGAAGGCATGGGCATCGATATGACCGGCGACTTCGACGACCAAGCCGAAAAGGTGGCCCAGGCGCTGGACTTATGGGTGGCTCAACTGGCCGACAAGTATCCTGACCAACGCGCCAGTTGGTCGGACCCGGCCCTGGTCGCCACCGCGACCAACGGCGCAAATCCGCAGCAAAGCGAAAAAGCGGCGCGAATGATGGCTATTTTACAGCGAGGCATGTTGAAAGAGATTGAACACCTGAAAGAAAACAACGGCGCTAACGGCTCCGGCGAACTGGTCACCGCCAAACTGATCCAGCTCGATACCACCCAATGGCACAGCGAGGCGGTACTGACGGAGCTGCTGCGTGACATGTGGAAGAAAGAACAAATCGCGGCCGGCACCCCGGAAGATTTTGTCGAAGCCCTGGCCGTTGATATGGATGATGAATCGATTATTTTGAGTATTGAAAGTTCATACGAAGCGTAGGGCAACCTTAAGTTTGTCCTACTCGGCAACGAAAACATAGCGGAGCGACAAAGCTCGCTTTGTGGAGCGACAAAGCTTGCTTTGTGGAGCGACAAAGCTTGCTTTGTGGAGCGACAAAGCTTGCTTTGTCAAACCGATCAAAGCAGAGCTTTGCTGCTCCAGACTTTTATCACCAAAGGAGATACGACTATGAGCAACCAAAACCGATTAGAAGTACGCGTCGATATTTTTGAAAAAACCAACCAACGCGCCCTGGCCCTGGCCGAGGTAACCCCGCCGGAATTTGTGGCGTCGATCCTGCAAGAGTTCCGCGAGCTGGAATACCTGAGCGACTCGCCGGCCGATTACCGGCTGCTCAAAGCCGGCGACCGGACGCCGCTCGACAATGAGAGCGACCTGGGCGGTCAACTGAAGGGCAAAGAAAACCTGGTGCTGGTCGAAAACGAATTACCGTTACCGGCCGAAACGCGCCGCCCGACCGATCACATCTATCTGAGCGAACCGCTGACCGACAAGGTTTACAAGCTGCACTGGCTGCCGGCCATCGTCGGCCGCTCCAGCCCCAACCAACCCTACAATGATTGGGTGGCGGTTAATCTGGAAACGCACAAAGCCGGGCTGCGGGCCTCGCGGCGGCATCTGATGATTACCGAAGAAGCCGGGCAATACTTTGTGGCGGCGATGTCGAACAACCCGGCCATGATTATTCGCGACAAAAAAGAAAACGCGATTTCGATTACGGCGCATAAGCAACCGTTACAGAACGGCGATGTGATCGCCCTGACGCGCAGTAACATCATGCTCAAATTTATTGTACGGCCACAAGCGGCCCATCGCTCCGGGAAAGAAGAGGTCTAATTATGGCCGAAGTTATTCAAGCCGATTACGAACAGTTAGAAGCGATTAAGGCCAAGTTCGGTCAAGAAGCCGAAGCCGGCCAGAGTATCCAGCAAAATTTAACCAAGGCTTTTAAGCCGCTGGAAGACGGCGGCTGGCTGGGCCGAGGGGCCGACGCCTTTTTCAATGAAATGAACGGCGAACTGTTACCGGCCGTGCGCCGCTTCATCGAAGCGCTGCACAAAGCCCAGGAGGTCACCGGTGAAATTGCCGCCATGTTCCACACCGAGGAACAGGAAGCGGCCTCGGTGGTGAAGAACGGCGGCAGCGGCGGGAAGGGCGACGGCGCGGCCGGCGACGGCGCGGCCGGCGGCGCGAGCGGTGAGGCCGATGGCGCGGGCGGCGGAGCCGCCGGGGGTGAAGCCGGAGCCGGGGCAGCCGGCGGCGGCGCGGGCGGCGGGACAGCCGGAACCGGCGGCGGCGCGCCCGACCTGGGCGGGGCCGGGGTTGATGGCGGCCTCGATCCAGGCGCGGGGGGTTCGTTTGGCGGCGGTGGATTTGATCCCAGCGCCGGCAACTCCAGCACGCTCGATGATATCCTGGGCAACAACGGCTTCGATCCGGCTGATGGCGGCCCCAGTTTCGATGATTCGTTCGGCGGCAACGGCATTGACGAGGATTTGTTTGTACCCGAAGATTTCCTGGACGGCGTGCGAGACGCGTTTGGCCTGGATGACGACCCCAACGACGGTTCACCGTTGGGCGAACCGGATTTTGGCGACGATGACTTCGGCCAAGACAGCGGTAACGCTGCCGGCGAGGCGGAAAGCGACAGCGGTTCCGGCGGCGGCTCCGGCGGCGGCTCCGGCGGCGGCGAATCGGGCGGCGGCTCCGGTGGGGGCGGCCAGCCTGAGGAACCCACCGAACCACAGGAAGACCCGTTGGCGAAGGAGTCGGGATTTGCCCCGCAAGAGTCATTTGGCGGCGGCCTCGGCGGCGGCGGTTCAGCCGGCACAGCCGAGATTGCCAGCCCCTATTCAAGCAGCGGCTTCGCCTCCAGTTTTGGATCGGCCGGCGGCTTCGATATCGGCGGCGGTGAAGCGCCTCAACCGGAAGGACTGCGCTACCAATCGATGGGCGCGGGTCTGTTTGAGGGGGGTTCGTCTTCCAGCGGCTTAGCCGGCGGCCCGGCCATTCAGGCGACCAGCGGCGGCGGTGGATCGGCTCCGGCGGCCGAAAACGGCGGTAGAGCGAGCGCGTTCGGCATTCCCTTTGGCATTGCGGCCGTGAGTCCGTTCCTGGCGCTGTTGGGTAAGGCGCTGAAAAAGAAATCTGATAAAGATGATGATTAATCAGTCAGACCTTATAGGTTTTGAAACCCTATAAGGTCTTATCAAAACTATAAGAGGATTTACCAATGAGCAACAACATTAATCAAGAACCCATCACCCTTCTTCTCTCCCGAGAAGAGGTCCTATTTATTCTCAATTTACTCCACGCCGATGTCATTCCCGGCTTTGATGAAGATCCGCTGGGCGAAATGACGCCGGAGCAGCGGCAGTTGGCCTTAACCTGGGCCGGCCGGGCGCTGCGAGCGCGGGGGCTGGCCAAATTGTATGATGACGGCAAGTGGGTGGTCCATAAAACCGTGCTGCGGGCGGTGGGCGTGTGCGCCTACTCGCAAAACGCCATCTTTTTCTATCACTGGCCGGCCCAGGCCGAAGCGCCGGTGCGTTACTACGGCCACATGCGGGGCGACGATATCGTGGTTCATTCGCGCCCGGAAGATGTGCTGCATCAATTTACGTTGTTTGCTTCCAAAGATCAGCTCATCGATCACGTCTTTGGCGCGGTGGAATACGAAGAGACGCCCAACGGGCATGGCTACGAAATCTCCATTTCCAATGAAGATTTCGCCCACGTCCGCGAGTTGGCCGGAGCCGGCAGCGTCGAGCCAGCGCTGGAACTGCTGGTCAAGAACGGCGCGTCCGGCGACATCGCCCGGCCGTTTGTTGAAACGCTGGTCAACGCGCCGCGCATTTCGATTATGCAAACGCTGAAACAAAACAGCGATCAACGCGTTGAAAAACGGGACTTCACCCTGATCCAGAACAGCCGCCACACCTGGCTGACCATTGCCCCGGACAACAACGGCGCACCGCTGCACGTTAAATCAACTACTCAAAACGAATTACAAGGATTACTAAACCATTGGATATAGCACCGGAGCAACAAAGCTGGCTTTGTTAAGTCAAAGCCAGCTTTGACGCTCCACTGTTCTGAAACAAAAGGAGCAACAAAGCTGGCTTTGTTAGGTCAAAGCAAGCTTTGACGCTCCAGTGACCTGAAGCAAAAGGAGCAACAAAGCTGGCTTTGTTAAGTCAAAGTAAACTTTGACGCTCCAGTGACCTGAAGGCGTACTAATTTAGGAGATTAAAATGTCAAACACCATTCAAGCTGAATACGAACAACTGGAAGGCATTGCCGGAACTTTTGGCAAAGAGGCCGATAGCAGCACGACAATGACGGCGCAGGTGCGCAAAAATTATGAAGCGTTAAAGAACGGCGGCTGGCTGGGGCGGGGCGCCGACGCCTTTTTTAATGAGATGGACGACGAAATTTTACCCGCTCTGGAGCGCTTCTTCGCGGCGTTGGAAAAAGGCCAGGGCGTTACCACAGAGATTGTCAGCCAGATTCACCAGGCCGAAGAGGAAGCGGCCGGCTTGTTTAAGGGCAACAGCGCCGCTGCCGGGGCGACAGGCGGCGGGATGGACGCGATTGCCGACATGATAAAATCCGCGATGGACGAAGCCGCCAAGAAACCACCCAAGACCGGGATGGAGGCGATTGCCGACGCGATAAAATCCGCAATGGAGGAAGCTGCCAAGAAACAAACTCAGCCCTCCGGCAAGGGGTTTATCGAGTCGGTGAAAAAACTTATCGAAGAAGGCGCCACGAACCCGACGCCGATCACGACAGAGGGGATTGCCAAGGCCATAAAATCCGCGCTTGAGAAGGTCACCACCGGCGCGACTGCCGTCGGTACCTTAGGGCTTGCCCCGGCGGTGAAAGCGCTTGACCAAGCCGCCCAGGGCGCGATTAGGGCCGAGACGGAAGCCAAGATTGGGGCGATGATCAAATCCGCAATTGAGGACCTCAATAAAAACACGCGTAGGTCCGAGACGGAGGCCAAAATTGGCGAGATGATCAAATCCGCGCTTGAGGAAATCAACAAAGGCGCAAATGGAGCCGGTACGAGTTGAATTAACGCGGCCAAGCCGTAATGAGGCCGCCGCTGGCGGCCTCGGCCAGGCGCGATGACGTTCGGCGGTCAACGGGCGGCGATCGGCCGTTATGAGCATTAAAATGGAGTATCACGATGTCAAACACGATTCAAGCTGAATACGAACAATTAGAAGGCATTGCCGGAACTTTTGGCAAAGAAGCCGATAGCAGTACGACAATGACCACGCAGGTCCGCAAAAGCTATGAGGCCTTAAAGAACGGCGGCTGGCTGGGCCGGGGCGCCGACGCCTTTTTTAGTGAAATGGACGGCGAAATTCTACCCGCCCTGGAACGCTTTTTGGCGGCGTTGGAGCAAGGCCAGGGTGTTACCCGCGAGATTGTCGGCCAGATTCACCAGGCTGAAGAGGAAGCGGCCGGCCTGTTTAAAGGCAACGGCGCGGCCTCGACGGGTGGCGTTGGCGCTGCCGGTGAAGCCGCCGCTGGGGCCGGTGGAGCCGGCGCAACCGGCGGCGCGACCCCCTCCGGCGGGTCAGGCGGCTTCGCCGGCGCAACAGCCACGGCTGAGGGCTCAACAACGGTAGGGCCGGATTTGGTTAAAGAGGGTCTTAGGGCGGCGAGTACGGCGCGGAAAGTCATTTCGGGCGTTAAAGATTTATCTGAGCTGACAACCCTGTCCGGGGCAGACCGAGTGGCGGCTCTGGGCAAAAGCCTAGGCTTTAAAGCGGTGGGGGGCGGGCTTACGGGGACCACGGCTTTCTTAAACGCGCTTGATAAAGATGTCAGTACGCCGGCCGCCGTTGTCGATGGCGCGGCCAATGGGGCGCTCAGTTTCGTTGGGCTGGACCCGTCTAAACTTTCATCGCTGAGAAGTGGGGTCGGGGTTACGTCGGCCGTTACATCGATTGTTCACAACGTCACCAGCTCGCTTTTTCCGGACGCGGCCAAATACACGGCTATCGCCAACGACGTCATGCCCGACCAAGTGGCCGGTAAATTGATCAGCAACGCCGTCCATACGTACGACGCGCTCATCCGGGGCGATACGGACCGGGTTATTCAACAGCAGGAAAGATTGTTGAACGGCGAATACGGCGAGGTTCTGCGCGGCTACGCCATGGCCACGGAAACCGTCGGCGCGCTGATCACCGGCGATGATGACGCTTTGAACAACATTTCCGAAGCCGCCGCTGCCGGTAAGTTAGGTCCAGTGGCTGAATTTGGCGACTGGCTGGGCGGCAAAGTGTACGATATATTCAATTAAACTGAGGCCCAAAGAGAAAGGACAAATCTCATGTATTTAGAACTATTAACCACCGCCACCGCGATTCAACAAGACCTGGTGACCGCTTATACCCAAACCGATCGCCTGGCCGAAGTGGGGCAGTATTTCCGGGCGCTAAATATGGCCACGGTCCTGTTTTTCGAGCAGGTTGAGCCGCCGGCGGCCTGCCGCGAGGTCCACACGGCGTTTTTGAACTGGCAAAAGCTGGGCCAGGCCGCCCTGGCTGAAGAGATTGCCGCCGGGGAGCCGGTTGAAACCGAAACAACCCGCCGCTATGTGGCGGCCAGCCAGGAATTTACCAGGGCAATGGCCGCCTTTGCCGAGACAGTTCAGGCGGTTTAATTGACTTAGGGATCACCCATTAAATAACTTGAGCAATCGGGCAGGAGATTGGAGATTAGAGATAGGGAGATTGGCCTAAAAAATCTTCTGATCTCCATCTTCAGTATTGTTGAAGTTATTTAATCGCCATTCCGAGAAGAAGTAACTTCAGGTTGTAGGATGGCGTTAGCCACGGCTTTGATCAGCGCCGCTAATGAAGGTTAAGAAAATAAACGGGGTACGCCGGGCCAAAAAGCGCGAGGCTGAAGCCATCGCGCTGAGAGAACGAAGGGCGCTGAAGCGCCCTACTCTGGCGCAACCATAGCCCGACAGGGCTTCGCTCTCTCAGCGCGGGTCTTTAGGCCCGTGCTGCGGGGGACGGCCCGTTTGTATGCCGATTAAATTCTTGATCGTCATAAGCGGTTACTACGAACGGGGCAAACAAAAAGCCCCACGTTCAGCACTCGAACGCGGGGCGATTTGACTGATAAACTGACGAGTCTAACGTTAGCCGATTAGACTTTAGGACCGGCGTTGATAATCGCTTCGCTGCTGCCGGCTTTGTACTTTTCAAAGTTCTGAATGAAGAGGTTGGCCAGCTTGAGCGCCTGTTTGTCGTAGGCATCTTTGTCGGCCCAGGTGTTTTTGGGTACAAGCACTTCCGAAGGCACATTCGGGCAGGAAGTGGGGACGTGCAGGCCAAAGATGGGGTCCTCAACAAACTCGACATCGTTTAACGTGCCGTCATGGATAGCGTCGATGATGGACCGGGTGTGCTTGAGGCTCATCCGGGAGCCGACGCCGTGCGGGCCGCCGGTCCAGCCGGTGTTGACCAGCCAGGCTTTAGCGCCGTAGGTTTCCATCTTCTCGGCCAACTGCTCGGCATATTTGCTGGGGTGCCAGACGATAAACGCCGCGCCAAAGCAGGCAGAGAAGGTGGCTTCCGGATCGGTCACGCCCACTTCGGTGCCGGCCACCTTGGCGGTGTAGCCGCTGATGAAGTGATACATCGCTTGCTCCGGCGTCAGCTTGCTGACCGGCGGCAATACGCCGAAAGCATCAGCCGTCAACAGGATGATGTTTTGGGGATGCCCGCCCACGCACGGAATCTTGGCGTTCGGGATGAATTCAATCGGGTACGAAGCCCGGGTGTTTTGGGTAATGGTCGTATCGTGATAATCAACTTCGTGGGTTTCATCAGCATAGACCACGTTTTCCAGCACCGTACCGAAGCGAATCGCCCCATAAATTTCCGGCTCTTTTTCAGCCGACAGGTCGATGGCCTTAGCATAGCAGCCGCCTTCGATGTTGAAAACGCCGTCATCCGACCAGCAGTGCTCGTCATCGCCAATGAGTTGGCGGCGTTGGTCGGCGGAGAGGGTGGTCTTGCCTGTACCGGACAGCCCAAAGAAGAGCGACACATCGCCGTCTTCCCCTTCGTTGGCCGAGCAGTGCATCGACAGCACGCCCTTCTTCGGCATAATGTAGTTCATTACGGTGAAGACACCCTTCTTCATTTCACCGGCATACTCGGTTCCCAGGATAACGAACTCTTGTTTTTCAAAGGAGAGATCAACGCTGGTTTTGGAGGTCATGCCGGTGGTCAGGCGGTTGGCCGGGAACTGCCCGCCGTTGAAAACGACGTAATCCGGCTCGCCAAATGCGGCCAGCTCTTCATCGGATGGGCGAATGAGCATATTCCACATAAACAAGGCGTGGTACGGCCGGGTGCAGATGATCCGGACCTTGATGCGCTCTTTCGGATCCCAGCCGGCAAATCCATCGACTACATAGAGTCGGCCGAGCGTATTCAGATAATCAACGGCTCGCTCGCGGTTGATGTTGAAGGTCGTCTCGTCGATAGCGACGTTGACCTTACCCCACCAGATATCATCTTGCGAGTCAGGATGCTTGACCACGCGCTTATCTGTGGGGCTGCGCCCCGTTTTGTCGCCGGAGCGAACCATCAAGGCGCCCACATCGGAAATGGCGGCTTCCGGCTCATAGGCGAGCGCCTCTTGATAGAGAACCGGCGGTCTGGCATTACGGATAATAGTAGTAACGTTAATACCATACTGCTTTAGCGTAAAACTATCAGACATAAAACTCTCCCTTTCTAGAGATAGGTTAATTGACGCTTGTTGGAGGCCAAGCGTCGGTTTAAACAAACACTCTCTCAAACCACGTTTCAGAGAAAAAGTGATCCTCGTAGATTGTGGCTGACGGCATAGTTCTCCTAAACTATTAGCCGAAAGATACGTAGCCATTATAACGTCAGTAATGGCTCGACGCAAATCGATTTCCGAGCAACTTGATGATTTGCTACCTACAGTACGTAAAGCTAAGATACGGTTTAAGATTTTGAGTAATCACCGGACTTGACGGGTTTTCAAACGCTAGCTTTGGCTAAATTTTTTCCGATCGAACCGGTTTGTTCCCTCCCCCATCAGGCTGAAACCGGTCAGGGCTTGCAGTTAACTTTTTGTTTGAAGGAAGTCTGACCGTCTCGATTGAGACGACAGCGAGAATAAAAATTTATTGGAGCGACAAGGCTGGCTTTGTCATCCACATTGGGGTCAAAGTAAACTTTGACGCTCCAGCTCGTTATTTTCAAGGGAGCGCGACAGAACCTCGGTACAGCACCGACAATGAAAATATCCGTAGGACAAACTTAAGTTTGTCCTACAGCTCTTATTTTCAGAGGAGTCGAACAGTCCTTACAGGACGACACCGACGATGAAAATGTCATGGCGAGCGAAGCGAAGCCATCTCCCTCGGCGTAGGGACGGCTTCGCTCCTTCGTCGCTCGCCGTGACATGCCCAATCTTTATTTTCAGAGGAGCTAATAATGAAGAAGGCATGGTGGAAAGAAAGTGTGGTTTATCAAATTTACCCGCGCAGTTTCAACGACAGCAACGGCGACGGCATTGGCGACCTGCGGGGGATTATCCAGAAGCTCGACTATCTCAAGGAGTTGGGCATCGATGTCATCTGGCTGTCGCCCGTTTATAAATCGCCCAATGACGACAACGGCTATGACATCAGCGACTACCAGGCCATTATGGACGAGTTCGGCGCGCTGGCCGATTGGGAGGAGCTGCTGGCCGAGATGCACCAGCGCGGCCTCAAGCTGGTGATGGACCTGGTGGTTAACCACACCTCCGACGAGCATCCCTGGTTTCAAGCCTCGCGCCAATCCAAAGACAATCCCTATCGCGATTACTACATCTGGCGACCGCCTCGGCAAGGCGGCGAGCCGAACAACTGGGGCTCCTTCTTCAGCGGCTCGGCCTGGCAGTTCGACGAACGGACGGGCGACTATTATCTGCACCTGTTTTCCAAAAAGCAGCCGGACCTAAATTGGGAAAATCCGCAGGTGCGCCGGGCGGTGTATGAGATGATGCACTGGTGGCTGCAAAAGGGCGTCGATGGTTTCCGCATGGATGTGATCAATATGATCTCCAAAACGCCCGGCCTGCCGGACGCGCCGGTGGTCAGTAACCATCGCTACCAGTTTGGCGGTCTTTATTTTATTAACGGGCCGCGCATGTTGGAATTTTTGGGCGAGATGAAGCGCGAGGTGCTGTCCCACTACGATATTATGACCGTGGGCGAGACGCCGCTGGTGACGACCCACAACGGCATCGAGATCACCCACGAGGAGACGGGGGTGTTGAATATGCTGTTCCAATTCGAGCATATGGACATCGATGCTGACGTCGGCGGCGCGTCGTCTCGCTGGAGTGTGAAGCCCTGGCGGCTGGTCGAGCTAAAGCAGATTATGACCCGCTGGCAAAAAGATTTGGCGGACGGCGGCTGGAACAGCATCTACTTGACCAACCACGACCAGCCGCGGCCCGTCTCCCGCTTCGGCAACGACGGCCCGTACCGGGTCGAGTCGGCCAAGCTGCTGGCCACGTTCACCCACATGCTGCAAGGCACGCCCTACATCTATCAAGGCGAAGAGATCGGCATGACCAATGTCGCCTTTGACTCGATTGACGATTATCGGGACATCGAGGCGCTGAATATGTATCATGAATTGGTGACAGAGGGCGGCGCGGCGGCTCAGGACGTGCTGGCCATCCTCCACGCCAAAAGCCGCGATAACGCCCGCACGCCGGTGCAGTGGGACGACAGCCCTCAGGCCGGCTTCACCACCGGTGAACCGTGGATTAAAGTCAATCCCAACTATACGGCGATTAACGTTCAGCAAGCATTGGCCGACCCGAACTCGATTTTCTACTACTACCAGCAGCTCATCCGCCTGCGCCGGGAGAACCCGGTCATTGTTTACGGCCGGTACGACCTTATTCTGGACGACCACGAAGAAATCTACGCCTTCACCCGCACCCTGGACGACGACCGCCTGCTGGTCATCCTCAACTTCCGCGAGACGACGCCGCTGTTCAGCCTGCCGGCCGAAATTCAATTTACCGGCCAAGAACTGCTCATCAGCAACTACGCGGTCGATGCGGCTGAAGCTATTCGCTCGCTGACGCTGCGGCCGTTTGAGGCGCGAGTTTACCGGCTGCGATAGGGGATTTGAGGGGACGTTTGTTAGGTTGGGTGTCTCAAATTGCCGCCGGATGTCCCGGTTGGGGGGTAGGGGGTAGGTAGTCGGGATTAAGGGGGCAAAATGGACAGAATTAACAAGATTTACAAGATTTTGTTGGCCAAAAACTTCAAAATCTTGGTTATCTTGTTAATCCTGTCTAAAATTTCTACGAAGAACGTCCTCTCAGCAACTTTTTCGACCTGCCGCTAACCCGGAACATCTTCTCAGCAACTTTGGCGATGTCTCACCCACAAAGAACATCTTCCCGGCAACTTTTTCGACGTTCCGCCAGCCCAGAACATCGTCTCGGCAACTTTTTCGACGTCCGGCTAGCCCGGAACATCCTCCCGGTAACTTTGGCGACCTGCCGCTAGCCCGGAACGTCGTCTCAGCAACTTTGGCGACCTGCCGCTAGCCCGGAACGTCGTCTCGGTAACTTTGGCGATGTTCCGCTAGCCCGGAACGTCGTCTCGGTAACTTTGGCGATGTTCCGCTAGCCCGGAACGTCGTCTCAGCAACTTTTTCGACGTTACGCGAACCCGGAACATTTTCTCAGTAGCTTTTACGCTGTCTCACCAACTCGGGACATCGGTTCAACGGCTCTTAGGGTCATCGATTAACCGAAACGAAAAATTGGGCCGCCGGTAGACTTCCTTTTTAAGAGCGGTTATAATGATTCTAACCAATTGAATACCTCTTCATCTTAGCCACTGATATCTGGAACTCGAAAGGAAACTTCTGATGCTGAAACTGGCGCTTGATAACAACAGCCTCTATCATGTTTTTGTGCCTGACATTGATCACCCGGTGGAGTTGCTTAATCTGGGCGACGCATTTTTGAGCTACGACCGGACGCTGCCGCCGGAGGAACAGTCGCCGCTGGCGCCCTATTTGGCCGCGCTGTTAGGCGGCTGTGCGCCCCTCCAGGATAATTTTTACCACAGCGAAGCCCAACGCTCCATCGCCTCGGAAAAGGTCAAGGCGTTAGAAACGGAACTCCGCCAGACCCTTAAACTCATCCAACAGCAGTTAAAGACTAAATATTGGACGACCCCGGCCCAGGCTGAAAACTGGGGCTTTGAAATGAACCACGCCACCGGCAACATTATGCTGCCGGACACCCCCCGAGCGCGCTGGCGGGCCTTAAGCCAATACATCACCCAAGAAGAGAGCCGCCCGCCCGCCGACCGTTTCCCCGCCCCCGATTTAGCCCGGCTGATCGAACTGCGCCGGCAGATCATCCTCAATCGCCGCATCCGCAAAGCCAACCGCGCCCAACGCAAGATGAGCCGCGTCTCCCGCGACGCTCTGCTGCAACACCTCAGAGACGTCCTACGGGTGGCTTGTGCGATCATCATCCTCCTCCAGTTTGACCACACCATTACGCCCGATCTGCAAAAGTGGGGTTTTGAGGTGGTCAAGCGGCCGTGTAAGACGAAAGCTCGCGTCCAGGAGAAGGCGGAGGGGGTTGTTGAGGAGGGCGGGAGTTAAGATTAACGCTAATGTCGGAAGAGACGCAAGAGACGCCAACGCCCAATTTTGATCATTCAAGGCATTGGCGTTTTTTGCGTTTTATTGATTTGCTCGAAACCTAAGCTCTTTAAGAGCTAGATGTAATAGGTTTTGCCCCTTAATCCCTAATTCCTACCCCCTACCCCCGTCCCACTGGTAGCTTTAGTTAACGTAGTACTATTGATAAAGTTTTTGGTTTGTGTGATAATAGGTCTAGGGAAGTGTTGGAAGGTTTTAATAGTAACAAAGTGTCGACCAATATTTGACTCAGGTCTAGTTCAACAAAAATATAGCAACTTAAAACCCAAAAAGAGATTTATATCTGAGATAACTATTAACCATTTGATACATCTCTCTTCCCTGATACCAAAAAAGTGCTCTTTTTTGAGGTTAACATTGATGAGATGGAGACAGCTATAATCGAAGCAGATTTATCACAAAAAATGCAAGACCTTAAAAATTTAATAAACAACCATAGCCGTGCTTTACAAAAACTTAAAGAGCAGCAGGCTGTATTTGGAGTTTATACCCCACCACATATTTTGATGGGAATAGAGGATAATGAGGCAAAAATTGAAGAATTACAAACGCAATTAAAGGACATCGAGTCAGAATTAGAAACATCTATCAAACAAAAAAAGCGTGTAATATCTATAAAAGTAATTGCTGATGTAAATATTGGGAAGCGTCATAAAGGGGAGGCTACAATAGGTGTTTTTGGATCAGCAAAACCCTTAATAGAATTTATTTCTCAGTGGGCGTCTATTGATCCCGAGAAATTTGATTATAGTTGGTTTCTACTGAATCCCCAGAAAAGTCGCCAGAGTATTGATGATATTGATAATCTGAGAAATCGCGACTCAAGGGATAGCACCTTATATCTGAGTAATAGATTTGGGTAAAAACTTTGCCTACTGAAAGTCGTAGGTTGGGTCGAGAAACGAGACCCAACCCCCTTCGGCTCTTTCGCCCATTGTTCGTCGGGTTGAGCTTTTTACTTCGGTTTGTGATGTCCTTACATTTATATTAAAATCTCGGTATGGACGATTTTTTCCCTTATTTAACAGCGGCTGAATATTTTGCTGGCATCGGCTTGGTGCGGATGGGTTTGGCGCCGATGGGGTGGCGCGTCGTCTGGGCTAATGATATTTCGGCTAAAAAATACCAACTGTATCAAGATTTTTTTCCCCAATCCGACCATCATTACGTTATAGGCGACATTTTTGAGATTGACCCGGCGACCGTCCCTCAAACGACTTTGGCGACGTGTTCTTTTCCATGCATTGATTTATCTCTGGCCGGAAATATGAACGGCATCGGCGGCGAACATTCCAGCGCCTTTTGGGGATTTATCAATGTTCTAGAAAACCAAGGACAGGCTGCGCCGCCGCTGGTTCTGATAGAAAATGTTCCCGGCTGGTTACACTCAAATAACGGCGCGGATTTTCGAGTGACGATCCAAGCGCTGAACCAACTGGGTTATGCCTGTGATGTTTTTACCCTCGATGCGTTACGTTTTACCCCCCAAAGCCGATTAAGGGTTATGGTGGTCGGGACAAAATTTCCATTGGTCAATAAAAATCCCCAATCCATTTTTCATCGCCCGGCATCGCTGTTGTCGAATCGTTTAAGAAAAAGTATTTTTGCCAATTTAGATCTCGATTGGTTTTATAATGACCTGCCGGAACCCCCTCCCTTACACACCAGCGGTTTATCAACAATCGTCGAGGCAATGGCTGATATGGATGAAAGATGGTGGAGCGAGGCAGAGGTAAAGCGGCATCTTGAAATGATGGAAGAAACGCATTACCAGCGAGTTTCAAGCCTGCATACAAATGGAGAACCCGCCTATCGTACTTTTTTCCGTCGCCGTCGGAAGGGGCAGCAGCGGGCGGAAGTTCGGCAAGATGAGTTAGCCGGTTGTCTGCGGACGGCTGTGGGCGGCAGCGGTAAACAGTTCTTGATTAAGGTGGAAGATTGTAAGGTCAAGATGCGGGCTATGACGCCCAGAGAATATGCCCGTTTGCAAGGCGTTCCCGATGAATATCCCATCAGAATTAACGGCGTCCAAGCTTTAACCGGGTTTGGCGACGCCGTTTGCGTCCCGGTTATAACCTGGATTGCCGAAAATGTTCTCAATCCATTGGTTAAGAAACACCTTCAATTAACGCAACAGCATAATGGCTGACAATCTTAGCAGACGAGGTGACTGGCACTTAATCGCAGTAACTGTAGCATTGCATTCCACTCAATGTTCTCGATTTGAGCAAAAGTGCCAGTCACCCGAATAGTTACTGATGCAGGATAATGGCTGACAATCTTAGTCCCGAAGATCGTAAAAAGACGATGCGGGCGGTAAAAGGAAAAGGCACCAAACCGGAACGGATGCTTTTTTCGATGCTGGCCGGGATGCATTTAAAAGGGTGGCGAAAAAACGCGGATGATATTATGGGTAAACCCGATGTCGTTTTTCCACTTGAGCAAGTAGCCATTTTCGTCGACGGCTGTTTTTGGCACGGCTGCCCTCATTGCCAACGAAAACTTCCGCAAACTAACCGCGGCTATTGGGAGCGAAAAGTAAATCGCAACATAGAATTAGCCCGGCAAAATAATCAAAAACTGGGTGAAGCCGGCTGGTTGGTCATCCGAATTTGGGAGCACGAAATAAGAAACCCGGCTGAGAGAAAGCATATCAGGGATAAGATCAATAACGCTATCAACTCCAGGATGAACTATCAATGACGACTAACGTTGATCAAATTAAACAGGAAAGCCATCAAGCCCTCGACGAATGGATTATCTCTTGCACGCGCGGCGGCAAAGTATCAAGAAACACGGTGTCCGTGGGTATCGTCGTTCTTGATCATTTGTATCAGAATTGTCCCGTATCACGGGATGAAGTTATCTCACCAGGGGGCGAGGTCAAAGGGGCGCGTTCCGGGCTGAGTAATATCCTTGAAAGATATGGGATTCCAAGCCGGTATCTTAAAGAAGTGACTACCCGGCAAGGGCATCAGGATGGACAGCGACTTTTTGAGGCGTTTGATTGGGGAAATAAACTGGTCGATTTGTTGTTGGAGGATAGAAACAAACTTTTGCTGGAATTGATTAAAAAGTTGTCTGAAGTGGCCGCCCAATGGCTTAAGCGACAGAATTTGAAATTGGATATTGATCGACGGCAAGCGCCAACGGCCTGGGTTAATTTGATTGTCGAAAATGCCAAACAGCGTTCCGGCGGTGTGGTTGAGCAGCATCTGGTTGGCGCCAAACTGGAAAGGCGGTATAGGGGTATAGATATACCTAATCATCCAGCCCATGCAGCTGACCGGCAAACCGCCAGATCGGGCGATTTTACCATCGCGCGAATGGTTTATCACGTTACCGCCACCCCTTCCCGAAATGTCATTCAGAAATGCGCCGAAAATATCAGGATTGGCCTACATCCCATCCTTTTAATACCAAGCGACCAAGAATACAGGGCGACGGCGTTGGCCCAAGATGAGGGCGTAGATAAGGAGTTAACCATCATTTCGATTGAGGCTTTTGTAGCGTTGAATATCATCGAGCTAGCCACAGAGGAAAACAAGGATTTTTTTGGCGTCCTTCAGGACATTGTGCAAATCTATAATCGGCGACTGGCGGAAGTAGAAACAGATTTATCCTTACGGATTGAAGTCCACTAAACTTTACAAAAGCCCAAAATGAATGTAGGAGCCCAGCTAAGTGATGGTTTGTGCTGTCTGAATATAATCATCAAGGGACGTGGAAAAAATGACAATGATTGCAACGGGAGAACTAGCCCAGGCTTGGGGCAAACTACAAGCCATTGTACCGGTCACAACCATTCACAATGAGCAACAATATGACCAAGCCGTAGAAACTTTACACGCTTTGCTGGATATTGTCGGCGAGGATGAAAGCCATCCTTTATATGAACTTCTGGATACGCTAGGGACCCTGGTTCATACGTATGAAGAAGAACAGGATCCAGGGCCAAGCGTAACTGGGGTTGATGTCTTTAACTACTTAATGGTCGAACATCAGCTTGATCTAGCGAGCTTCCCTGAAATCGGCGAAGCGGAAGACGTCTCCAACATCCTGGCGGGTAAGCGAGAGTTGACGGCGTCGGAGATTCGGGCTTTGGCCAGCCGGTTTGGGGTATCGCCCGCGTCGTTTGTTTGATGGTTAAACCCATAGCCACGTCATTATTTTCCTCGCAGCTTCTCTGGTGACTTATACGTTAGTCGTAGGTTGGGCCGAGAAACGAGGCCCAACCCCTTCTGCTCTTTTGCCTATTGTTCGTCGGGTTTCGCGTCTCAACCCGCCCTACGGGCTATTTTCTGGATATGTTTATAATTACAACTTAGGCTAGGCATCCTATGCTCAACAAGCCGATATGGAGATAACGATGAGTCAAAAGTTAATGGGACGTTATATTGTTACAGACCCCAAGGTTTGCCACGGTAAGCCAACTTTT
The DNA here is from genome assembly GCA_020634935.1 of Anaerolineales bacterium. GTDB lineage: Bacteria > Chloroflexota > Anaerolineae > 4572-78 > J111 > JAGRBY01. The sequence continues at coordinate 28,345 of JACKAT010000004.1, forward strand.
CGGGGCACCCGTATTATGGTGTCGCAAGTTTTAGAACAAGTTTCTAATGGAATGGCATGGGAAGCCATTATTGAGGAATGGCGAGGTAGTATTACGAAAGAGGCTATTGCCGAAGCCGTGCGTCTGGCCAGTCAAGCATTTATTGAACATGCGGATGAATATGTGTTAGAACCGGCGGCATGATTTTACTGGATGAGAATTTTCCAGAGAGCCAACATCAACTTTTACGGAGTTGGCGTATTCGACCTCAACAGATTGGTTATGAGATAGGTCGTAAGGGGATGCAAGATGAGGAAATAATTCCCTTTTTACATCAGCTTCGTCGGCCAACTTTTTTTACGCTCGACGATGACTTTGACAGACGAGAGCTATGTCACGCCGGGTATTGTCTAGTTTTCATCAATGCCGGTCAATATGAAGCCGCTTCGTTTGTCCGACGAGTACTTCGTCATAAGCAATTTAACACTCAGGCTAAACGGATGGGCGCAGTGATGCGCGTTTCGCATACGGGTATCATTGTATGGTATCTCCACGCAGAGGAAGAAGTATTCGTAGAGTGGAGAGACTGAAATAGCTGAGTTGCATTGGTATGAGGCGCATGGCATAGGGAAAAAGGAAGTTAAGCGTAAAAGATATTTGGATTGAGATGATGAGCCAACAAAAAAATTCTGCACCGATGTTTGCGGTGTGTATAGATAATTCTGAATATCCGGCCTCGTTGGAGTTGCATAAGGTCTATCAGGTCTTGCCTGATGAGGAGGCGGCGGTGGATGGCGACCTTCGAGTCATCGATGAAAGTGGCGAGGATTATCTGTACCCTGCCGATTATTTTATCCTGGTTAAGCTGCCTCAAGAAGTAGAGCAAGCATTTCTTCAAACCACGTATGCCGCCTAACCCCGGCGTCAATCTGACTACTCGCCGCCGCGATTTATGATCACACTTCGCCGGCCTAAGTTCGGATTACTCGTTCATATTGGGCATATATCGTTGCGGTCAAGCATCCGGCTATGACTGGTCGAGACCAAGATGTTCAAGAGGCTCCCCAAAACCCAGATGAGATCAGGGTAAGCCGAAGTGATCCCAATGTATATCTATTTGTAACTACTCAGGTGACTGGCACTTTGGCTCGAATCGAGACCATTGAGTGGAATACAACGCGACTATTATAGCGATTAAGTGCCAGTCACCTGGTCTGCTGAATAAATACAAGCGAATACTATATAATTTTCCGGCTCAAAAATCGCGTTGAAATCTCTCAGCCCGAGTTCGGAAATTCCCTTTTCGTTGGGTTGAGCTGGAAATCTCGACTATTGGCCGGCTAAGATGAATTTTTAGGCGCTGGTTAATAGCGTGATTTGTGGCGAAACCCTATAATTAAGGCGATCGGTGCTGGTCGTTTAGGAACGGAAATTAAACCGAGGTAGCTCTGCACTAAACCGAAGTGAAGAAAATTTTAGACACGACTTACACGATTTACCGAATCAGGACAGATAAAATCGTGATAATCATGTCAATTTTGTCGATTATTGGGTCGATCTTCCGTCGTTCTCACGTCTCCACAATTTTATGTTGGGCTACCTAAACCGAGAGGTTGGGGTAAGACAGTACGAATTCTGGGCCACATCCGCAGCATTAGCCGTTGACAGGAGAATCACTATGGACCAAAAACCCGAGCAGGCTTGGGTGCCAATGCATTGTCGAGACTATATGGCTTCCCTCGAACAACATTATTCAGCCTGTACCGTGGATGAATTAGACCAACACCTTAACCGGCTCGTTGCCGAAAACAAAGCCATTCATGAACAGCAATCGATCAACCTCAATCCCGCCACCAATGTAATGAATCCCAAGGCAGAAGCCTTGCTGGGCAGTGGTTTAGGGAGCCGGCCTTCACTGGGTTATCCGGGCGATAAATATGAAATGGGGTTGGAGGCCATTGAAAAGATCGAGGTGCTGACCACCAAGCTAGTGGGCGACCTATTTAACGCCCGCTATGCTGAAATACGATTGGTTTCCGGGTCTCTAGCCAATTTATATGCCTTCATGGCCACGACCAAACCCGGTGACAAGATCATTGTGCCGCCGCCTGAGATTGGCGGGCATGTCACGCACCATACCACCGGGGCCGCCGGCCTGTATGGGCTTGAGATACATTGGGCGCCGGTTGATGCTGAAAATTATACGGTTGATATTGATGCTCTACGGGCGCAAGTCAAGCAAATTCGCCCCCAATTAATCACCATCGGCGGCAGTCTAAACCTATTTCCCCATCCGGTGCGGGAGATACGGGCCATTGCCGATGAATATGATAGTTATGTTCATTTCGATGCCGCGCACCTTAGCGGGTTAATCGCCGGTCAAGCCTGGCCACAGCCCCTCGAAGATGGCGCTCATCTCATGTCTTTTAGTACCTACAAGAGTTTAGGCGGGCCGCCGTCTGGTGTAATCGTGACCAATGACCCCGTTCTGGCCGAACGTCTGGATAAGATCGCGTTTCCTGGATTGACAGCCAATTTTGACGTGGCTAAATCGGCTGCTCTGGCGATGACGCTGCTGGATTGGCAAGTCTATGGCCCGGATTATGCCCAGGCGATGGTCTCGACCGCCCAAGCGTTGGCCATCGCCCTTAAGGCCAACGGTCTGCCCCTATTTGCGGCTGAAAAGAATGGCACCACGTCCCATCAATTTGCCCTGGAGGCGAAAGCCTATGGCGGCGGGCAAACGATGGCAAAATTACTCCGGCGCGCCAACATATTGACCAGCGGCATTGGCTTACCTCTGGCTCCGGTGGACCATGACCTAAATGGCTTGCGGCTGGGTACCCCCGAAATTGTCCGGTGGGGCATGAAGCCCCAAGATATGGCTGACATCGCGACGTTTTTCAGCCGAGTATTCAATGACAATGAAGCGCCGGAAACTGTCGCCCCAGATGTGACGGAGTTCAAGCGAAGGTTCCACACCTTAACGTTTATGCGAACATAAAGCGGTAAAATCGCCGGGGTTTTTATCAACCTCGATTGGGCGGCGCAGTTGTCTTTGAGTAGAATATCGGGGCAAACCCGGCGCAGGTGAGCCAAGCGTTAGAGAACGCAGCCTCCCCCTTAGGTCCAAATCCTCATGAATAAATCCCTCGAATCGAATTGCAAACGTTTGCTTAAACAGCAAGCGCTATTACCTCAATTTCGAGGAGTTCATTAAGCAGCCCGGCAGAATAGTGCCGGGCTTTTTTTGTGGTTGCCACCCAACTGCTGCCCATTTGCGCAAATTCTACGCAAATTTTCGACTGAAGTGCAAACCGACTTGTAATACACTGAAGGCAACTTAATTCAAGCAAACGTCACAGTAGCACAGGAAAGGAGTAGTGAAATGTTACTGATGGTGGGCTTAGGGATTGTTATCGGTATTCTTATCGTTGTAATTGGGATCGGCAGCACAATGAGTTACGAGCCAACCGGCTGCATCCTCACCTTCGGTTCTGTTATCTTCGTCGTCGCCTGGTTGGTTATCGTTGTACCGTGGATGGTTTTCGGTGGATAAGTCTCGATCATATATATGAGTCAGTCTTGCTCACGATTAGGCTTAAATTCGGTCCTAATCGTGAGCAGGCCCAATTGTGAGGCTTCGCTGTCCTTCTGGATTAGGTTGCCGTCTTCTACGCCTGTCTTGATAACACAAAAAGGTAGTTAAGCCTATTGAAAAAAACAAAGAGGCATGTGATAATAGGCCAAGAAGTTTGTGGGAAAGATTAGGTCACCGTCCTAATCATTTCCAATGAAAACGCGGACGCAAAAGATGTACAAATTCTTTTCCAGGCCGTAATAGTTGGGCGTGATGTGTTTGGGTAAATTACTTAGAAGCTGTTTTAAAAGTGGAAGTTTACAGAGTTGTCCACAGATTTACCCTGATAGTCACCGATTTTTATCTGAATTTTGATAATATCAGTGATAATCTGGGTCTATCTGTGGACCGGTAGCTCTGCACTAAACCGTGGTAAAGAAAAATTAGACAGGATTTACAAGATTATCACGATTTTATTTGTCATAATTAAGGTAAATCTTGTTAATTCTGTCGATTATCAGCGCAATTTTATGTTTCCACGGTTTAATGTTGCGCTACCTGTGGACCCCTGAAGGCTTTTAAAACAGTCTCTTAGGGAATTGAGTTAGACAAACCGGTTCATATGATTGCGGATGCACACTATTATTCATTTTTTGAAAGGGCGGCGGCAATTGATCGAAACGGGACGACGTTGCCGCTAAGAGCCGGCGCGGCGATGCATAGCGATGACTACGGGGCTTTTGGGCTGGCCTGGAAATCGGCGCCCACGCTTCGAGGGTCTTATAACCGGGCTGAGCGTTATGCGCAGGTGCTAACCAGTGTTTCCACTTATGAAGTCGAGGCCACGAATGAAGGGGCGTACATGCATTTGCACCGTTCTGGGGAGCGACATCTCGGTATGCGATTATCGAACGAAGCCACCATTGCCAGCATCTTGACCATCAGCCAGGGAGTGTCCACTTTTTATCGTCATTTGGGTCGGTTCTGCCTTGACCCTCATTGTTTCCGCCATTTTCGGCATCTGGCAACTGGACGGTATTTCCCGAATCACCCTATTACTGGCTGCATTCGCCTACATTGTTGGGGTTCAACTGCCAACCATGGCCATAAACGTCCCGTTAAACAATCGGCTACAAACTCTCGATACCTCTTCAGCAGATAACATCATGCAGAAACAGGTTCGTGACGATTTTGAATCCCGGTGGAACTTTTGGAATTCTTTCAGGACCATTCTAGCCAGTCTGGTATCTGTGACATTAATGATTTTGCTTTGATGAGCATGACCCTATCGCGCGTTTGCAGCGGGAGATAAGTGCTTTATGACGACAACCATTTCCGTTATTGGCTTAGGTTTAATGGGCCGGCCTATGGCCCGGGTGCTGTTGGCTGCCGGCTATGAGGTTCGCGGCTGGAACCGTTCGCGGTTGGACGATGAGTTAGGGCAGGGCATCCCCCGCTGCGACTCACTGGTCGAGGCCGCCCGAGCCGAAGTTTGCCTGTTGATGCTGGCCGATTCCGGCGCGGTCAACGCCGTGCTGGAGCAGTTTGAGCCACATCTTACAGCCGGGCAAGTGGTCCTGGATATGGGTACCTCGGATCCGACGTATTCCAAAGCGCATGCGACCCGGCTGGCTGAAAAAGGCATTGGCTGGGTGGATGCGCCGGTATCGGGTGGGCCTGAGGGCGCAGCAGCCGGATCGCTGGCGGTGATGGCCGGAGCCAGTGAAGCCGACTTTGCCCAAGTCGAGCCGATTTTACACACGCTGGGCGGCAATGTCGTGCGGGTCGGCGGGCCGGGGGCGGGACACACCGCCAAAATCATCAATCAATTGATTGTGGGCCTGACCATCGAGGCCGTGGCCGAAGCCATCACGCTGGCCGAATTAAGCGGTCTCGACCCAACGCGGGTGCAGGCGGCGCTGAAAGGCGGCTTTGCCGATTCCCAGGTGTTACAGCTTCACGGCAGCCGGATGATCGCCCGGCGTTACGTACCGGGGGCCAAGGCGACCACGCAGCTGAAGGATTTACGCCTGGCCCAAAAACTGGCCGCCAGGGAAGGCCTCAACCTGCCTCACCTGGAAAGTACCATTCAGTTTTATGAAATGTTGATAGCACGGGGTGGCGGGGATTTAGATCATTCGGGATTGCATACATTGTTGAGCGGCTAAAGGGCATCTGTTGCCAGCTTATCAATTTAAGCATGCAGAAAAATCCATTTCATGCGGGCTTAAAATCTTTTTTCATGCCTGCATGAATGATCATTTGTTGCGGGCATGAAATGAAAGTTTGATAGGGCATGAAATGTTCCTTATCCAATTACTAATTATCCGTCATCGGTCTATTGGGGTAGATTGTTGCATCAAACGGGTATATAATAGGTGGAGAAGCGCCAAATCTAGCGCACGAGCAGGATAAGACCTCCCTCGATGGAGTATGCTGCGTATATGAAGTTTTTTTGGCAATATGAGTGCGTTTGGGGAGTCTACTTAAGTAGTTAGGCATTTAGGAGAAATAAATGAAGCTGATTGCAATTTCTGTATCCGGCGAGCCTTCTGAGCCCGTCATCAATTTGCCCGACGCGGCGCGAGAAGTCGGAGTTGCATACCAGAGCTTGTACGAGGTCGCGGGGTACCAATCCCCTTGGTTGGGGTACTTCGCTATTGTTGATGGGGGCTGCATCGGTACTTGTGGATTTAAATCTCCACCAGAGAACAATCGTGTCGAAATCGCCTATTTCACATTTCCCGACTACGAAGGCAAAGGCGTCGCTACCCAGATGGCCAAGGCGCTAGTCACCATCGCCGTAGACGCAGATCCACATATCGAAGTGGCTGCGCAAACCCTACCGGTCGATAGTGCGTCAACAACTATTTTGCGGAAGCTTGGTTTCGAGAATGCCGGCACCGTTATTCATCCGGAAGATGGAGAGGTCTGGGAGTGGCGGTACGCCCAACAAAGCATTCAACCCGCGGGCGTTGGGTAGAACAAGAATGGAAATCTGTGGATCACAATAACCTGCGCGATGAGATTAGCAAATTCTTAAAATTCGACATCTCCGACATTTCTCCACAATTTGAAACCACAACAATTACCGAGGAAGAAGGTTATAGCCGGTTGTTAATTTGTTATGGAGATGGCGAAGGAGGCAATATTCCCGCATATTTGTTGCTTCCCGAAGGGCGAGGGCCATTTCCGGCGGTCCTTGTTCAACATCAACATAACAGCCAATGGCATTTGGGGAAGAGCGAAGTTATCGGCCTGGCGGGGGACCCACTCCAAGCATTTGGTCTAGCCTTGGTGAAAAAAGGGATTGTCGTTCTGGCCCCTGATTCCATCTGCTTTGCAGATCGTCGCCAAAACCAACCAGGACTTGAACCAGATGAGGCCGGAGATTGGTTGCAACACTACAACGAAATGAGTTATCGTTTATTGAGCGGTGATAGTCTGATCATTTTCATTGTTTTCTGAAGATCTATAGCAGAGGAACCCCCTATGAAAAGCATTGCTCGCAGACTAAAAACCCTCGCCAAAGCCGTTCTTGGCAAGGAACTCCTCATAAACCCTGACGTAACCATCGATAAGGAAAGATTCGGATCAGACTATGGCGGCTGGGATATTGTTGTCACGGGCCTCAACGCCGACTCAGTTGTTTATTCGTTTGGCGTAGGCGAGGACGCATCGTTCGATGTAGCGTTGATTGATAAATTTGCGCTCACTATTCATGCGTTCGACCCAACGCCAAAGTCAATTGAGTGGGTGAAAAGACAAAGGTTTTCAGATAAATTCGTGATGCACAGTTATGGGATAGCCGCATTTGATGGGGATGTTTCCTTTAATCCCCCAGAGAATCCTGACCATGTCTCGCACACCATTCTTGACAGGCCCTCCACAAAAACAAAAGCCATATGGGTTCCTGTAAAGAAAATGAGCACAATAATGCAAGAATTGGGACATGACCATATCCATATTGTTAAGATGGACATTGAAGGCGCAGAATATGATGTTATCGAGGACATCTACCAGTCCAACGTTCGCCCCGATCAAATGCTTATAGAGTTTCATCATAGGTTTCCAGGTGTGGGGACCTTAAAAACAAGAGATGCGATTAATAAGGTTAGAGCTATGGGCTACCAGTTATTTTCTGTCTCTGATACAAAGGAAGAATTCGGCTTCATTCGACGCCAGAGCTAACTTTGTTATTGCGGCGGGTCAACTGCGTAAATCCTGACAGGACTTACGCAAATGCCCGATTTTGTAGCGTAAATGGCCAATTTGCGCCACGCGTCTGCCCAAAGTAGGGAACAATTTAGCAAGGTGTTGCTTGGTTAGGTCTTACTTGGTCGATGGCTCTAACAGGGGTTTCAAGGCCGCTCGGGCGATGTGGAGGGCGGGATTATCGGCCGGAGCATCGGTGACAACGACAGCCACTACGGCATATTTGGCTTTTTCCCGCGGCGTATCGATAGCAGGGGTGGGGGTGACCGCTTCAATTTGAGCCGGATCGAAGATTAAACCGGTCTCGGTTAGTGCGGGAGAGGTCGGCTCTACGGGCGGGCCGGAAGCGGTGGCTGGGGCCAAGCCCACAAACCAACTCAGCGGCTGCTGGCCGGTCTCTTCCGGACTGGCCTGGCCCGACAGCCCAATAAGCTGCTCATCCACTTGCGGCAGCCAGGCCCGCACGATCTGAGCCGTACCGGGTTTAAAACTCGGCGTCTGCTCCGGCGCGGCGTCGAGGGCCAGCATCGGGGTAGGTAATTGGCCCTCGCGCTCAAGGGCAGCCATCACCCGCACCAGGTGCAGCGGCGTTACCGCTAAATCCTTCACCGTCCCTTTATCATTAAAATCAGGCAATCGCCCCGGCTGCGAGCGCAGACCGGGCAGTGGTTGCATCAAGCCCAACTGGCGGGCGGTGGCGGCATAGCCGGTGGGGCCTAAGGGGGCCACCATTTCTTCTAAGGGCGCAGCCAGCAAATCCGCGGGTCGGGTCGCGCCGGAGTCGTACAGACCAACCAGGCCAATTAGCCGGGCCAAATCGCCCACCGGAAACAATCCTTGCGTGGCCCGGTTAAGCAACGGGGCGCGTTCGTCCTGGCGGAGCGAGTCCCACATTTCATCCAGGGTGTTCGGATCGTAGGTGGGGTGGCTTGACATCACGATAACTGCTCCGGTTTCGATTTCGAGGATAACGACCGCCCCTTCTTGATCGCCTAAGGCCACATCGGCCGCCACTTGAGCGGGCAGGTCCACGGTTAGCGTTATATCGCGGCCAACCGCCGGTCGATGGAGCAGATCATCGACGACTTTTGCTTCATTTGTTTGGTCATCACGACCGCGCAAAATGGGATCGAACGTGGCCTCGACGCCGCCCACACCGTAACGGATGCTGTAATAGCCCGTCACCGAGGATAAACCGGGATAGGGATAACGCCGCTGAGCCAGGCCGTCAGCGCCGATAATCGTTTCGGCGATGGGAATGCCGCTGCGAGTGAGCAGCCGGCCCCGGTCGATGCGCTGCTCGGCGATAACCTGGCGCGGGTTATCGTCGCGAGTGACTAAAAAGGGTGGGGCGGCGATTTGCCACAAAATCAAGCCGCCGGCCACCACGATCAGGCCCAAAAAAAGAATGCGGGCTAACTTTAGATTATAAGTGGGGGTCTGGAAGGTGGATCGCAGTAGGGAAGAGAGGGGCCGCTGGCTATGTGGCTGGGACGCGGCTATAAATGCCAGCAGGCCAACCATAATAAAACTGACAATGAGACTGCTGCCGCCGTAACTGACAAAGGGCAGCGTCACGCCGGTCAGCGGCATTAATTTGAGCGTTCCGGCGGTGATGACCAAGGTTTGCAAGGCCAACATTGTGCCGATCCCGGCCGCCAGTAGTTGCTCAAAGTCTGTTCTGGCCCGAAACGCGATGGCGAAAGCCCGGTTCACCAGCAGCGCAAAACAGATGAGAACGCCCAAAGCCCCCACTAACCCAAACTCTTCGCCGATAGCCGCGTACACAAAATCGGTATGAACCACCGGAATAGCGGTCGGCAGTCCTTGCCCCAAACCTTGGCCGATCACGCCGCCGCTAGCAAACGCCAGCAGAGATTGCACAATTTGAAATGAGCGGCCAGAAGCGTCGAGCCAGGGGTTGAGAAACCCATCCACGCGAATACGAACTACGTCAAACAGTTCATAGCCGACAATCCCCCCTAAAATCAGCAGCAGCAGCCCGCCCCAAATGTAGCTCGACTGCCCGGTGGCGGCGTAGAGCATGCCGAGAAACGTGCCAAAAAAGAGCAGCGCGGCGCCCAGATCGCGTTGCCAGATCAGCAGCACCATACTAAAGCCCCACATCAACAGCATCGGGCCCAGGTAGTTGGGATGAGGTACAGCCAAGCCGCCGATGTAAGCTCTAACCTCCACCAACTGGCGGCGGCGATCGGCCAGATACGCAGCTAAAAAGACCAGTAGCAGCAGTTTAAGCAGTTCGGAGGGTTGAAAGTAGACCGGCCCAATGTTTAGCCACAGCCGCGCCCCAAACCCGCTCGGATTGACGCCGAAGATAAGGGTGCTGGCCAGCAGCAAAATACCACCGATCAGCCAGGTATATTTGTAACGGCCCAGCCAGTTGAGATTTTTGGGGATAAGGTTAATTAATAATAGGAGAATAGTGGCGATGACTAACCAAAAAAGCTGCCGGTTGACAAATACCGGTGCTAAACGCTGAATCAGCACCAAACCCAGGCCGCTTAAAAAGAAGGTCAAGGGTAAAAGGATCGGATCGCCGGCTAGATGGTGAAAGCGGATATCCAGCCAATAAATCACTATCCCGCCGCAAGCCATCAGTATAAGCAACGGTACAAACGTGACCAGACTTAAATTACCATCGACTAGAGCCAGTTGCAGCAGAGCCAATCCGGTGAAGAGAAAGGCCAAGACCCAGAGCCAGTAGGACGGCCGATCGCTGACGGACGACCGCTGACGGCTGACGGCTGACGGCTGATTAATCCTCGGGAGCATAATCGTCGTCGTCAAATAAATATGGTTTGGTTTCTTCACGGATGGAAGGGAGTGACTTGTTCTTAATTAGAGCGTGTCGAAAAGCTTGAAGTTTGGCAAATAGTTTTTCGCTGGCGCGATAAGCATTACGCAAAGGTTCGGGATCCTTAAGATATTGGCGGCGATTGATTAAATGCTGGCAGGCTACGGTTTCGATCAGCGAACGAACAGCCAGCCCCAGAAATCTAGCTTGCTCTGGATTACTCTGACGGGTTGAACCTTCAGCAATATTGTACACTAAATCGGTATACTCCATAGCTAACTGCCAGACTTCAAGCTGCTCGAACTTATAAGCCATCACTCACCCAAAATTACGGCGGTCAGCCATCGGCGGTCAGTGGTCACATTATGAGTAGTACTTGCCGATAAAGAGATCAAGCTTCTCCCAGGTGTCGGCCGGAACATTTTGGCGTTGGCGGCTGCTGATGATGGCGTTGGATAGAGCTTGGTGACTGGGCCAGTCGGGTTCACCGGCCAATTTGATCACAATGTTGCGGATGGCCTGCTTGGCGATATCGACATTGGCGTTGAGATTGGCGATGACCGCCTCGACGGAGACCGGCCCTTCTTCCTCGTGCCAGACATCGTAATCGGTGACGTGGGCCATGGTAGCGTAGGCGATTTCAGCTTCGCGAGCGAGAAACGCTTCGGGGATGGAGGTCATTCCGATGATGGAGCAGCCCCAATTGCGGAAAATGCGGCTTTCGGCTTTGGTGCTAAAGCGCGGCCCTTCGATGATCACAAAATCACCGCCTAAATGGACCGGCGCGCCGGTTTCTTTGACCCCTTCATAAACCAGCTCGGCTAGAGCCGGTTCGTACGGGTCGGCGACGCCCATATGGACGACCACACCGCCTTTGTAGAAAGTCAGGTCGCGGCTGCGGGTGCGATCAACGAGTTGATCGGGCACCACAATGTGACGCGGGGCAATATCTTCACGCAAACTGCCACAGGCGTTGACCGCGATGATATATTTGACCCCCAACTTTTTCATCCCCCAAATATTGGCGTGGCTGTTGAGTTCGGTGGGGCTAAGGGCGTGGTGGCGACCATGCCGAGGCAAAAAGGCCACCCGCTGCCCTTCTAATGTCCCCACAATAAAATTATCAGAGGGATCGCCAAACGGCGTTGTAAGCTTAATCTCTTCAACATCGGCCAGGCCATCAATTTTATAGAGGCCGCTGCCGCCGATAACACCGATTTTTACGTCGCTCAATTTTGTCTCCTTTAAAAATAAAGGCTCGTAGTAATCGCCTTAGCGGTGACATAGCTTAAAGGGCTTACTACGAACTAAATTTCAATCTCGATATCGTTTCAACAGGACCTATGGTCTTAGAGACTGTTTTAATAGCCTGCAAAGGTCCACAGATAAATACAGATGGTCACTGATAATATCAAAATTGAGATAAAAATCTGTGACTATCAGGGTAAATCTGTGGACAAGTTCGTAAACCTCTACTTTTAAAACAGCTTCTTACTCAAGCGTGGGGATCAACTCCCCTACAAACGCCTCATCAAGGCTGGCGATAAACTGGGCCATGAGCCGCCCGGTGCGCTCGATATCTTTGGGATGAACTACCTCGACCGGGGAGTGCATATAGCGGCTGGGAATCGAGATCAGGATGGTCGGTACGCCTTCCCGGCTGATCTCAACGGCGAAGGCATCGGTGCCGGCGCCGCTGGGCAGGATTTCACTTTGGTATTTCATTTCCAGATCATTGCAGATTTTAACCAGACGCCGGCGGATAACCGGATGGTTGCTCGGCCCCAGAGAAATCACCGGCCCTTTGTTCAGTTCGACCTCAATCTCGTCCACGTCGGCAAAGGTCACGTCGATCACTATCGCCGCGTCGGGCTGAATAGTGTAAGCCTGAGTGGTGGCGCCGACAAAGCTACCCCACTCCTCATCGGCCGTCGCTACGGCGTAAACATCCCATTGGTGCTCCATTTTTTGCAAATGCTGCAAACAGACCACCATCGCGGCTACCGAGGCGCGGTTATCCATCGCCTTGGCCGAAATCAGCCCACTGAGCAGTTCGGTCGGTGTTCGGCTGAAGGAGATGATATCGCCAATTCGAACCAGCTGGGTCACGGTTTCAGGGGGCAGGCCCAGATCGATATGCATCTGCTCCAGATCAACCTCATTATTGGCCTGACCGGCAGCCAGAAAGTGGGGAGGGATGGAGCCAATAATACCGGGTAAATCACGCCGGCCGTGAACCACTACCTCCTGGCCCATCAGCACCCGTTCGTCAAGCCCACCGATTTCCGTAAAACGGATAAAGCCCTTATCAAGCTGGGTGACCACCGCGCCGATCTCATCCAGATGCGCGGCCAGCATGATTTTTCGACGGGGTTGATCAGCCGCAGGTGATTGGCGGCCGGCCTTGAAGCCGATGACACTGCCCATCCGGTCCTGGTCCACCCGATCAACGTATGGCTCAAGTTCGTCCGTCACCACCGAGTGGACCGAAGTCGGGCCATCGTAGCCGGTTACGCCGACAGCCAGTGAGAGTCGCTTCAGCATTTCGAGTGTTGGGTTTTTCGTTTCGCCCATGTTTACCCCAGGCCAGTCATGAAATCGAAAAAGCTATCCGATTATAGACGCGGGGGAGGGTCGTGTCAAAAGTTTCAGCGGAAGGGGAAGTTAAGCGGTTAGGGCTTCCTGGCTGACGGCAGGGAGACTCAGTTCATTACCGGTAGCCAGGGGCAAAACAAAGATAAAGGTACTGCCTTGGTTAGGAGTACTTTCCGCCCAGATATAGCCTTTATAGCGTTCCAGAATGGCTTTTGAAATGGCTAAGCCCAAACCGGCCCCTTTTTGTTCCGGCTGGCTGGCCTCTTCGGTGCGGAAAAATTTATCAAAGATCAGCGGCAAATTGGCCGGTGGGATGCCGATGCCGTCGTCTTCTAACTTAAAGACCACTTGTTTATCCTCAACCTGGACTAGAGCGGAAATATGCCCCTCCTCCGGGGTAAATTTCAGCGCGTTGTCGATCAGATTGTTGATGGCTTGCTGCAAGCGCCGGGAGTTGCCGATCACCGGTGCGGGTTGATCAGCCTGGTGATAGATCAGCTGCTGGCACTTTTGACCGGCGCGAGCCTGGTATTGAGCCACAGCCTGCTCCACCAATCGGCTCAAATCGACGACCGAGACGGCGGCATCGGCGCCCATTTCGATGGTGTTCAGATCAAGCAGGTTATCCACCAGGCGCGTAACCTGGTCCAGGCCATTGGTTATGCGTTCGACAAACAGCTTTTGTTTATCATCAAGGTTGCTATGGGCGCTGAGCATCTCGGCATAGGCTTTGATCGAGTTGAGGGGGGCTTGCAAATCGCCGGCGATGGTCGAGACAAAATCCGATTTCATCTGGCTGAGGTCTTTGAGATGGGTCACGTCTTGCATGATAATGGCCCGCCCGACTTTGGGGATAGCGGTTAAGGTGGCGTAAAAGGTGCGACCGTCGGCCAGCGGCAGTTCGCTTTTGTGGCTGCTGCCCGGATTGAGCTTGGTCGAAATAAAGTCGGTCCAGGTGGGATTTTGAATCAAATCGGTGATGGATTGGTTTTCGATCAGCCCACCCTCTAAGCCCAGTTGTTTGCCAAAGGCGTGATTAGCCACTAGAACGTGATCGTCGTCACTATTGATCACCACAACCGGTTCGGTAATCTCTCGAAGGACAGTGGCCAACTTATTTCGCTCGTTGTTAACCTCATTAAAAAGCTGAGCATTCTCCATAGAAATAGCCGCAAAATCGGCCAGGGTGGAGAGTAAGCGCAGATCGTGGTTGGTGAAGGTCCGGCTTTGGTGACGATTGTTGACCCCCAAAACGCCGCCAACCTGGCCGCGCGTTTTTAACGGGACATAGAGCAGCGAGCGGACGGAATACAAATTGGTAATCGCCGTCATTTTGCTGCCCGGTAAAATAAGGGGATCGCCGCTTAAAACCACGCTGCCGGGGAGGCTTTTGTTGATATCCACTCGAAACGAGCGGACCACCCGCTCATCAATGCCTCTGGCCGCAGCCATCGTTAGCGACTCGCCGCCGGAGTCAACTAACAGGAGTGAGCCTTCTTCGGCATCGGTCAAATAAATGGCGGCTTCTACCAGCCGGGAGAGGAGTTTCTTCTGATCCAGCAGCGAAGTAACGGATTTACCAATCCCAAAGATGGTGTTTAATTCTTTAAGGCGTTTTTCTAAAGCGTGGTTACTTTTGAGCAAACGGTCCGTCAACTGGTCTCGCTCTTGGCGCAGACGCGCTTCGGCCAGGGCTCGCTCAATCGAGGCCAACATCTCAGTTACTGTAAACGGCTTTAACAGATAATCTTTGATCCCCATCCGAAAAGCCTGCACCGCCAACGTTTCAGACCCATGAAAGGTCATAACAATAACCGGAATTTTGAGGTTATGCTCGTTGAGCACGCTAAGCACTTCCATACCGCTCATCTTGGCCATACTCATATCAAGCAGGATCAAATCCGGTCGCTGTTCGATGGCCATCTTCAAGCCGGTTTGACCGTCTCGGGCCACCAATACTTGATAATTGTTCGGTTTCAGTACGTAATCCGTGACAAAATTGATGGTTTGCAGCGCATCATCAATAATCAATACTAGTTCATTGGCCATACAACTCTCCTCTTGTGATGTCCGAGCGGTATTTAAACGTTAAGGATCAACTGTAGGTAAGGATGAATAGAAAAAAGTTTAGCACAGGCAGGGTAGAGAATAAATAGGAATTTAGTAGGTTGGCCCTAGAATATAATCACCTCGGTGGCCGTCGCTTGAATTTTAGGTAAAAAGTGGCTGTTAGCTAAATAGCGGCGAATATTCAAGAAAGCCGCCTTGAGCTATAATCAATGGACGACAACGCGCCCCTTGGAACTGGACCCGTCCGAAAGGTGTATATCTACACGGAGACTCAAACTTTAATCTTTAGGTGAAAGCGAACTGTGACTGAAATTTTTTGTTCAATTGTTGCCCCTTGCTGGAATGAAGAAGAGACGCTACCTGAACTCTATCGACGCATTGCCGAAGTCATGGAGCAGCTACAAGAATGTTGGGAACTGGTGCTGATTAACGACGGCAGCACCGACAATACCACCCAGGTGATGCGGCAGTTACACGAAAATGACCCGCGGATTCACTATGTGGAGTTCGCTCGCAACTTTGGGCATCAGATTGCCGTAACCGCTGGCATGGACTTTGCCCAAGGTCAGGTGGTGATTTTAATCGACGCCGATCTTCAAGACCCGCCGGAACTTATCCTGCGTATGATCGACAAGTGGCGAGAGGGCTACCATGTTGTCTATGCAGTTCGCAGCGAACGAAAAGGCGAATCCTGGTTTAAACTTTTTACGGCTCAGCTTTTTTATCGGCTAATCTACCGTATTACCGATGTCAACATTCCATTGGATACCGGCGATTTTCGGCTGATGGATCGCCAGGTAGTTGATCAAATGAAAGCCATGAAAGAGCACCACCGTTTTATTCGAGGGTTGACCAGTTGGGTCGGCTTTAAGCAAACCGGCGTCGAATACGTCCGAGAGGAACGATTTGCCGGCGAAACGAAATATCCTCTACGAAAGATGATCAAGCTGGCCATTACCGCCATCACCGGTTTTAGTATTTTTCCGCTGCAACTGGCGACGTTTATCGGTTTTGCCACTGCCATCATTAGCGCCATCTTCATTATTTTCGTTATCATCGCCCGATTATCGGGCTATCAGACTTTTGAGGGCCAGGCAACCACGCTGGTGATGGTTCTGTTTCTGGGCAGTATTCAGCTCATTTCTCTGGGGATTATTGGCGAATATTTAGGGCGCATTTATGATGAGGTGCGGGGTCGGCCGCTGTATGTAGTCAATAAGGCCGTAGGGTTTGAGTCTCAACCTCATTGAGACATCTAACGAACCTCTTTTGATCGCCATTTGATGAAATCCTTATCCAGCTTGTTTGATATTTATCTGGTCTTGAGGTAGATTAACCTGTTGTAAAGTTACAGTTTTAAAGTAGAGCATAATATCGCATTTGAGTATGAAAAAGAAACAACACTATCGATATATCGACCAAGCCAAGAAAATGATCGATCAAGAACAGGGCACGGTCTTAAAAGATTGGGGCGGGAAACTGCCGGTGGCGCTGGTCTGGCCGAACAGCTACCGGGTTGGCATGAGCAGCCTGGCCTTGCATATTGTTTACCGCCTCTTCAACGATGAGCCGGACGTGGTTTGCGAGCGCGTCTTTTTTGGCGATCAACAAGCGCCCCATCACGACGAACCGATCCTATCCATCGAATCGCAGCGGCGGCTGGATGAGTTTGCCGTAGTGGCCTTCACTATCTCTTACGAGATGGACTATTTCAACGTGGTCCAGATGCTGCGCCGGGCTGGTTTCCCGATTTTGGCCGAAGAGCGCGACGAAAGCTGGCCGCTGCTCATCGCCGGTGGACCAGCGGTCTACACCAACCCGGAACCGATGGCCGCCATTTTCGACGCGATCGCCATTGGTGAAGCCGAAGGTATTGTCCCGCCATTGGTCGATGCATTGTGGGAGGTTAGCGATGCGCCGCGCCACGAAGCTTACGAACGGCTGGCCCAAGTCGATGGCCTGTACGTTCCGGCCAGCCACCAAGGCGACCAACCGATTTCCCGGGTCTGGATCAAAGACATCGAGACCCGCCCGACCGTGACCCAAATCTACACCGATCGGACCGAATTTGGCGACCGGACGCTGGTCGAGATCGCCCGCGGCTGCGGGCGCGGCTGCCGTTTCTGTATGGCCGGCTACGTCTACCGCCCTATGCGGGAGATGCATCTGGACACCGTGCTGAGTTTGGCCCGTCACGGCCTTAAACATCGCGACCGTATCGGGCTGGTCAGTGCCGCCGTCAGCGACCACAGTTGGATTGACCAAATCGCCATCGAACTGCGTCGGATGGGTGCGCGGCTAACGGCCTCGTCGATGCGCACCGATCCGATCAGTGAACCGCTTATTAAGGGTCTGGCCGAAAGCGGCAACCAAACTCTGACCATCGCACCCGAAGCGGGCAGCGTACGCATGCGCAAGGTGATCAACAAACCCCAAGCCGATGACCAAATCATGCACGCCGTTGATCTGGCAGCCAAGTACAATTTCCCCCAACTCAAGATGTACTTCATGGTCGGCCAGCCAACGGAAACCGAAGCGGACGTTGAAGCCATTGCTCAACTGGCTCTGGCCGCCCGCGCCATCTTTCCGCGCAATATGGCCATTAACGCGACACCCTATGTCCCTAAAAGCCACACCGCTTTCCAATGGTCGGCCATGATGCCGGTTGAGGTGTTGGAGAACCGGATTAAATACCTGCAAGATCGCCTCAACCCTAATGGCGTCACGGTACGGAGCGACAGTCCGGCTTGGGCGACGGTCGAAGGGGTGCTGGCTCGCGGCGATCGGCGTTTGGGACGCGTTCTGGCCCGTATGCGCAAAATCAACCTGCGCGAGTGGCTGCGCGCTCTCGAAGCCGAAGGACTCAGCCAAGATGAATTTCTGCGTGAGCGGGACGTGACCGAAAAACTGCCGTGGGACAGCGTCACCACCGGAGTCAGCAAAGCGTTCTTCTCTTGGGACCTACGCCGCGCTCTCCGCGATGATCTGACCGACGCCTGCCCCCCCGCCGGCTGCCTTAAATGCAACGCCTGCGACGAAGAATGGGCGCTCCGGCCTAATTATGAGGACGTACTGGGGCCAAACATGGGGGCTTACGGCGATAATTTTATTCCGCTGCAGGTTTGAGCAGACCAGATTGGAAAGATGTATGTCACTTATGCACCCAAAATTAACCTGCCACTTTTTAAACTTTGAACTCAACACACCCTTTGTCCTGGCCTCCGGCATCATCGGTACGAGCGCGTCGCTGATGGCGCGGGCGGCGCACAATGGCGCCGGGATGGTGACAGCCAAAAGCTGTGGGCCAACACCTCGGGCTGGGCATCCCAACCCGGTTGCGTTTGATTTTGGCAGCGGCTTGCTCAACGCCATCGGCCTGACCAATCCCGGCGCGGAAGATGAGGTTGGGCTGCTGGCCGAAACCCGGCGGCAGCTTCAGCCGCTCGGCGTGCCGCTGATTGCCAGTATTTTTGGCGGCACCGTAACCGAGTTCGGGGACGTTGCCCGCATCGTTGCTGCCGCCGAGCCGGATTTAATCGAGGTCAATATCTCCTGCCCCAACGTCGGCGATGAGTTCGGCACACCCTTTGCCGGTGCGATTGACAGCGCCGCCGCTGTGACCGACTCGGTGCGCCGGGCCGTTACTTGCCCTATCTCGATTAAACTGGCGCCCAATGTGCCGGATATCGCCCGCATTGCCGCCGCTGTCGTTGAAGCCGGGGCGGATGCGATTACGGCCATCAACACCATGCCCGGCATGGTCATCGACGCCGCTTCGGGGCAACCGCTGCTGCACAATAACGTGGGCGGTATCTCCGGCCCCGCCCTCAAACCGATTGCCTTGCGCTGTGTCTATGAAATCGCCAAAGCCGTTTCGGTACCAATTATTGGTACGGGCGGCGTTTCCACCGGTCGCGATGCGGCCGAAATGCTTATGGCCGGCGCGACAGTCGTGGGGGTTGGCTCGGCGGTTTATTATCGGGGCGTACCCGCTATGCAGGAGATCGGGCAGGAGTTGGTTGAGTTTATGGAAAGTTATGGCTATTCTAGTATCGAAGAATTATCGGGCCAGAGTCACAAATAATACTATCTGAACTGTAGGACAAATTGCTAATTTGTCCGTCGCTTTAACGACAATAACCAGACAATTTGGCAAATTGTCCTACGAACGGTGTCAGTTCAATTTCATTCTGGAGATATAGAATTTTGCAAATAAGTCATGCCCCCTTACCCAAACCTCTGAAAATTGCAGACATAAAAATAGAGAATGCCTCAACCAAAACCTTTATCTTAGGCGGAAAACTCGAGGCCCGACCCGGCCAATTTGTGATGGCCTGGCTGCCGGGTCATGAAGATAAACCCTTCAGCCTGGCCGCGGCCGATCCGATCAAATTGACCATTGCCGACGTTGGCCCGCTGAGTCACGCCTTACACCAGCTCCAGATTGGCGACTCGATTTGGGTGCGGGGGCCGCTGGGCCAAGGGTATACGCTGCCGGTAAATTCTAAAGACAAGCCGCACGCCCTGCTCATTGGCGGCGGGTATGGCGTCGCGCCGCTGCTATTTTTGGCCCAACAGGCGCTGGCGTTGGATTATCAGGTGTCGATGATTATCGGTGCTAAAAAGGCCGCCGACCTGCTGCTGGTCAACGATTTCAAAACCATCGGCGCGGCGCTGTGGCTAACCACCGAGGAGGGATCAACCGGGATCCACGGCCTGGTAACCGATGCCATCCCGGCGGTTCTGGCCGAGGCGACGATCAGGCCCACGCTGGTTTGTACGTGCGGGCCAACCGGAATGCTGCGGGCAGTGGCGGCGGTATGTACCGCAGAGGCAATCCCGGTGCAGGTCGCCTGGGAGGCCCACATGCGCTGCGGCATCGGCTTGTGCGGCAGTTGTGAGGTTGGTGAGGGCTGGCTCACCTGCCTGGATGGGCCGGTCTTTCCGTTTGATCCGGCGTACTAAAAATTGAAAAAATAAATAATACCCCCTTTGATCGAGGCGTAATTGATAAATAGTAACTGATTATTCAAGTACTCATTACCATTTACCAATTACCCATCATTCCGTCTCCTTCGGAGATTCATTGGCTTACCCAAAAAGCCCTCTTTGAACAAGCAAAACACCTTATTTCCTCACTATTACACATCATTTATGTTAGCTTTACCCATCCTTTACAGCAACAACACACGCGTTATGCTATGCTGAGGCGTGTACGCTATGGTGTTTACCAGGCTGTACGGCGTCTGTGCATTGCCATCAAGGCTTTTAACCTCATCGATCTAGAATCAACTTCAACGCAGGGCGAAGCCCGCTATGGACGTAAATTGCACTATTCTAAGACAACATCGAGGTATCCATATGAACATCAACACCCATTTCACCTTACGCCGAGGACACCCCCTTTTCTTGTTTGTATCATTGTTCTTTGCTGGCTTGGGACTGCTGCTGGCCTGGCCCAGTCCGGCTGTTGCGCAGGGGCCGGTGGTAGAGATAGCCGCCGATATCGTCCCCGGCAGCAGCGGGTCCAACCCAGCTAGATTTGCCGTCTACAATGGCAAGCTCTACTTTCAGGCTAATGATGGGACCCACGGTAATGAGCTGTGGGTTTACAACGGCAGCACCGCGTCAATGGTCGCCGATATCTACTCTGGGAACAGTTCGTCCTCGCCACTCTATTTGACCGTCTACAATGGCAAGCTCTATTTCCAGGCCAGCGACAGTAACTACGGCTCTGAACTGTGGAGCTACGACGGTACCGATGTTGCCCTCGTCCAGAACATCGCAATAGGCATCAACGGGTCCAGTCCACACGACTTGGCGGTGTATGATGGCAAGCTCTACTTTGTGGCCGATGATCGCATCTACTATGGCAGTGAACTATGGGTTTACGATGGCAGCACTGCGTCCCTTGTAGAGGACATTTACCCCGGCAGCGATGGCTCCTTTCCACAGTTCCTGACCGTGTACGATGACAAGCTCTACTTCAAGGCCTGGGACGGCACTCATGGCGAAGAACTGTGGAGCTACGATGGCAGCACCGCGTCAATGGTCGCCGATATCTACCCCGGCAGCACCGGGTTCCTTCCGCAGCTTCTGACCCTCTATGATGGCAAGCTCTACTTTAGTGCCATCGATAGCACCCACGGCCAGGAACTGTGGGTCTACGATGGCGCCAATGCATCCCTCGTTCAAGACATCAACCCTGGTAGCAACTCCTCACCAATGAGCCTGGCGGTGTACGCTGACAAGCTCTACTTTGATGCCGACGACGGGACCCACGGCCGGGAACTGTGGGTCTACGACGGCAGCACCGCCGTCCGCGCTCAGACAATCACCCCCTATAGCAACTGGACCAATTCACGTCCCGTGGCCTTCTACAATGACCAGACCTACTTCGTAGCCGATGACGGCACCCACGGCTATGAACTGTGGAGCTACGACGGCAGCACTGCGTCAATGGCCGCCGATATCTACCCCGGCAGCAACTCGTCCTCGCCCAACTTCCCAGCCATCTACAATAACAAGCTTTACTTCTCGGCCAACGACGGGACCCACGGCAACGAACTGTGGCGTCTGGGATATCCGTCGCTGGAGGTCAGCCAAACGGTGGATGATGCCACGGCTGATCCGGGCCAATTATTGACCTACCAGGTGGTGGTCAACAATGGCACCTTAATCACGCAGACGAACATGGTTATCTCTGATACCTTGCCCAGCGAGCTGACCTTAGCTGGGCCGGTCAACCTGGTGGGTGGCAGCGGCACAACTGCCCAAGATAGTGGTGATCTGCCCACAATGGTCGAGAACCTGAACCTGCTTCCCGGTCAGGTGGTGACAGTCACCTTTCCGGTCACCGTCAGCATCAACGCCAGCGGAAATTTGAGCCTGGTCAATACTGTCGCCGTGACCAGCAGCGAAGTGAGCGATTGGCGCACCGCCGTTGCTGTGGTTACGGTCAACAACTTTCCACCGATCATCACTGAAGGGATTAGCACGACGGTGACCATGAGCCGGAACGGCAACCCCACCCCGTTCGACCTGACCCTCCACGCCGGCGATCAGAATGTCAGTGATACTCTGACCTGGAGCATCGACACCCAGGCCAGCCATGGCACGGCAGTTGCGGCCGGGACAGGCCTTACCAAAACCATCGATTACACGCCGACGGCCGACTATATCGGCAGCGATAGCTTCATCGTCCAGGTCTCCGACGGCAGTCTGGCCGACAGTGTGACGGTCAACGTCAGCGTCAAGGAACCGGCTTGTGTGCCGAGCGCCACCGCCGGGGTCTGGAGTGTGGTGTTCAGTCACTGTGCCTTGGGCGAAAAACATCTGATCCCCGATGGCTACAGCGTCACTTTAGATGTCGATATTAACCTGGCCGGCAACTTTGAGATAGAATCCGGCGGCAGCTTCGATCCTAACGGCAAAACCGTGACCCTGACCGGCAGCGCCGCGCAAACGCTAACGGGCAATCCCCTGATCTTCTATCGGCTAACCTTGCAGAAAGACAACCCAACCGACACGGTCACCATCGACGGCAAACTCAAGGTCAGCCGCAAACTGCAAATCAAGTCGGGCAAACTGGTCAGCGCCAGCGACTACGAAGATGTCGAGATCGAAAGTGACGGCGAACTGCAACTGACCAGCGACATAACCATCAGCGGCCACTTCACCAACAGCGGCACACTCGATACCAACGGGTACGGCCTCATCTTTGACGGAGCCAAGGCCCAAAATCTGACGCTGGATAACTTTACCTTGTTTGACAACCTGACGGTGATGACCGGCACGACCTTAATCGAAACCATTCCCGATGACAATGCCTTCGTCAATGGCAACCTGACCAACTATGGCTCAATCCGCAAAAGCCAGATCGTAGACAGCGGGGAGTCGTTTTACTACTTCGGCCTGGCCGGTACCTACAACGGGGCCGACATCGAGCTGGAGATACCGGGCGGCGATCAAGGCAGCTTGAGCGCCATCCAGGTGGAGCGGATCGACGCCAACCATCCCAACGCACCGGGCGAGGCAGTGAGCGAACTGTACTGGCAGATCACGCCGACGGGCAGCGGCTACAGTGCCACCCTGACCCTGCCCCACAACGGGATCACCGATCCGCTGGCTTGTCGTTACGAGAGCAGTCCCTGGGATTGCGCCGCCGACGATGCGGATGTTGACATCGTGACCCGTGTAGGTGTGACCGCCTTCTCCGATTGGGTGGTGTACGGCAATCAGGTGCTGGCGATGGATGACGCCGTCGTGACCGACGAAGAAACGGCGGTGACGATCAGTCCGTTGGCCAACGACAGTATCCTGGGAGGCGGCAGCCCGACCCTGACTGGAGTGGGCATCCCCCGCCACGGGACGGCGGTCATCAGCGGCACGTCCAAGGTGATCTACACCCCGACACTCAACTATGCCGGCAGCGATATCTTTACCTACGCCGCCGGCACCGGATCGCTGACCGGTACCGGTACGATCACCGTCACCGTTCAGCCCATTAACGATGCACCGCAAGTGATTGATGTCAATGGCACCTATCTGAGCCAGTGGGGCAGCTACGGCAGCGGTGATGGGCAGTTCGACACCCCCTACGGCGTGGCGGTCGATGCCATCGGTAATGTCTACGTGGCGGATTTAGCCAACTCCCGCATCCAGAAGTTTGACAGTAATGGCACCTATCTGGCGAAATGGGGCAGCTACGGCAGCGATGATGGGCAGTTCGACACCCCCCGCGGCATGGCGGTCGATGCCGCCGCTAATGTCTATGTGTCCGATACTTACAATTCCCACATCCAGACAGGTAGCCTTGGCGGACCGATCAGCACAGCCTCAGTAACCATGTCCGAAGATAGCAGCCCATCCCCCTTCAACCTGACCCTCAACGCCTATGATGTCGACGGTGATCCGATCAATTGGAGCATTGATACCCAAGCTAGCCATGGCACAGCCGTAGCAGCCGGGACAGGCATCAGCCAAACTATCAGCTACACGCCAA
Source organism: Anaerolineales bacterium (assembly GCA_020634935.1). Classification (GTDB taxonomy): domain Bacteria; phylum Chloroflexota; class Anaerolineae; order 4572-78; family J111; genus JAGRBY01. The sequence continues at coordinate 52,603 of JACKAT010000004.1, forward strand.
CGGCTGACTACAACGGCAGCGACAGCTTCATCGTCCAGGTCTCCGATGGTAGTTTGACCGATACGGTCACGGTCAGCATCACCGTCGAAAGTGTCAACGATGCGCCCGTGGCGGCCGATGATAGGGTAATGGTGCGGCGCAATGACCAAGGCGACCTGAGCATTCTGGTCGCAACCCAGCCGGTGACTATCAACGTCCTCAGCAACGACAGCGATCCCGATACTCCCTCCGACAACAGCGGCCTGACAATTACGGCCGTCGGCTCAACCTCGCACGGCGGCAACGCCACAATCAACAGTGGCAAACGGCTAATCGACTACACCCCAACGGCAGCCTTTACCGGCACCGAAACGTTCAGCTACACCGTCAGCGATGGCGGGTTGACGGCCACGGCCACTGTCTCCGTCACAGTGGTCAACGGTGCCGGCGGCGGCTCAACCGATCCGGGCGACAGCGAGGGCGAAACCATCGTCATCCCTAAGACCGGCATCAGCCAAACCATCACCGTGACGGTCCGAATTCCGGCTGATGTGGCGACCGATACACTGGCGCTGGTCTATAACGTGGTGGACAATCCCAGCGGGGCCGCGCCAGAGGGCTTTACCCTTGCCGGACTTATCTTCACTCTGGATGCTTATCTCGGTCAGCAGTTGCAACCGGGCTACGTCTTTTCCACCCCAATCACGCTGATTATCGAGTATAGCGATGCGGATGTGGCCGGCCTGTCCGGTGGGGAAAACAGCCTGGAGCTACGCTTCTGGACCGGTAGCGCCTGGAGGAGCGATGGCATCACCAAACTGTCACAGGACACCGCCAACAACCGCATTATCTTCCAACTTGAGCATCTGTCGGAATTCGCTCTGTTTGGCCCGGATAAACGTGAGACTTATCTGCCGCTGGTGACGAAAAACCTCACCTACGGGCCGGACCTGGTGGTGGACAACGTCGATGCCACGACAAGCGTGGTTACCGTTGTCATCCGCAATACGGGCAATGCCTCGATCACCGATCCCTTCTGGGTGGATGTTTATGCCAACCCCACCACCTCCCCCGGCCTGAACCAACCGTGGGCTACCATCGCCGAAGCCGGTGCGGTCTGGGGCGTGACCCAATCACTGGCTCCCGGTGAGAGCCTGACCCTGACTACGGGCGATGCGTACTACGTGGCCGCCTTCAGCAGCGCCAGCATCCCGACCGGAGCGACCGTCTATGCCCTGGTCGACTCGGTCAACTACAACACCAACTACGGCAACGTGGCCGAAAGCGACGAGAGCAACAACCTCGGCGGACCGGTCACGGCGGGGGCAGGTGGCAGTCCGCCCGCCATCAACCCGGCAGCCGTCCCCAACTTAAAAGGCTTGCCGAAACGTTAAATAACTGTAAAGGGAGATTAGGAGATAGAGAGATTATCGATGTAAATTTCCTCATCTCTAATCTCTCTATTTCTATTCTAATCAGAAATAGGGGCTAACAATAACGATCAACAAATTGACCACAATCTTAACGATTATCGCTTTTTTGCTCACCGGTGGAATGCTGCTGGTGAGTAGAGCCGTGCCGGTCGTCGAGGCCGGATCAGAGTTACCCAGCCGGGCCACCCCCAAACCCACTTCAGACGATGATAGTCATCCCAGTGGGCCGGTCGGTGCCTATATTGAGTTGGCCGGGGTCGAGACCATGGCCGGAGGCTGGAGCGTGGTCCAGTGGCAGGACAGCAACGGCGACTGGCACAATGTCGAGGGCTGGCAGGGCGCGGTGAGCGACAGTCGGAGTTGGTGGGTTCACCCCAAAGACTTTGGCAGCGGGCCGTTCCGCTGGGGGGTGCAGAGTGCTCCCGGTGGCTCGACAACAGCGACGAGTACCCCGTTTCACCTCCCGGCCTTTCCTAGTGAAAGGCTGCAAGTGCCGGCCAAGTAGACGCAACGACACTACATCAAAGCATCCACACCTTTAGAGCGTGTGGTTGAGTACCCTCAACCACACACCCCCTGCAATCCGACCTTAATTACGCCCGCCCCAACACGGCCGCCAGCAACGCCATCCGAATATACATCCCGTTCTTGGTCTGGCGGAAATAGGCCGCCCGCGGATCGGCATCGACGTTGTAGTGAATTTCACCAACGCGGGGGAAGGGGTGCATAACGATCATCTTCTGCTTGGCTTTTTCCATAATTTCGGTGGTAATTTCATAGTGATCTTTGACCTCTTCGTACTGGACTAAATCGGTGAAGCGCTCTTTTTGGACGCGCGTGACGTAAAGGACATCGGCGTTTTCGATGACGTCAGCCACATCGTGCGTTTCGCGCACATTGATACCGGAGTCGATGACATCGTTCATCAGCGTCAACGGCAGCCGCAAAATTTCGGGTGAGACAAAGCGCAGGCTAACATCATACTGCATTAGCAGCCGGGTGAGCGAGTGAACGGTGCGCCCGTAACGCAAATCCCCGACCATCGCGATTTTTAACCCATCGATGCGCCCCAACTCTTCCTGGATGGTAAACAAATCAAGCAGCGCCTGCGTCGGATGCTCGCCGGTGCCGTCGCCGGCATTGATGATGGGTATGCCGGCGTAATCGGCGGCTACTTGCGCGGCGCCCAGCTCAGGATGGCGCATCACAATAACGTCAGCATACTGCTCTAGCGTTCGAATGGTATCGGCCAACGTTTCGCCTTTGCTAACCGAACTAAATTGAACCCCCTGGGTAATCGGAATAATGCCGCCGCCCAACCGCTCCATCGCGGCGATAAAGGATGAACTGGTCCGGGTACTCGGCTCGTAAAAGAGACAGGCCAGTACAAAGCCTTTGAGCAAATCCACCGCACCCACCCGATCGACCATCTCGCGCATTTCTCTGGCCCGGGCAAAGACATAATCAATCTTGTCCTTGTTAAACTGCGACACCGAAATGACATCCTTACCGGTTAGACCGTTACCCATTGAGGGCGGGGGAGTCAATTCGTCAAAATTAAACAGTGGTTGAAGTTTGGTTTCTTCTCGAAGCATAATTATCTCCTTCTCTATATTAATACTTGGCCACTACCGGGTTCGGCAATGATTTGACCATCTTTATAAACCTCTACCCCTCGCAGCACCACACGCCGAACGCGGCCGACAACGTTCATCCCGGCAAAGGGCGTCCAACCGCATTTGGTTTGCAGCTCATCGTTTGACAGGCTGAACTCGGCCTCGGTATCCACTTCAATGTGGGTATCGGGTTGAAGTGGCAGCTTAAAGATACGGCGCGGGTTGGTTGCCATGAGTTTGACGAGCTGGTCGAGGTCAAGCCGATTTTCCTTAACGGCGGTTAGCATCAACGGCAATGACGTCTCCAAGCCGGCCACACCGGGCGGCGGGCCATCCGACTGCTTTTCCTCCAGGGTGTGAGGAGCGTGATCGGTGGCGATGCAGTCGATGGTGGAGTGAATGTGGGCCCATAACGCCGCTACATCTTTGGCCGTGGCCAGCCGGGGACGCATATCACCCAAAGGGCCAAGGCGGTCGGCGTCGGCTTCCGTCAGGAAAAGGTGGTGCGGCGTGACCTCGCAGGTGACGGGCAGGCGCTGCGCTTTAGCCGCGGCGATGAGTTCGATCTCTTCTTTGCGGCTGATATGACAAAAGTGGACCGGCCGCTGGTAGGCCGCTGCCAAACCGATGCCGACGGCTACGCTCTGCCCTTCGGCGTGCATAGCGATGAGCTTTTGGCGGGGCCACAGCCGAAAACAAGCGTTAAGGGTAGGCAAATCCTCCACTCGTAACGGGCCGAAGGTATCGTTAAGATAGATTTTGAGGGCGACGGTGTAGCGACTCAACTCGATCACTCCTTCGATCTGTTCCGGGCTGGCCCCAGCAAAAAGCCCAACGTCACATAGGATAGAATGTTGGGCTTTTTGGATCGTTTCTTCCAAAACCACCGGCGTGGTCAGGGGGGGAGTGGTGTTAGGCATCGCCAAAACGGTGGTGATGCCCCCGGCCAGAGCTGCCGCCGTACCGGTAGTAAAATCCTCTTTGTGTTCTCCGCCAGGTACGCGCAAATGGGTATGGACATCGACAAGACCGGGTAACATTAGGTTGGACATAAACTCCTCACACATAAAAATGCCTGATTCTAAACGAACCAGGCATTGTCGCTGCAATTAAAGAAAGTTATCTTTTTAGGCCAGGTACAAATCCGAGACATTTTTCCCCTGAATTTACACTCTGAGATTAGATCATAGCATAAAGGGAGGGTTATCGCAAATGTCGTTAAGAACGGCGCGGGCTGTAGTTGGGTGATTCCTTGGTTAGGGCGACGCTGTGCGGATGGCTTTCGAGCAGACCGGCGTTGCTGATCGAGATAAATTTGGCCTTGGTGCGCAGTTCGTTCAGGTGGCTGGCCCCAACATAGCCCATTCCGGAGCGAATGCCGCCGACAAATTGGTAGATAAAATCGGCCAGCTTGCCTTTGTAGGGCACCCGGCCTTCGATACCTTCCGGTACAGTTTTGCCGCTGTCGGATTTTTGGCCGGTGCCGTAGCGATCTTTGCTGAACTGGCTCATCGCGCCCAAGCTGCCCATGCCGCGATAATCTTTATAGGGGCGGCCTTCGTAGACGATAATTTCACCAGGCGACTCCTCAACGCCGGCCAGCATGCTGCCCAGCATCACACAGTTAGCGCCGGCGGCTAGGGCTTTGACGGCGTCGCCGGAATATTTAATACCGCCATCGGCAATGACCGGGACATTATATTCACCGGCCGCTTTGGCGCATTCTAAAATGGCCGTTAGCTGTGGCACACCGACGCCGGCGATAATGCGGGTGGTACAGATTGAACCGGCGCCAACGCCCACTTTGATGGCTTCCGCGCCAGATTCGATGATGGTACGCGCTCCTTCGGCGGTGGCGACGTTGCCGCCCACCACGGGCAGATCGGGATAGTTACTGCGAATCCAACTGATGGCATCGATTACTTTGCGGGAGTGGCCGTGAGCGGTATCGACCACAACGGCATCGACGCCGGCCCCATTTAGGGCGGCCAGCCGCTCGCGGTAATCATCGCCCACGCCAATACCGGCGGCGACCCGCAGCCGCCCCTGCTGGTCAACGGCGGCGCGGGGATAGTCCCGTTTTTTACTGATATCTTTGAAGGTAATTAAGCCTCTCAGCTTTCCGGCCTCATCAACGAGCGGCAATTTTTCGATTTTATGACGCTGCAATATCTCTTCAGCCTCTTCCAGGGTGGTGTCGATGGGGGCTGTCACCAGATTGCGCGCGGTCATATAGTTGGAGATGGGTTGGTGCCAATCGCGCACAAACCGCATATCGCGGTTAGTCAAAATGCCGACCAGCCGGCCTGTTCCTTGTGAGTCGGTAATGGGAATGCCGGAAATGTGGTAGCGGGCCATAATCTCTTCGGCTTCGGCTAAAGAGTTGTCCGGGGAAAGGGTGATGGGGTGAGTGATCATACCCGCCTCGGACCGCTTAACAAGGTCAACTTCGTCGGCCTGGCTTTCGATGGGCATGTTACGATGGATAACGCCAATGCCGCCTTCTCTGGCTAAGGCAATGGCCAACCGGCTCTCGGTGACGGTGTCCATCGCGGCTGAAACAACCGGGATATTCAGTTTTATATCGCGGACAAAGTAGGTTTGGACCTGGATTTCGTGCGGCAAGACCTCGGAAAAGCCGGGCAGCAACAGCACGTCATCAAATGTAAAAGCCTGATCTTGAAAATAACTATTACTCATTTCGTACTCCTCGTACATAAACTCAGACCATTAGAAAGGCTACCGCCCTATTTCCTAGTGATTTCGCCTAAGAGTAGGGAAGTAGATTTTTTGACCATTGGTTAAAACCGGAACAGCGCCCTGGGCAGCAAAGCAGTTGGCGCAGGTGGCCCCATAATCCACGTTAGCGATAGATCCATTGGTTGTCACGGCGAATGAGACTTCCGCCACTCCGCCATTAGCCGGAATAACCGGTACGTTCCAGATAACAAGGCCATTATTGACGGAATTACCACCGCTAATATAGTTAGCGCCAGTGGGAATCCGATCCGTGACGGTTACGTTTAAGGCCGGTGAGGCGCCAATGTTCGTCACTTTGAGAACGTAGGTAATCACCTCATCCGGCTCGGCATGCTCGGGGCCGGTTTTTGAAATCTGGAGAATGGGCCGCTCGGTCACTTCAACAGAGACCGTATCGGAAGCGGTTAAGCCGCCGGGGTCGGTGACGGTTAAAAGAAAACCAAGATTGCCGGGGCTGTTGGGGGCAGTAAAGGTGGGTTGAGCCGCTGTATTATCATTAAGGATTACCGATAAACCGCTTTGTTGGCCCCATTGATAAACGAGCGCAGCTTGATCCGGATCGTAGCTGGAATAGCCATCCAGCGTTACGGTAGAACCGATAGGAACAACCAAGGGGGAACCGGCCTCGGCAATTGGATATTGTTCAACCCAAATAGGGCTGGTATAAGCCGGATATAACCAGCCATCATAGTAGACCTCAACATAGTAGTAATAGCCTAATGTGGCCGAAACCGACGGCGACCAGTAGTATGACGAACTGCTGGACATACTGGTTTGGGCTTTTAACTGGCCGTTTTCGTACAACTTTAAGCGCAGAGTCTTACCGCTAGGTGAGGGATCGTGAACGTGGACATTAAAATTGAGTTGGTTCGTATTCGGGACAGCCGACCCCATCCAGTAGCCGTTAGCCTGCATCACCACCGCTAAAACCAGATAGTCAGGTGAGGCAAAAAAGGTTCGTCGGGCCGCGAGCGCGTTAAACACCTCACCTCTGGTCAGACTGGGGGCGACAATGCCCATTCTACGCCAACCCCAATCTTTGAAATGAGCGTCGGAGTTGCCGACGGACCCCAAATGCCAACCGTTGTTGAGACTGCGGAAAAATTCGGTGGGACTGCTCAATTCCTGTAAGACAATTTTGTGATCGAGCGCCGGGTAATAAGCAAAGTTATTAAAATTAAAGTCCGGGGGATTGTCAGCCGAGGGGTGATTAAATTGAGCAATAACATGGGGTTGGCCAAGCAGCCAATTATAGAATTCGTCTTGGGTATCGTATAAAGGATCGTTGCGGTGGACAAAGGTGTCGGTATTAAAAACGTTGAGGTGGCCTTTATAGCCGGTATATTCAAAGCCCCGGATTCCAATAAATTGGCCGTTTACGGTGACTGAGTCGGCAATATCCCGCAAACTAGTCCACTCGTCTTGGGTCAGCATAAATCCATGTTCGGTAAGGGCAAAAAATTCCAGGCCGCGGGCTCGGGCGGTTTGATAAGCTTCTAAGGGTGTTCCCCACCCATCGGAATAGAGCGAATGCGAATGCAGGTCGCCAAAGTAGATTCTCATATTACCAAAGGAAGGAATATCGGCGATAGAGGCCTCGTCGGCGAAGAGAGGCGCGCCGGTAGTAGTGGTAAATTTCCACAATATATCTTGTTCAAGCGGTATTCCCGCCAAATATTGAATACCCCGAGTCGCTCGGGCAGTGTAGGTACTATTTGGCGCAAGTGGGACGGCCGGATAAAAAACGACGGTTCGGCTGCCGTCAATGTAAGCGACCGTGCCTTCGATGGGCCGGCCTGCTTGGGTCAGGTAAAAAGAGCGCTCGGTAACTGAGTCCGGCTCAACGGGGATAGGAAAAGCGATGGAAACCAAAGTGTAGGTAGGAACGCTGCTAGCGTTCGGAATGGGATAGAGTTGCAGGCTCAAGGCCGGATCGGGCAGTTCGAGTGGCCGGTGGGTTAATTTGTCGAAAATCTCGCATGTCTCTCCTTGAGCCAGGCGGCAGCGCAAGGCGGAAGAGGGATCAAAAGATGAGTTAGAAGTGGGCGTTGGTGTAGGTTCAGTCGCAACAACAGGGTTAGCAGGATAAAGGAGGTGTAAAAAAAAGAGGGTCAAACAACCAAGTAATGTCAGCCCTACTAACGGTATTTTTTTCATTTATTAAGAGTCCAGAGGTGTTAATCTATATAAATTGCATAGCTTTGCCTGAAATCGAAATCTTCGGGCCATTTGGTGGCGTAATTGTATTTAGCCCCACGCAGATTGACTTCATCCAAATAAGCCTCGGTTAAGTTGGCATTTCTCAAATCAGCCATGGTTAGGTTGGCTCGAAACAGATCGGCTCCGCTGAGGTAGGTATAACGCAGATAAGCCATCCGCAAATTAGCCCGGACAAGATTGGCTTCGCTCAGGTTAGCCCGGCTAAAATTAGCAAAAGAGAGATCAGCCCCACTTAGAAAAGCGCCGGTTAAGTTGGCTTGTCTAAAATCTGCCTGAACTAAATTGGTTAAACTCAGGTTTGCGCCGCTTAAGTTTTTGCTGCTGAAATCAAATCCTCCCCTGCCGCCAGCAGCAGCCTCAACCAAAGGCAACACATCGCTGTATGCAAAGATTGTCACACCCGTTATATTCCTTGGACGTAAAGCGGCTGGTCTTAACCTTGCCGCCAGGTTAGCCGTCCGGTCATACAGAGACCTGTTATTTCCCTAATTATACCGAGGTCGGCCTAGCAATCAACCTCTCAGGTCAAAAATCAGTTATTCGCCATTGGGTGTATTCAAAATTGTTTTTGGTGCGGCTTTAGCCGGTTAATAAGGATCTACGCCCGGCTAAAGCCTTGAATTTGGCTTAGAATATGTTCTACTTGCGTCTTGAGATGATCACGGCTACCAATAGAATGGCGGCCAGAGCAGCCACAAGGCCGGCGGCAATCAATTTTGGATTGGGGCCGGATGACTGGGCTGAAGCAAAAGATGGCGACGGCGCACTCATCGGAGCGGGTTCAACCAGCAAGCCAGGATCGGGCAGTTCATCAATGGGTGTATCCTTCCATTTTCGCCCTTCTTCGATTAACATTACCGGAATACCCTCTTTAATCGGATATTTGTAGCCGCTCTCCGGCGAGTAGAGCCATTGACCATTGCCGACTAACTGTAACCGACCCGGATCATCACCCGGCATGCGCGTCTCGCCACTAACACAGTAGGGACAACGCAGGATTTCAAGTAACTCTGGGGAAATAGTATGGTCTGTCATGAATTATAACCTCCTAAAGATATTGGCAAGAAGCTTAGCAAAATAGGTTTGTGTTGACATCAACCCATATTATAAACCACTCTGAATATTTGGCTAGAGTTAACAAACCGTGCTGAAAACACCGCTACTCAGAACATGGCTTCATTGCTAATCTATTTAATTGGGAATAGGATATTATAGGCCAGCTTGTGACAAAATTCAATCTCATTTGACATATCACTTATACCGTGTATAGTGATGCTAGTAACTGAATACTTTTTAGTACAAAATTGGTTTGTACGTATCTCTGAACCTGATCGTCTTCTAATCCCTTTCGCCTCATTGGTAGTTATTACCTTAGTAGAAACTAAAGAGTGTTTCAAGCGTAGATGAAAGCTATTTGGGAAGGCATTGATAGGTCAGTATGCAACTTTAGCCGCAAATGATAACGAATGTTTAAGTTTCGTTGATATTTGTGGCTTTTTTTATCAAAATCGTTCGCAAAATTTAAGCGAACCAACTTGATTCAGTAATGCGATCATCTTGCGCTTGTCGTCAAGAAAAGTTACTGAATAGAACTCACGGAGGGTTCAGATGCAAGGTAGTAAACTGTACGTAGGGAATTTAAATTACACCGTTACCAACGACCAACTTGCCGAACTATTTGGCGCTTATGGCCAAGTCCGCAGCGTCAATATCATCGAGGGTAAAGGCTTTGGGTTTGTGGAAATGTCAAGCAGTGTTGAGGCTGAAAAGGCCAAAGACGCTTTGCACGACACAGAATTTGCCGGACGTACCATGAAGGTCGATGAAGCTCGTCCCCCCAAAAGCCGCCCTCAAGACGGACGGTCAGGCGGTGGTGGCCGTCGGTCCTTCGGTGGTGGTGGTGGCGGCGGCGGCGGCGATCGCCGGCCACAGAATAAAGGCGGCAGCCGAGGCGGCGGCGGTGGCGGCCCGCGAAACCGTTATTAATTTTTAAGTGAAAGGCAGGAGAATGACCCAAGCTCAACATGGTGACACGGTAAAAGTTCATTACACAGGCAAATTAGAAGACGGCTCTCAATTCGATACCTCGACTACAGGCGAGCCACTGGAGTTTACGCTGGGCGATGGACAAATTATCCCCGGCTTTGAAAACGCCATTATCGGCATGGCGCCCGGTGATGCTAAGACAGTGACCATTCCCTCGCAAGAGGCTTATGGCGAACATCGGGACGACATGGTTATAGTCGTTAATAAGGCTCAATTTCCAAGCCACATTACCCCGGAAGTTGGCCAGCAGCTAGAGATGCGCCAGGCCAACAATCAGCCCCTCAGTGTCGTCATCACCGATATTTCCGGGGAAGATGTAACGCTAGATGCTAACCATCCGTTGGCCGGGAAGGATTTGGTGTTTGAGTTGGAGTTAGTAGCGATTGTTTAAGTTGGCGATGAGTGATGGGGGGATGGCGCCCTAATCGCGCCGTTACCCTTGTAAACGAATGTCAGGCAGAAGACGCAAGACTTTTTGGAGCGAGTCCTGCGTCTTTTTTGTTGGCCGGCTGGGGTCACTATTGTACCCAAAACAACCTCTAAGTAATTTTCATAACTAACTTATGAGTTTGACATTAGTACACTGTAAATTAAGTGATTAAGCTTTTGTCATGGCGAGCGAAGCGAAGCCATCTCCTCCTCCGAACGCGGAGATGGCTTCGTCGTTCCGCCTCGCCATGACCATAACCCCCAAAAACTTAATTTACGCTGTATTAGGATGAATAGACAAAATTTACAGGATTTTCAGGATAAAATAAGTAAAAATCATTAGGCGTTACGCAGTTCAAAAGATGACAGTCACTTTGGGCCGAAAATGAACGTCCGCTTAAGCTCAAACAACGCTATTTATCGCGTCTAAGTGACTGTCACCGGGTTCGATTCACCCAACTGCGTAAGTCCTATCCTTATTAGGATCGACTACTACCCAATAATGGCTCGACCATTGGCCGTGGTTGCTTTGTAGCCAATCTTTTGTGGCCGGGGGAGACGTGGTATACTCGACGCAGCATCATTTCCGAGGGATGATTATGACCCACATTTCTATCGACTCCATTGAAATCTATCACTACCGGCTGCCGCTCGACCCGCCGTTTCACGCGTCGTGGGACCCGCAGCCGAGAACGAGCTTCGGCGCGACGCTGGTTCGGGTGCGGGCCGGGGATTACGAGGGCGTCGGGGCGGGAGACGCCATGTTGGGCCTGGCCGGCCACGAAAATCTCTTTATCGGGCGCGATCCGTTTGAGATTGAGCGGCACGTGCGGGTCATTGATAATCTACAATTCCACTATGGCCGGATGTGGCCGCTGGAGGTGGCGTTGTGGGATTTGATGGGCCACATCAGTGAGCAGCCGTTATGGAAGCTGCTCGGCGGGGCGCAGCCGGCAGGTACGCCCTTCCCGCCTCCACCGGCGAGCGTGTGCCGCCAGACGTGCGGGCCGGAGTTCTGGCGCGGCAGCTTCAGGCGCAGGGCTTTTCGGCGATGAAGCTCCGTTTCCACGCCGCCGACCCCGCGACGACCTGCCGTCGTCCGAGCTGTGAGCTGCGACGCGGTCGGCGGCGCGTTGGAGCTTTTGGTCGATGCCAACCAGGGCTGGCAAATGCCGTGACACCGCTGCGCCGTGGGACTTCAAAACCGCGTTGGGATGGCTGACGCCCTGGCTGAGCTGATGTCTACTGGCTGGAGGAGCCGCTGCACCGCCACGATTTTCGCGGTTTGGCCGAATTGCGGCGGCGGGCGCGAGTCCGCATCGCCGGGGCGAGGGCAATCGAGAGTTCGTTGAACTGCGAGAGATATCTGCATCACGGCTCGCTCGATGTCTACCAGCCGGACGTGGTGTGGAGTACCGGCGTGCCGGGCGCGCCAGTTGGTGGCGGAAGTTCAGGCGGCGGAGCCATCTATTCGCCGCACACCTGGGGCGACGGGTTGGTGCTGCTGGCCAACCTGCACGTCTCGGCGGCGGTGTCTCAAGCGCCGCTTCTTTATCGAATTCCTGTTCGATCCGCCCCACTGGTCGCCAGAGCGGCGCGATTTCATCCTGCCGTCGCCGATTATGCCGGATGCAACGGGTTATATTTTGCTCTCAGATAAACCTGGTCTCGGTGTGACGATCGATTGGGCGGCACTGGAACCACTAAAAGCAAACAGCTAAAACTACTGACCCTAATTTACAAACTCGGTTTGACGCTGATCTCACTGTACTTGACACTACCCCCAACTCCCTCGACCGCTTACACTCGACCTCAACAACATTTATCCCCATACCAACCTCTATTCCCATCTCGACTGCTGGCCCTCAAATTGCGCTCAACGACCTCATATATCGCGCTAAGACTCAAACGCGCTGACGACTCACAAATTGCGCCCGACGACTCATAAATTGCGCCCGACGACTCACAAATTGCCCGAGACCTCACATAATCGTTGAGTTGTTTTACAAAATAGGTGGCGTGTCTTAGAAAATCATTGCTTGGTCTTATATAATCGTTGGATTGACCTCATAATCCGTTTGAACTCTTACAAATTGGTGGCTTGTCTTAGAAAACAGGTGGCGCGTCTTAGAAAATCATTGGCTTGTCCTATATAATCGTTGGATTGACTCCATAATCCGTTTGAACTCTTACAAAATTGGCTGAGGGACTAATAATACTGACTTTCAAGGACAAAATTAGCTTGTTGGTTTACCCAAGCTGGCTAACGACTCGCCTAATACGTCCAGCGATTTACCGATTGCGCTCGGCGACTCACAGATTACGTTAGTCTAGTGGCAAATATCGATTGATGCCTACCAATAATGACTTACAACTCACAAAAATGGATAAATCAGCCATCAAGAATGCACCTCGTACCCATCGAGCATTGTTAATGCCAGAGCTGGGACATCAGCCAGGTGGCGCAATGCGTCAAGTTGCCGGGTCGTGCCGATGACGGCCACCAGGTCGCCAGGCGGCAAAGCGGTAGTCGATTTCGGGATTAGGGTGAAGGATATCATCGCGCAAACGCCCACGACCGAAGCGCCGGTTTGGCGGCGAATGGCCGCTTCCTTGATGGTTTGTCCCACCAGCGGGCTGGTTTGGCGGTAGCGAAAGCAGGTTAGATCGAGCAGGTGTGTGGCGTTTTGCAGTTGAGCGATGGTGCGATACTTTTGTGCGTCTGGTACAGGGGCGCGTACAACCCCAAGGCGAATCGAGTTTGTGAATTGGCGAATCTCCGCCGCCGGAATGTTGAGATGCAGCAGCGCCTGGCGGGTAATTTCAGGCCGGTTTCGAATTCGGGCTGACTATCTCACATAAACGCCATAGTTCGTGTAAGGTCCGCATCTGCTCCACCCCTGCGGCTCTGGCTACAATCCGTGAACGGTCGGATTTAAGGTGGCGCACCTGATCAACAATCGATTGAGTCGTCAAAACGGCTGGCACGGTGATCAAGACTCAGACAGGCCTGGTCAACTTGGGCCGCTTCCAGCACGACCTCTGGCTGGCGTCGCCAAAAATAACTGGCATTTCGGCGGCCTTTGGCTTCTTCAACCCGGCGATAATCGGAGCTTCGATCAGCGCAAAAGCCAGATCTGCGCTGCAGAACTTCAGCCACATACCGACCGACCGCGGCCGCCGCCGGCAATCACCACATGCTCGCGCAGGCCAGTCTGCGGCAGGTTGATGGTTTGAACCGGCTCGTGTTTGAACCATCGCTTGCGCAGGGCATACAGCGGCGCGGTAAAGCCGGAAACGAACGGCGTCAGCACCATTGTCACAATCGCGGTGTTGAGCACCAGCGAGTACATTCCTCGCCAATCGAGCCAGTGCTGAGGCCGACGCGAGCCAGCACAAACGCGAACTCGCCCACCTGAAACAGCCCTCCCAACCCGACCGCCAGCGGCACGACATTGTAGTAGCCAAAGGCCCAACTGATCGACCCAAAATCAACGCCTTACCAATCGAGACCAGCAGCACCAGCAGCAGCACCGTCCCCAGATTGGCCAGCAGCAGACCCGGGTCCAACAACATCCCAAACCGAGGGTAAAGAAGAGCAGCGCGAAGATATCGCGAGGGGATGGATATCGCTGAGAGCCTGATGGCCGTAATCCGACCTCGCTGAGAACCATACTGGCTACAAACGCGCCAAACGCGAAAGAGAGACCAAAGAGGTAGGTGGTGTAACCAATCCCCAATCCAATCGCCGTAATGGCCAGCAAAACAGCTCCGAGAGTTCCAGGTGGCAATGTAGGCCATTAAGCGGGGCAGCAGCCGGTGCCTAAGAAGACCATTAAGGCCAGAAAGATAATCGCCTTCAGAGCGGCTAAGCCGAGAATAGGCAAACCAGCCTCCGGATCATTGCTAACTGCGGCAGAATGATCATCAGCGGCACCACTGCCAAATCTTGCACAATTAGCATGCCGATCATAACCTCAGCTGGAGAGCGTGCCGAGCCGGCCCTGGCTCATCAATCGTTTTCAGCAGCACCATCGTGCTGGACAGCGAGATTAGGCTGCCGAACCAGACCGACGCGATCCAATCCCAGCCCAGCAGCCAGCCAAGGCCGTAGCCATAAACAATGGTCAAAATCATTTGGATGGGCGTGCCGATGAGCGCGACATGGCGAACAGGCTTTAGTTCCTTGAATGAAAACTCCAGACCGAGGGCAAAGAGCAGCAGCGCCACTCCGATTTCGGCCAGCAACTCGATTTCGTGAATGTCGCCAACGGTGACGCCGCCGGTGTGCGGGCCAACCAGAACGCCGGCCAAGATATAACCTAGAATGAGCGGCTGTTTGAATTGTTGCGCAATAACACCCCCGATCAGTCCGGCCACAACGATGATGGCAATGTCAGCAGCTATTCCCATGTCTGTTTGATCTCCTTTTAAGTAATTTTCATAACTAACTTGTGAGTTTGAGACCAGGATGAATAGACAGGATTTACAGGATTTCCAAGATTAAAATAAGGAAAAATCATATTAATCCTGTTAATTCTGTCTAAATTAATGTAACAACTTAGAGTTGAAAACTACTTAAGTCAACTAATGGTTTTTGAGTTTTGGAGGGGTTACAAGCCAGTGTTCAGCTATTAGCGGTCAGCCATCAGTTTTTTCTAATTTGAACGTAAGCGTTCAGTCTTTAGCTATCAGCTATCAGCTTTTTGCTTATTCCGGCAAATATTTAGTTACAGAAGCCGGTTATGATGGCCCAAACGTCATCATTATTGTTAAAGCTGATTGCTGAAGGTTGCTAGCTGAACGCTTATATTTGAACAAATGTTTAGCTTATAGAGCCGGTAATAATAGCGCAAAAGTTATTCTTAGGAATAGTACTGACGGCTAGAGGCTGATAGCTGAACACTTAGGGCTATCAGTATAATGATGAATTATGAGTCTTTCAAGAAAAACGGGAGATAGGAGAATAAAAACAGCCGGTAGCTTAATGCTGCTGACTGTTGAATGGTTGAAAGAAAGAGGTTTGATTTAGATGGGACCCTGAATCGTACCGCGAGCTGCGTAATCGCCTAAAGCGATGAGAGCAGCATAACGATTAGGAACAGAAACCCGCGTACCAAATATCCAAACCACCCTGCTGCTGTGGCGCAAGTGCATAAAGAAAAGGATGATCAGGGAGGCTTTGACAATAGCGACAACCATGGTTACAGTTTTATCAGGTGCCAAAATCGGCGTAGCTTCATAAAGCGTAAGGGCTAAAGGACCATTAAACCGGCAAAACCATCGAAGGGTACTAACCGGCGTAATATGATGATTGTGTTCTTCGTTATGATGTTCGGCCATATTATCGCTCAATTAAATAGAATAAAGGAAAGATAAAAACCCACGCAATATCGACAAAGTGCCAGTACAACCCCTATGATTTCGATGGTATCGTAATTGACGGAGGAGTAAAAACCTCGCATCGCTTTAACCGTGATAATCGCTAAGATGGTTCCGCTGACCAAAGCATAGTGGCGTGTAAGCCGGTTGCGGCAAAATATAGGCAAAAAGAGGGCTGCTTGCTGAGGATACTCGCCTTCATAATGAAAGTTAGGACCCGGATCAAACGATGTTCATATTTCTGGTAATATTCAAAGCCTTTTAATCCCCAGAAAGACTGGAGCCTAACACCAGCGTTAGGGTTAAAAATGTGACTAACATCTTTCGCTTGTTGACTTGGCAAGCATAAACCGCCAAGGCCATCGTCAAACTACTGCACTAGCAGGACAAAGGTATTAAATACTGCTCAGCACAATATCGAGTTCCTTGTTCGCTTCTGCTAAAGCGCGTGGATAGTTGTAATAATAAACGGCGTAGACCAGGAAAATACCCCCAAACAGCATCACTTCGCAACGAGAAATACCCATTATGCCTAAAGTATTCGTTCTCGCGCTGCTGCTCATATCCTTAAAATAAGGGGCGACTAGATGATCCACCGTGAGCCAAATTACACCTCTCTGAATGGATGATAATTATAAGCTTCTGTCGTCACCACTGGCGTTTTCTCAAAATTCCCGTGCGGCGGCGGCGAAGTGGTGGTCCATTCCAGGCCAACCGCACCCCAAGGGTTAGGACCGGCTTCTTACCGAAACGCAGCGACCTAAATCAGGTAACAGAGCGGCAAAAATGTAGCCGATGCCCAACACCGTTGAGCCAAGGTTGAGGCCACGTGCAGCTCCTGGAACTCGGGGATAGACGTGGTAGCGGCGCGGCATCCCCAGATAGCCCAGAATAAATTGGGGAGGAAGGTCAGGTTGAAGCCGATAAAGATAATCACGGCCGATAAAATCCCCAAACCTTCGTTATACATAGTGCGGTCATTTCGGCCACCAGAAGGTGAAGCGCCCCAGGTAGGGCCATTACCGTGGCCCCGCACCATCACATAGTGGAAGTGCGCCACCACAAAGTAGGTATCGTGAACGTGGACATCGGTTGCCAAGGCGCCCAAGAACAAACCGGTCAGCCTTTCCAATGGTAAAGAGACCGATGAAACTCCAGCACTGTAGAACATCGGCGTTTGGAAGATAATGGTTCCTTTATACAACGTGGCAGTCCAGTTGAAGAATCTTAATAGCCGATGGAATGGCAACCGCAAAGGTGAGCAAGAGAAGACAATGCCAGCATAACCGACCGCCCGCTGACAAACATATGATGACCCCAAACCAGGAAGCTGATCAGGGCGATAGCCATACTGGATATGGCAATAAATTCATAGCTAAAAATCCGCCTGCGGGAGAAGCAGGTGATTAGCCTCGCTGGCCACACCCATCGCCGGTAGAACCATAATATAGACGGCCGGTGAGGTAGAACCAGAATAGATGCTGGAAGAGGACGGATCGCCGCCCAGATTAGGATTAAAGATGCCGATCCCAAAAATTCGCCCAAGCCGGCCAGAATGAGGGTTGCCGATAGAACGGGCGTACCGAGCATGATAATGATGCTGGTAGCATACTCCAGTATTAAATAACGGTAGGCGGAACCAGGTTAACCCCGGAGCGCGATCATTTTGTGGATGGGTGACAATGAAATTGAGGCCGGTCATAATCGACGAGAAGCCGACTAAAAACCCCCAGTACCGTTAAAATGACGGCCGAATTGGCATGGCGGTACTGTAGGGGTATAGGAAGGTCCAGCCTGTATCAACGCCGCCCCAAACAGACCACGGCGATAATAAACAGACCCGAAATAATATACACATACCAACTGCCCAAGTTAATCCTGGGAAACGCCAAACCTTTGGCCCCGATCATAATCGGAATAAGGAAGTTGCCAAACACACCGGGACTGGCCGGAATAAGGAAAAGAAAAACCATAATAACGCCGTGATAGTAAACGAGCGGTTATAGTAATCCGACGACATGAGATCGGCTTAGGTGTCATCAGGTCAAGGCGTAATAGAAAATGGCCAAAACCACCAAAAAAGAAGAAGAAGGTGACAGACATTGAAACAAAGAAGAGCAATGCGTTTGTGATCAGGTGTAGTTAGCAGCCAGGATTTAACCCCATAAGCCCAATTTAGATAATTTTTCTTCTTCATGGCCCTAAGGTCCATTGGGGGAGATGTAACTGCCATAAATCGTTTCCTCCCTTAGATCATCGCTGCAAGCGATTATAGCTTGAACGCCCCAGTTATTAGAAAAGGTAATGATTATTTCGTTTTAAGAAATTCAATCAACTGCAACAGGCTTTGTTCGCTTAATTGACCATCATAACTCTGGCATGACTGGGGCAAAACCGGCCACCACCTTGGCTTGCGGATCGAGAATCGACTCACGAAGGTAAGATCCTCATATCAACTGTGCCGGTTGAACCATCGGCAAATTCAACCGCCGAGCGAAAATGCTGGTGCTAGCAATGGGCGGACCAGGCTCACCTGGCTGCCACTGTGGCAGGTGATACAGCCATTTTCGGTAAACAACCGCTCGCCGGTTACAGCCAAGGGTCTACTCAGATGAACCACCACCCAGCCAATTTTGAATTCTGACTGTTCCATGACCACCACCGGAACCGGACCGATGGCCGAATGATCGGTGCCGCAATATTCAGCACAGAAGAGGTGGTACTCGCCTGTTTTCGTGGCTTGAAACCACAACGTGGTATAAACGACCGGGAACCACATCCTGCTTAACCCGAAAGGCGGAATATAGAAACTATGAATAACATCTTGCGACGTCATAATCAATTTGACCGACGTATCAACCGGGGACGCAATTGATTGATTTCCGCTTGCCTGAGGGTGCTGGACTTGCCACATCCATTGTTTACCGATAACATATACTTCGATGGCATCAGCCGGCGGCGTCTTGATGTTCACAAAGACGGTCGCGGCCTGCAAATCCAAATTCACCCTCATCGCCATAATAAACGGAATAATAGACCAGGTTATTCCAATTTAGTATGCTCAATTAGGGTGCGAGCGGTCAACATCGGCCCCTGTCGATAGCGCGCAGCGCAAAAGACAATCGCTGCCGCCACAGCCACACGAGAAAATATGCTCAAGGCCACCAGGTAAAGCAAATGAGATCAACTTGCCAGGCCACCGTAGAGGCCTGTTCGGGAAGTCAAAGGAAAATCCGATATACTTTGAAATCCTCCTAGATACTACAGCTTAACTACTCATCCAGCTCAGACAGTTAAGCGCCTACACCATCTAGGCAGAGTGGGGGTATTCGATAATTTTATGGTCACGGTGATGGATTAAAAGGCTGGCTCCAATAACTACTACCGTCAATGACCCAAACCACCCGAACGATATTCATAATGGTCAGGGTATATTCACCAGCAAACTGGATTAGCAATGGTAACAGGTCAATAGGAGTTGATCGACGGGCGACCCGATCTGGTTACTGGCCGCTTTCCGACCAAGCCCAGCCGTAGATCCCTTTCAGGAAATTCGATACCATAAAGGTAGCGCGATACTTTTCCTTGCGGGGTCAGGATAACGATACCCGCTGGGATGCACATATTGGTCAAGATTCCCGTCGAAGGCGTACCGAAAGCCGATAGCATCGGCAACTTGCTTATAGAGGTCCTGCGGACCGACCAGAAAGTTCCAACGGCGGCGGAAGTAGATCGCTCATATTCCACAATTGAGGCCTGCCGTTTGAGTTCGGCCACTTTAGGGTCTGTTCGGATCGATACTGATTACCACCAATCTGAACTCATCCCTACGGTAAAATCTATGTTTTCAAACTGGCAAACAACGCACAAGCGAGCAAAAGATGGGACACCTCATAGTACCCCAGCAAGAGAATAACCGGCTTTTGACCAAAAAAGGACCCAATCGTCACGTTGCGCCCTTCCGAGTTTGGTGAAGGGAAGATTCTAATGGAACTTGGGCATCTAAATTTTGGTCAAACCCAACCTTGACGAACAGGTTTTGAGGCAAATCCTTTGCAGCACCTGCCGGACTGACTTCAACAGCCACCCAAGCCACGATCATCAAAGCGAGCACCGCGAGCAAGGATTTGGAACATCTTTTGTGAAATATCACACAATATTATATACCAGTAACTACCATAACTACCAAATTAGCGGCCTGGTTTCGGCTTGCCTCGGCCAGCAACCGATCGCCGCTCAATGGGAATTCTGACAATGCCCTCTTCTTTATCAACCCAGCCATACGTCTCAAGAATAGCCGCTTCCCGCATATGGCTATCGGCCAGGTCTTGTTCGGCGGTAAAGCTGTTATCAAGGGGATTAGGCGCAACTGCGTGACTGGGGCGTTAGCTGAAGTTGGTACAACGGCAGCGGCGTTGGGCGAGTTTCAACCTGGCGGGTCCCCATTGCACTGTAAATCTTAATCAAGAGCAGCATACCGCATACTTTATGACAATAATCAACAAAACTACGGACCCGATCATTATTGTAATTAACATCGGAATGTTAAAAATCAATACCGGATTTTCTGAACTTCGCTGCGATCAGCTATGGGCCGAGCTTCCTGGAAGCGAGGATCGTGGGCTCGCCACGAGCGGTTTTCGCTTTAACTGTCGAATAAACAATGAAACCCAAATCCCACTCATTCCAATCGGAAGAAGGATATCTAACCAGTGAAGGTGAACGTATCATAAAAGATGGGCATAATTTGCCAGAACAGACCGACCCACCGCATAACAACAGCAATACGGCTAGCGGAACTATAACTTTGGGGTATCCGTTCGAAAGTTCGCGACATCAAGAGAACAAACAGAAAACCAAAGCCCAGAAATATCAACATCATCGACACATACCGCCAGCCGCCATCCGATTCGCACCCACATAAAAGGTAATGGTTTCAGGTATATTAGATTGGTAATAAATCAAGAATTGGAAAATGAAACATAAGCCCAAAATGAGACGAAGGCCAACATCCAGTTCTGACAAGTCATTAAAGGCGTCGATGTTGAGGGACCTTAGATAATGGTTCTCGATCCATCAAGGTGCGTCCGACAAATGATATAGTTTTTGACGGTGGCAATACCCCACCGACGGAATCATAAATAACCCTCGTAGATCGATGAGAACCAGTATGGCTGCAAGGACATTCATCCAGTCAAAGGTGGCAAAAGCGTCGCCGTCAACATATAAAGGATGAGGCTGGCGGCGCTGAGGCTTTGAACCGACTAACCAGATTTGATTCAGCGACGCGTCTTGATCTTGTTTAGCCGACCATTGGTGAGCAGGTAGGCCAAACTAATCCAAATGATAAAATAGGCAACCATCCGCGCGATGAAGAACGGGGCGTTCAAATAGAGGCTTTGTGTTCGAGCAAGTGCACTTCGGCGACGGCTGCGGATCGGCCTGACAGGTACAACGATGGTATCCCACTACAACCGATAGCCAAACCGCCAGTAACGGTATCGTCATAGCGCTGGCTTCAGCAGACGACGGATAGAAAATCCCCAGCGCCCCCGCCAACTGATGGATCATTAACAAGCCCAGACAACCCAGGAATTGCAGGGTATACATATATCCCAACAGATAAGATTTATAAAATTGGGTGGATCAATGAAGAATCCCAGGAATACGATAACAAGCGCCCGACCCCAACCAACAGGGCATTTCGTGCAATTTAGATTAAGCGCGGCGGCAATATGTCTGTTTGATCCATTACTACCCACCAATGATTCCATCTGTTGACGATCCTCATCCGGTAATACGTCCAGAGGAGCGTTTTGACTAAACTGTAAGGCGCGAATGTAGCCACAATCGCCCAGCGATCTTCCGGTGTACCCGCGAGGTACATAGCTGTACATCACCCAAACCCATTGAATATGACATCGAAGAAATAACCATCGGGTTGGCTGCGGACCTGATCCGTGTGAAACGAATTGGGCTGTTTAAATCCGCGTTGAACCACCATCCCTTGACCATTACTCACCCGGCCGTGACACGGTGAGCAGTAAATGTTGAACCGCTGTTGCCCCCTGTAAAAGCATACCTCACGGTTGACTCAATGGGGATGGATGTCAATAAGCTCTCACCATTTTCCCGGCCGGTAAAGGGTTCATCTGGAATATATCGTACCCACTCCTGGGAACCGTATTCTCCGGAGGGATTTGGGAGGTCTGGCCATTGTCAAACAGAGTACTCTGCTGCCAGTGGTTTGAGTTTGGCTTGATCCCCAGATAGACGTCCGGGTACAAGATCGCAGCCCGAGGTTAGGAGGGCCAAAAGATCAGCAACGTTATCCCAAAACAAGCTTTTTATTTACAGTTTTGACATTAACCGTCTACCTTAAGTTAATTTGTTGTATCTATTCAGCAGACCAGGTGACTGGCACTTAATCGCAGTAATCGCACCGATGTATTCCATTCAGCGTTCTCTGCTTTAAGTCCAAGGGCCAGTCACCTAAATAGTTACGACTTATTCGCACAAAACCATCGACGACAGGCGACCATGCTCATTCACCGCGCTAGTCATAGACGTTCTCATCATCCTGCTCAACTTCAAACTTATCCGGTTCAAGCCCTCCAGAAAATCACGGGTCTTAACTATATCAAATTTGGGATCTGATTCCATAATGCACAGAAAGAACTTATCGTTTGAGGCCATTTCAAACTGGGGACGTTAAAACCGGATGATAGGGCTGCGGTAATTTATTCAAAAGTATCATCCCCATAAAGCCAAGGACTCGGCGCTAAGAATAGTCATCTCAAAGGTGACTACCATAAAAGCCGGCCAGGTATTTAACGGACGCCCGGCAATGTTGAACGGATAAGCGATCACCGACACCCAATATTGAGTAAAAAATCCGCCAATACTGCCCATAATCGCCGCCGCCCCAACAACAAACGGCACCCAATTCCACTTGAACCCCAACGCCGCTGGCAACCTGTGGACCGAGTGTATAGGCATCCATTTTCGGTAGCCGGCCTCATAAGCTCGGCGAGCCTTTTGAACCAGTTCGTCCGGTCGCTAAATTCCGCTATTAGCCCAAAAATCAGCGGGCCTTCACTTTTTGCTGCACTCTATTAAAACTCTCCTCCCGCGCTAGTGGTCTCTGCTTCATTATGGAGCAATTTCTGCATTTCAAAGACGGATCATCAGGGGTTCGGACAAAACAGGAACAACAGGACGATGAACAACCCTAGCGAGCCAATCAGCAGTGACTCAGTCCCACGGGTGGAAATAAACAACGCCCACGAGGACGGCAAGTAATCGGCGGTCAAACTGATGATCACAATCATAAAACCGCTCCAACCACATCCCGGTATTGATAATCAATGACAAAATGAACATCAACGTCATGTTGGTGCGACCGATTCAAACCAGAGTAATTGAGGCCACCAGGTTACAAAAGACCAGCAGGTAAACATAGGGAGGCGTAAGGCCCGGTGAATCTACGTTGATGAACAAAAAGATTTCATACTGGCTGCCGCTATACCAACCGGTAAAAGCCGGTTACATAACCATAGAAGACGACCAACCCGGTGGTGAGCAAAAATCTTGCCCATCACGTCAAAGTGGCGCAAAGTGATCATATCCTCAATGTGGTAAAGCTTACGGATAGGAACGAGCAGGGTCAACCATAGCGAAGCCGGAGAAAATCGCGCCGGCCACAAAATAGGGCGGAAAGACCGCCGTCGTCCAACCCGGCACCTGCGAAATAGCGAAGTCGAAGCTAACCACCGTATGGACGGAGACCACCAGTGGTGTGGCGATGGCTGCCAGCAGCAGGTACAGGGCCTGGTGGTGATGCTAATGGCGGCTGACCTCGCCAACCCAAAAGCTAATATGCCATAGACCATCTTTAGCAAAGGTACCCTTGGTGCATCACGACATGCGGGCCAAATCTGAATAAGGCCGGTACCAAAAAGACGGCCGAGATCGTACCATAAGTTGAAACCGCGAAAACGTCCCAGGCCAGCGCACTCCGAAACTGAGGCCACAGCCCAAAGGTGTTACGGACAAGGCAGCAGCCAAAAGAATAGCCAGGCCGCCCTTATGCAGAATGGATATAACCCGGCGCAAACCACAGCAAACAGCGCCATATGGCTTCGGCAAAGCGGCTGATCGACGTGCGCCAATCTTGACGGAACAGAAACAAAATGGCTGAAATCAGCGTCCTGGCGTGTCCAATTCCAATCCACCAGACGAAGGTTACAATGGCAAACCCCAACCGACCGGAATGTTAATCCCAGACGCCGACCCCATAGGTAAAACAGATAGCCGATCGGAACTAGATACATCATCAGCAAAATGGAGCTGCTGCCAAAAGCGACAAACCGAGTTGTAGAGGAGTTCTGATATCCAGAACTATATTGCTGATCTTTTTCGCTGACTGACCGGTACGTATGGACCCGGTTCTACTACAGGCAGGTCAATACCGATGGGTTTTCAGTTTGTCCCTAGCTGGCATAGATTTACTCCCTTGACAGGACCAGAGGTGAATTTTAATCAACATGCTTTGACCATCCGTGACCATTTTCTTCGTGCGCATTCGGATCTTCCAACTCGGGATTGGGACTGGTAAACTTCGCCAGATAGGTAGTTCGGGGACGCGTACCAATTCGTTAAGACCCTATAATTTTGCGGTTGCGCTTTCAGCTTCGCCACTTCGCTGTTGGGGTCGTTGGTATCGCCAAAGTAGATTGCTTTAGGGGCAAGCGCCCTGGCAGGCTGCCATAACCTCACCATCTTGAATGCGTCGATCTTCAATTTTGCTCGAATCCGACTTCTCACTGATGCGCTGGAACACAGGGTAGGTACACCCTCCATCACACCGCGCAGCCGCACTCGTTACATCCGGGTTACGCTGGCCTTTCAGGCTCTCCGTGGTCATATCATTAAAATCAAGGAAGTTGAACCGGCGCACTTTGTAGGGACAGTTATTTGAACAGTAGCGGGTGCCAACGCAACGGTTATAGACCATCACGTTCAGCCCTTCTGCATCATGCACGGTGGCGCCCACCGGGCAAACCAACTCACATGGGGCTTGTTCGCAGTGCTGGCATAGCATCGGCTGGTTGAGCGGCTGCGGGTTATCCAACTCCCCTTCAAAATAACTATCGATCCGCATCCATTGCATTTCCCGGCCCACCAACACCTGCTCTTTGCCAACCACCGGAATATTATTCTCCGCTTGGCAAGCAACCACGCAGGCGTTACAACCGTTGCAGGCGTTCAGGTCAACCACCATCCCCCAGGCGTAGGAGTTATATTCCCAACCCGGCATCAGCGATAAATTGCTGTCAAAGGGGCCGTGCTCGCCCATATGCTGAACGAACTCCGGATCTTCGCGGAAGTGGTCGATGGTGCCGGTTCGCACCAGTTCGCGGCCTTCCATATTATAGTGGGTCTGCGTTGAAGCCAGTTTGTATCCCCGGCCAACTTGAGTTAACTGCACGCCGGAGTCAGACCAAGGCGCATCGGAGTTTTGCAGACTGTAGGCGCTAAACCCGATGTCGCTACCCACGCGACCGGCCAGGGTACGCCCATAGCCCAGCGTAGTCACCACGGTACCATCTGCTTGACCCGGAAATACCCAAATCGGCGCTTGCACCGACCGGCCTCGATAACGAAGCTCGACCAGATCGCCGTTGGTCAGATCAAGTTGCTCGGCTGTGGCCGGACTGATCGCGGCCACATTTTCCCAGGTTAATTTGGAAATGGGCCTGGGCAGTTCTTGCAGCCAGCCGTTGTTGGCAAATCGTCCATCCCAAACGCCCGGATCGGGCCTAAAGTTGATTTCCAGGCCGGTACTTTCAGTGGGAGTCACCGCCTTGATCTCGGCCGTCGAGACGCTGACCGTCTTGACAGGGGGAGCCGTATCGGCCAGGAAGCCATCATGCAGTGACTTCTGCCATAACTTGTCAAAATCCGAATTGTCAAGTTCATTCGACCAATAGTCATGCACCAGGTCGTAATCGCTCGACTCAGATTGGCCGATCATCGCCGCGACAAACTGGTGCGCCGTTTTGCTGCTATACAGCGGATCAACCAAGGGTTGGGTCAGGCTTACGGTTCCGTCGTAAGCGCGGGCATCAAACCAGCTTTCCAAATAGTGAGACAATGGAATATTCCACTCACACAGGGCGCCGGTTTCATCGACGTACAGCCCAATTTTGGCTCGGAACGGGACGCGGCGAATGGCCTCGGCAAAGCGGGTATCGGCCGGCGCGTTATAAACCGGGTTAGCATCGATCACCAACAGAACCTCAACCCGGTCATTGATCATTTCATCGGCCAGCAACCGCAGGTCTTGCATTTGGTTGGTTGAAGCGCCTTCCAATGGGTCGGTGTAAATCACCGTCTGGCCAACATTCCCCAGAACCTCATTCATCGCGTGAGCCAGGGCATGCACGACCGGGGCTTGATGCTCGCCGACGATAACGATACTTTTGCCGGCGTTAGCTTGCAAATCCCGGGCGACAGCGCCAAGCC
The DNA here is from genome assembly GCA_020634935.1 of Anaerolineales bacterium. Lineage (GTDB taxonomy): Bacteria > Chloroflexota > Anaerolineae > 4572-78 > J111 > JAGRBY01. The sequence continues at coordinate 78,995 of JACKAT010000004.1, forward strand.
AATTCTCCGGCACGGCAGCCAGACTTTCGGCCGGCGGCGCTTCCACATCGACCCCTAATTCAGCCGCCAACGCCCGAGCGAAGGCTTCGATTTGGGCCGACGACAGCGGCAGGCGGTGATCGGCTAAGGTGCTGGTGGCGCTGGGCTGAGTTTCCATAACATACAGCCGGTTCATAGCCGTGCTGTCCTCGCGCACCCGTCGTTTATCGGAAAAATCACGGGCGTACCGCACGTTACCCGGCCCAAACTGGGTAAAGTTGGCATCGAGCGAAACGATGACTTCAGCCTGGTCAACCTGATAAACGGTGTTAACGTCTTCCCCAAAGGCCATCATGGCCCCTTCTTTGGAGTTATCGCGGTTGATCGGATCATACTGAACCCAGCGGGCCTGAGGGAAATCTTTCAGAACATCTTGAAACAGGCTAATCAAGGACGGTGAAGTGACCGTCTCGCTTATAATCCGCAACCCGGCTCCGCCGCTAGCCCGCTGACTATCGAGTTGCCCGCGCAGGGTTTCAACAAATGCGCTCCAGGTGGTCAACAAGCCTCCCTGAGAAATAATTTGAGAGCGATCCGGATCATACAAATTCAGGACTGACGCCTGCGACAAAGCATCGGTAGACCCCAAGCTGGCGGGATGGTCAGGGTTGCCTTCAACCTTAGTGGGCCGGCCCATGTGACTTTCGCCTAGCAGCGCCATCGCTACGCCGCCCAAAGGCATGGCCGTGGCATAGAACAGCGGCTTACCCGGCACAAGCTCTTCGGGAGCGCGGACGTAAGGCACAATCTTCTGCGGGGGGTTCGCGGAGCAGGCCGTCAGGCCACCGAACGCCAATGAGGCCGCCATCAGTTTCAGAAAGTTACGACGGGTGACCGGGTTCAACCACTGATCGGCGCCTTGAGGAAATTCATGTTTCAAGAAATCCTGAAACTCTTCGGTTTCAGCAATCTCCTCTAGACTGCGCCAATATTTTTTACCGTGGGTTCCTTCTAAACGTTTACGGATTGATGGAATGTCAAAGTTTTTTCTCATTCTCTCCTACCGGTGGCAAATTGAGCAGTTATCTAAACGACCAACTTCAATGCCATATTGAGCCACCAACTTGTGGCCTTCAATCAGTTGGTCATAATCGGCGGGTAAGGTTTCAGCATACCCCATAGTAAATACTTCTTCAGCAGGTCTAATATACTTAGCCGGATTACGATGGCACTCCAAACACCATTCCATTTGCAGGGTGTTTACCTTCATGGGGAGAGGCATATTATCAACGCGCCCGTGGCAGGTTTCACAGCCAATGCCCTTATTGACGTGGATGGAGTGGTTAAAGTAAACAAAATCCGCTAAATCGTGGATTCTTTCCCATTCAAGCGACTTATTATCGCGCCAACTAACCCGTACCGGCTCAAGCATAGGGGCGTCAGTCCAGATCTGCGAGTGGCAGGTCATACAAGTTTCGGTGGGCGGAATATTAGCCGAGGCGGCTTCTTCCACAGACGTGTGGCAGTAACGACAATCTAGCCCCACCTGTCGGACGTGGTGGAGATGGCTAAAGGGAATGGGCTGGGCTTCAGAAATGTTGACGCCGGTCATCCAACTTGATCTAACGAAGAAGTACAAGAAGACACTCAAAACACCTACCAGGACAATTAGCGCTCCAATTGATGCTCTGGCAATAACATTTGCACTTGGATGAAAGATTTGATTCATCTACGCACCTAACTTTAAATAATTTATTTGCCGACAAACAGGCCATAGCTAAAGATTTAAGGCCAGTTGAGAGGATTCAAGGCACAATCATAGAAAATTTCTACGTTCCAACGAGAAACAAAATTTATCCTCAGCAAAGAGGAGTTATGGACTTACATGTTTCAAGTTGGGATCAAGCCTTAAGAGTCGCCTTAGGTGGCTTACTCTGTCTAGAATTTACTACCGGGGTTATAGTAAAATTCTAACTGCTAATCTGCCGGGTGTAGGTCAATTCAATTTCGGTCAACCCCTGCATATTAGCCGGTAATCTATAAGGTTCCAGAATGTTATGGGATGTATAATACTTTCATGATTAGGTATGGGTGACAGAACCTCTCTCAGATTGTGAACAAAAGTACAATACATCAGTTCAAATTATTTAGCAAATCTTTAAGTTAATCTTAGTTACTGAACTTAAGAACCTGATATTAATTTGTAACTTTGCCTTCGGCGTCTAAATCTTATGCATTACCCTTAACTTTGTCAATTATTTAACCCCTTCATGCACGTTGGCGATAGAGAGGAGAGCGGCGGCTCCTTTGGGGTGACGCCGGCGATGAAAATCGCGACTATTTTCACAGAGGCTATAAAGCGAGGTATATAGGGCTAAGTTAACCCCAATAAAAAAGACCCCATAATGGGGTCTTTTTTATTATTAGATTAGCGATTTCAAAACCTTATTTTTGTTCAATAAAAAGGGCTAAACCTTAAGCCGGCTGTAACCCTTTCAGCCAAGTGGGCGTTGGTCAGCAACGGTTAGACAGCAGAGCGGCGAACCAACCCCAGCAAGAATATCAACACAATTGCACCAACAGTAGCGGTGATGAGCGAGCCAATCAGACCTAGGCCTACCCCAACACCCAAGGCGCTAAAGAGAAACCCACCAATGAAAGCGCCCACAATACCGACGACAATGTTACCCAGTAAACCAAATCCGTGGCCTCGCATCACTTCCCCAGCAATCCAACCAGCCAAAGCACCAATAACGATCCACAAAATAATCGATACCAGATCCATCTTAAACTCTCCTTATAGCTATCAATAAAATAAAAATAGTTAAGTCAAAATTTGTTTATCAACAGAATTGCCCTAAGCATAACAGGTTTCAAGTGTAGACTGTACACCCTACCGGGCGAAAACCTTTATTTTAGTTGAGCTATTTTCCAGTTCTTTAGAGTTATGCTTTTTTCGCTCGCGGCTACCCTAACGGGAATTCCTAGGCGCGTTTAAGTAATTTTCATAACTAACTTGTGAGTTTGAGACCAGGATGAATAGACAGGATTTACAGGATTTCCAAGATTAAAATAAGGAAAAATCATATTAATCCTGTTAATTCTGTCTAAATTAATGTAACAACTTAGAGTTGAAAACTACTTAATATAACTCCTATAGTATTTTATCTTTACCCATTCGAGGGCCTAATAGATACTAACTGGGCTATTATTCAGTAAGTAATTTCACCCGATTTAACCCTCAAAACTGCCCAGAATAGTATGGATTTAGCTACATAGTATAAGTATGATGAGAGGAACTTAAATTCACTAAAAAATGGAAGTTAATGATATAAAATGAAACAGCCCGTTATTTACACGCAAAATCTAAGTAAACAGTTTGGTTCGGAGGAGGCTGTCAAAGATGTAACCTTCTCTATTCCTGAAGGGACCATCTTTGGCTTTATCGGCCCCAGTGGCAGTGGAAAAACCACCACGTTGCGCCTGCTGACGGGTCTCTACCGGCCCACCGAAGGTAAAATTGCCGTTTTAAATGAGGCGCCCAGCGAATTCTCTCGGGCTACTCAAAGAAAAATTGGCTATATGCCGCAGTTGTTTGTTCTCTATGACGATCTGAGTGTTTGGGAAAACCTGAACTTTGTCGCCTCATTATATGGAGTAGGCTTTGGTCGAGCTAAGCGATTAAATGAATTACTGGATTTTGTTGAACTGAGCAGCCACAAAGATAAAGTCGTACGCAAATTGTCCGGAGGGATGAAACGCCGGCTCAGTTTAGCGGCAACGTTAATCCACCGGCCCAAATTGATATTTCTGGATGAACCCACTGCCGGTATTGACCCAGTTTTGCGCCGTAAATTTTGGGATCACTTTCAAACCATTCGCGAACAAGGCCAAACGTTGTTCATTACTACTCAATATGTGGGTGAAGCCGCTTATTGCGATTATGTAGGCGTCTTGGCTAATGGCCGGTTGTTAATGGTCGATACACCTAAAAATCTCCGCCGCCGGGCCTACGGCGGCGACATCATCAAACTCCGCACTGCTGATTATGTGTCGCCTCAGGTTGTGGCCGCACTCCGCTTGTTACCCTTTATTCAGGGGGATGTTACCCGTACTGGCCCACAGACCCTCCGCATTGTTACGGATAATGCCAGTACGGTCATTCCGCTTTTAATCGATTGGGCCAAAGAACAGCACCTTACGGTCGAGTCAATTGAGGAGGATTTGCCGCCTTTCGATGACGTTTTTGTGGAGCTGGTCAAAAATGGAGACACCCATGGCTGAAATATTCCAATTTTTTATTCGACTTTCGGCCTTTTTAGGCCGCGAGATTTTTGCTGTTTTACGTCAGCCTATGTTGATCTTAACTTTAGTTTTAGGCCCTTTTTTAATCCTACTGCTCTTTGGTTTGGGTTTTAGAAATGAAGCGCAGCCGTTGCGAACTCTGTTTGTTATTGACGATGAGAATAGTGAGCTAGCGCAGAACCTGGAGAAGACCGTATCAAACCTTGGCCCGCAACTCATTTACGAGGGAATAACCTCTGACAAAGAAGAAGCGATTCAAAAGCTGCTGCGTCGGGAAATTGATTTGATTGCAGAAGTGCCGGCGCACGCCGATGAACTTATTCGCAATAACCAGCCGGCGGTAATTACCCTGCTGCATTATGAAATCGATCCGATGCAAAAAGATTACATCGCTGTTTTTGGAGAAGTTTATATTAATGAGATCAACCGGCGTGTTCTTCTCCAAGCTACCCAACAAGGGCAGGAAGAATCTACGGCTGTCCAACAATCGCTGGACGCCACTAAACAAACGGTAGCCGATTTAAATCAGGCCTTAGATAGTCAAGACCAGGACCAGGTTCAAGAACAGCAGCAAGTATTGGAACGTGATACCGATATTCTCGTCCAAACCGTGGGCGCAAGTGTAAGCTTGGTCAATGGGCTTAATCAGGCGATGGGCTACAGCAACAACACAGACACTGAAGCGATAGAAGATTTACTAAAAGACATCGATCAGAATTCGCAGCCAATGAGCAGTGAAACGGGGAACACTCAAGAAGTTGCTGCCGAGAAGCAGCGGCTGAACCAGTTAGAAGGTAATTTAGATGAACTTAACAGTCTATTAGAAGAGTTTCAGACGATTGATCCGGATATTTTGGTGCGCCCGTTCAGGAGCGAGCCGAAGAGTATAGCCTCAGTACAATTACGTCCCTCAGACTTTTTTGCTCCAGCCGTTATTGCCCTATTAATGCAGCATCTCGTTGTAACGTTTGCCGCCCTTTCTGTGGTTACAGAGCGACGAGCCGGAACGATGGAGTTGTTTCGTATTTCTCCCATTTCGCCAATTGAGACGTTATTGAGCAAATATTTAAGTTACTTTATTTTAGGAAGCATGCTCACGATTATATTAACTGCGGTAGTTGTTTACGGTTTGGGTGTGCCGATGTTGGGCCCTTGGGGTTTATACGCCCTAATTATGACCTCGCTCATTTTTACTTCGCTGGGCATAGGTTTTGTTATCTCCCTGATCGCCCAAACAGATAGCCAAGCGGTTCAATACTCTATGATACTCTTATTAACGAGTGTTTTTTTCAGCGGGGCTTTTATTGGATTGCATCTTTTACAAGGGCCAGTTAAAGTGGTCTCCTGGGCTATTCCGGCCACCTATGGTATCCGTTTATTACAGGATATTATGCTGCGAGGTTATCTGGCTAATCCTTTATTATTAACCAGTCTGACGGCTATTGGGAGCTTATTCTTCGTAATTGCCTGGGTCCTGATGCGCCGGGCCATGGCTCAGGCCTAGCATTCGAGTCGGAACCGAGATGACAGTCTGCGTACCTTCACCTACTGTCGAAAAAATATCTAATTTACCGCCGATACTGGCCATGCGTTCTCGCATAATTCTTAAACCAAAGCTGTTCTTTTTATCAGCTTTCGAGGGGGCGATATCAAAGCCTTGTCCTCGATCTTCAACACGGATCTGCACGTACTCATCGACCAGACTGATGCGGATTAAGGCTTCATTAACTTGAGCGTGCTTGCGAGTATTCATTAAGGCTTCTTGGATGGTGCGAACAACTTGGAGCCTTACCTCGGCCGGGAAATTCAGCATCTCATCGACGACTTTCTGCTCTAGCTGAATATTTAAACGATAGAATCGCTGATACTTTTCAACATACCGATGCAGCAACTCTAAGAAGTTAGAGCCGGCGTGCCGTTCCGAGCGCAAACTAAAAATTTCTTCACGAACATCCGTATAAACTTCATTAACAACCTGTTTTAACTCATCGAGAACAGCCTCTACTTCACCCGTGTCGCCGGTACGTAAAGCAGCGCCAGCCCCGGCTAATTTAAGATTAAGATAGCCTAATGCTTGAGCCACATTATCGTGAAGTTCTTGAGCCAGGCGGGTTCTTTCTCTTTCCTGAGTTAACATCGCCAGATTCTCTTGAGCGGCTTCGGCTTCGGCTCTGGCTAGCCGTTCCACTTCAAATAGTCTGGCTCGCTCCAACGCTTGGGCACACTGCCTGGCTAGGGCCATCATAAAGTCTAGATCCTCAACTTGAAACTGCTGAGGGGTCAAGAAGCTCAATCCAATAGCGCCAATTATCTTATCTTCTCGGGTCAGAGGTAAAGTAACCAAGGCTTGATGGTTAGATTGGACCTGTTTGGCAAACTCTGAAAAGCGATCCTGGAGGGCGGCTATAGTTTCCAGTAGAATCGGCTCACCAGTACGCACCGTCTCACCCAGCGGGGTTGCCGCCGAGACGGGAAACTCTCGCCATTTCTCAACCATCCCATCCGGATAACCGAATGCATCCAAAATCTTAAGCATCATACTGTCTTCATCCAGCAGCACCAATAACCCGCTGGCAGCTTCCAGGGCCGAAATACCTTGCTTAATGACCGCAGCCGCCACTTCATCCGAGGTTAAAGACTGGGATAAGCTGGCTGTCACAGTTTGTAAAGTTGTCATGCGTTTAGCGATGCGCTCTGCCGTTCGGCGTGCGTCATGTTCGGCGCTATACAATCGGGCGTTTTCAATTGCCAGACCGGCTCGACGACCTAACTCCTCAGCCAAGGTCACATCGGCTTCGGTGTAGTGCCGGCCCGATTCCGCGTAGATGAACGTCATGACCCCTAAGGTATCGCCGCGAGCTTTCAAAGGGACAACCATAGCCGATGTAACTTGCAGTGTCCGCAAAATTTGTAAATGATCAGTATCCCGGGCAGCGGCAACGACCATTTCATCCGTAATCGTCGGATAAAGCACCGAGCGGCCGGTTTGGAACACTTCGGGAGCGCCTGTTTGACTCTTAGGATCAGAGGGATAGCGCTGTTGTAATTCCCTCACCATAGCCACTTTATCCGGGTCGGCATGCGCCACAGCGACTTGGTGGACCAGCTCCTTATGACCCCCAATCGATACTACGCACCAATCGGCAAAGCTAGGAACCGCCAGTTGGGCTACATTCTCCAGCCGGGTAGCGTAGTCAAGTGATGAGTTTAAAATCTCTCCGGCTTTAGCCAGCAGGTGGTTAAATTTTTCAGTTCGCTTATTAGCGGTGATATCACGCGATATGCCAATTATTCCGGCAACATTGCCTTCTGCATCAAAATAAGGGGCTTTGGTAGAGTGATAATATGAGACCGTACCATTTAAGGTCATAACATCTTCAAATGTTAGCGGCCGGCGAGCATTCATAACCTGTTGTTCATCAGCCATAATTTTTTTTGCTGTATCGGGAGGAAAAATATCTAAGGGGGTCTTGCCCACCATCTCTTCGATGGTTTTACCAATAAACCCTGCCCCTGCGGCATTAATCATAAGATAGTGACCTTGCCGGTCTTTCAAAAAGATACCATCTCCGGTGCCTTCATAAATAGCCCGTAAAATGGCGTTGCTTTCTTGCAGCGCTTCGACAGCCTCTTTGCGCTCGGTAATTTCGATCACCGTCTCGCCCACGTAAATCGTTTGGCCTCCGCTCCTGACCGGATAAAAATTTGTCAGCCAGTGGCGAACTTGTCCGGGTATAGCCGAAGTTTCACCCGTTATCTCCATATTCTCGACAGTTTTACCCGTCAAGAAAACCCTTTCGATAGCCCCATCAACCGCTTGAGCCGTAGCCATAGGCAGAATTTCATTTACCGTTCGATCATAGTGAGCTTCCACCGGCAGCCCGTTCATTTGGGCTAACACTTTGTTAATACGAACATAACGATGATCCTGATCAAAGAAAGCAAATCCGAAGGGCGCATGAACCAAGAGTGACTCTAGCATAGCTAACAGTCTGTTATTATTTTGGGCGGTATCGACCGATGTCTTTTGATATGAGGCAATATTTCGGACTAGAACTTCATTGACCCGCTCTTCCATAGCCCCCTCGTTCCCTTCAGTTTGGTGCAGTTGGTTCAACAGCCTAATCTGCTTTAAAAACAGAAGCCCTTGTTTGGCAGCAAGCGCCAAAATATAATCATCGTTTTCATTAGGAAAGGTTAAATCCGCTGACCCAACGGCAACCATAGCTTGCCGGCCTTCGGACTCGTTTTGAAAAGAGGTAAAACTGAGGATATCTCGACTTCCAGGATGGGCGATTAGGGAGGATGACTCAGGATTAGCAAGCAAGTATGGCTCTAATAAAATACTAATGTACCTAAATTCTTCGGCGTTTACGGATTGACCATCAATCCGGATAGCCACTCCGTCAACATTTTGAGCCGGATCAGTTAACGCCACATAAATCAAAGGCACACCGAGAGCGTTTTGGATAATTTGAGCCAAACCATCAGCAGCATCACTTGGTTGGCAGTTGATCCACTTGCTCTCCAGGGTTGAAAAGGTAATCAGGTCGACAAAGTAGGGCTGAAGTTGGTGATCGATATTTTGTCCGGTAATGGTAGAGTCCACCCATTATCTCCTTAAGATCATACTTAATTCAAGACCATTTCTCACTCTCCATGATTATATCATTATAAGTAAAGCGGTTTACGTGTCTGTAAGGGAAGTATGACACTCCAAGCGGGCGAGCAAGCGGGTAAAACCTATTCAACAGGGCTAGTTTGAAATAGCCTGTTAAGTTGAGTGCAATCACCCAAATTAGTGTAGGAAGTCAGTAATAATGGTGATAGGATCAGCTTAATCATGCTATTAATTCTCGTAATAAGCAAATAAGAGGGAACCCAAAATGAACACAGATATTATCTCAGGTAAAGTTAAGCAAGCCGTAGGAAATGCTAAATATGAACAAGCTAAACAAGGAATCGATAGCGTCTCCAAAGCTTTGGAAGGCAAGCGTGAAGAGGTAGCTGGCGTCGCCCAAGAGACCTATGGCTACGTCATAGAAAAAGCTCAACAAGTGGTCGATAATCTAACCAGCAAAACCGATGAAGCCAAACAACAGGTCGATACCCGGCTTAGCGACTATAACAATAAGCTAGCCGCGGCCGCCGATCACCTACCCGGTGATGTTAATCGAACCATTGTCCGCTATCCGTGGATGACCATCGTAGCGGTACTGGCCCTTGGTCTGGTAATTGGTTTCTGGCTTAAACCCTGTTTTAAAAAGTATGAATACAAGTATCAGTATCCGGCTGAACCTCCCCAAAACTTCTAGTCACTAGAACCGGGTGACGATCACTTAAATTTATCAAGTGATGGTCACCGTTTGAAAGACCCGGTCAATTGCCCACCTACAATAACAAAGGGATGAAATTGTTTGCATAACAGTTTCATCCCTTTTGATTAGAACCCCATTTTTATCAAAGAGTAAAAACCATGGAAATAAGTGACAAAGTAGCTTTAATAACCGGCGGTAGTTCTGGTATCGGTCAAGCCGTAACCCGTCGCCTCGCTCAAACAGGCGGATATATCGTCGGCCACGCAAACGCAGCAAGCCGTCCAGCGGCTAATCGATCAGATGGCTGAGCTCGTCTACTTTTTAGCGTTAAACCCTGCCTCTCATATTACCGGGACCGAAATCTGGATTGATGGGGTCAGTCGCTGTTATAAGTCTAATTAACAAATAATAAGAGCTTTTAAAAATTAATCTATCCTCATCCATCGAAATTCATAAAAATATATCTATACGAAGCCAAAATTATAACTAACACGCTTCTAAGTCCGCCTGATCCCTACGCTTAACCTACGTTTTAATCGTCGGATTAATGACGCCCAACGAACCGGAAAAAAATAAAGGCCGGGAGTACAATTTGAGTGGACTTAATAATTTTTGACCTTGGAGAGAACTCAATGACTCGCCTTTCTTATGAGATCAACACGTGGCAGTCCATTTTATGGAGATTGATTATAACTGTCCTGTTATTACTGATCTTAGCCGGTTCTAGTGTCTCGGTTTTTAATCCTATTAATCAGGATAATAACAGTTTTATTCTGGCTCCCATAAGTCATGATGCGGCTTCTTCTTTAGCCAGATAAGGCTCACTTTATCCGGCAGTGACCTTTCCCGGTCTCTTTTGGCGCATGGGTTGGCTTCGTGTATCATGTTGCGCATGAAAGTATTCAAACGTGCTGCCCTAGTTGTCTTCATTCTCCTTTTATTTCAAGGCTGGTCGGCCACAATGCCAGCGACCCATGCCCAAGACTCGGACCCTGTGGCCGAGATGATGGCCTCTATGTCGGTTGAGGATAAGATTGGGCAGCTTTTTATTGTACCGTTTGTCGGCTCGGATGTTAACGCCAACAGCGATATCTGGCAACTTATTACCGAATATCGGGTTGGCGGCGTCGTGCTGCTGGCCGCCAACAGTAACTTCGAAAATAACCCCTCGGCTCCACGCCAAATCACCGAGCTAAACAATTCCCTACAAACCATTGGGTTTCAAACCAACAATTTGCCCCTATTTATTGCCCTCGACCAAGAGGGTGATGGTTTTCCTTACAGTCGCATTACGGGCGGGGTCACGCCTATTCCCAGCCAAATGGCAATCGGAGCCACCTGGAACGTCAACAATGCCGAAGCGATTGGTCAGATTATTGGCGAAGAGTTATCGGCGATGGGGGTAAATATGCTCTTAGGGCCAGGGTTGGATGTACTCAACGACCCCCGTCCAACCGGCCGGGGCGATATCGGCACCCGGGTCTTTGGGGGCGATCCGTACTGGGTTAGCCAGTTAGGCCGCGCCTATATCCGTGGCGTCCACGAAGGCGGTGGGGGGCAAATTGCCACCGTCGCGAAGCATTTCCCCGGCCACGGCGGCAGCGATAGGCTGCCCGATAATGAGGTCTCCACAGTTGATAAATCGCTTCAAGAACTGCGGCGGATCGAGCTGCCCCCCTTTTTTCATGTTACGGCTGAATTAGAAGAAGATCCCTTGGGCATCACCGATGCTTTGATGTCGAGCCACATCCGCTACCGGGGTTTCCAGGGCGACATTCGGCAGTTCACTGCCCCCATCAGCTTCGATGCTGAGGGCATGCGCACGTTGCTGACCCTACCGGAAATTGTACCCTGGCGGGAAGACGGCGGTTTAGTGGTGAGTGATGCCCTGGGGGTTCCGGCTGTCCGTAAACATTTTGATCCCTCCTTAGCCACCTTTCCCCATCGACGCATTGCCAAGGAAGCATTTCTGGCCGGCAATGATGTCTTGCTGCTGGTGCAGTTCGATCTCAAATCGATCTGGTCGGACCAATTCGCTAATATTAAAGATACCATTTTTTTCTTTCGGGTTGAATATATTAACAATCCCTCGTTTGCGGCTCAAGTTGATCGGGCGGTGGAGCGAATTTTACGGTTGAAGTTGAAACTGTACCCCGAACTTAACCTCAATGCGCTTAACCACGATCCTACTCATGCCGTTGAGGTCACGGCTAAGCCGCAGCCGCTCGTCAATACCATCGCCAGGGAAAGCCTGACTTTGCTCTATCCTTCGCCGGAAGAGCTACGGCTGCGCATCCCCCAGCCGCCTCGCCCTGATGAAAAAATCCTGATTATTAACGATACCCGCTTCACCCGTGAGTGCTACCTTGAGTCGTGCGAGCCGATTGAAGTCTATATTCCCCGCACCGCCATCGAAGAGACCATTCTACGGTTGTATGGGCCGCAAGCCACCGGGCAGATTCAACCGGAGAATATCAGCACCATCACCTTTGCCGAGTTAAAGCAAGCGCTGGGCGGGGCCTTTATTGCCCCGGTTGAGCCCACCGAAGAAGCCGAGCCCATTGAAAACAAAGCCATTCAACTCACCACCGATGAGGTCCGTGAGCGGATTCAAAACGCCGACTGGCTCATCTTTTCCACCTTGGATTTAAATATCAGCCGCTTCAGCAATTCCGACGCCTTGAAACTGTTTTTGAGTCAAGAAAATGGTACGCTCCGCGACAAGATGACGATTGTATTGGCTTTCAACGCGCCTTACTATTTGGACACCACTGAGGTTACGAAGCTCACCGCCTACTATGGGGTCTACAGTAAAACCCAACCACATATCGAAACAGCGGTACGGGCCATCTTTGGGGAAGTCGAGCCGCGAGGCGCTTCGCCGGTTTCGATCGAAGGGATTGGCTATGAATTAGCCGATGTTCTGGCGCCTAATCCGGATCAGGAACTGCCCTTGACACTGCTGGAAAAGACGCCGGAGGATGGCATTGCCCCGGTCACGATCAAGGTGCAAACTGGACCCATTGTCGATCATAATGGCCACATTATCCCTGACGATACCCCTGTCGAGATAAAAGCCTTACGCAATGGCCGGGAAACAACTTCTGAACTGGCCGCGACGCAAAATGGTTCGGTTGAAGCAGAAATCAGTTTGTTGGAACCGGGCGACTACCAGATTACGGCTATCGCCGGGCAAGCCGAGTCAAGTGAGCCTATTCGAGTATCGGTATTGGCTCCACCTACGTCTACTCCCGTACCGATGACGCCGACAGCCACTCGAACTATCACCGCTACCCCCACCGATGCGCCAACCGCGACACTGACACCGACTCCGGTTGAAGCCACCGATACACCGGCGCCATCCGCAGTTGATAATGCCCCCCCACCCGATCAATCGGCCTCCCCGACAGCCCTCGACCGCCGACCGTTGGACGGCATCGATTTGCTTTCGGCGCTGGCGGCTACTTTGCTGGCGGGTATTTTGGGGTTTCGATTGGGGCATCAGTCCCGGCGACCGCTCTCGCAGCGGGTGCGGTTAGGATTATGGGTTTTGATCGGGGGATTGCTGGCTTACCTTTGTTACGGAGCCGGCTGGCTGCGCCCGGAACAGTGGGCCTTTGAGGCGCCTGATTTAATGATAGGGCGGCTGTCGGTGGCCTTGTTGGCCTTTATCTTTGGCTTAGCAGCGATCATCCTGAACAGTCGGATATTAAAAGTTGGCCAATGAAATTAACTGCTTCCGCCAAAGGTCATCCATAGCGCCGCGGCAAACATCACCAGCGCGACTCCCGCTAACCACCAATTTTCAACCAAGCTTGAGGTCAAACTTGTAGCGGAGACCGGTTCAAGCTCCATTGGCATGGTGTTATCCGAACCGTGGATCATAGCCCGCCAGGCCGCAACCGACGGCGGGCGCTCGCGGGGGTGCGGGGCCATAGCTGCCAAAATAACGCGAGCCATGTTGGGCGAAATATGGGGATTGATTTCTTGCGGAGATGGTAACGCCTCCGGTACAATAAAACGTTCTTGCGCACTGGCTGGGATGTGGCCGGTTAGCAGGTGATACATTGTGGCTCCCAGCGCATATAAGTCCGAACGCGCATCCGTGTGGCCTAAATGATCGACATACTGCTCTAGCGGCGCGTAGGGCAAACTACCGGCGCCTTGTAGTCCGGTCAAAGTGCTGGGATCATTAGGATCGAGCGGCTTGACCAGACCAAAATCAACCAGTTTCAGCCGCCCGTCCGGCGTTAATTTGATATTAGCCGGCTTAACGTCCCGATGGAGTACGGGTGGTTCTTGCAAATGGAGATAACTCAACGTATTAGCGATTTGGTCGATCCATTCGATGACCGTGGTCTGATCAAGGAATTTAGCCTCGCGACGAGCGTTGTTGGCCATTTCAAGCAAATTCAGACCGGGAATATAATCCATGACCAGATAATCCTGCTCGCCGTTGGAGAAGTAATCGCTCACTTTGGGCAAGCCGGGATGATCAAGGCGGGCTAAAGTTGAAGCTTCTTTGTAAAACTGTTTGCGAAAATTCTGCGCCACTTCGTCGTTTAAGCCAGGCTGGAGAAAAATTTCTTTAATCGCGGTTTGGCGTCCTTCTAGCACCGTATCGTTAGCCAAATAAACCATGCCCATACCGCCTGAGCCAATCAACCCGACAATTTCATAGCGATCTTTTAAGCGATCGCCCGGCTTAAGATGTGTGGTCAACTAATTTTCTCACAATTCAAAGTTCGGGAAACCCGATTGGGGTTAAGATTATCCCAAACCAAAATTACTGTCAAACAGGAGGTTCAAGTGAAAAATCTACAAACTGAGCAGGCTCTTCTGATCTGGAAAGAGGAAGAGATCATCAAAGATCAGTGGATTTTGCACGATGACCCTATCACTGAAATAACCATTGGCCGCTCGACCGATTGTACGATTAGTATTCCGGTGCGCTGGATTTCCAGAACGCACGCCATCTTGCGCCGTAAACAAGGTCAATTTTATTTGGAAGACGCCGGCAGCAAGAACGGTGTCTTTGTCAATGGCCAGCGGGTAGTCAATTCGTATCCGCTCAATGACGGCGACATTATTCAACTGGCGCCGGGGCTGGAACTCATCTATGTCGATAGCGAAGCCACGGCGCCGCTGCCCGGTGGGAAACACGGCCTGGGTCTGCAAATCGATCCGGGCGAGCGCCAGATTTACATCCACGGGCAATTAGTCACGCCTGCGCTTAGCAATCAACAGTACCAGTTGGTCGAGAAACTGGCCGAACAACCGGGCAAAGTCTACAGCCGCTCGGAGATCATCGAGGCCGTCTGGCCCGGCGAGTCGGCCGAGGGCGTAACCGATGACGCCATCGACGCTCTGGTACGCCGCCTGCGCCAACGCCTGGCTGAATTGGAGCCGGAACATAACTTCATTGTCACGGTGCGCGGTTACGGCTTCCGGCTCGATAATGATCTCAGCTAGTCCCCCTATGGGGGCAATCGAATTTGCCCCATTTTCTACCGAGACTACAATAGTGGTAAGCATCCAGCCATCAGCTATCAGCTTTTTCTCGGCAAATTTCTGACCGGTTCAGCCGGTCATAATTGGCCAAAGTGATCTTGAATGTTAAGCTGCCGGCGGCAGGTTGATAGCTGGCCGCTGACAAAATTGGTTAGACGGATATCAATGTCAACTCGTGACCGAGACACAACTTTTCATATTGCATTACATCAGGCTCTTTTCAATTTTCATAGTCGTTTTGTTTTTAACGGCCTGTGGTGAACTGCTTGAGCAGCCTACCCCCATTCCCATAACCCCAGAACCCACACCCACCCTGCCCCCCCTGGCTTTAGCTGTCGATGTTGAAGATGACGCCATTGTTGTGCCCATTCCCATCGAGCCGCCCAGTTTTAATGCTTATCTCAACGATACCGGCTATGAAGAGCTTATCGGTGAGTTGGTTTATGGGGCGCTGGCGGAAATTGGCCCGGACGGCAACTACTATCCTGAACTGGCGGTTGACCTGCCCACCCTGGCTAACGGTGGGTTGAGCGAGGATGGCAAAACGGTGATCTGGCAGCTGCGCCCGAACATCTATTGGAGCGATAACGAACCGTTCACGTCTACTGATGTTCGCTTTACCTGGGAAGCGCTGCGCGACAGCGGTATCTGGGCGCCCGGTTTTGATTTAATCGAAGATATCGAAACCCCCGATCCGTTCACAGCTATCGTTAAATACCGCGAGTTTTATCCCAACTATCTTATTCAGTTTGGGGGCATTGGAACTGGCGTTTTGTCGGCGCATCACTGCGGGGCAACTAATCAGATGCTGCTGTGGGACTGCAACTTTGAACCGGTCAGTACCGGACCGTTTGTTCTGTCGCAATGGATACCGGGGGTCCGGTTGACCTTTACGCCCAACCCCAACTACTTTGTCCCTGAGCGGCCGCTCGCGTCGCAAATTGTCTTTCAAATTGAGCCTGATCCGGATCGCCGCTATCGGAGCCTGGAGCGGGGCGACAGCCAACTGGAGTTATGGCCGGAAGAACCCGCCATCAGCAATATTGAAAATAGCGGCACGGCCATTATGTATTGGACCGATCCGGCCCGCTTTGTGTTACGGTTGGTCTTTAACTTGAGCGCTGCCAATCAGGGCGATCCCAGCGCGCCCCATCCGATGCTGAGCAAGCCTCGCGTCAGAGAAGCTATCCGGGCGGCAATCGATATCGGTCGGCTCAACGCCGAAGCGTTTAACAACCGAGGGCGGCCCATCAACACGGAACTGTACCAGCTCGGTTGCGATATTCCACAGCATCAGTACAATCCAGGGTTGGCCAACGCTCTGCTCGATGAAGAAGGCTGGGTTCTGGTTGATCCCGACGATCCGGTTCGACGCTGCCGGGGGTGCGGTACGGCCACTGAAGGAACGCCCTTCGTGCTCGACAGCTACACCTACCTTGAATTCGGAGAGCAAATGAATATTGCCCATCAACTTATCGAAGAGATGATGGCTAACGTTGGCATCAAAATTAATCGCCAGGTTGTTGAAGGCGGGAAATTGTGGGATGTTTGGGCCGACGACGGCATCGAACTTCATGGCCAGTTTGATATGGATCTGTGGGATAACGGTTACTATGGCGCTGATCCGACTATCTATATGGCCGACATGTTCGATCCGCGCGGCATCCCTTCCCGAAATAATCCTGAAGCCGGGTTGAACGTTATGCGTTATCGCAACCCAGTTCTGGCCGATATCTTTGATGCGTTATATACACCCTTACCTAATAATCGTCGTCGGGCGCTGCTGTGTGAACTCGCTATTGTTCTGGAACAAGATTTACCCCAGATACCACTCATCGCCTTTCCCGATGCCTACGGTATTAGTATTGATTTGCAAGGCGTTGCCCCCCACATCTACGATACCATTACCTGGAATGCGGGGGACTGGCAACTGGTCAGGCCATTAAATAATTAACTCTGAGAACTTTAAAAATAGTTCAGTTGCCTGCTGCTTAAGGAGGCTCTAGCCGTCTATTTGTTTTAAGCTAACTCCCCCGACTAAGCAGCTCCGCTCAACTGAAGTTATATTTTGAAGTTACCGTCACTAAACCAAACAGCAGCCACGTTGTCTCGACTTATTTGGTGGAGCCATCTGGCTGCTTCATTTTTATTATCTATGGGGAAACAATATGTCTATCCAAAAATTCATTCAACTATCTACAATTAGCGTTATCATAGACAACCGGTTGACCTTATGCTATACTGATTATTGTCTATATGACCCTTCACATCCAACTTCATCTCTACATTTCAATTAACCCCATCAGCTCGATAGGAGATCTAGTTTAGTGATACATTCAACTATTGAGAAGGATTTAGATTTCGCCAAGCCCATAACTCAGCTTAACGCTATGGTTATTACCGCCGATAAGCATATCCAAGCGGTCATCAAACGTGCGTTTAACGAGGCCACCTCCGCGCAGTTCAACGCGGCTTGGGCAACCACTTATAATGCGGGGATGAATAAGCTGGCTGATCACCATTATGATATTTGCCTGATTGATTATTACTTAGGCTTGCAAACAGGTATTGATCTACTGCACGATGCCGATCGTAACGGTTGGCAAATCTCCGCGATTTTATTGTTCGATACGATGGATCAGCAGCTATTTCACGAAGCCGAACAAGCCGGAGCGTTGGATTGTTTGGTGAAAGAGCAAATAGGCCCTCAACTCCTGGAGCGATCGATCCGTTGGGCAACGGCGCGTCGTCACGAACAAGTGATGTGCGCGCACTACGCCGACCTCGAGCAGCGCTTCTTAGAGCAAGCCGCCGAACTGACTCAGCTTAAATCTATCTCTGAAGACGAATTAACTCGACGCCAAGAGTTGGAGCGTCATGTGGACGAGTCGTTATCGCGGCGAGCCAGACAGGTGCAAACCAGCACCGAAATCGCTCAAAAAATCGCTCATACGCCCAAACTGGATGAACTGTTTCGCCAGATTGTGAATCTGGTTCAGCAGCAGTTTGGTTATTACCACGCTCATGTATATACCGTTGAAGGGGACTATCTGGTTATGCAAGAGGGCACCGGTAATGTGGGCCAAATGATGAAAATTGTCAATCACAAAATTCCCCTGTCCACCCCCAAAAGCCTGATTGTCCGCGCGGCTAAAACCGGCCAGCCGGTCCTTATTGCCGATGTCACCCAAGAACCCAGTTGGTTGCCCAACAGCCTGCTGCCCGAAACCAAGGCCGAAATTGCCGTACCGATTAAATTGGGCGAAGTTGTGTTAGGCGTTTTGGATGTGCAGAATGATACCGTCGGCAGCCTTGACGCAGAAGATCAAATTTTGCTCATGGGCTTGTGTGGGCAGATCGCCGTTGCCATCAACAATCGGCGGCTTGAAGACAGACGAGAAGAGGCGGAGGAAAATCAGCGAAAGTTAATTCAAGAGTTAGACGCTTTCGCTCATACTATTGGCTACACCCTCCGCGATCCGGTCAGTCTCATTATCGGCTATACTGAACTTCTCAAGGCCCAAGCCGGCTTACCTGACAATTTACAGGAATATCTGAATGCCATTGCCCGCAATGGCTTAAAAATGAGCCACATCATTGACGAACTCCAGGTACTAACCGGTGTACGTCGTGCCAGAATTGTGCCTAAACCGCTTAGTATGCTGCGAATTGTGGCCGAAGTGCAGCAGCGTTTAGCCCACCTCATCCAGGAATACGAGGCCAAAATTGTTATTTCAGAATATTGGCCCACGGCTTTAGGCCATAAACCCTGGGTAGAAGAAGTATTAGCTTATTATTTAAGCAATGCCATTAAATACGGCGGGCAGCCCCCGCGTGTTCATATTGGCGCTACAGCTCAGTCTGATGGTATGGTTCGTTTTTGGGTGAGGGACAACGGCCCCGGCTTTACCCCTGATGAACAGGCTCAACTGTTCACAGAATTTGCCCACCTCAGCCAGAGGCGAGTTACGGAATATAGTTTAGGATTGTCTATTGTCAAACGCATTGTGACCAAATTGGGAGGTCAAGTTGGCGTAGAAAGCGATGTTATTCCGGGTGAAGGCAGCATATTTACCTTCACCCTCCCACGAGCCTAACCTTATATAATCAGGAGTGACTGTGAACCAGAAAATAGCGGTGGCCCTTATTCACGGCGTAGGGAACCAAGGACCCGAATTTGCCGACACCATGACATCGGAACTTTACGAAGCTTTTGCCGCACTTTTGCCGGCCGGCGACAAATCAGTTCATGACAAAATAACGATTAGGCCTGTCTACTGGGCTGATATTTTAGCCCGCAAGGAGCGGATTTTGTGGAATATTTTAAAGCACGAAGATGGCCTGGCTTTAAATACTCTCCGCAATTTCATGATGAACTTTGTTGGCGATGCCACCGCTTACCAACCTGGCCGGAGTCGCCGAGAGACTTACGAACGCATTCATACACGCATTGCCAGCGTATTACATGAATTGGCCGAAGAGGCCGGCCCGGAAGCGCCGCTGTGCGTCATCGGCCACAGTCTGGGGACAGTGATTACCCACAACTTTTTTTTCGATCTGGGAGATATATTGGCTGAAACCCCGGAGCAGCTTAGCAGTTTATCCCCATGTGAAACCGGCCAAACCTTGGCCCTCTTTTACACGATGGGCAGCCCCTTGGCCCTGTGGAGTATGCGGTATGATAATTACATCCCTATTCCGTTTCCCGGCGCTCTACTAGCCGAACGGTATCCCCAACTCAAACCCCAATGGATTAACTATTATGACAAGGATGATGTATTGGCATACCCCATCCGTGCTATTAGCCGGGGACACTTCCAGCTGGCCAAAGACGGATTGTTGAAAGATGTGCAAGTAAATGTGGGTAACTTATTTCGCAGTTGGAATCCGCTATCTCATATGGCTTACTGGCAAGATAATGATGTGATCAAGCCAGTAGCCCGGTCGTTGTTTGAGGCCTGGCAGGCGGCTAATGTACCGGTAGAAAAACTTTAGAAGCGGCTTTAAAAGATTGATTCAGTCTCATGTTAGCCCGATATCAGGCTAGCCTGACACTATTTGGGCCTTGTTTCAGGTTAATAGACTGAACCAATCTTATACCAATAAGTGACTGTCACCTACGTGAATACCGCTTACTCCTCACGAATATCGACAATCTCCTGCTCCGGTACCTGGCTCAATATTTCTCGAATCTGCTCCACCGTAACCTCTGGAATTTTAAGGACCATATCATAATAGTCGGGTTGGCGCGGTGTGGGAAAGCTGCCAATGCCCATAATACCCAGATCATGCTGGGACAGCGCCGTGGTCAGCGCGGCAAACTGTCCTTTCTTATTGGGCATGCGCATGGTCACCCGCACGCCTTTAGTCGGCAACCCCAGCATTTCTTGCAGGCTGCGTAACAGATCGATTTCCGACAAAATGCCGATAACTACCCCATCCTCATCAAGTACGGGTAAACATCCTATCTTTTGCTCGGTCATCACCCGGGCCGCTTGTTCCACGGTTTTGGTCGCTTCGATAGTGTGTACTTCTCCCGTTTTAGCCTTGAGCATAATCTTTTGAACCGTCAAATTAGATAGATAACGGGTAATTTCCCAGACGCTTAAGCTAACCATCATATCGGGTTTTATGGCAAAGCGCTGCCGAGTGACCAATCCAACCAATTTCTTGCCGTCGCCCACGACCGGCAAGTGCCGAATTAAATTTTCCGTCATAATGTGCTGGGCCTCGGCCGCAGACATTTCCGGCGGGACCATAATGGGGTGGCGAGTCATAACATCTTTTACTAGCATAATCAAACAGCCCTCTCTTTAGTTTGAATAACCGGCTCAAAGGTGAGCAGGGTTTCTCGGGGGATATGACAGAAAATGCGATGGCCTCGCTCGTCTTCTTGCCACGGTGGCGTTTCCGTCTCGCAAATTTTGCCGCCGTCAGGCAATAAATGCCGGCGCGGGCAGCGCGTGTTAAATCGACAGCCCGACGGCGGTCTGATAGCGCTAGGCACGGTTCCTTCTAAGCGAATCCGTTTCTGTTTGGCTGATGGGTCAGGGATGGGTACGGCTGACAGCAGCGCTTCGGTATAGGGGTGATACGGCAGCGCATAGATGGCATCGGCCGGGCCAATTTCCATAATTTGGCCCAGATACATCACCGCCACGTAATCCGAGAAGAAGCGCACCACGCTCAAATCGTGAGCGATGAAAATCATGGTGGTGCCGTACTCGGCCTGCACTTCCAACAGCAGGTTCAGCACGGCGGCTTGCACCGACACATCCAACGCGCTCACCGGCTCGTCGCACAACACCAGATCGGGCCGGCTGGCCAGCGCGCGGGCAATGCCCACCCGCTGCTTCTCGCCGCCGCTGAGCTGGCGAGGCAGCCGGTCGAAGTAGTTAGCCCCCAGACGCATTAAGTTGAGCAGCTTGATGACTTCGCTCCGCACCTGGTTCTTCGGCACGGTCGCAAACCGCAGCATCGGCCGGGCAATCTGCTGCCCAACCGTGTACGACGGATTCATGGTCGAGTCGGGATTTTGGAAAACCATCTGTAATTCTTGAATCAACTGCTCAGTGCGGGTGGTTAAATCGCCGGTAATATCCAAACCCAAAAATTCGGCCTTGCCGGAGGTGCTATCTTCCAAACCGATGATGGTTTTAATTAAGGTACTCTTGCCGCAGCCCGATTCGCCGACAATGCCCAACGTTTTGCCTTTAGGCACATTGAAGCTGGCATTCTCAACCGCCTTCACATAGCGCGGTTCGCTCATGCCAAACACATCTTTTAAGGAACTACCCTGCACTTCATAATATTTCTTCAGATCCTTAACCTGAATGATGTATTCTTCTTCGCCGCCATTCTGCCTAATCTTGGGCGGCAGAAGATCATCGGACGGCTGCCATTGGGTTGGGTCGATCTCTTCAGCAAAGTGACAGCGCACTTGAACATTATTGGCCAGCGTCCGCAGTTCGGGCCGCTCCTCACGGCAGCGATCACGGAAGTAATCGCAGCGCGGGCCGTAGACACAACCGGGCGGGCGATTGTTGGGCGGGGGAACACGCCCGCGAATGGGGTAGAGGATGCTGCTGGCTTTGTCGGAGCCGAGTTTAGGAACGCAGCGAATTAATCCCTGAGTATAAGGATGCTGCGGATTTTTATAGATATCTTCGGTCGAAGCCACTTCGACCATTTCGCCGGCGTACATCACCCCCACTTTATTACAAACGCGGGCAACCACCCCCAGGTTGTGGCTAATAAACAAAATACCGGTGTCAAAATCGCGGCGGAGTTCGGCAATCAGATCGAGCACGGCCGCTTCAACCGTCACGTCGAGCGCGGTCGTCGGCTCGTCCATAATCAGCAGGGCCGGGTTGTTGAGCAGCGCCATCGCAATGACTACCCGCTGCTGCTGTCCCCCGGAAATTTGGTGGGGAAAACGATGCATCACGTTGGCGGCGTCGGGCATGTAGACCCGTTCCAGCATCGAGATACAGCGTTTTTCCGCCTCTTTATCGCTCAATCCACGGTGAACGGTTAAGACCTCTTTCATTTGGTCGCCCAGCCGCATGGAGGGGTTGAGCGCTTGCATCGGATCTTGATAGACCATCGCAATTTGGTCGCCCCGCAGGCGGCGTAATTCCTCGCTGCTCCTGCCTACTAACTCCTGTCCCAGGAACTTGATCCCCCCTCGTTTAACATATCCATTGGCGCCCAAAAAATTGAGAATAGCCCACGTGACTGTACTCTTACCGCAACCGGACTCCCCGACAATACCGTGCGCTTCGCCGCGCTGGATATCGAAGGTGACGTTCTGCACCGCCTCGATTTCCCCCCCCCGGATTTTGTAAGCAACGGCCAAATCTTCAACGCTTAGAACCGGGCCGCCCGGTACTTTTCCATTTGTACTGGCCATTTCATCTCCTCTACTTTTGATAACGTGTTAGTTCTTCGCGCAACCCATCGGCAAATAAATTTAACCCAATAACGAGCGAGGCAATGGCCAGAGAAGGCCAGATTACGGCCCATTGGTTTGAAAAAATATTCTTGCGCGCCTCATTAACCATATTCCCCCAGTCAGGGTCGGGCGGCGGCAGGCCGATGCCCAAGAAACCTAATGTTCCAATCGCAAAAATGGCGTAGCCCACCCGCAGCATCGAATCGACCAGCAGCGGGCCTCGCGCGTTGGGTAAAATCTCCACAAACATAATGTACCACGGGCTTTCACCGCGCGTCTCCGCCGCCCGAATGTAATCGCGGGTTTTGATGTCGAGGGCCAAACTCCGCACCAAGCGGGCAACCCCCGGCGCGCCCGTAACGGTAATCGCCAAGATAACCACCAGGTCGCCCTGCCCCAAAGCGGCGATGACCACCAGATAGAGTACAATCACCGGAAAGGCGATCAACGCGTCGAGAAACTGCATCGTCACCTGATCCCACCAACCGCCGCGATAACCGGCGTTGAGACCCAGAAACGATCCCACCAACACCGAGCCGATAACCCCCCAAATGGCCACGCCTATAGGGAAAATCAATCCACCCCAGGGCAACCGGGTTTTGAGCAGAATAACCTGGGTGCCGACCATTAGGCGGGAAAGAACATCGCGGCCCAGGTGATCAGTACCTAACCAGTTGGTGCTGTTGGGCGGCAGGTTTTGGACAAAGTCTGAAGCATTGGGCGGGTAAGGGGTCCAAACTAGAGAAATTAGCCCCAACAGCACCCAGAAGAGAACCAGACCCAACCCCACCGTCGCAATCCGCGATTCGAAGACAATCGAGAGGCTCTTCCATATTTTGGCCCAGCGCGACGGGCCTTGTACGGGAACTGCGCCTGCAGTTGGTTGTGCTACTGCCATATCATTCTCCTGTGATAATACCAAGTCTGGAGCGTCAAAGTTTACTTTGACTTTACTGCGAATGACAAAGCAAGCTTTGTCGCTCCAATACATTTTCATTGTTGGTGTCGCCTCAAGCGAGGCTGTTAGACTCCTCTGAAAATAAGAGCTGTAGGACAAACTTAAGTTTGTCCTACGGATATTTTCATTGTCGTTGCTGTACCGAGGTTCTGTCTCACTCCTTACTAACAGATGGCTAATTAGCTGATTTGCGTAATAGGGTAGAGCAAATCGCTGATTAGTTCAGGTTAGCAACTTGGCCATGTTAAGCATACCGAATGCGCGGGTTAAGGAAGGTATAAGCCAAATCGCCCAGGATACGGGTCAGTACAGCGATAGTAACGGTTAACATCGCCGCAGCTTCCACCGCGTTGACGTCGCCGAAAATGGCCGCATCGAAAATATATTTGCCCAGACCCGGATAACCAAAAATGGTTTCAACCACTACCACGCCGCCGATGAGCCAGTTGACATGCAGCATGATAATGGTGATCGGCGCCATCAGAGCGTTTCGAACGGCGTGCCGCACCACCACCCGCCAATAAGGCATCCCCTTTAAGATCGCCGTCCGAATGTAAGGCGACCCCATGACTTCGACCATGCTGGCTCGTGTCATGCGGATGACGTAACCCAGCTCAACGGCGGTTAAGGTCAACACCGGCAGAGCCAGCAAAAGCGGGTTCTCGAAAATGGCATCGGGACTGGTAAAGATTGCCACAGCCGGCAGCCATTTGAGCCAGATGCCAAAGATCATGATCAAAAAGATACCGGTCACAAACTCTGGTGTGGCGGTAGCCCCCAAACTGGTCACCGAAATAAACCGGTCAATTGGCCGGCCTTCATTGATACCGGCAATGATACCTAATACCAGCGCAATCGGCATCACCACCAGAAAAGCCGCTCCGGCCAAAATGAGGGTGTTACGCACCCGGGGCCACAAGGTTAACGATACCGGCCGGCCATATTGCAACGATTTACCGGCATCCCCCTTGATCAACCCCTTTCGTAGAGGAATATAATCCTGGGGACCGTCGCCCTCTTTACGCAAGCCGGCTTTGGTCAGCACCCAAACCTCGGCGCCTTCACCCCGCACCCATTTCACGGCGTTGTTCTTATCATCGACGCCCCAGAAGCTTTCCTGGCCATTCTCACCTACGGCCCAGGTAACGTCAGCCGGGCTGGCTATGGTTGAGCCGTCTTCCTGGCGGGTCAAAGCGAATAATTCGCCGTCTTCTAATGACCAACGGGTTAATTGGCCATTGACATCAGCCCACCATTCATCCTCACCGGTTTGCGGGTTAGGCACCGTAACCAGGTCATAGCCCACATTTCGCTCGGCGCGCCACTCGTTGCCAATTAACCAGTCGACGTAGCGCAAATAAACCGGGGCATCCAACCCTAACTGGTTTCGATAAGACGCTCGCTGCTCTGGAGTCGAAAAGACTCCCAAAATTTTCAAGGTAATATCACCGCTACCCACTTCAAGCAGCAAGAACAAAGCTATAGATACAATGAGCAAGGTAATAGCGGTTGAAATTAAACTCCGTATGATAAATCGAGCCATAACATTTCTCCTTGAAGCCGGCAGATATGTACTGGATAGATTAATGACCACCCGCTGTGGGCGGAGTAAACAGTTGATTTGTCGTAAGATGCCGTTTGCGGCATCTCAGATGGCTGAGGTAACAGAGGCGAATATTAAAGTAACGGCTTGCCCATTTGCCGCAAGCCGTTACTTTGACTATCTATTTAAGCTTCATCTTTCCAAACTTCGTACATTAAGTCATAGGCCGTGGGGTGGGCCTGAACATTTTGGAACTCGGAGCTGGTGATATTCCAAATTTTCTTCCAGAAGCTGTTGCCGATAGGCCCGCGTTCCTGCATAATGTCCTCGATCTGGCACATGAGCTCACGACGGGCTTCAACATCCAACGTGCCTTCTGCTTGCCGGAGGAGGGTTTCAAATTCATCATCCGACCAGCGGGTTTCATTCCAAGCGCCAATGGCTTCTTTAATGTAAGCCAGCGGCAGCACCATCGTGTCCAACGGGCGGTGCGTCCAAGAGGTAATCCCCAGATCAACCTCGGTCCAGCGGTCCCAGTAACCGCTGGGGTCGGTAATATCCAGTTGGATATCGAAACCGGCCGGGGCGGCCAACTCTTTCAAGGCCTGAGCCAGTTCCGGCTCTTGCTGATCGTTCTTGGTGGCCAGCGTCACCTTCAACCCATCCGGGAAACCGGCTTCGGTCAGCAGCGCTTTAGCGCCTTCGGGATCATAGGCCGGGATATCTTTAGGGCAGTAGGCCGGATGAACCGGCGCGACGTGGGCGTCAATCGACAAGTCGCCTTCGCCGAAGTAGGATAGTTGCAAGATTTTCTCGCGATCCTGGCACATCTTCAGTGCGTTGCGCACCCGAACATCGGTCCAGGGTTCAACATCCACCCGCATGCGCAGGACCAGACATTGAGCCGTACTAACCGGCCGAACCGTTAGACCGGCTACATCTTTTAGCGCCTGGAAGTCACTGGGGCGCGGGTCATACAGCGAGTTCACCTGCCCCGACTGAAGGGCAGCGACCCCCGCATCCTTATCGGTGGAGACGTAGATCAGTTGATCCAGGTAGGGCAATGGGCTGCCGTCTTCGCCCATTCGCCAGTAATCTTCACGGCGTTTGAAAACCGCGCGTTCGCCTTCGGCGTACTCTTCCAGCAAGAAGGCTCCCGTTCCAACCGGCTGCTTAATAATGTCGCCCTCAAAATTACGATGCAGCACGATGGCCGGATAATGGAACAGGTGCTCCGGTACGCCGATATTGGGCGTTTGGAGATTCAGGCGGATGTGATAGTCGTCCACCTTTTCAACATCTTGAGGACCGCTCAGGTAAGAGAGCAGCCCCAGCATCGACGAGCCGACATCGGGGTTGAGCCACTCGCCAAAGGTAAAGATCACGTCATCGGCGGTTAATTCATCGCCATTGTTAAAAGTGATCCCTTGCTTCAAATAGAGATCCCAAGTTTTAACATCTTCGCTGGCTTCCCAACGATCCAACAAGTAAGGCCGAGTAATATTGTCAGGTCCGGTTTCGGTCAGGTACTCGCTAAATTGGCGGACGATGTTGGCTCCTTCAACCCATGACAGGCGGGCGGGGTGATCAAGCAGTTGAAGCTGCATCGAGCTGGTCCAGGTGCCGCCGCGCTTGATCGCGCCGCTGGCGGCCGCCGCTTCTTCAGTCGGGGCCGCTGCGCCGCTTTGGGCCGCCGGGGCGGCGGGTTGAGCCGGAGCGCCACATTGGGCGGCGATGGTCGCCGCGCCGGCCGACAGTCCTAATAGCGTGGCAAACCGCATAAATTCGCGGCGGCTAATACGGCCTTGCTTTAATTTCTGGTAAGCATCTGGAATAGCCGGATGAACCTTTTCCATATACTTTTCAGAAATTCGAGGCTTCTTCATAATAAACTTTCCTCCTTGTTAATAAGCCTTGGTAGAGTAAGTCACTTTTTTGGAGAATTAACGTTTTAGCGTCAACTCTATGCTCTGTAGTAGATGTCAGGCAACAGCGATCAAATCGGGTTGATTGTCGAAGCTCACCTCCTTTATGTTTAGGATGGAGTGGCAATTCAAATCAAACTATAAATGTGAACCATAAAGCCGCTGGAAAAAGACTCCAGACCGCCTCTCTCAATTCACATGACAAACCTATCCTAACAAAATAACTTTCAGGGGAAATATACTTTAGTATCAGAGGTCGATTATTTAAAACCCGCCCCATTAATGGGCCGAGTCAGTGATCGCACAAGAAAACTGGGAATAGTGGTGTGGTTTAGAGGCGCCAGTATAGTAGATGGTCGGTTGAAGCGACAAGTCTAAATAAACTAAGTCCAAAACGATTAAGTCAGAGGCATCATACCATAAGTTCAGCGTTATGCCAAATGATTCTTGAGCGTCACATCTTACTCATCAAAAGGCTGAACCGTTTCACCGCGCCTTATCTAAGACCCGTAAGGCCAGCGCAACGGTTGTTGCCCACGACAAAACTTTGAATTCTCCGCCCAGCAACGCCTGTTCGACCTCGGCTTGATCAAGGAACAGCAGTTCCTGCTCTTCCAGATCATCCGCATCAGGTTCGGCTACTTGATGCGCCCCTTGAGCCAGAAACAGATAGGCCGTTCCGGCCCCACGATTGCCGTCGACGCAGTACTGCCCTAAACTAATCCAGTCAGCGGCTTCGTAACCGGTTTCTTCAAACAGTTCCCGTTTAGCCGCATCTAAAGCATTCTCGTTGGGGTCTAAATAACCGCCGACCGGGGCCAACGACGTTTCATCAGTACAGTATTTGACCTGTCGGAACAGCATAAAACGACGGTCTTCGGTGACGGCAATGACATTAATATAGTCAGGGCTAATCACCCAAGGCCAATCATCGATAATTCGACCATCTGGCAGTTCGATGGTGTGCTTCTCGATAACCAGCCATTTACCGTAATCCAAGACTTTTGCACGGGCGAGGGTTTTCCAGGGTTTTAGTGTCATGTCGTGACCTTTTCAGTTGAAGCGAACATCTGGAGCGTCAAAGTTTACTTTGACCCTACCTGATGACAAAGCCAGCTTTGTCGCTCCTGTGAAAATAACATCTGGAGCGTCAAAGTTTACTTTGACCCTACCTGATGACAAAGCCAGCTTTGTCGCTCCTGTGAAAATAACGTCTGGAGCGTCAAAGTTTACTTTGACCCTACCTGATGACAAAGCCAGCTTTGTTGCTCCTGTGAAAATAACGTCTGGAGCGTCAAAGTAAACTTTGACCCACCTGAATGACAAAGCCAGCTTTGTTGCTCCTCAACGCGGGTGTAACTCTACCAAAACGGCTTGATTGCCCCAACGCCATCCTCAGCAAAAACCGATGGCTCATCGTACGACCGCCGACCACTGACTAGTGACTGCTGCCGGCTCCTGGCCGATGACCGATGGCCAACCCCCGACCCCTGACCCCTGACCCCTGACCCCCGGCTGCCACTAAATCGATCCAGCCGGAATAGGTCGATATTGTGCCGGGTGTCGCCCCGTTCGGCCAGATCGGCCATAACCTCGCCGATGACGCTGGCGAATTTGAAGCCGTGGCCGGAAAAGCCGGCGGCGAAGGAGATTTGCGGATAAATTGGATGCTGGTCGATGATGAAATGGCCGTCGATCGTATTGGTGAACATGCAGGAGGCCAGCGACATGGTTGGGCCGCAGCCCTCCGGGAAATAGCGCATGGCAAATTCGCGCAGCATGGCCTCGTCGTAATCGTGTTCTTCGCGGTCGATCAGTTCGGGATCGCCGAATTCTTGAAAATGGTGGTATTTGCCGAACTTAAAGCCGGGGACGCTGTGTACCGGAAAGCCGTAGTAACGCCCCTCCTCGACCAGCAGGTTGAAGACCGGAAATTGCTCGGCGGTGAAATATTCCGGGCGCGTCGGCTGTAGCCAGGCCAACACCTGCCGCTCCGGCACGGCCAGCCCATCGAGATAATCCACGATTTTATAGTTCCACGCGCCGGCGGTAATCACCAGCGAGTCGGCTTCGTAGATGTCGCGGGTTGTGGTCACCCGTACGCCGTCGGGGATTGGTTCCCAATCGAGTACCCGCTCGCGGCCGTGAATTTCCGCGCCGTGTTTTTGGGCGGCCCAAACGTAAGCCACGATGCAGCGCTCCGGCGCTAAGAATCCGCCTTGCGGCTGAAAGAGAGCCATCGTATTGTGCGGCAGTTGGTAGCCGGGAAAACGCCGGCTGAGTTCCTGGCCGGTTAGCACTTCGTGCGCCAGATTATGCTCGATGCACGACTGCCAGGAGCCTTTGAACACCCAACTATCGGCCGGGCCGGCGTCAATCGAGCCGGTGATATGCAGCAGATGCTCGTCCGACACCAGTTCGATCTCTGCCCACAGTTCGTAGGACCGATGCAGCAGCATTACATAGGAAGGGTCTTCATAATAGGCCAGCCGGATGATCCGGGTATGGCCATGCGAACTGCCCAGATCGTGGGGGATGTCGTACTGCTCCAGCCCCAGCACGCGCTTGCCTCGCTTGGCTAATTCATAACAGGTGGCGCTGCCCATCCCGCCCACGCCAATGACAATGGTATTGTAGCGTTTCGGCAGGCGATTCATCCCATCTCGTCGATTATGCCGGTGCATTAGTCAGCCTCTTGATTGGAGCCGGATTTCTTTTTGCCGCTGCTGGCCGGCTTGTTCGGCGGCGGTTCGGACGATTTGTCGGCGGGCGGCGCGTCCTCTTCCGGCGGGCGCGGGGGGGTGTCGCTTGGCGCTTTGGGACTCTTCGGCACGGCTTGGGGTTGCGCTTGCAGCCCATCGTCTTTGGCCTTGGCCCGCAGCCGGGCGCCCGGCGGATCGAAGAAGGGGGTTGGGGATACTTTCGCCGGCGTCAACCGCCCGTTGATATCGACCAGCAAGTTGCAGCCCGGCCATGAATACTGCGCCGCCACATAAGCCATCGCCAGCGTTTGGCCGACGCTGTGGCCGCGCGAGCTGAAGGTGATGTAGCCCACTTCCGCGCCGGCGGTCACACCTTGCCGGTACGATTGGGCCTCGCTGCCGCTCATCAGCTTCGCTTTAAACGTGGCCATATCGCCGACGCTGTAGAGTTTATCCTGATATGAGGCCGGTACGGGGCTATCCAATACCAACCCGACCCACC
Organism: Anaerolineales bacterium; assembly: GCA_020634935.1. Lineage (GTDB taxonomy): Bacteria > Chloroflexota > Anaerolineae > 4572-78 > J111 > JAGRBY01. The sequence continues at coordinate 109,692 of JACKAT010000004.1, forward strand.
GCTCATCGAGGCCGCGCTCCTGCACCCGCAGCAGCGCCTCGCGGCCAATGAACTCGCGCTTGTCAAACCTAATCCAGCGATCCAGCCCGACGTGAAACGGGGTGTAATGCTCGTTGACGTCGTTGCCGTAAAGGACGAGCGCCTTTTCCAGCCGCAGGCTCTGCATCGCGCCGACGCCGTACGGCTGCAAACCGAATTCACGCCCCGTTTGCAGCAAATAGTCCCACAGCAGGCCGACATCCTCGGCCGGGGTGTATAACTCGTAACCTAACTCGCCGGTATAGCCGGAGCGGGATAAAATCAGGTTGATATCGTTGATACGGGCCGGGGTGAACCGAAAGAAGCGCAGCCGGTTGAGATCGACATCGGCTTCTTGAAGGACCGTTCGTAAAAACTCACGTGAGCGCGGCCCCTGAACCACGGGCAGGGCAATCGCCCCGCCAACGTCAGTCACATAGGTACTGGTACCGATCGCGTGATCGGCTATCCAGCGGGTGGATTTTTGGCGCGGGCCGGAGCTGGTCACGATCATAAAATGTTCGTCGTGAAATTTGTAGACGGTGATGTCATCGACCACGCCGCCATCCTCATTGCACATGGTCGAATAGCGGACCTGGCCCGGCTCCATATCGCGTATATCGTTGACCAACAATTGGCTAATTAGCCGCTCCGCGCCCGGCCCTTTGATATCGACCTCGCCCATCGAGGATAAATCCTGCATGCCCACGTTAGTCCGGACGTTGAGGTGCTCCTCCACCGGCGAGGTGTAGGCCAGCGGGAACATATAATCGCCCCCACCCTTGACCAGCCGGCCGGCCGAGCGAAGATGATAGTCGTATAGGGGCGTTCTGCGTTCTGGCATGAAAAACTCCTCCTCTGTAAATAGCAGTTTGGAGCGTCAAAGTTTACTTTGACCTGACTGTTAATGACAAAGCCAGCTTTGTCGCTCCAATTTTGTCAGAAAGTTTACTTTAACCTGACTGTTAATGACAAAGCCAGCTTTGTCGCTCCAATTTTGTCAGAAAGTTTACTTTGACCTGACTGTTAATGACAAAGCAAGCTTTGTCGCTCCAATTTTGTCAGCCGGACCGTTAATTTTATTGGCAGCCGAACGAATTATGTGAGTCAAATCGATAATTATATGAGTCGATTTCGTAATTATATGAGTCGATTTCGTAATTATGTGAGTCGATTTCGTAATTATGTGAGTCGATTTCGTAATTATCTAAGACAACTCAATGATTATCTAAGACGCGCTAATGTTTATGTGAGTCAATCCAATGATTATTTAAGACGCGCCAATGTTTATCTAAGCGTTCAAACGGATTATATGAATCGTTCCAATGATTATTTAAGACGCGCCAATGTTTATGTGAGTCAACCCAATTGTTTTTTAAAACAACTCAACGATTATGGGAGTCGTCAAACTCATTTTGTGAGTCTACCGAAGTAGGGAGCCGGGAAAAAGGCGGAGGAAGTAGGAAGCCATCGTTTTTTTCCCTTACTCCGTCCGTCTTATTTCTTTCATGTTCCCATTTCAAATACGCGCCGATAGATTTTCTCATAACTTGCAAGCGATAGATCGCGCGGATTGCCGATAGTCTGCGGGTCCTCAAATGCAATACGGGCCAGCATGGGGATTTGGTCTTCGGTGAAACCGAATGCCTGGATGTGCGGAATTTCGACATCGTCCGTCAGGCGCAGCACGGCCTCTACCGCTTTTTCGGCGGCCTGCCACAGACTCAGGCCGCGAATGTCCTCGCCCATCGCCAGCGCGATACGGGCGAATTTTTCCGGTTCGCCCTTGAAGTTGTACTCCATCACCGGCCCCAACAGCCGAGCCGTAAACGGGCCGTGGGGGACATTGGGCAGCACCCCACCCGCCGATTGGCTCATGGCATGCGCTGCGCCGGCGCTCTCTTTGCCATAGGCCAGTCCACCCAGCATCGCCGCTTGACTCATTTTATAACGCGCTTCGATATTGTGTCCCTGCGCAAAAGCCACCCGCAGGTAACGCGCCACATACTCAATTGCCAGCAGCGCCACCGAGTCGGAAATGGGTTGGGCGTAGGCGCAAGTGTAGCACTCGATAGCGTGAGCCAGGGCATCCATGCCGGTACCGGCGGTGACGGCCGGCGGCAGGCCCAAGGTCAATTCGGGATCGAGCAGGGCTACCCAAGCGCCAATCAGGGCCGTACCGCCGACATTGAATTTGATCTTACGCTCCGAATCGGTGATGACGGCCCACAAGGTGACTTCGCTGCCGGTGCCGGCGGTAGTGGGGATACAAACCAGGGGTGGAATCCGGTGTTTGATCGGCTGCGGATCGGCCCATTCGTAATCAAGAATTTGGCCGCCGTTGCTGGCGATCACGCCAATCGCTTTAGCGGTATCTAAGGCGCTGCCGCCGCCCAGGCCGACCAGGCCGTCGCAGCCCTCGCCGGCGTAAAATGCCGCGCCTTCATCAACCAACGTGGTGGGGGGGTTCGGTACAATTTGATCGAAAATGACGTAATCCATTTTAGCGATATCGAGCGGTCGGGTAGCCCGCTCAAGCAGCCCGGCTTTGACGATGCCGGGGTCGGTGACGATCATGGGGCGTTTGAGGCCCAAAGCGCGTAACTCGTCGGCCAGCGCGTTGATCGCGCCCAGGCCATGTTTCATGACGGTCGGAATTTCAAAACTGCGGATGGTGAGCATAGGACTCCTAGCTATCAGCTATCAGCGGTCAGCTATCAGCGGTTAGCGGTTAGCTTTCAGCGATCAGTTTTTAGTTTTTTGCCAAGATTATCGATTGGTTTTTAGTTTTTTTATGAAAGCGGTTAGCATGCGTTTAACTTCAATCACGCTTTCATTTAGTCTTTGGTAGTCCGGTTCGGCCAGCATTGCTAAATCATGGCCAAGCAAAAGATGATATTCTAATTTAGCTACTTCTTCCACCCCGAACGCGGCTTCCCGGCTCGAATCTCGGCGCGGCGGTGATCGACAAAGGCATTTAATTCCTCGGTGATGGCCTGATCCAGTGGGGGCGCTTCGTAGTTGCGCAGCATCCTTTTCCAGAGGGCGTTGGCTTTTTCGTAACTGTCCTGGCTGCCTTCTTCGGCCCATTTTTCATAGTTGTCCATATTAAAAACGGTGTGCTGGTAAAAGGCGGTTTCGTAATGGCGCATGGTATGGGCGGAACCGAGGAAATGATTGCCGGGACCTACTTCCTCGAAAGCATCCCAGGCAAAGTCTTCGTCCGATAGGCCGATGCCCTCGACATATTTAGCCATCATGCCGCACACTTCCAGATCGAGTACAAATTTCTCGTATCCGGAAATCAAACCGCCCTCTAACCAGCCGGCGGCGTGCAGCACAAAGTTAACGCCGGCCTGAACCGTCGGCCACATCGTGCCGGCTGATTCATAACCGGCCTGGGCGTCGGGAATGCGAGAGGCGGTAAAATTGCCGCCGGAGCGATAGGGCAGGTGGTAATGACGGGCCAGTTGAGCGCCAGCATAGAGCGCTAAGGCATTATCGGGGGTGCCAAAGCAGGGTGCGCCGCTGCGCATGTCGATATTGGCCAGAAACGAGCCGTAAATACTGGGGGTGCCGGGGTTGACCATCTGGGCAAAAGCGATCCCGAACAGCGCCTCCGCATTTTGCTGGGCCAGGGTGGCGGCCAGCGTGCTGGGCGACATCGCTCCGGCGATAATGAAGGGGGTGACGATCACGCCCTGGTTGGCCTGAGCATATACCTCCAGCGCGCCGAGCATGCGGTCATCGAAGCGCAACGGGCTGGAGGCATTAACCAACCCGATCACGGCCGGGTTTGCCCGGATCGCTTCGGCTCCGAATAAAATCTCGGCCATCGTGACCGAATCACGGGCATTGTCGGCGTGGGTGACGCTGCCCATGAACGCTTTGTCGTTCAAGGTAATATGGGCCAGCAGCATATCAAGGTGACGTTCTTTGACATCGATATCGTTCGGCTCGCACAGGGTGCCACCGGCGCTGTGAAGATGCTGGGCCATATAGGTCAGTTTGGCAAAATTGCGAAAATCTTCAATGGTGGCCTCGCGCCGGCCATGATCCCGATCGGCCACAAAGGGAGGGCCGTACACGGGCGCGAAGACGATGTTTTTCCCGCCAATCGGCAAATGATTAGCCGGATTGCGGGCCAGTTGGGTAAAGGTGGCGGGGGCTTGACGGACAAAGTGCATGAGCGTGTCTTCGTCGAGCCAGACCATCTCGCCTTCCACTTTAGCCCCATTCTTCTTAAAAAGTTCCAAAGCTGGCGGGTAATCGAGCACCAAGATGCCGATATCCGACAGCAACCGCATCGAAGCCTGATGAATCTTTTCGATATCGACTTCATACAAAACTTCAGTGACGGGCAATTTGTTAACCAGGGGTTTTATCCCCCCCGGTTGAGCGGTTCTTGAACTTCTTTCGCGGCGCTCGCGGCGGCGGGCATGACGATCACGATCGGCCATCTTTCATTTACTCCCCTAAATATAAAGGTTTGGAGCGTCAAAGTAAACTTTGACCTAATCATGAATGACAAAGCCAGCTTTGTCGCTCCCATACATTTTCATTGTCGCTGTCGTTTCAATCGAAACTGTCTGACACCTACTAAAGATAGGGGGTAGTTGATTAGTCTGATTATTAGCCAAAAACCAACCACCAAACTATCCAACTAATCATCCCTTAATGGGGTTCCGTCCGAACCACGATACCGCCATGCGCCTCAGGCGAAAAATCGGGCGGCCATTGGGTTTGATCGTTATATTGGGCCTGGTTCAGATTAACCTGGTCCAGATTAGCCTGGCTCAGATTAGCCCAGCCCAAGTTGGCATGGCTTAAATTGGCAGAGCTTAAATCAGCGCTGCGCAGGTCAGCCCAATTTAAATCGGCGTAGCTAAGATCGGCATGATTGAGGTTTGCGTAGCTCAAGTTAGCCCCATTGAGGGTGGCGTAGCTCAAATTGGCGCGGCCCAAATCGGCCCGGTCCAGGTGGACCCCGATAAGATTGGCCTGGCTTAAATCCGCTTCACGCAGATCAGCGGCATGCATTTCGGCCCAATTTAGGCTGGCCTGGTGTAGTTTGCCCTTTCGTAAATCAGATTTGGTAAGCCTGGCCCCACTCAAATCAGCTTCCTGCAAATCAGCTTCACTGAGATTGGCCTCGCGGAGATCGGCACGCACCAAATCGGCGCTGCTTAAATCGAGACCCGACATATCGGTATAAGACAAAACGGCTTCGCTTAAAGAGAGGGGTTCCGTCGGGGCCGACTCAGCCAGCAGGCGCGGTCGAATATCCGCCGCCCAGGCGCGAATGGCCTCCCAATTCCGGTAATCCCCTTGAACCGTATGGCCTGAAGGCATAATCGGCTGACGGGTGGGGTCGAGCGCGCCGGCAAATAGACCCAGACCAACCGGCTCAATACGGGGGGCCGCTTGCCGCACCGGTTCCATATAAGCCAGAACCGTTTGGCGGCTGTCTTGGGTATCGCTGACCATGGTCAAGCAAGTGGTAAAGTAGGCCACCGGGATATGCTGAAACTTAGCTTGATGGGTTTCCAAAAATGTAAAAGCCTCAGGCAGCCAGCGCCCGGCTCGAATTGAACTACCTAAAACCAGCGCATCGTATTTTTCAAGATCGACGACCTCTCTGAGGTGACAAACATCTACAGCCGCCCGAGGATCTTGCTCGATGACTTTGCCCACCGCTTCAGCGACTTCACCCGTTGACCCACTGACACTCGCATATGCCACTAAAATTCTTTTTTCCATAAGAATACCTCCAGCAGTAGTTCCATCGGTCTGGAATGTCGCGCAGCGTTGAGCGTATTGAATTTGAGCAGTGAGGGCCGGGCCGGCAAAGGGCAAATGAAACCGGCTGGTTAAGACAAGCTCTTGGGTGATATATCATTGATATATCGCAGCGCGCCAAAAGTGAGGCTAGTTTACTATAGGATTTGATATTTTGTCAATAGTCCGACATGCTGCTGAACGGGCCTTAGCTCAGCCAACGCCCGTTGAAATTGGATCGATATGCGATAATTTTAACAAATAACTTTTTGCTATTTAAGGGCAACCTGTAGAAAATGTATTAGTAACAAAAAGCTGCCTTTAATTAATTCTGTCAGTCCTATCCATTACCCCAGAAGTTCAATTAAATTGAAATCAATCCCTGATCGGCTCAAAGAAGACGCCTAAATCAGCCTGGTAAATTTTACTTGGCTAAAATTATAGCGATAACCCATGGAAAATATGAGCATCTTAATCTTCTTTCTCAGCTTTGTTTTGGTTGCATTAGCCTCTCAGAAAATTGGCGACCTCTTCTCTCAAATGCGCCTACCCAAAATTAGCGGCTATCTATTCACCGGTGTACTGGCCGGGCCCTTTATTTTAGGGCTGATGTCAAAAGAGGCGGTCGCAAACCTGGCCTTCATCGATGACATCTCATTAGCGTTCATCGCTTTTGCGGCCGGAAGTGAACTGTATCTGCCCGAACTCCGGGGGCGATTTAGAAGTATTGGTTTGATTACCGGCGGGCTGGTCGTCACCACGTTGGCTCTAGGGATAATCGCCGTGTTCTTTCTGGCGGACTTTATCACCTTCATGCGCGATATGACCCCGACGGGTCGTCTGGCCATCGCTCTGCTGGCCGCAGCGATTATGGTTGCCCGCTCTCCGTCGGTCGCCATTGCTATCATCAATGAACTCCGGGCCAAGGGGCCTTTCACCCAGATCGCTTTGGGCGTGACGATGGTGTCTGATGTGGTGGTGATTATTCTCTTTTCCATCTGCAGCTCGATTGCCGCTGCGTTGTTGTCTAATCTGGGGATCGATGTTGGTCTGCTGGCGTTGGTTTTAGGTGAGATAACACTGTCTTTTGGAATGGGGTATCTGTTGGGTAAAACTCTGGAGATCATTCTTTCGGCTCAGGCGGCCCAGGGTAATGTGAAAATTGCGCTCATTATCGGCTGCGGGTTTGGCGTTTTTCTGTTATCCGATCTCTTAGCCAGTTACAGCCACGCTAATTTGTTCGTTGAAATGCATTTGGAGCCGCTGCTCATTTGTATGGTGGGTGGGTTCTACCTTAATAATTTCACTAACTACCGGCTTGACTTCGTTCAGATTTTACACCAGGTGGGGCCGACCATCTACATCATTTTCTTTACCCTGGTGGGGGTCGGCTTGAAACTCGATATCCTGGCCCTGGTCTGGCCGATTGCCCTGGCTCTATTTTTGGTCCGGGCGGTTTCAATTTTCATCGGCTCTTTCAGCGGTGGGGTTTTGGCCGGCGATACGATGGCGCACAACCGTATGCGGTGGATGGTCTTTATTACGCAAGCCGGGGTGGCGCTGGGGTTAGCGGCTCAAGTGAGCGATGCCTTTCCCACCTGGGGCGATGATTTTGCGACGACGATGATTGCGATGGTCGTTCTAAATGAGATTCTTGGCCCGATTCTGTTTAAATGGGCGATTAACCGCTCCGGCGAAGCGCACACCCGCGGCGCGTTCGAGGCCGACCGGGCGCGGGATGCTATTATTTTCGGCCTGGAAGGTCAGGCGCTGGCCCTGGCGCGTCAATTGCAGGCTCACGGCTGGCAGATCAAATTGGTTTCAATGACCGCCGATCACGATATGGAAGCGGAAGAAAAGTCTGATTTCGATATTTATCCCATCGCCGCCATTAATCTCAAGTCGATGCATTACCTTGAAGTTGATCAAGCCGATGCGGTTATCGCCATGCTGTCTGACGATCAGAACTACCGTGTTTGCGAATTGGCCTATGAACATTTTGGCACGGAGATACTGATTGTGCAGTTAAGTGATCGCACCAAGGCGGCCCGTTTCCACGAACTGGGCGCGTTGGCGGTTGATCCGGCCACGGCTATCGTTAATCTGTTTGACCATCTGGTTCGCTCACCTTCTGCCGCTTCGCTCTTTATGGGGACGGCTGACAATCAGGATATTGTCGATATCGAAGTGCGTGACCCCAGCCTCAACGGCGTGACGATTCGCAATCTCCGCCTGCCGTTGGACACGATGATTCTATCGATTAGCCGCGATGGCCATACTATAATTTCTCACGGCTACACCCGGCTCAAACTGGGCGATCATATGACCGTGGTGGGTTCACCGGCCAGCCTGGATCGACTCCGGCTGCGATTCGAGGAGTAGGGATGGCTCATTATCAAGCGATTGCACTTTTTATAGTGGCTTTTACCGTGGTCGCGCTGGCGGCCAGACAGGTCGGCGACATTTTTGCCCGGTTTAAACTCCCCAAAATCACCGGCTATCTGTTTATCGGCTTGTTGACCGGCCCCTTTATTCTTAACATGATTTCTGAAGAAGCGGTGGAAAGCCTCCGTTTTATCGATGAAGTGTCGCTGGCGTTCATCGCTTTTGCCGCCGGGAGTGAGCTGTACCTGCCGGAGCTGCAAGGTCGTCTCAAAAGTATCGGATGGGTAACCGCCGGCCTCGTCTCTTTTACCTTAATTATGACTACCTCGGCTGTTTTCTTTTTGGCCGATTTCATCCCCTTTATGCAAGGCATGTCCGGTATAGAACATCTGGCTGTGGCTATTTTGGCCGGGTCGATTTTGGTGGCTCGCTCGCCGGCTTCGGCTATCGCCATTATTAACGAGCTGCGAGCCAAAGGGCCATTCACTCAGATTGCTTTGGGTGTAACGGTTATCATGGATGTTTTTGTGATCGTTATCTTTGCCATCAGCTCCTCGGTCGCCGATGCTTTGCTTACTAATGTCAATTTCGATTTCGGTTTTGTGCTGCTGCTGATCGTCAATTTATCGATAGCCGTTGTTTTGGGTGGAGTTCTGGCCAAGCTGTTATCCATCACGTTAGCGGCCAAACTAGAACGGATGCCTAAAACCACCCTTATTTTGCTGTTTGGTTTTGGCGTTTTTGTCCTGTCTACCTTCATTCGAGAATATTCGCACGAAAATTTCTCTTTTGAGCTTTTGATCGAACCGTTACTGGTCTGTTTGATTGCCAGCTTTATGGTCAATAACTTTAGTAAAAACCGAGGGGAATTTCGTGAGATTATCGAGAAAACCGGCCCGGTGATCTACATTGCCTTTTTCACCTTAACCGGCGACTCGCTAGAGGTCAGCATTCTCATCGCTACTTGGCCTATTGCCCTGGCCCTGTTTGGCACCCGGTTGGTAGCGATTATGCTGGGGTCCTTTACCGGAGGCGTCATCGCCGGAGATCCCATGAAATATAATCGCCTTAAGTGGATGGGGTTTATTACGCAAGCCGGGGTGGCTTTGGGACTGGCTAAAGAGGTGGCCGTGGAGTTTCCGGAGTTAGGGACGGCCTTTGCCACCATGATCATTTCCGTGGTCGTCTTAAATGAAATGGTCGGCCCGCTCTTTTTCAAATATGCGATCAATCGGGTGGGCGAAGCCCGTATCCGCAAAACACAGGTGTTTGACGGCGTCCGCGACGCCATTTTGTTTGGTCACGATGGCCAAACCCTGGCCCTGGCCCAACAGTTATGCGCCCACAACTGGATCGTCAAAGTCGCTTCCACCAATCCTTACTTTAACAGCGCCGGCTTCGAGTTTTGCGATTTCACTATCCATCACATTTCTGATTTATCGCTTGAGACGCTACAACGACTTGACGCTCATAAAGCGGAAGTGATTGTGACCATGCTGCCCGATGAGGACAGCTACCAGGTTTGTGAATTGGCTTATGAAAATTTTGGGACAGCGACGTTGGTCGTGCGGCTGAACGATCCTCAGAATTTTGTTCGATTTCGCGAACTGGGGGCCTTGATCGTCGATCCCCGCACGGCCATTGTGGGGTTGCTGGACCATTTTGTGCGGTCGCCGGCTGTGGCCCCGATGCTTCTGGGCGCCGCCGCAAATCAGGATATCATCGATATCGAAGTCCGCGACCCTGATCTGCACGGCATGCGAGTCAGAGATTTGCGGCTGCCACTCGATACGCTCATTCTATCGATCCTGCGCGATGGGCATACCTTGATTACCCACGGCCATACCCGGCTGCAACTTGGCGACCGGGTCACAGTGGTCGGTTCGATCAAGAGTTTGGATGAAGTGTTGCTCCGGTTTGACGCCTAAATGTTCAGCCGCCCCAATAAACCCGGGCCAGAAACACGCCGATCATAATCGCCCCTGCCGTAACCTTGGCCATAATACCGACGATATTACCGGCCAGATAACCTTTGGTGGCGTTGAGGGCGCTGCGCCAATCGTTGTAGCGCACCCGCTCGATCAGCAGGATGCCGCCCAATGTCCCGCCCATTCCGGCCAGACAGCCTAGCAGCGGCGTGCCGACCAGGCTAATTATAAAACCCAAAATCAGCCCGACAACGGTCCCCACAACAACCGCCAGGCAGGAGGCTCCGCCCAACTTGGCCCCAAACTGCCCCCCCAGAAAATCGGCCGCAATGCCGGCAATCATCAAAATGGTAATCAAACTGAAGGCCAACCAGCCCAATTTTTCCCAGCCCAATACCAAGCCATAACCCAAAGACGCGCCCCAGATGACCAGCGTCCCCGGTATGGGCGGAATCAAGGTAAAAATCATGCCGACCATCATGGCAAATAACGTAACAAACAGGACCACTGCCTGACTAACTTCTGCTTCAGCCATACGCTTCTGCTCCAAATCCTAAGACTATATGACTTACGCCGTTGGCCGGTTTAGCCCCCCTCTAACTCCCCCCACAGGGGGGGAGGACCAGGCAAGTCCCTCCCTGGGGGAGGGATTTAGGGAGGGCTAATCGCCAACGGCGTAACTTCTATATAAAAAGAAAGATACCATACAACTGACCAACTCAAAATCAGCCAAAGGCTAAACCCATTACCCAATACGCAAAAACGCCGGACAAGTCGCTCACTTCAACCGCCAAACTTCCATCGCCGATATTCTGAACGGTTTAATACCCCATTTGAGGAGAAAATCTTTTTTTGTAACCACTTTGCAGCTGGGATGATGATTTAGTACCGGGTCGAAACGGCAAATTTCTGTCCAGAATGACCTCTTCACAAAAATTTTTTAAGTTTTCCAATTTAGTTTTAACGTTTCAAATAAAAAAATTACATTTCCCCACAAAGATTGAACATTTCAAATAAAAATTGAACTTTTCAAACAAAAATTTAACGTTTCAAATAAAAAAATTACATTTCCCCACAAAGATTGAACATTTCAAATAAAAATTGAACTTTTCAAATAAAAATTGAATGTTTCAAATAAAAAAATTACATTTCCCCACAAAGATTGAACGTTTCAAATAAAAATTGAACTTTTCAAACAGTTTTATCACATAGTCGAATAATTTGGCGTCATGTTCACGTTTTTGAGACCATATTCATGTTGAAAAAGCACCGATCACGAAAATTTTTGTCCCTGTTTGTTTGGCCGAGAACCCATTCACGTTGATCAAGGGCCGATCCCAAAAAATTTTGTACCTGTCCATTTGGCGGAGAACCTATCCACGTTGAAAAAGAACCAATTCAAAAGAATTTTGTTCCTGTTCGTTTAGCGGAGAAGATCATCGGATTATTTTTTGTCAGCGTCTTGTTTTTGAAGGCAGCGACGGTTTTTTTTGCTTCTTCTACTTGAAACTCCCCAAACTTAACTCCTTATGCTACAATTTAAAGAGTACGTTACTGCCTGAGCCAGACGTTATGGGTTTCCCCGAGCGCTAACTTTGATTGGACAGTTGTTCCAGTGGGAAAAGGGCGTTATTGCAACCATAAATCGGAACCCTATAAGTCTTGTGTTGGCTAAAATCCTTTATTGCCGAATAAACTAAACCGTGCTGATTATCGAGTACGCTCCCAATGGGTTTTCCGAAAAATTTGGACCAAAACTGACCCGGCCCGATCAATTGCGCTGCGCCTGGTCTGATATCGTCTGGGCCGGCTTAACCGTTGGCCGGCGTAATTTGCGTCACGTCATTCGGCCTGACACCTACGCTTATTTCGAGATTGTCTATCGCAGTACCTTGCTCTACACCAACCTGCAAGCCGCCGATTACCGTCCCGGTCTGTGGGGACCGTTAGACACGCATATCATCCAGTCACCGGCCTTTCGAGCGCTCGATCCCCCGGAAAAATCGGCCACGGCCTATTTCTTGAGTTTGACCCTGACCAAACTTTTTGTGGAAAAGCTATTGGCCACGCCCTGGCTGCTGCACATAGACACTTACGCCCAAAGTCTGGCTCAAGCGCCAAGTCCATCACCCGATTTAGTTGGACTGGGCAAAAACACCAAATGGCTGGTGGCCGAGGCTAAGGGCCGCAGCAATTGGTTGAGTCGCCGGACGCTGCGGCGCTTGAAATCACGCTCGCAGGCGCTCATTGCCGGACAAAAACCGGCTTTGCTGGTCGGCTTGGCCAGTTATTTTACGGCCCAAAATAAAATCCTTAAAGCCTATTTGGAAGATCCGCCGGTCAACGCCGGCAGCGAGAGCCAGTCCTTGGCTCTAACACCCAAAGCTTATCTGATTACCTATTATGCTCTTCTGTTTAACCTGCTCCAGACTGACTATGGCGGGCCGCCGGTTTTTGAAACCTACCAGGACCGGACGTTTCGCCTTAAACCTATCCCGGAAGCCGATTTACACATCGGCCTCGATGAACAAATTTACCAACGTCTGATCAGCGGCGATTTTTCTCTGGAGCGATTTTTCGCCAGCCGGCTGCGCGCCCCGGAGATTGAAGCCACGGAACAGATTACCGTTGGCAGCGACGGCATCTATGTGTCGCTGGGTGAACGGTGGAGTCCGACGCGCATGCATTTGTCGCCGCCGGAGCGAGTTGGGTAAAATAAGGCTGAGGCGAAGGCGAAGAAAAAGCTATGGACAAACCCAAAAATAAAGACCTCATTTTGATTGTGGATGACGAACAAAACATCATTGAGCTGGGCCGGCTTTATCTTGAAAATGACGGCTACCGGGTAGAAGCGGCTGTCGATGGCCTGGATGCCCTCCGCAAATTTGAAGACCTCAATCCGGCCCTGGTCGTGCTCGATCTGATGCTGCCCGAGTTAGACGGTTGGGAAGTCTGCAAAAAAATCCGGGCCAAGAGTCAGACGCCGATCATTATGCTCACCGCCCGCGATGACGACATCGACAAAATTGTGGGCCTTGAATTGGGCGCGGACGACTATATGACCAAGCCCTACAATCCCCGCGAACTGGTGGCCCGGGTCAAGGCGGTTTTGCGGCGAGGCCGGGGCCAACCGTCGCCTCAAACCGAGGCAGTGGCCTTACAAGCCGGACCATTGACCATCGATCCGGCCCGGCGCGAAGCCCATTTAGGCGACCAGCCGCTCGAGCTGCGGACCAAAGAGTTTGATCTGCTTCAGGTTTTTGTTGAAAACAAAGGGCTGGCCCTGACCCGGGAAAAACTGCTCGATTTAGCCTGGGGCTTTGATTTTTACGGCGAAACCCGCACGGTTGATGTCCATGTGGCTCACCTGCGGGATCGTCTCAAAGGGGACAGCACGCTGAGGATCGAAACGGTTTGGGGGGTGGGTTACAAAATGGTGGTTGATGAATGAAGTTAAGCGGTCGATTGGTGCTCTCTTACACGCTCATTATCGTCATCACCTTGTTTCTATCCATTCTTACCCTGCTCGTGGTCTCTCGCCCTATCCAAAACCGCCTTAGCCGGATTCAACTGGCCAGTCAAAGCCGGCAGGTCGCCCGCCGGCTCGATATATTTTTGCGGCGGGGCAACTCTATCCAGGACATCAACGAGCGGATTACCAACAGCCCGCTGGCCGATAATAACCATCTGATTTTGGTTGATCGCCAGGGCATAGTTGTGGCCGATACCAAAGGGGCGTGGATTGGCCGGACGCTGGCCCTAGATCGACCGACTCAGCGGCTAGGCACCACACGGGTTGGCACGTTTCAGGCCCCGGATGGCCGGACCACGAACTTCGCGGCTGAGCCGGTGGGGGATAATAACGATCCCACCGGTTATGTGGTGGCGCTGGGGGCCGAGGCCGGACGCATTCCCAATATCATTTCGGAATTGAGTTTAGGGTTTTTCCTGGCCGGCGGGGTCAGCTTGTTTGTGTCGCTGGTTATTGGCGTGTTTATTGCCCGCTCGATTGCCCTGCCGTTGTCGCGCATTGCTCAAGCCGCCGGAGCCGTGGCCGCCGGAGATTATGCCCAGCGCGTCCCGGAAAGCGGCCCGCCGGAGATTCGCCGGGTCAGCGCCAGCTTCAACACGATGGCCGGCCAGGTTGAAGCCAGCCAACAAGCGATGCGCGATTTTGTCTCCAATGTCTCGCACGAATTAAAGACGCCGTTGACCTCGATCAAAGGGTTTTCCCAGGCGCTGATGGAGGGGGCGGCTCACGACGAGGCGGCTCGACGCCGGGCGGCCGGCATCATTTACGAGGAAGCCTCACGCATGAGCCGCCTGGTTGAGGACCTGCTCGATCTGGCGCGGATCGACTCCGGCCAGGTCGTGATGCATCTGACCTCGCTAGACCTGGGCCAAATCCTCAGCAGCACGGCTGACCGGCTGCTGCCTCAGGCGGTTGAAAAACAGATCGAGGTTGTCAGGCAGTGGGACCGTTTACCATCGATCATCGGCGACGGGGATCGTCTGGCCCAAGTTTTTACAAACTTGCTGGACAATGCCCTGCGCCATACCCCGTCGGGTGGCCAAATTACGATTGCGGCTCACGTTGTGCGGGATGGGTCATCACTCCGCCGGATGCCGTCGCCTCCGCCTGAACCCAACAGTTCGAGTTCGGCGGTTAAACAAGGGCCGATGGTGCAGGTCAGCATTAGCGACACCGGCCCCGGCATCGCCCCGGACGACCTGGCTCGCATCTTCGAGCGCTTCTACCAGATCGATAAAAGCCGCAAGCGGGGCGGCGGCGCGGGTTTGGGGCTGGCCATCATCAAAGAAATTATCGAGGCCCATCATGGCCAGATCGATGCCGCCAGCCGCGTTGGCGCGGGCGCCACTTTCACCATCTCGCTGCCGCTCACAGAGGCTGACGCGCCAACGCTCGTTTCACGCCGCTAGAGCAGCCACTTAGGGCGCCCGGTTTTCTAAAGCTTTGAAATCCTCCGGCAAATCCAAATCAAAAGCCGTTGTTGGCGAGCGATAGATCACGGCCTCGACGTTTTTTTGCTGCGCGGCCTGGAGATGCCGGGCAAAACTATCCGGCCCAAATTGAAAATCGATCAAATCCGGCGGGTCAATTAGCAAGGCGTTAGTCCCACTAGTTCGACGACAGGGAGCGATAACCAGCGAAGGCGCCGGTTGACTCAAGTCGATTAGTTCGGTCAAATCGGCCAGAGTCAAGAGGGGCAGGTCAGCCGGAAGAACCAAAATCGCGCCGTGATGGCGACCGGCTACCCACTGCGACGCTTGCCGCACCGCCGCGTTTAGGTCGTTGCCGCCTTCCACTAAAGCCCAAGCCCCGGCCTGCTTCGCGGTTCGCCGGACGTGACTATCGCGCGATATGACTACTACCTCACTCACGTGCCGGGCTAACTCGATGGTTCGCCGCAGCAGCCGCTGACTTAAAATCACCCGCTGGCCAGTAGACAGAATCGACGCCAGCCGGGTTTTGGCTTGGTTAAAGGGTTTAGCGGGAATAATGGTAAACATTACATTTCGGCCCACAACAAGTTAGACATTATCGGAAATAGGTGACGGTCACTTTTGGCTACCCATAGTGGGCTAAGTGACTGTCATCTTAAATCCTATAAACTCTATTATTTTTCGCCTTCTTCAAAAATTTCGGTTATCGGCCGTCCATCCCATACGTCAGGAATGGGTACCCCCAACGCATATAAAATCGTGGCCGCGGTGTCGTAAATGATGATTGGCTGCTCGATGGTCACGCCGGCTGGAACGCCTGGACCTACGGTTAACCAGGGAATGGTCGAATCTTCCGGCGAGGCCGTGCCGTGGGTCAGCCCGCTGCCGCCATGATCGGCGGTGATGATGATAAGGGTGTTTTCAAGAACGCCTGTGTCTTTTAAGCCGCTTACAATTTCGCCGATCAATCCGTCCGTCAGATTAATCGCTAACAACTGACCTAGACCCATCCAGCCGGTCAAGTGGCCGGCGGAGTCGACGTCAGGCAGGTGAATGAACAGGATATCGGGTAGACCCGTGTCGATAATGTCTAGAGCCTGATTGACCACCTGGCGATCGGTGTAGCCGGGCTGATAAAACGCATCGACCGAATCAGGCAGCACGATGTGAGCGAGCTTGGCTTTACCGACGACCATGATCGATGACAAGCCGGCTTCGTGGGCCACACTAAACAGGGTTGGCCCTTTGATTTTACCGGCTTCAGGATCGAGTACATTCCAGGTAATGCCATGTTTATCAGGCCCCATGCCTCCCAGCATCGAGGCATGGTTGACCAGGGTCACGCTGGGCAGCACCGCTTTAGCCTTGGCGCTGTAAGCCCCGGCGGCTCGCAGCGCGTCGAGCGTGGGGGTATCGGCCAGTTCGAGGGCGTCGGGTCGCAAGCCGTCGATGCTGATTAGAACCACGTATTTGAGTTCAGCCGGTTCGGGAGTATCGGTTGGCGCCGGTCGGGGGGTTAGGGTAGCGCCGAGGGTCGCGGTCGGGATCGGGGTGGCCGTAGACGAGGCGGCGGCTGTGGGTGAAGATATTTCAGTTGGGGTCGAAACGGGCCGAGCAGGCGTGGTCGCCAACCGGACAGCCGAAGCCGCAGTTGAGGCGCAGCCGCCGGCCAGCATCAGGACAAAAATTGCCAGGATACAGAGATGATTTAGGTTGCGGAACATTTATCATCGTCATCCAGAAACAAAGAGAGGAGCCTATA
This sequence comes from Anaerolineales bacterium, assembly GCA_020634935.1. Classification (GTDB taxonomy): domain Bacteria; phylum Chloroflexota; class Anaerolineae; order 4572-78; family J111; genus JAGRBY01. The sequence continues at coordinate 126,528 of JACKAT010000004.1, forward strand.
GTCAGGCTCCTCAGTTTTGCCTGGGGGATAGGAATTAAGTAGGGCCTAAGCTTTAAGACCAAACTCCAGTTCAATCTGCCCGAAGCGGAGTTTGTCACCTTCTTTGATCGAAACCACTTTGTTAGGTTCGATGCGGCTGCCGTTGACAAAGGTGCCGTTGGTACTGCCTAAATCTTCCAGATACCACTGATCATCTTTACGAAACAGCCGGCTGTGCCGGCGTGATACCCCGGCTTCAGTACCGCCGTAGGGAGTGAGGTTGATATCAGGAACCATGTTTTTGTGGGCGCGACCAATGAGGAGTTCAGACTGGTCATTAATGTCGATCTGATGGCCGCTCTCGGTGAGTTTGAGCAGGACGGTCGTTTCTTGAAGTTCCTGGGTATTCATAACCGAGGTCGCCCCCTGATAGCGGCCCCCCCGCGGCCGGGTAGCCGCCGAGCGGCCCAGCTTGTATCGGGCTTCCATCAAATCTTGCGAGAATTCAATCATTGTCTGATAGCGGTCGTGGGGATCTTGAGCCAGGGCTTTGTTGAGAATCGGGACAAAGATATCGGGCGCATTGGGATTGGATTTTAACAACGGTTTGGGCGGCTCAGTCAAACGAGCCATCAAAAAATCAAAGGAAGTTTCTCCGTCAAACGGCAGCTTGCCGGTCAACAACTCATACAGCACGATGCCCAGCGAGTAGATATCAATACGGGCATCGATTTCGCCCTCTTGAATTTGCTCCGGGGCAGCATAGGCCATCGTCCCTAGCACCTGGCCCGGCATCGTCAGGTTAGGCCGGGTTGAGTGTTCCATTTTAGCCAGACCAAAATCGGCCAGCAGGGGCCAATCTTCCTGAGGCATCAGGATATTAGCCGGTTTAATATCTCGATGGATAATGTTGTGTTCGTGGGCAAAGGCCAAGGCTTGTGAGACGGGAATGATGATGGTCAACGCCTGATCCCAAGAAACCGGTTTTCCGGCATCGACCCGATCTTTGAGCGAGCCGCCGGGCACGTATTCCATAATGATGTAAGCGTACCCCTCTTCTTCACCATAACCGTAAATGGTCAAAATATTGCGATGCCGCAGCGCCGCAATAGCCTGAGCCTCCTGCCGAAAGCGGGCCAAAACGGTTTCTTCCGTTTCGCCGCCGATGGTAGCAATCGAAATAACTTTAATCGCCACCCAACGGGCCAATCGTTCGTCGTAACCTTTGTAAATACTGGCCACGCCGCCAGTACCAACCAGTTCTTTCAGTTTGTAACCGCCAAAACTTCGGCCGATCAAGTTATCCATGCTGCTTTACCAGTAAAAAATTTATAGCATTATAGCATATTATAAGAGTTTCAACCAACCAGAAAAATTTACTATTCCATTCAAAAATTCGCCTGGATTTCGGCCAGAACTATAATTAGACGTTATGCCGCGTGAAGGTCTTTCTAAAAAAACAATTACTACCCTTTTTTTATTTTTGCTGGCCGTTTATCTGTTGACCTATACGCCTCGGATTAACTCCAGCGATGGGCTGGCCATGTTTTCCACAGCCGAGAGCCTGGTCCGCCGGGGCGCGTTGGATATCGAACAGATCCGCTGGATGGATTTGCAGCAGGGGACCTACGGCCTCGATGGGCTACTCTATTCGCGCAAGGGTGTGGGGGCGCCGCTGGGGCTACTGCCGTTGGTCTGGTTAGGGCTGGTCGCGCCGTGGTGGGGGCCGGTCAGTTTGGCGCTGCTTTTCAACGCCTTTGTCACCGCTCTGACAGCCGTCTTGCTGCTGGCTTATCTCCATAGGCTAGGCTATCCGCCGCTCATCGGCTTAGGAGCAGCTTTGATTTTTGGCCTGGCGACATTAGCCTGGCCCTATGCTAAATCGCTATTTAGTGATCCCTTTTCGGGGCTGCTGCTGTTGGCTGCCGCGTTTGTCCTACTTCGATTCGGCCAAGCCGCCGAGATCGCCGCCAAAGTTGGCTTCAGCGGCCCACTTACTATTTACCCATTGCTGGCCGGTCTATTTCTGGGTTGGAATGTGGCCACGCGCTACGCCGAGGCTTTGTTTTTGCCCGTGTTCGGCTTGTTGTTCCTCTATTACTTACTGCGAGGAACCAAACCAACCCACTTCCTGGGGCGGCTCTGGCATTTTTGGCCGTCGCTGGTCGCCTTTGCGCTGCCGTTGGCGCTCATCGGCCTAAGTCTGATCACCTTTAATATCTCTCGCTACGGCGATCCGCTCAACACCGGCTACTTGCCCAACGAAACCTTCAGCGGCATTCTGCTAGATGGCCTGCTTGGCCAACTGGTCAGCCCTGGCCGCGGCCTGCTGCTGTACTGCCCTATTTTAATTCTAAGCCTCATCGGGGTTTGGCCCTTTTTTCGCCGTTTTCCCGCCGAAAGCCTAACCGGCCTTAGTGTCATCCTGATTCACCTGCTGCTCTACGGCCAATGGTTCATGTGGCACGGCGGCTACGCCTGGGGACCACGCTTTATGATTCCCACGCTCCCGTTCTGGACTCTCTTTCTGGCTCCCGGCCTCACCTACGCCATCCTACCTTATACCACCTCTGATGCATCACGTTCTACATCCCACATCCCACGCCTGCTCACGCTCTGCCTCATTCTCATCCTCTTCCTCCTGAGCCTCATTCCCCAACTCCAAACCACCCTGATCGATTTCTCGGATTTTCAAAATTCACTCCTCGATACCGGCCTCCCCCTCTTCGATCGCCAAACCTTTTTCGATCCGCAGTACGCCGCGCTGCTGTCAGGCTGGTCCTTTATCTCCCTTGACACGTTAGACCTGGCTTGGGCTTGGCAGGGCCAAATCAATGGGTTGCTACTTGCGGTCCTCGTCCTCAATCTCTCTGTCACCACGTTCTACTTAAGCCAACAAGTCAAATTGCTCCTCTCTCTTCCCACCGCTAAATCTCCAACCTCCGAACTCCAATCTCCCCATCTCTCAATCTCCCCATCTCCAATTTCTCCCTCCTCCCATTACCAATTATCAATTACCCTTTTAACCTCGCTCCTCGCCCTCACTGCTCTTCTCACCCACACCCACGCCCTTCCGACCAATTCGCTCAAACAATCGGTCGCCGCCTTAAATCAGGCCGTCCGCCCCACCGACGCGGTCATCACCAATGATCCCGAAATCGCCATGCCGTTTGCCGAACGTTACAAGGGGAACGCCCCAGTTCTGGGTTTGAATAACGGCGGTTTCCCGCTACCTGATCCGGTTACGAGGCGGCTCAGTGAAACGATGACCTCCCACAACCAAATTTGGTGGCTGCCCAACTGGCTGCCCCCTGAAGAAAGCGGCATCGAGCAAACCCTGGCCGCCCAAGGCTTCAAAACCCGCAGCGAGACGTTCGACGGCCAACGGCTCCTCCTCTTCGCTTTTCCTTCATCGGAAACAATGGTCGCGACGCCGGCTAAAACGACCTTTGGCGATCTGATCATTTTAGACGAGGCGGTCTACCCGCCGCAAACGCCGGCGAACCACAGCCTGCCGGTCGAACTCCACTGGCAGGCGGCGACCGCGCCGGGTCTGGATTATCATGTATTCGTGCATTTGCTCGACAGCGAGGGAATGCTTATCGCCCAATCGGACGGGCAGCCGGCCCAATGGTCTCGACCAACGTCGAGCTGGACCGCCGGCGAGACGATCATCGACCGGCACGGATTGTGGGTCCCGGCCGTCGCCGCCGGGACATACACGCTGCGGATCGGGTTGTACAATCCGCAGGAAGGGCAGCGTTTGTTACTGATGGATGGTCAGGACTCGGTTGAGCTTAAGGTGAGGGTTAAGTGACATGAGAGGTTAGATGATCAGCTAGTCGTCCAGTGTATTTTTTTATTGTGATTAACAAAAATGGATGCTATACTCTCAAAAGTAGCATTTTAAATAAGATTGCATCTGAGAATTTAATGAGGAACTATGAAAAACCATACATTTACAATTTTAATCGAACAAGATGAAGATGGTTTTTATGTGGCCACAGTACCAGCCTTAAAAAGTTGCTATACTCAAGCAAAATCTCTGGTGGAGCTTTATCCCAGAATCAAAGAAGTTATTGAACTCTGTCTTGAGGAAGAAGAAGTGACCCCCATGAAGTTCGTGGGGGTTCAACAACTTGAGGTAACAGTTGCATCATAATGGCCAGGATGTCTACCATTAAAGCCAGTGTGATGATAAAATTTCTTATGAGTTTGGGATTTGAGTTAGTCAGACAAAAAGGTAGCCACAAGTTCTTCAGACATCCTGATGGTAGAACAACAACGGTGCCTGATCATCAGGGTGAAGATTTGGGCCGGGGAATTACCAGCAAAATCTTAAAAGATGCGGAAGTTACCACAGATGATTTTGTGAATTGGTATCAAAAGAAATGAGAATTCATTCGGAATGATCTTGTTAGTTCTGTCCAAATCTTCTCCCCCACATTTACGGGTTCTATAAGGTCCGGGCATAGCTAATCACTTGCCAGCGTTCCTGTTCGGAGAGATGGTATTTCCAGGCGGGCATGATCGAACCTTGACTATGAAACGGTTCAGCCGTGCCGCCTTCGCTAACGCGCCAAAACCAATAATCCGGTGACTTGGCCGCTATACCGTTCGGGTCGGTCAGGTCAGAGGGCTTGAGGGCCAAGACCTGTCCGGCGGGACCGTCGCCGTGACCGGTCTCGCCGTGACAGGCGGCGCAGTGCTGCCGGTAGAGCTTTTGGCCGCCGGCAATATTGGCCGGGTCCGTCAGAAAATCGGACGTGGGCGGCGTCATTCCCTGATAAGCGGGCGGTACGTCATTTTCTTGCGCCTGGACGCTGCACGCGGCCAGCCACAGCAGCAGCAGCAGTAAAAGATAGCAAGGTAGATTGTTCTTCTGAGTCATGATCTACAGCAAGTGTTGAATCTGAGAAAAATTGTAACCATTTGTAGTAGTCAACGGCATATTGCCAAAAATGGACAACAACGGATTGACGAAAGGAGCGGATTTTGCTTGTCTTAATCCGTTTATTTCCACAATCCGTTGTTGTTTTATCGGGGCAACATCAGCCTTCGCCTCAGCCTTATTTTTCGCCCGGTTTATCTGGTTGCTGATGAGATACCTTTTGTTTTGCCTTTGACTCGCTCGACTCCGGCACAATGAATTTCCAGCCGCTAAAAATACTGCTCATCAGGCCGTTGGCTTCCTCGGTATCGACCAACCAGGCGCTGTAAACGTGATGGACAGCAAACGCAATCAACAGCCACATAACCAGGTGATGTATCAGACGGACCATCTGGTTACTCACAAAGATAAATAACCAACTGGTCAAATTCCACCATAGGCCGCCGGGGTCCGATTGACCGTACAGGGCGAAGCCGGTTAGCACTTGGGTAAAGTAGAGCAGGACGATAAAACCGTAAGTAAATCCGGCCAGAGCGTTGTGGCCTAACGTTGTGGGGGGATGGCGACGCAGGAAGAAGTAATACAAAATCGTATTCAGCAATTTCCCCCGCCCTTCAGGAGTGAAAAAAGGCACCAATGCGCGCCAACTGGCCCACTGGTTGCCGCCAATAAAAGCCCAGTAAGTTCGGACGACCAAACTGCCCACAAAAATATAGGCCGTTGCCATATGGATAAAACGCATCAGCCCCATGAAGTAGGTGCCATAAAACTCACGCGGGCTAACTGAGATATAAGGATTGCCGATGTAGTAGCCGGTAAAAGACAAAATTATGATGCAGGCGACATTGGTCCAGTGGGTCAAACGAACCGGTATCTCCCAGATATAGACTCGACCGGTTTTCTCGATAGATTTTTCTTCAGCAACTTGAACAGACATCAGTTTGCTCCCGCAATTATTGAACTTTCACGGATGTAATTTCACGACCGGTAACATCGACCACGTGCGCCGCACAGGCCATACATGGATCGAACGAGTGAACGGTGCGCAAGACTTCCAGCGGTTGTTCGGGGTCGGCGATGGGTGTGCCGACCAGGGCCGCTTCGTATGCACCGGGTTGATCATTGGCATCGCGCGGGCCGCCGTTCCAGGTGCTGGGTACAACACATTGGTAATGCTTGATAGCCCCGTTTTCGATGGTGACCCAATGCCCCAACCCACCGCGTGGCGCTTCGTGCCAGCCGAAACCTTGGGCCTGATCCGGCCACGATGACGGTTCCCATAGTTCGCCGTTGTGAATCCGCAAATCCCCCCGGGCCAGATTCGCTTTGAGATCATCCAACCATTGCAGGCTGGCTTCGGCCAGCAGCAGGGTTTCAATCCCCCGGGCGGCGACACGGCCCAGGGTAGAGAAGAGCGCCTCCGGTCCCACTTCTAAATGATCGAGCACCATCGTCACCAGTTCCTGCACCCGATTGTGGCTGGGCGCATCAGGCGAAGCAAAAGCGACCAGCATTCGGGCCAACGGCCCCACTTCGACGGCGCGGCCATCGTAACGAGGGGATTTAAGCCAGCTATATTTATTGTCGGTTTCCAAAAATTCATAGGGCGGCTCCGGTCCGGTATAATTCGCTGTGGTCTCGCCTTGCCAGGGGTGGAGCGATTGGCCATCGCCGCCGTCGTATTGATACCAGGAATGGGTCACATACTCGGCGACTTTGGTATGCTCAACCGGATGAACAGTGCTGAGATCTTTATCCAAAATCAATCCGCGAGGAATATAAAGTAAATCAGGCTTTTCATTGGGGTCGCCGGTGGCCAAGGGAAAATCGCCGTAGGCCATATAGTTGCCCAACCCTGCGCCAATCGCCGCCCAATCTTTGTAAAATGAGGCCACGGCCAGCAGGTCGGGAATGTAAACCTTCTCGACAAATTCCTTAGCGCGCTGGAACAACACGCCTAGTTCAGCCAGTTGATGAGCGTTAAAGGCGGACGGGCTGTTCGGGTCGATAGCCAAAGCCATACCGCCCACAACGTACGTCTGCAAATGTGGGTTTTTACCGCCTAACAGAGCGTGGATACGAATAACATCGCGCTGCCAATCCAATGCTTCGAGATAGTGAGCCACAGCCATCAGGTTGGCCTCCGGGGGCAGTTTGTAGGCCGGATGCCCCCAATAGGCGTTGTTGAACGGGCCAAGCTGGCCGGCCCCTACAAAGGTCGCCAATTTATTCTTGACAGCAGCAAAATACCCTTCGCCCGATTTGGGCCAGTCGGAGATCGATTGAGCCAGGTCGGCCGTGGCTTTGGGGTCGGCGTCGAGGGCGCTGACGATATCGACCCAATCCAGGGCGTGCAAATGATAAAAGTGAATGACGTGATCCTGCACATACTGCGCGCCGCCGATTAAGTTACGCAGCAAAACGGCGTTGTACGGTATTTCAATTCTAAGGGCATTTTCAACCGCCCGCACTGAGGCCAGAGCGTGAACGGTGGTGCAGACGCCGCAGATACGCTGGGTAAAATACCACGCATCACGCGGGTCGCGCCCTTGCAGAATCAGTTCGATGCCGCGCCACATTGTACTGGAACTCCAGGCCTTGGTGACCTGCCCGCCGTCAACCTCGGTCTCGATGCGCAGGTGGCCTTCGATGCGGGTGATAGGATCAATAACTATTTTTGCCATGATTTATTCCTCTCCAACCTCAACTTCAGTTCTTTCGATAGGTTCGACTCTATTTCGAATAAAAGACCCCAGGCCGTGGAGCGCAAATCCACCGGCCACGGCGCCGGCGACAACCATGCCAACCTGATCGGCTGTCCATTCAACGCTCAGGCCGGGTACATTCGGCAAGCGCCGGTAAATCGGGGTCATCGTGTCCCAGAAATTGGGTTCCGAGCAGCCAACGCAGCCATGCCCGGCCCCAATCGGCCAATTGGTTTGGTCATTCCAGCGGGTAACGGGGCAGTTATGAGAGGTGGCCGGTCCTTTACAGCCCATTTTGTACAGGCACCAACCGGCCCGATGAGCCTCGTCGCCCCAGGCTTCGACGAATTGCCCGGCGTCGAAGTGGGCTCGCCGTTCGCAATCGTCATGGATGCGCGAGCCGTAAGCGAACAGCGGCCGGCCAAAATTATCGGTCAAGGGCAACTGGCCGAAGGTGAGGAAGTGAACCACCGTGGCAGTTAGATTGGTCACGTTCATCGGGCAGCCGGGCAAATTGATCACCGTGATACCTGGCACGGCCTCGGCTACCCCGATAGCGCCGGTGGGGTTGGGGGCAGCGGCCGGAATGCCCCCGTAGGCCGAGCAAGTGCCACAGGTGATGGTGGCCATCGCATTACCACATATTTCTTGGGCAATGTCCAACGCGGTCCGGCCGCCGATGGTGCAGTAAACGCCGCGATCCTTGGTGGGAATCGATCCCTCCACCACCACCAGATAGCTGCCCGGTTCGGCTGTGGCCATAGCCAAGGCTTCTTCGGCTTGGCGGCCCGCTGCCGACATAATGGTCTCGTGATAATCAACCGACAACACATCCAGCACGACTTCACTAATGGAAGGCGTGCTGGCTCTCAATAGCGACTCGGTATTGCCGGCGCAATCCTGAAATTCCAGCCAGACCAAAACCGGTTTTTTGGTCTGTTCAACCGCCTTGACCACGCGCTCGAAATAATTAACGGGCAGGGCGAGCGTGGCCGTCATGGCTGAACAAAATTTAAGAAAATCGCGCCGCGAAACACCTTTTTTTGTCAATAAGTCAGCCAGGGTACTACTCTCTTTTGTTGATGTAATCTTCATAGACCTCTCCTTTTGCAGGTGAAAAAAATCACAAATGAAACCAAAAAAAATCGCCAACCTCAGCGGGCGATTTCTTGGGCGATAGACATAGTGTAAATCAGCAACATTGTTGACCGGCTTTCTTATCTTGCTCTACATCGTAGTAGGCTATATAAGTTTGATTTGATTAACGGTTCAGGCCGTCGATTAAAGTGGTAACAACGAGTTGGAGAGCGTCAGTACTAATTTTGGAGGTGATTTTTACGAGCGAACAAATCAAGATTATCCGATAGGTCTCAGAGGGTGTGGGCTATAGAGAGAAACCAGATTGCTGTAAGTACTGTTTGAAGAGGTAGTTCATATCTGAATTGAGCTTCTTACCTAGCTTATAGTATAGCGAATTAATTAGCCAGATACACTAGATTTTTGACCAGTATGTTACCTGGACAGGTGTCTAGTTTAACTGAGACAGTTAGGACTCACGCAAAAATCCAGGTGGCAGCCACTTATTGTCAAATCAGATAAAGGGCTTGAGTGAGCGATTCAAGGTTCCGGCCTCAGTTTTTGTTTGACTTTGGATTGGGCCGCAATGCGACGCTCATTAATTTGCTCAAGCGGATGGTATCCTGTCCATTCATCCCAAAGCGGCAATCAATCTCTCGATTTCAGCCTGTTTTTGTTTGATTTGAGTTTGCAACTCGGTAATCGACTGCTCGATCTCGGTCAATTGGCTTTCGCTGGCGGCTAACTGTTTGACGTACTGCCCCCTTAAGCGCCCCTCTTCACCATCTTGCGACAGCGCTCCCATATTTTTCTGAATTTGTTCCTGAGCCTGGTAGATTTGGCCCCGCCGCTGCTCTTGCACCTTGATGCCTTGTTCCATCTGAGCAATCTCGCCCCAGGCATCGAGTAGGTCTTTTAGTTTTTGATAGGTAGCAGCGTCCAGAAATTTATCGTCGAGATATTTTTGTAAGCCCTGGTAGCTTTGTTGGCGCAGTTCCTCGCGGCGGCTAACCAACCATCGCTCTTGGGCGATGAAAGTTGTGATCCGGCCCGGCTGCGTTTCAACCTGATAGCGATAAAAATCGAGGGTGGTTTCGGTTGGCTCCGGCATATTAAATGGCATCGCTCGGGATTGCCGCTGACGCTCGATCAAGACGGTTTTAGGCTGCGGCGTCCGGTTGTCAAGCCGGTAGGTAGTGCGTTGGATTTGGTATAGCTGTTGCAGCAGGTACCCATCTTTGATGTGCAGCCCGTGCAGTTGGCTTTCCGATTGATGCTCTTCTTTGATGTGCAGGCCCAGCTCGACCGCGTAAGAAATGACCGCTTCGGCCTGGTCGGCGGTGAAAGGTAGCACGGCCTCACCGACATATTCGCCGCTTTCCAAGACCGTCACCGGCCCGTGTTCCAGCGTGAGGTTGGTGTTGTTCTTGAAGCGCAGCGTCGCTACCGGGTGCGTCGCCATTTTCGAGCCGTTGTAGATCAAATCCTTTTTGCCCTTGACGGTGCTGCTCACAATCGGCACCATCGCCGACTGTCCCCGCCCGACCGTAACCGGGGTGGTGATATGGTATTGGAACAACTCGCCCAGCGATTGGCCCGCGGCGGCGCTCGCCACCGACTCGGCGTAGGATTGCGGGGCAGGGGCTGCGGCCATCGGCATGCCCGGCATTTCCTGCGCCCGCATCCGGCTTTTAGCCGACCGTACCCCCATTGCCCCCAGGGATATCTCATCCAACTCCGCGGCCGCTTGTAACATAATCGGCCCCGGCGCGACGCGATTCTCATCTCTGACAATTGGCCGCTCTGGTGTGTGGGGTGTATACAAATCATAGACAAACGAGATAGGCATGCCCGCCGTAAGCGACAGCGAGATCTCCTCTAAATCTTCTTCCAGCCGATTATCGAAAATCCCCCAACCTTGCAGCAGGGCTTCCGCCTCCTTCGTCTCGGCCTCCGGCGCGTCGACCACCAGGCGATAACTGACCCGCCAAGTGGGCGCCGGGGCGATGTAGGCTACTTGCAAATCGTGGCTGCCGGGGCTGAGCCGGATGGTAATTGAACGATGCGTTTCCTGGCCCAGCGCCGTTTCCAGAAAGAAGCGTAAATCGGCCGCAGCGGTCTCGTCGCGCACGACCACCCCTTCGATCCGGCTGAGCGCCATAATAATGACGTTATCGGCCCCCGCTTGCAAAATCGAAACCAGCGATTTTTGCTGCGCTTTTTCGTCCGCCTCATCCAGCCCGATCAGAATGCCTTCGATCCGGCTGCCGTCGCTGACGGTCAGTTCGACGGCTCGCCCGCGCAGCGCTTGTAGCAAATCGCGCAGGCTGCGGCTGTCGCCCAGAATGATCGAATTGCCGGCCAGACGCTCGGCCCGGCTCTGGGGTGTGTCGTAATCGACGCCGCGCACCTGACCGCCGCCGTAGTCGAGCAGGGTTAGACTTTTGAGAATGTCATCCATCTCCTCACGGCGAAAGGTGAGTTTGATCGCCTCTCCTTCAACGGCCCCTCGGCGCTCATAGTAGCCGACGCCATGTTTATAGAGGGTCATGTGGACAATAGGTAAATTACTCATTACGCTTTCCTTCCAAAATAGTACTTACTGCGGCGATGAGGGTTTCGATGGAGGCCATCTGCATCATGTCGCCGGTTTGATGCGGCCCGCAAATCGTCACGCCCCAGCTACGGAGCGTATTAAGACTTTGACTGAAACGAGGATGTCGCGCCAGATGAGCGTTGACTGACGGCGCGACAATCACCGGCCAGCCCGCGCCGATAGCCTCGGCCGCCAGCGAATGGGCCAGCGTATCGGCGATGCCCTGGCTGAGCTTATTGACGGTATTGAACGTCGCCGGAGCAATCAGCGTCAGCCCCGGTTTGCGCTCCCCGGCCAGAACGGGATCAAAATAGCCCTCGACTAACTGATGGCCGGGCAGCCCGGCCAACTGCCAGGGGCTGATTAGACGGAAAGCATTATCGGTCATAAAAGTGTAGATGGGGAGATCAAATTGAGTGAGTTCGCGGATCAGGTCGGGTGTAGAATTGGTGGAGACGGCTCCAGAGATAATGAGATAGATTACTTTGGGGGTAGGTTGGCTCATAGCTTAAATAGTTGCCGCAGTCGGATTTTACTCGTCTCTGCGCCGGGCCACCCGTATCGACTCAGCGGCCTGGTAGCCCAGGCTGTACTCATTACCGCCGCTGGTCAGGGTGAGGGGGCCGTTGAAAGGGGCGCGGACCAGGATGGTGATTTTAGTGCCGGGGTAGATGCCCAATTGGCCCAGGTAGCGCAGCAGTTCGGGGTCGCGATCATCGACTTCAACGACAATCAACCGGTCGCCGGTTTCCATATCGACCAGCCGGCCGCTATCATGCTCGTGTACGTGGCCGGAGCGGCTGGGGATGGGTGCGCCGTGCGGATCAAATTTAGGGTCGCCCAGGACAGCGGCCATGCGCTCTTCTAAATCTTCGCTAATCACATGCTCCAGCTTTTCGGCTTCTTCGTGGACGCGATCCCACGGCACCCCTAAGGCTTCGGCCAGATATAACTCAATCAAACGGTGGTGGCGCACAATCTCCAATACGATTTTTTTTCCTGCCGGAGTAAAGGTGACACCCCGGTACGGCTCATAGTCCACCAAATGTAACTCAGCCAGTTTTTTACACATATTGGTGACGGAGGCCGGAGCCACTTTCAAATAATCAGCCAAGGCGGATGTTGACACCTGTGTCTCTAACTTGCCGAGTTGAAAAATCGCCTTCAGATAATCTTCCATAGATTGGCTGACCACGGTTCGATCCACTTCAGCCTCCTTCCATCAGGTTGATTGAATTTTTTCGGTATGTTCTTTTCGATTGAGCACGTTTGAGTGTATCCTATCTAGGGTGAAGTGTCAAACAAAATTGGATTGACAATCATTATACTCTATGTTATTCTCACGCCAGCCAATAGTTCATCCAACTTCATGAGGAGAGTTACGCAGTGTCTGATAAACCTGTTATTAATTTTACGCGTGGCGTGCCGGCCACGGAATCCTTCCCCGTTGAAGCCATGAAAATCGCTTCACAAACGGCGCTGGATAAATATGGCACAACAATTTTACAATACGGCAAATCTTATGGCTTTGCCCCTTTACGAGAGTGGCTGGCCGAGTGGCAAGGCGTCTCCGTTGACCAGGTGTTAACCGCCAACGGTTCGCTGCAAATTGTCGAGTTCCTGTGCTTCCATTTCATTCGTCCCGGCGACGTCGTTTTCACTGAAGTGCCAACCTACGACCGCACCATTACCATGCTGCGCCGGCACGGAGCTAAAATTGTCGGCATTCCCCTTCAACCTGATGGTCCCGACATCGACGCGTTGGAAGCAGCGCTCAAACAGCAGGCGCCCAAGTTCTTCTACCTCATTCCTGATTTTCAGAATCCCTCCGGCGCGACCTGTTCGCTGGAGAAGCGCCAAAAATTAATTGAGTTGTCCTCGCGGCACGGCTTCCGATTGTTGGAGGATGCGCCCTACCGCCCGCTGCGTTACCGGGGCAAGGAACAGCCGTCGCTGTTTCAACTCAACCCGACAATGACGCTACACATGCTTTCTTTTAGTAAGTTGGTGGGGCCAGGGCCGCGGATTGGGATGCTTTATGGGGATGCGGAACTGTTGGGCCAAATTGCCAAAATTGCCGAAGACACCTATATTACGCCCAGTTTGCTGTCGCAGGGGATTGTCTATGAATTCTGTAACGCCGATAATCTGCCGGACCAAATTGCATCGTTGAAAGCGTTGTACGCTCCCCGGCTGCAAGCCTGCCTGGATGCGCTGGACAAACACCTGCCCGACGCCGAAGCGACCCGGCCCGAGGGTGGCTTCTTCTTGTCACTCACCCTGCCGGAAGGTGTCGCCACCAGCGATGTGATTAAGCAGGCCAAACGCTACAATCTCAACCTGGCCGACGGCGAAGCCTTCTTCCCCAACGGCGGCGGTGAGCGATTCTTACGCCTGCCTTACTGCGCGTTGACCCCGGAAGAGATCGAAGACGGAGTCAAACGCCTGGCCCAAACCGTAGCCGATGTGCGGGGTTAGTTAACCGGAGCGACAAAGCAAGCTTTGTCAAACTGTGCTGCTCTAGAAGCCATGAAGATTTTCGATAGATAAGGGCCTCGTCCCATCTACCGGCCAAAATAAATGATAAAGGGGTGAAAAGGCGCGCTTTTTCACCCCTTTATTTTTTGAGTGTCTCCCACATAGTGTGGGTTGGCTCGGTGAGGATAGCCAAATCCAGTGGGAGCAACTCCACGTCAAGTGGAGACTCCGGCTTTTTGTGGAATTATTCCTCAGCCTCAGCCTCAGTCTTAGCCGCAGCCTCTTCGGCTTCTTTCCATGCCTGCGGGTCTCGACCGTAGAGCGTGGTTAAATCTCTCAGCCGAATAGCCGTAAATTCATTTAGTTGGTGGGTTTGGTAGCGCCACGACCAGTTGCCGCCCAAAACCGACGGGGTATTCATGCGGGCTTCAGGTCCCAAGCTGAAAAGATCTTGCAGCGGAAAAACCGCCATTTTGGCCACCGAGGCCAGCGCCAGCCGAATAAAATCCCAGGCAATATCATCATCGGGCCGGCCGAGATAGCGCCGGATAAGATCCTTTTCTTCGTCGCTGCGCTCTCGATACCAACTAGTGGTGGTATCATTATCGTGGGTACCGGTATAAACGACGAAGTTGCGGCCGTAATTGTGTGGCAAAAAGAGATTCGTGGCATTCAAGTTCCCGGCCTCTTTGGCATCGAAAGCGAACTGCAAAACCTTCATTCCGGGGAAGCTGAATTCATCGCGTAACGCTTCCACTTCTTTAGTGATCACCCCTAAATCCTCGGCCAAAATAGGCAGAACCCCCAGCGCCTCTTTAACCGCATTGAACAGGGCCGTACCGGGGGCCTTAATCCACTCGCCGTTGATCGCCGTTTCTTCGCTGGCCGGAATTTCCCAATAGGCCTCAAACCCCCGGAAGTGGTCGATGCGAATAATATCAACCATATTTAAGGTCGAGCGAATCCGGTCGATCCACCACTGGAAGCCGTTTTCAGCCATCACCTCCCAGCGGTACAGGGGATTGCCCCACAACTGGCCCGTTTCACTGAAGTAATCGGGGGGAACGCCGGCCACAACTGTTGGCTGCCCTTGATCATCAAGGAAAAATTTACTGGGGTTAGCCCAGACATCGACGCTGTCGGGCGCAACGAAAATGGGAATATCGCCGATAATTTTGATGCCGTGATCATTGGCATATTGGCGCAGTTGGCCCCACTGTTGAAAGAAATAATATTGCAGTACTTTATGGATGGCGATTGTATCCGCTTCTTTTTCGCGCCAGCGTTCAATGGCGGCCGGCTGCCGTAGAGCAATATCTTTGTCCCAATAGTTGCTCCACATAGCCCCAAAGACCTCTTCCTCTTTGGCCTTGGCGTCAAAATGCTCCTTGACCGCCATAAATAGGGCGTAGTCATCCAGCCAAACCGCCTGCTCGGCGCAAAAGGCGTCAAAATCGACCTTGCGGGCCGCGTCGGCCTTGGTCAGAAAGTTTTTGGCGGCTTTTTCCAATAGCGGAATCTTCCAATAGATGGCCCAACCGTAATCGACCCGGTCGGCAGGGAAATCCGGCACATCGGCTATATCTTCCGGAGTTAGATCACCCTGGTCTACCAGTTTATTAAGATTGATTAACAGGGGATTGCCCGCAAAAGTAGAAAACGAGGCGTAAGGCGAGTCCCCATAGCCAGTGGGGCCCAGCGGCAGTACTTGCCACAAGGTCTGTTTGGCCTCCACTAAATAATCAACAAATTGATAAGCCGCATCCCCCAAATCGCCGATGCCATGCGGCCCGGGCAAGGACGTGGGATGCAACAAAATACCACTGGAGCGAACAATTTCCATAAATGCTTCTCCCTTTATATAATTTGTAAAATCAACAGGTGGAAATATTAGCGCTAAACGCGCTAGGTGACAACATGAGACGGAGGCCGTAAGCCTGACCTACCAGGTTTTATGAAATTTCGACTCTGATTGCAATATGATGACGGCAAACCGCTGACCAGTGACCACCGGACTTCAACGAATCCTTGTCTATTTCCGTGGTCGATGAACAGCGGACTATCGGCTTAATGTCAATCGGAGCGGCTCATATCGGTCAAATTGAAGGCGTGACTGTTAGCGAAACCCTCTCCTCTGAAAATTCCGTAGGACAAACTTAAGTTTGTCCTACGGAATTTTCAGTATCGTTGCTGTACCGAGGTTCTGTCGCACTCTTTAGAAACTTATCCGATTAATCTTACAAAAACAACCCGATCTGAGCCGCGTCCTCACGAGCTTCTTGCTCAAGTTGGGCGGCGAGACTGGTATTGGTCTGGCTGGCCAGGAAATGGGCATAGGCCAGTTTCGTGCGCAGCAGGCCGGCTGGCGTTCCGATTTGCTTGAACAGATCTAACGCCTTTTTGTACATTCCCCCGGCGGCGTCTACTTTTCTCTGGCTGGCATAAATCTGAGCCAAGAGGCTGCGGCCCCAAGCCGCCTGAATGCGGCCTCGAACCGCCTTGACCAGATTCAAACCGGTTTCGGCCGAGCGTTCAGCCGGCTCAATATGGCCCAGAGCCAGATGAGCTTGGGCAGTTAACAGGTGAATGTCGCCCAAACCGGAGGCGCTTTGCCGGCCGGTTGCCTGAGCCAAGTTGAGCGCTTTTTCCAACAGGGGTAGGGCTGTCGCTGCCTGGTCTTGCAGCAGCCAGGTGCGCGCCTGCTCGATACAGACAGCCATGACTCCATCACCGCTGTTGATTGTCTCGAATAACAACTGGGCTTTAGCCAAGGAGTCTGCCGCCGCCTCAAATTGACCTTGCTCCGCCGCGATCCGGCCTAAGGTGACCAAACTGTGCCCTTCACCCCAATGACTGCCCAATTGCCGCCGCAGCGCCAGCGATTGCTCTGCCACCTGAGCGGCCTCGGTAAATTGACATTTGACCAAGAGAACTAATCCTAGACGATTGTAGGCTTCCGCCAGCCGAGCTTTATCATCGCCGGTCGCCAGCAGACCGATGGCTTTACGGCTCCAAGTCTCTGCCTCAGGGATATGGCCCAACAGCCAGGAGATCATCCCCAGATGCGACTGCGCCGCGCCCCGTTCAACCGGCGAAACGCCGATCAGTTTTAGCACCGCCGAGGCTAATTCCGCTGCCGGTTGGTAGTGATCCGACAACCATGACGAAAAGGCCAGATCGTTGAGACTTTGCGCCTCCTGGTCGATGTTTCGAGCGGCTCGAGCCAGTTCTAACGCCCGCTGCGACGCACTAAGCGCCTCAGGCCAGTTACCTTGTTGGCGATACAGATTGCCCAGCGCCATATAGCCCGACCATGTTTCGACCAAATCAACCGCCCGGCGATAGCAGTCGATGGCCTGGTTAACCGCGTTAGCCGCCACCGCTCTGGCCCCGGCAGCCTCCAAATAGTGAGCCGATTCGGTGGCCTGCCCGCCCTGCTCAAAATGATAGCCGATCAAAATGGGATCGCGCTGTTTATCGATCAAAATTTGGGCAATTTGACGATGGAGTTTGCGTCGTTCGGCTTCAGGAATAGTCTGCGCTAACGCCATCCCCACATCGGCGGGCCGAAAGGCGTACTGGTTGTCGCCTAATTCTCGCAGTAAGCGCCGTTGGAGCGCTTCATCCAGCGCGGCCTGGGCCTGGGCCGTGTGATCCGGCCCGCCCAGCAGTTCGAGCCAAATATCAAAATTAAACTCGGGTCGCGGCTCAATTAGAGCGGCCAGGGCCAGCAACTGCTGACTCTCATCGGAAATTTTCTCCAAACGGCGCGTCAAGGCATTGACCAAAAAGGGCGATACCAACTCTTGCGAAAAGGCCCGGCTGTCGTCCGGCGGCTTGTAGCGCCAGTCGCCCTCCTCGCTTAGATAAAAATCGCCGGCGTCGATGAGTTGGCGGCTGGTTTCTTCAATGTAGAACGGTAGCCCTTTGGCTCGTTTCTCCACAATATTGACGATAGCTTTGGAAACAGGCCGGCCCAAATAGGCAGTCAGGTAATCTTGAATCAACCCCACCGGCAGCGGCTTGAGCGCAATGATGGTTTTTTCATTACCCTCAAAACTGTCTATCCAGTCGTGAGAAAGTTTACTATCGGTATATTCGGCGATGATTAACAGCGGGCAGCTAGCCTGCCGGATCAAAAAGCGCATCAGTCCCGCACTCGATTCATCTAGAAAACCGGTATCATCCAAAAATAGGGCGGTGGGACCGAGTTCCACAAAAATGCCGGCTATCGTGGCAAAAAATTGCCATTGCGATTTTACCGGCAGCTTAATTTCGCCGGTTGGAACCCGCTCACTGAGCGTTTTCCACAGCCCGCCGCGCAAAATTTCCGGTTGATCAGCCGGAGGCGGTGTGGGTTCAATGTTCAGTAGGGGCGCCAGACTGGGAATTTGATCGATGATCGTTTCTATTCTATTCTCAATCGATGAAGGACTGATTAGCCCCTCATCAAAAATGGTGGCCAAAATCTGACCAAATGGACCGTAGGGCGTGCCTAATTCATCGCACCGTCCGACGGCCGCCACCAACCCCTGATCGACGATAGATTTGCCTAGAAATTCGGCAATAAGCCGACTCTTGCCAGCGCCCATCTCCCCCCGGACAACCAGCAGATGGGGCTGGTTAGTTTGCCGCGTCTCTTGCCAAACCGCCTCGATATCGGCTAGTTCATCATCACGGCCCAGCAATGGTTTAGCTTCGGGATCGAGCAACTGCATCGAACGCCGGGTAAATTTTTGCCGGGCCTGCATCGATTTAAATAGATCCAGCACCGCTCCGGCTGAAGGATACCGGTCATCGGGATGTTTGGCCAGCAGTTTGGCAATGATGCGCTCCAGCATTAACGGCGTTGACGGCTCGAACTCCCGCACTGAAGGCGGCTCTTGTTCAATATGGGCCAGCATTAGCTCATGGCGATTACCGCGTTCAAAAGGCAAACGTCCCCCCGTAACCATCTGAAACAGGGTCACTCCCAGCGCATAAAGATCCGTCCGCCCGTCAACACCTTCACCGGCGATCTGCTCCGGCGGCATGTAGGCCGGTGTGCCAAAAATGTAGCTGTCTCCTTGTTCAGCCAACAGCGAAATCAGCGTCGCCAGGCCAAAATCGGTCAGTTTGACTTCGTTGTTTTGAATGATGACGTTATCCGGTTTTATATCGCGATGAACAATGCCGCGCTCATGAGCATATTGCAGCGCCTCCAGAATACCGAGCGTTACATCGACTACCATTTCCGGCGACAGCGGGCCGGCCGCCTCATTAATCAAGTCGCCTAGCGATTTGCCTTCCACATATTCCATCATAATGTAGAAGCGGTTACTATCCTCTTCAAAGACAGCATCATAAATTAGCGTGATATGGGGATGCTGCAAACTGGCTAACGTACGCGCCTCGGATAGAAATAGATCCTTAAAGACGGCATTTTCGGTGATTTGGAGAAATTTTACGGCAACAGGACGATTGAGCAGGGTATCTTTGGCCAGCCAAACTTCCCCCATGCCCCCTTCGCCCAACTTTTTTTCTAAAACGTACCGTTCATCGGTTGAGGTGTTCATATTTTTTTGTGACCCCGATTACAAAACTGAGATGGTGAGGATGGTCTTAAGCTGATGTCTAAATTCCAGTATACCCGATCAACCAGCACGCGTCAAAGAGGAGCAAAAAAGGCTCCGAGATAATTTCGAAGCCTTTTTGAACAAACCTCATCGGTTTCAAAAACCAGGATGAACTTAAGTTGCCCCTGTCTACAACTAAGACCTGACAGCCTTCCAAATGAGCCTTAACCCGGCTAAATGGCCCGAATTACCCTCATTTTCCATAAAAACCATCTCTAAAACCTGACAGGCCTGATGGGTAGCAACTTAATGCCATTAAATTAGCGTAACGGCGTCGAGGCGTCAGCCGGCTGACGCCTCGACACCAGCCTTAACTTCATGACCTTGGATAGCAGGATTAATTAACTGACGTTGTAGAACGCACTGTTACCCGGATAAATGGCCGCAACGTCTAATTCCTCTTCGATGCGCAGCAGTTGGTTGTATTTAGCCACCCGGTCGGAGCGGGCGGGCGCGCCGGTTTTAATCTGGCCGGCGTTCATGGCTACCGCCAGGTCGGCGATGGTGGTATCTTCGGTTTCACCGGAGCGGTGCGAGATAACGGCGGTCATCCCGGCGCGTTTAGCCATTTCGATGGCGGCGATAGTTTCGCTCAGCGAGCCGATCTGGTTGAGCTTGATTAAGATACTGTTGGATGCCCCCAGACCAATGGCTCTTTCCAGCCGTTTGACGTTGGTCACCAGCAGGTCATCACCCACCAACTGCACCCGGTCGCCGAGGGTCTCGGTCAGAGCTACCCAGCCGTCCCAGTCATCTTCCGCCAAACCGTCTTCAATGGAGATAATGGGATAGTTATCTACCCAGTTGGCCCACAGCTTAACCATATCCTCGCTGGACAGTTTCTTGCCTTCGATGCGCAGGGTGTACCCGCCGTCTTCATACAGTTCGGACGTAGCCGGGTCGAGCGCGATTTTGATTTGATCGCCGGGGGTGAAGCCGGCGTCGTTGATGGCTTGCATAATCACATCGAGCGCTTCGTTGTTGCCCTGCTTGAGCGCCGGGGCAAAGCCGCCCTCGTCGCCGGTGTTGGTGTTGTAGCCTTTGGACTTCAACACTTTCTTGAGGGCGTGATAAATTTCAGCGCCCCAGCGCAGCCCTTCGCGGAAGCTTTCGGCCCCCACGGGCATAACCATAAATTCCTGGAAGTCGGTGGTTTGCCAGCCGGTGTGCGCCCCGCCGTTGAGAATGTTCATCATCGGCACCGGCAGCGTTTTGGCGCTAACGCCACCCAGATAGCGATACAGCGGCTGGCCGGTGCTCATCGCGCCGGCCTTGGCCACAGCCAGGCTTACGGCCAAAATGGCGTTGGCGCCCAGCTTGCTTTTGTTGTCCGTCCCATCCAGATCGAGCATAAAGCTGTCAATCTCTTCTTGAGCCAGAGCGTCCATTGTAATCAGCGCCGGGGCAATGGTTTCGTTGATATTTTCAACGGCTTGCTCCACGCCTTTACCCAGATAGCGCCCGCTGTCGCCATCGCGCAGTTCCAATGCTTCGTGAACCCCCGTTGATGCCCCGGATGGTACGGCTGCCCGGCCCACTGAGCCGTCTTCCAGAATCACTTCCGCTTCAACTGTGGGGTTACCTCGTGAGTCAAGGATCTCGCGCCCGATGATTTCTTCAATAATACTCATGAATGCCTCCTCTTTCTATATTTAGTATTGACTGTATATTTTGGGTTTGAAACCCAAAAAAAGGAGATGAAACCAGCCGGCGGATAAATCTTTACTTTAACTTTATCAACCCGACTGGTCTCACCCCCTTGTTACCACTGTAAGAGACTCGGTTACGGCAGTTCTATAGTTACGCTGCTTAGTATAGTCCAACGTCCGGCATGTGGCAAACAAAATCGGGAGTAACCTCAATTAGAAAACCTCCACCCATAAATTCAGTCGATCACAATTTTACATCAATTGAACACCGATCGGACCGATCACCCGGATAAACACGGATTTTCTTAAATTAAATCAGGCCTTATCCGTGAAAATCTGGATGATCTGTGTCATCTGTGTTCTATCATTTCTCATCAGCTCTTGAATTTGTGATCGACTAAATGGGTTAGAGTCATTATTGTAAAAATTGGGTTAGAACCGTATTGTAAAATAGCCCAAATACTATACATGACTTACACAAAAGCCCAGGTGACAGTCACTTATGGTCAATAAATTAGCCTGGGAGGGGTCCAAACAGGTCGATTTAGCGGGTTTAAGTGACTGTCACCTTTGGAACGGCGTAAGTCCTCATCTATAGACCTGGGGGTTTGAAACCGAGGGGGCTTTTGCGGTAAAAACAGGGGGTCGGTTTGTAACCGGGGGGCTTTTTGCGATAAAAACAGGGGGTCGGTTTGTAACCGAGGGGGTGTTGGTGGCAAAGCAACGGGGGCGATTTCAAACCGGGGGGCTTTTTGCGGTAAAAATAGGGGGTCGGTTTGTAACCAAGGGGCTTTCTGCGGTAAAAACAGGGGGTCAGTTTGAAACCGAGGGGGTGTTGGTGGCAAAGCAACGGGGGTGATTTCAAACCGAGGGGCTTTCTGCGATAAAAATAGGGGGTCGGTTTGTAACCGGGGGGCTTTTTGCGATAAAAACAGGGGGTCGGTTTGAAACCGCGTGGCTTTCTGTAGTGAAAAAAGAGGGTTGGTTTATAAAAGAGCGATTTTCAGTTCGGTAATTCCTGGCCGGTCGCCCTCCGGCCTATCGCCACCGAATGAATTCGGTCGCCGGATCTGGGCGACGATTTGCAAACGCGGGGTAAGACAGTAGAATGTTTTACATATCCCGACCAATCCCACTATCCCCCCAACCCACTATCCCACCAGCCCACCATCCCACCAACCATCCCACTATTTCCAGGAGTTTTGTATGAGCGATCAAACACAAATCCAAGCCCACGTGGTTATCTCCGGCTATGTGCAGGGCGTCGGCTTTCGGTGGAATACGCGCCACAAAGCCCAGAAACTCGGCTTGAGCGGCTGGGTCAAGAATCGTTGGGATGGGTGCGTTGAGGCGGTCTTTGAAGGGGCTGAGCCGGCTGTCCGCGAGGCTGTGGCCTGGTGCCGCCACGGCGACCGTCCGGCTAAGGTCGATCACGTTGAGGTGACTTATAAAGACGCCACCGGCGAATTTAAGAATTTCAAAGTAACGTTTTGAGGAGATCAAGAGCTGGGGTTCACCCTCTCCTCATCTCGGTATCTCCCTATCCTTCCTTCGCTAAATTATAAGTAAGCGTTCAACTGTCAGCCATCAGCCGTTAGCTTTAACGCTGAAGACATCATTCGGGCCACCATTACCGGCTCTGTCATCAACCATGTGAGAATAAGCTAAAAGCTGATAGCTGACAGCTATAGGCTGAACGCTTACAATTATAATTTACCCTCAAGGAGAACATTATCTATGCTCAAAACCCGTGCGGCCTTAATTGGGTGTGGGGGGATGGCGCGCAACCATCTGAACCAACTATTAAAGCAGTTAGACACCACCGACATTGTGGCCTTGTGCGATCCTCAGCCGGAGGCCCTGGCCGCTTCGGCCCAAAAGTTCAGCGACGCCGGGCTAATGCCGCCGCCAACATGGGTCTCGCTGGAGTCGCTGCTGGTCGATATCGGCAGCGAATTGGACGCGGTCTTCATTATTACGCCGCACGCCTTTCACCATGATCAGACCGTTGCCTGTCTGGAAGCCGGGCTAGATGTGCTGTTGGAAAAACCGATGGCCCTCAACGCTACCCAGGCGCTGAGCATGATCGAGACGCGGGATCGCACCGGGCGGCTGCTGGTCATCGCCTTTCAGGGCAGCCTGTCGCCGGAGGTGCGGATGGCGGTCAAATTGCTGCGCTCCGGCGAATTGGGGCCAATTCTAACCATCAACGCTGTTGCCTGGCAAGGCTGGAAAGATGTCACCACCGGGACGTGGCGGCAAGAGCCGGCCCTGTCAGGCGGCGGTTTTCTGTTCGATACCGGCGCGCACATGCTCAACACCGTAGCCGATTTGGCCGGCGAGCCGTTTGTGGAAGTCGCCGCCTGGACCGATCCTCAAGGGACGCCGGTCGACATTATTGGAACGGCCATTGGCCGGCTGGCCTCGGGCGCGCTGGTGACGTTCAACGCCTGCGGCGACACTATCAATGTCTGCGAGTCGGATGTTCGCGTTTTTTGCCGGGACGGCATTTTACAAACGGGGATTTGGGGCGCCTCCCTGCGGGTGCAGCGTCGCGGCGAAACGCAGTTACGGGCGATGAAATGCCCGCCGTCGTTGGGGGTGTGGCAGCAGTTTCTGGCCGTTCGGCGGGGCAAGATGCCCAACCCCAGCCCGCCGGAAATCGGCCTGCGGATGATTAGGCTGTGGGACGCGCTTCACGCCTCGGCGCAGCAGGGCGGGCAGCCCGTTAAATGTGAGATGGGATAAACCCTGGATGTCGGTGAAGAATGAGCCAACGGGTTACTTAGCCGGCAGCTTAAACTGCACCCGCCCATCGATATTGATCTCCTCGACCTCTCGCCAGCCTTGGGTGGCATTGAGATAACGCAGATAGGGATCGGGGTTGAGGGCCTGATCGATGAGATAGGCGGAGCCGGTCAGGATGATGACGTCATCAGGCTCACGCATAGATTTGGCTAACTGAAGCGCCTGCTGCGAGTCGGGGATGACGAAGGTGGGCGTTGCCCCGGCTATAGCATCGATGGCTTTTTTAACCGAAGTGGGGTCCTGCCCTTTGTATGAGGCGCTGGTGACAATCACCGTTTTGGCGATGGCCATAATTGGGCCGAACATGGTCGCCGGGGTGCGGAAACCGGACACGCCGACGACGAAAATTTTACCCCGCCGGCCAAATTTTTCGGTAACGGTCTGGGTAAAAGCGCTGATCTTTTCCGGGTTGTGAGCGATGTCGGCGTAGATGTTGTCTTCAACCGGCAACAACCGGCCTAACAGGTTAACTGTCAAGAATTTTTGTAGTACAGCCGTTACATCGATTTCGGGATAAAGCTGTTGGATGACGGCTAAACTGAGCGCGGCATTCTGCTGTTGGTAGGGGGTGGTCAGCAGTTCGCTGCGAGGTTGGGCATCGGCCGGGAGAGCGGCTAATCGCGTTTTCAACGTGCTCGCATCAGATTGATCGATGTGGTGGAACGGCGCCTCGACGGACTCGCATACACCGGCGATAACCCGCAGCATGTCCTCATCGGCCTCGCCGGTAAAGAAGGGAACACCTGGCCGGGCGATCCCGGCTTTATCCAAGGCTCGCTGCCATTTCTCCTGGCCAAGCATGTGTTCGTGATCATGCCCGATGTTGGTCAGCACCGTCGCCACATAATCAAGCGCCCGCGTCTGGTCGTATCGCCCGCCAACGCCGACTTCAAAGGCGGCCTGTTCAATGCCATACTTTTCAAACAAAGCCAAAGCGATAAGGATATTGACCTCATGAAAGGTCAAGGCGTGTTGGGCATTATGGAGGGCCAGCGCCACCGTATGCGGTTTAATTTGGGTTTCCCACACTTCGACGACCTCGTCCGGAGCAGGGGGCTGCCCGTTGAGGCTAAAGCGTTCACGGTAGTCAAAAATATGAGGGCTGAGAAAGGCCCCGCTTGGCCCCACCAGCGACAAACCGGCCTCCAAAAAACGGCTGGTCGAACCTTTGCCGCTGGTGCCGGTAACGTGAATCAGGCGGGTCGGATGGCCCTGCGGCCAGAGGGTTTTAACCGACTGTTTTACTAACTCCAGCCGGGCCAGTTTAGCCGCGGTCCAGGGCGCGTGAAAAATTTGATCGACGCTGTTATAGTAAGCAACATTAAAGAAATGCGTCATGATCAGTAGGACAAATCCCAGCCGCGCCGCTTTTGCCATCGTTCTCTTTTTTCGGACTGGGTCCCTAACTCGTAAGTTATTCGTCGCAAGTGATGAGTCAATTCTTTCTTCTTTTTGATATCGGAGAGGTCCCGGTAAGGAATTGGATCGCCAATGGTAACTTGAATGGTAGTGCCGATCTGGCGGTTAACCTCACGCACAATGAGCGACAAGCGCAGCGTTAAACTGAATTGGCTGGCAATCTGGAAAATACGGCTGTTTTGGCCGTGGAAGTAGATCGGCACCACAGTGGCCTGGGTGGTTTGGATCAATTTAGCGGCGAATGTCTTCCATTCTAAATCGGTGGCCGGGCCAAACGGAGATTCAGACGTGGCAATGCCGCCGGCAGGAAAAATAACAATAGTGCCATGATCGCGTAGGATGTCGATGGCCCGTTTTTTGGAGTTGATATTAATGTTGACCGCCGCTGCGGTTTCGTTGAAATCGATCGGCAAAAAATAAGGGTCCAAATGTTCAGCCCGGCACAGCGAACTGTTGATCAATATTTGAAAATCTTCACGGGCCAGAATAGTCAGGTGGCAGATGATGATGCCGTCAATAACGCCAAAAGGGTGATTGGCAATAAAGATCACTGGCCCAGTGCGCGGTACCTTGGCCAGTTGATTAGGGTCATAGTCCAATTTTACTTGCAAACTTTCCAAGGCAGCGCCCCAAAAAGAAGGTTTACCTTCATGCTCACCCAACAGACCGTTGTATAGCCTCTCCAGCTTTCGTTTGCCGGACAGTAGTTCAATAGCCTGGATCATAATACTTTTGATGAGCGGATCATCGGGCGAGGCATAAGTTATTTTGGCTTTCTTTGTCATGATCTCTCTCGTGTTTGTTTAGAGGAAATATGTTCCTCACGACATCGCTACAGATTTTACCGGGAATAGCCGGTTTTGTCGAGTATGTCTTATAACACAGGCAACTCTAACAAAGTTTCAAGATAGTTCCAACACGCTTCTTTTAAAACTTTGCTAAGATCTTGCGAAAATGGCGGAGGCATAGTAATCTTGGAGTTTAGCGCAGTTTCATTTGACGATGTTACTGTGATTTTTGAGTAAATAGTTAATAATTAGATTTTTAGGGAGAGTAACGTTATGAATAAGCCACTCAACTTCATTAGAAACCGACCGGACTATTCCGGAGGTTACGAGTATGACCTTACCGTTCAACTTCCCGTATTCTCTAAAGAAAATATTCGCGATATAGCGCAACCGCTGGTTGATGAAGTCGGTGGTGATTTGGGTTTGGCTCACTATGCCCGCTTCCGCTGGCAGGATGTTGAACGCGTGCAAGCCTACTTTGAAGAGTTGGGCTATGAAATTCACCACAGCGACGAACGTGAAATTGAAGAGTACGTTGAAGTTTACACTGTAGATTAATTTCTCCATTAACCCCAAAATGATTGGCAAATCTTAGCGCAGTTGGTATAGATTTGCCAATCACTTAGCCTTGTTTTGACTTTTCCAGTAAACCGATATAATTGTCATCATCTGGCAACAAAGGATTGGTGATGACTATCGCAGAGGCAACCTTTAAAGTTTCCTGTCGAAAAATATGGAAGATTTTTGGGCCGCACCCTGAGCAAGTCAAACAGTTGCTCAAGCCTGATATGTCTCGCGCTGAAATTTTAGAGCAGACCGGGCATGTTGTAGCGGTGAAAAATGTTTCTTTTGGGGTGCGAGCCGGCGAAACCTTCGTGGTTATGGGGTTATCGGGCAGCGGCAAGTCAACCTTAGTCCGCTGCATCTCACGTTTGATCGAACCGACCAGCGGCCAGATCATCATCGAAGGCGAAGATGTGACGGCTATGTCTGAAGCTCAACTGCGGCTGCTGCGCCGCCGCAAGATGAGTATGGTTTTCCAGCATTTCGGCTTGTTTCCTCACCGCAAAGTCATCGATAATGTGGCCTATGGCCTGGAGATTCAGGGCGTCGATAGAACCGTGCGTCATAAACGCGCCCAAACGGTGCTCGATTTGGTCAGTCTGACCGGGTGGGAAAATCACTATCCTGGCGAGCTGAGCGGCGGCATGCAGCAGCGTGTTGGTATCGCCCGCGCGCTGGCGGTTGATCCTGAAATCCTCTTTTTTGACGAACCCTTCAGTGCGCTTGATCCCCTTATTCGCCGGGAAATGCAGGATGAACTGCTCAAGCTCCAAAAGATGATGCAGAAAACCATCATCTTCATCACCCACGATTTTCTGGAAGCGGTCAAACTGGGCGACGACATTGCCATTATGAAAGACGGCGAGATTGTGCAGGTTGGCACCCCCGATCAGGTTATTCTCAATCCAGCCAACGATTATGTCCGTGAATTCACTAAAGATGTCCCCCGTTCACGCGTGCTATCGGCGCGGGCTATTATGCAGCCGTGCGAGGTGGTTTGCTCGGAAAATGAATCACCGGAGCGGGTACAGGTCCGGTTACAAAACCGGCCCAGTCGAGTAGCCTTCATCAATGGGGAAAACGGTCGCTTTCTGGGCATCGTCTCGCGCGACCAGATTGATCAGGCTATACCAACGGTGACTGAAACGGTCAGGTCTCTGGTTAACGACAGCCAGCCCACAGTTTCGCCCCACACGTTTTTAAGCGATCTACTCTCGATTGTCGCGGCCACCGATTTGCCGGTGCCGGTGGTTGACAGCAGCCGCAATTTGCTTGGCTCGGTTGATCGAGCGGCGGTGATTATGGCTTTGGGGGGCGCTGCGAAAGAAAGTTAGCGCAAGCCAACGCCGGTATCCACCAAAAGAGCTGTCTGTTCAGCGGACCAGATGATAGCTACTATGTTTGCACTTTTTTAGAAACCCGGTTTTTGATGACGAATTGATAGCCTTTTGAGGCCAAAAAACCGGGTTTCTGGCCATAATACTTTAAAGTGCAAAAGTAGTGGATAGCCTTTAATCGCGATAATCGCAGCGTTATAGGCCATTCGTCGGTCTCTATTGGGGACGAAGCGCCAGTCACCTGAATAGTAAAAAAGAATAGCGAGGAATAGGGAATAGATACGATGGTTAGTTGGCAATCAATTAGTGGCTATATCCAAATTCACAAACGAGACGTGACTTACTTGATCGTTCTCGGTATTATTTTGTTGCTGCCGTTAATTGTGGACAGCCTGACCACAGAATCGGCCGATTTTCCCGAAGCCTGGGATATTCATCTCCGTGAACCCCTCGACAATTTTCAGCGCTGGACCATTCGCAACCGGCTCAGCCACCCCTTATTTACTTGGTTTTTTGATCCCATTAGTGACGTTGTTGACTGGTCTATCCGCCAGATAGAACTGGCTTTATTATGGCTGCCGTGGCCGGTGGTTGTCATTGCCACTTTTTTGGTAGGGCAGGCCGCCGCCGGATTTCGAGTTGCCCTGTTTTCGGCCTTCGCTATTTTGTTTATGGGCTTTATGGGCTTATGGGATGAGGGCATGCTGACGCTGGCGCTGATGGCCGTATCGGTGGTGATCGCTTTGCTGCTGGGGATTCCACTGGGGATTCTGACCGCCCGCTCCGACAAATTTGAAGCCGCCTTACGCCCTCTGCTCGATGTGATGCAAACACTGCCGGCTTTTGTCTACCTGATTCCGGTTCTACTCTTTTTTGGCATCGCGCGTGTGCCTAGCGTTATCGCCACGGTGATTTACGCCTTGCCGCCGGCTATCCGCTTGACCAACTTGGGTATTCGGCAGGTGGCCCCGTCGGCAGTTGAAGCGGCCCGCGCTTTTGGTTCGACCCCCCGGCAAACGTTATTCAAAGTCCAAATTCCTCTGGCCATGCCAACCATCATCGCCGGGGTTAACCAGACCATTATGATGGCCTTTGGCATTGTGGTCATCGCCGCCCTGATCGGCGCGGGCGGGCTGGGCAACGAAGTGTTGATTGCTCTGCAAAAGCAGCAAGTGGGGCGGGGGTTTATCGCCGGCATGGCCATTGTTTTTATGGCCATTTTGCTTGATCGGGTTAGCTACGGTTTTAGCCGGCAGCAAACGGTCACCCGATCGCCGCACGATCACGGCTTTCACCTGCTGCCTAACAGTTGGGATCGCTTGGCGGTTGTGCGGGGTTTTGAGCGAGGGCTGGCGATCATTATGGACGGGTGCGCCTGGCTGGCCCGAAAGCTTGCCGCCGGCGTGGCCGCACTGGTCGAGACTGTCGTCGGGTTAACCGGCCAAAAAGACACCGCCGCTACCACCGCCGAATTTTTACGCGGGCATGTCTTTCTCGTAACGTCGATCCTGTTGTTGGGCGGGCTGTTGGTGATTCATGGGGCTGCTCCTTACGGGCAGGAATTTCCAAAAAGTTGGGTATTTGATTTAGGCCAGCCGGTCGATGCCGGGGTCGATTGGATGCGGGACAATCTGTACCAAATTGGCGATACCGCCATCGGCACCGGGCCGCTCAGCGATTTTCTCCTGCTCTATACGCTCAATCCTATCCGGGCGTTTTTGCAAGACTGGTTGTCGTGGCCGCTGGTGATTTTGGGGGTATCCGTCATAGCTTATTCAGTGGGCGGCTGGCGGCTGGCGATTTTCTCGGCGGCTGGTTTGTTTGGGATTGGGCTGTTGGGCCTGTGGGACGATACGATGAATACGTTCAGTCAGGTCATTGTGGCTGTGCTCCTAACTGTCCTCATCTCAATTCCGTTAGGCGTTCTTTCGGCCCGCAATGACACTGTTGAGGCGTTTCTTAAACCCATCCTCGATACGTTGCAGACCATCCCCTTCTTTGTCTACTTAATTCCGGTCATTATTCTGTTCAATGTGGGCCGAATTCCGGGGATTATCGCCTCGGTGCTGTACGCCCTGCCGCCGGGCATCCGGTTGACCAACTTGGGTATCCGGCAAATCTCGTCGGCAACCATCGAAGCCGCCCGCGCGTTTGGCTCGACGCCCCGGCAGACGTTGTTTAAAGTGCAACTGCCGCTGGCTTTGCCGGCCATTGCGTTGGGGGTCAATCAGGTGATTATGATGGTGCTGGCGATGGTGGTGGTGGCGGGGTTAGTCGGCGGCGGCGGGTTAGGGTTGCTGGCTGTCAAGGGCCTGGCTAACCCGATGCGAGATTTAGGCCGGGGCATTGAGGCCGGGATCGCTATCGTCATTCTGGCGATGATTTTAGATCGAATTACGCAAACGTGGGCTAAAAATCGGGAGATTAAGGGCCACCATTAAAAATCAATAGGCCAGGGCAATGCCCTGGCCTATTTCATTGTGGGGTTAAATGAAATGCCAACCGTGCTTGGGATTTCTCTGCCCTATTAAGGCAGCCAGGCCTGCCAGACATCCTGGTTGGCATCGATCCAGGCGCGAGCGGCTTCTTCCGGCGTTTTGCCGTCTAGCTCCACGGCGGCGATCATTTGAATTTGATCTTGGGTGGTGTAGTTTAAGTTCTTCAAAAATTCGTAGGCTTCAGGCGCTTTCTCGGCTAGCTGCGCCGAGGCGATTTTGTACAGATCATCGGGCGGGTAGCCGCAGTCAACGCCCCCTTCGGAGATTTTAGCGTAGCATTCGTCACTGTAAGGCGGGAGTTCAACCTGGGTCAGATCGTACTCGGCGTGAACCGAGTGCGGCGTCCAGAAGTAGAATAGGATCGGTTGTTCGCGGCTGTAGGCCGAATCGAGCGCGGCCAGCAGCGCCTCTTCGGAACCGGCTGTTACTACCTCGAAATTCATGCCTAAGTTTTTGATGATATCGGCGTCGTACTGGACCCAGCTTTGGTCGCCGGCCAGGAACTGCCCTTTATCGCCGGTTTCGGCGGTGGCAAAAAGGGCGGCGGCATCCGGGGTGGTGAAGCCTTCCCAAGTCGCCAGATCGGGATGATCCTTCAAGACGTAGGTTGGCATGAACCAGCCGATGACGCCCACCGGCCCTAACAGACCGATATTTTCCACACTGCCTTGCTCATCGATGTACAAAGCGGCATTATCGGCATGGCCGGAGGGCCATACTTCCAGACTGGCGTCTAAGTCGCCGCTGGCTAAGGCGGACCACTGCGCGTTCTCGTCGATGCTGGTGATCTCTACCGGATAGCCCAGTTTTTCTTCCAATAGAATTTTGGCCACCGCCACATTCACCTGTGAGCCGGACCAGGGGTTCTCGACCAATTTGATGGTGACATCTTTAGTAGCCATCGCTTCATCGGCGGGGGCCGCTTCCTCTGTCGGCGCGGCTGCTTCGGCCGGGGCGGCTTCTTCTGTTGGCGCTGCTGCCGGCGCTTCAGCCGGGGCAGCCGGGGTGGGGGTAGCGCCACCACAAGCTGTCAGCCCCCACAATAAACTGGCTATTAAAATAAAATACTCAACTCTCCATTTATTCTTCCTCATTACTCCTCCTCTTAGTAAATGATTATTTTGTGAATTGGTTGTGGTAGTGGGTAAATATAACACCACCTGACTCCAGTGTCAAAGCAAAGCCCAAATCACCTGTTTTTAGGAATGGCGCCGATCAAAGTTTTTTATAAAGCGTTTATACGCCACAATTCAGGCAGGAGTTGTCATAAGGTTACAGA
The DNA here is from genome assembly GCA_020634935.1 of Anaerolineales bacterium. Classification (GTDB taxonomy): domain Bacteria; phylum Chloroflexota; class Anaerolineae; order 4572-78; family J111; genus JAGRBY01. Next base: position 158,211 of record JACKAT010000004.1, read on the forward strand.
GCCACTATAATGGAATGAGGTATCTTGAAAATCTTAATCATCAAGTAGAGGAGGCTAGGGCTATGCCAAAAATCGAGGTAGATCTCAATGACACGACTTACCAGGCTGCGCTCAATCGGGCTCAAAGCGAAGGCAAAACGCTTGAGGCCGTGATCGTTGAGTTAGTCAGTGATTACAGTGCAGGGCAGGCGGCCGGCATACGGAGTTACACCGTCCAGCGCGGCGACTCGTTATCCCGGATTGCGCGGGAGATGTATGGCGATCCGCACCAGTACGTGCTCATCCAGCAGGCCAATAATCTTTCCGATCCGGGGCGAATTTGGGTGGGGCAGGTGCTCATTATTCCCCCCATCAAAACGGTAAGCCCGGCTCCAGCCCCAACAACGCCCACACCGTCACCCGCGCCCATTTCACCAGCGGAACCAGTCCCTGCGCCCACGCTACCCTCTACGCCAGAGCCGGTTCCGGCGCCCACACCACCGCCTATTCCCGAACCGGTTCCCGTGCCAGAGCCACCTAAGCCACCGGAGCCGACCCGGCCTACTGTGGACCCGTGCGCCCCTATTCCTAACGAAAGTTACACGACGCTGCCCATCGTCGGTTCGCCCACTGATCGGCCAGCGGATAAGCATGGCGATATTAATTTGGCCTTGCGCGGCTACTCCAAAACCGAGGCCCAATTAGGGCTGATCGATATGAGCGGGCCCACCGATCACCGCGCGCCGCAGTTAGCCGGCCTCTTCAAAGATCATCGAACCGGCGTATTTACCACGACCTATCGGGTTAATAATTGGGATTGGGGCAGCAACTCGCGGGGGAGTGTGATTACGGACTTTGAAACCACCCTGGGCGGGCTAAAAGTTGAGCCGGGCGAAATCATTCGGGTACCCGGCGCGGGCTACGATATTGGTCAGGGCAATCAGGTTTTGGTCTTGTATGCCAGCCGGGAACGCATTACGCTGAAGTACACCGGCGAGGATACGGTCGCCACCGGTTATGCCATCCATGTGGAGGGCATCTGCACCGAACCGAGCCTGCTGGCCTTATACGAACGCATGAATAGTGAAGGGCGGCGGCATTTACCGGCGCTAAAAGCCGGCCAAGCCTTTGGCCGGGCCAGAGGAGAAGAAATTCAAGTGGCGATTCGAGACACCGGCCGCTTTATGGATCCGCGTGTTCGCAAGGATTGGTGGCATTAGCCGCCGTTTTTCGGCTAGGCTGCTCAACTAATTTGTGGCTATACAGTATGGACGTAATAGAAGTGAGAACAACGGAAGATCGACTAAATAATCGACAGAATTGACATGATTGTCACGATTTTAGCTGTCATAATTCGGTAAATCGTTAGTGTCTCTTAGTTTTCGCCATGATTTGGGTCTTGGTTTATTGCGTAGTGCGTAGTGCGTATTCAACCATTTTTTACGCACTACGCAATACGCACTACGTCTTATGAAGCGTTGTGGCGAAAAACAAATGACACTAAGGTAAATCTTGCCGTAGATCCTGTCTAAATTTTTTTCGCCACGGTTTAGGGCAGAGCTATAAAAACCATCAGCGGAGAAATTTTTAGAGAATCCGATGAAAATTTTAAGTCTTCCAACTCTGACTTAAGTCTTCCAACACTCAGCTAAGTCTTCCAATTCTGGCTTAAGTCTTCCAATTCTGGCTTAAGTCTTCCAATTCTGGCTTAAGTCTTCCAACTCTGCGCTTAAGTCTTCCAACACTCAGCTAAGTCTTCCAATTCTGGCTTAAGTCTTCCAACACTCAGCTAAGTCTTCCAATTCTGGCTTAAGTCTTCCAACTCTGGCTTAAGTCTTCCAATTCTGGCTTAAGTCTTCCAACTCTGCGCTTAAGTCTTCCAACTCTGAGCTAAGTCTTCCAACTCTGGCTTAAATCTTCCAACATTACTCGAAGTCTTCCAATTTTCGGGAACAAATCTTAGTCGATCACGATTTCAATACCTGATGGGATATGATAGAACACAGATGACACGGATCATACAAGTTTTCACGGATAAAGCTTGATTTATTTTAACTCCAGTTGCTACCCTGTCAGGCATTTAGGGTTTTGGCCCTGATTTTGACAAGAATTGGCCTTAAATATCCAAATTTAGGTCGGGATAAGGCCCTTTTGGAAACCCTAAAGGTTTTTTTCCCGCCAAGATGGCGAAGAAGGAACTGGCCAGGCAAGCTTCCGTTTCTCGATGTCATCAGGCTTAAATTTTAAGGTTGGTGGGTGAAACGATTGTGCGCTTATGAAATAAAAGTGCGCTAAAGATAGTTGATCCTGGTTGAGAAACCGTAGAGCCGGTAGAAAATAGTGTAGATTGTGCAACCGAGATGTTATATAATGATCGAAGAAGCGCCAAATCTGGCGCAGGCGCAGTATAAGCCCACGCCAGGCGGACTTATGTTGCTCAGATGCCGTTTTTTTGTCAATATGAGTGCGTTAGAGCCATCTATTTAGATAGTAGGGCGGCTTGAGAGAATAAATAAGCATGTATATCCGTAACGGGTAATCCGCACAGGCTTAAGTCTGCATAATAAGGGGTTACAGATATTCATCTATAACCAGCAGGCCAGTCGGGTGAACGGTTACAAAGCGCGTCTACCAAACCTGGTTAAGTGGTCAGCTAAAACCCTAACCGCATATTTGGGCTGTAAACCCTCTACATGACGGGTGACTCTAATAATGATTTAATTTATACTGGATAATGGAAAAATAAGGATCTTGTACATTGTTTTTAGGTGTTGTTGAAGCTCAATATTATGAACCCTATAGATTAGGTGAAGCCCATAGGGTTGATGGAATTGACGTCTGGTAGATCTGAAATAATAATTGGTTTATTTGACGGACCTGTTGCTAGGGACCATCCGGAATCTTGCGGGTGAAAACATACGAGAAATTCCAAGGAAATTGCCTGATACGTGTATTTTATCCACAGCCACGCCTGTATACATGAGACACCTGTGCTGGTGTCTTGTCTACGAAGAGGAATTCCCCATCCCCAGCGATTTGCCCCGACTGCACCTTACTGATCCGTCCTATTTTTGCAGAGACAACACCGGTTAATGGGCATCTGCCCATAGCAATGCCTGAAGAACTCGCAACCACAATTATCGATTGCATTAATGCGGGTGCATACTTGGTCAACATAAGCGCAGCTATTGTGAATCCATCATCCACTAAGGCTGTTTTCGACCCAAAACCGACATTAGTATTGATTCGCAATGTCACTCCAATTTTGCGCGATTGCATTATTGTCAAAGCACGAAGGGGGGGGCGAATGAACGATACGGTGACGAAATCAAATCTGCGTCAATGTTGTATCGACGCGGGAGAAGCGTACTTTCTCAAGCGTTTCCCAATGGAGTTGGGCACCGAAGACTTCCTGCGGGATCACCTCCTGCAGATCGGAAGAAGATGGGGTCCGATTACGCAGGCTGCGACGCAGGGGATCTTCCTTAGAACGGTCAGCAGAGAGGACACCCTGCCATATTTCAATGCCGAGATGCGGTACCTGCGCTGCCCGCAGGGCCATGTCTTCCCCTTCGCGCTGTTGGGCCGGCGGATCTACTACCTGGTCTGGCGCATACACATGATCTGCTTGAGCTTCTTCCAGGAGTCATCGCGGCGGTCCGAGGCGGGTACCAATGCTTCCTTTTCAGGTCCTGCGGACTGGCCCGGCCCTGAACAGGTGGAACAGCTGAAACTGGCGCTGCGCATGTACAGATACGACCCGTTTCTATCGAACGAGGATTTCGAAGACCTCTACAGATGGAGCCTCAAGGCCCCTTCGGACTTGGCGCTTCAACACATGTCCGTCAGCGAACTGGCCTTGCTCTTCATACTGCTTCACGAGGTTCAGCATGCCATGGAACCGTTTCACGAGCTGAACCCCGACGCGCCCCCGATGGTCCGAATTGAACTTGAAAGCGAGGAGCTTGGCAAGAAGCAGCAGAAGAACTGGCTCTCCGAAATGCAGGCTGACTGTAATGCGTGGTTCATGCTCCTCATCTCGGTGACGAGCGCGATGCAGGAGAAGACGTCGATGCCGGAGGAGTCGCGGATCGCCGCGCTCAGCATGTCCGCGCAAGCCGCCGATGTCGTGCTACATTCACTCGAGTTCGTGGAGCGCCAGGACTACGGGAGGATCGACAAGGAGACAGCCAGGTCCATACCTGCTTTCCTTACGCATCCGCCCTGCGACCTGAGGCGGAAGGCGCTGAGCTACACGTCCTACCAACAGGTGACCGGACTACCCTACACCAAGCTCTTTGAGGGCCATAGTACAAAGCAATGGCAGCAGATCGCGCAGGATTGCGGCTCACAGATTACCATTCGGGAGAGGCTCTACTCAGCGGCGGAGGCATCGCGATGACCGAAAACGTCTGTCTTGCAGTCGGCGTGGGGGATGCCCCCCCGCTGGATTACCTGGCCGGAGCCGTCAATGGCGCCCGCGCCATAGCCAAGTGGGCTCGCGCACAGGGGTATGAGACGCGCCTACTGACCGATGAAGAGGATCCGGTCGGGATCGACGAGATCAAGAGCGCATTGGAGGAACTCCTCGCGGCAGCGCCGAAGAAGTTGCTTCTCTATTTCGCTGGGCATGGGTTTCTCTCCGGCGGCGGCCTCGGCGACGACATCTGGTTGTTATCCGAATGGCGCAAGACCGGCATTGGCGTTTCCGTTACGTTGCTCACGAGGCAACGCCTTCACCTATTCGGGTTGAAGCGCTTGATCTTGATTTCGGATGCCTGCCGAACGCTGGCCAACGAAATGACCTCATTTGTCAATGGTCAAGCGGTTCTGGGCATGGGGCCATTCCCCTACGAATTGCCTCAATCGGACTCGTACTTCGCTTCATCGCCAAAACGCGCGGCCTACATGGTCCCCGGCCGCAACTTGGAGGAAAGCCGGTGCATCTTTTCGGGCCTTCTCACCGAGGCTCTGTCCGGCGTGCACAAGGAGGCCTTCACGGAGGAAAACCGCAAGAAACCAATCACCAACTACAGCCTTGCCAACTTCCTCGAGAAGAATGTGCCGAAGTGGGCCGATCATTACGGGGTCACGCTTAAGCCGACCAGCATCACAAGTATTCGACCGCCGGATAATGTCTATCTCGAACGCTGTCCCGAGCCTCCGCCGCCAGAAGGTTCGTGGCCGGATCCTAACGAGTTCAGGGTCACGGGTATGGAGTCGACCGATAACGACGGCCGGATTGCCCCACCGCCGGGGCTCAGTTGGTCGACAAAGAAGGATCGCGAGCTGCTCATGCCGGCAGAAACGACCGGAACGCGCGCGCCGACCCTTACGGAGGTTGACGCCAAGGATGATAAGGCAATTTCGGAAGCGCAGAAGGTCATTAAAGCCAGACGGCGGTTGGCAATGGATGCGATCCAGGTCGACGCCGCCAACCGCCCAAATCACTTTGAAACCGGTGCCGGGTTCACCATTGACGGCGCGCAGGCGGCCGGTGCCTTCGTGGGGGCAAGGGGTGTAGCGAAGAACCTGTTTGCCAACGCTTGGCGGATCGAGCCTGGATATTCGGTCTCTGCCGATGAATGGTGGAGCCATTCAGGGATGATCAAGTCTCCGATGCCGTTGGTGGTCAAGCTTTCGGACGGTCGGTTTGCAGGATCGGCAGTCCTTCCGAATTTTGTACTGACCTTCACCTTCGACGATATTGGCTCCCAGGCCGTGATCTACCGGCGCATGGGCGAGCCGTTTTCGGAAGATGCGGAGGAAACGCTGGCGCAGCTGCGTGCGACGGGACTTTCGGCGACGGATGCTCCGGAGGTGGCCCAGCGGCTGCGGTATTCCAAGCACGCCGATCCGACGCTCGGCGTGCTCGCGGCGTGGCTTCACGATGCGGTCGGGGATATCGCCAACATTCACCGCACGGCGTTCTTCTACGCCGAGCGCGGCGAACCCATCCCGTTCGATATCGCGCTGCTCGGCAGGCTTCCCGCGCGGCGGGATGCCAAGGGCGTCGTCCATCTCCAGATCCCCGCTACGGAAGAAGCCGCCCACCGCCACGGCGAACCGGGTTACATGTGGAGGTCGACGCCGGCGACCGAGGGAATCCTTGCCGGGGCCTTCCCTTGGATGCGACAGGGGTGGTCACGGCTGCATCCGGACGGGCAGACCGATCTCTACCCGCGGGGTCTTTCCGAGCTTTCGGACCATCTGCTGCCTGCCCCGTTCACGAGCCTCGATCGAACGGGCGGCACCGCACTCGTCGAGTTGCTGTTCAGGGAGGGTTGATTGCTATGCGCCTTGTTTTCGTTCACGGAATCAATCAGCAGATAATAGAAAGGAGTAAATGTAATGGCTACCGGTATACGCCTCGTTTTCGTTCACGGAATCAATCAGCAGGGCAAGGATCCCGCTGCGCTCAAATCCACGTGGGTCGAAGACCTCGAAAAGGGGATCGGGCGCCCGGGCGCTCTGGCGGATGTCGAGATTTCGATGCCGTTCTATGGTAACATACTGGCCGATCTTTCCGGCGCCCGGACTACCGGCGCGATCGCCCAGGGGACAGACGATGCCCTGAACCTCGATCTGTCCACCTTTCTGTCCGACGGATTGGGCGAGATGGCTGAAGCCGAGGGTATTTCGCGTGCGTCTATCCGCGACGAACAGCAATCCGCCGCGTCCGAGGACCTGACGGTCGTGGAAGAGGGTTTTCCGATGAGCCGGAGGATCAATGCGATTGTCAGTCTGCTCGAGCGCGTGTCGCCTCTGCACGGTGACCTGGCGCTTCGCCTCCTCGATCAGGCCCATGCGTACCTCAAGCGACCGCAGGTCGGGCCCGCCGTTGACGAGGTCGTCCGACCTGTCCTCGATGCCGGGCCCATCGTCCTGGTGACCCACTCACTGGGCACGGTCGTGGCATTCAAGCTCTTGCGGGCTATGGCAGACGCGGGGCACGCTCCAGACACGCCGCTTCTCATTACCCTTGGCTCACCACTCCCACTGTCGACAGTGCAACGGGCTCTCGGACCGCCATTTACGACGCCGCCGGGCATCGGCCGATGGATCAATGTGCGCGATCCGAACGACATAATTTCGTTGAACCGGGGACTTGAAAGACCGCTTTTCTCGTCAGCTATCGAGAACATCGGCGGTTTCGAAAATCCTGGTGTCGACGCGCACGCGATTCCTGGCTATTTACGGTGCAATGAAATGGCTTCGGCCGTCAGACAAGAATTGGGTATTTGACGTCCAAGCCCCAAATCCTCAGAGAAGAACCCGCGGTGTCCCAAGTGGCGCGGGCGAGACTAGGCCGAAGCAATCAGAAATTGTATGAAGCGTATCCGGGGCCGGAAGATTTCCTATCCTTATCCCGTCCTCACCCTCGGATTTTCCGGCTATCCTGCTTCCGAGATTTGGCACAGCGAGATCTGGCCAAGCCAGAAGAACAGGTTTTGACATATTCGGTCCTGGTTGAGTATAGCAAGGGGCAAGTCCACTAACACATCCTTTTTGAGCTACAGCTGTAGCCACTTAATTTAAAAATATTCAAGTGATAGTGGACTACCCAATAATTTGTTGTGATCGGTCATCCTTTAAGCATAAATTTTCTTCAATCACAATTTTCGGTAACACAACATTAAACCGTGGAGACGGGAGATGATGGAAGATCGACCAAATAATCGATAGAATAGACACGATTATCACGATTTTATCGGTCATAATTCGGTAAATCGTGTTAATTCTGTCTAATTTTGCTTCACCACGGTTTTGTGCAGAGCTACCCAATTTTCTTGCTCAAAAAACAAAGAACCGATTGATAAGGTACTAATCTCCCAATCACCAAAATGCTAAGTTATTCTTGGACAAGTCCTAACCAAAAGCCGAGATCAATCCTCTGGCATGTGGATCAATCTCGGCTTAGGTCATGGTCTATAATGAACTTGTATTTCAGCGGTCTGCCGCCGGTGCGTGACGTGGAACGGCGGTGAGAAGCCGCCCGGCACAGGTCGCCCTAATTGATTTAGGTTTTAAGGCTTTCGCCTCGGCGGATGGCGATCAGTTTTTTAGCGGTTTCGACGGCTACGGCGGCGTCGCGGCAGTAGGCGTCGGCTTCGATGGCTTCAGCGAAGGCTTCGTTGAGCGGCGCGCCGCCGACCATCACAATAATATCCTTGCGGATGCCCTCCTCTTTGAGCCGATCAATCACTACTTTCATGTAAGGCATAGTAGTCGTCAGCAGAGCGGACATGCCTAATAGCTCCGGCTGGTGCTCTTTGATGGCCTTGAGGTAAGTATCGGCATCATTGTTGATGCCAATGTTAATCACCTCAAAGCCGGCGCCTTCCATCATCATGGCCACCAAATTTTTGCCGATATCGTGGATGTCGCCTTTAACCGTACCAATCACCATCTTGCCGATGATCGGGGCGCCGGTTTCGGCCAGCAGCGGGCGCAGGATAGCCATGCCCGCCTTCATCGCGTTGGCAGCCATTAAAACCTCAGGCACAAATAAAATACCGTCTCTGAAATCAATGCCGACAATCTCCATGCCCGCTACCAACCCTTCAGTAAGTACTTTATAAGGGGTGATGCCTCGGCTTAAGGCTTCTTCAACCTCTTCAACGACTTCTTCTTGGTAGCCATCATATAGATCATCCCACATCTGCTCATAAAGCTCTTCGAGAGACAGTTCACTTAAAATTACTTCATCCGACATTTATTTTTCTCCATCAAAGTTTAATTGGAATTAACGCGCCGCCTTTGAGCCGTGGTAGCACTGCACTAAACCATGGTAAGGAAGAATTAGACAGAACCTACGGCAAGATTATCACGATTTTATTTGTCATAATTAAGGTAAATCTTGTTAATTCTGTCGATTATTAGAGCTATTTTGTGTTTCCACGGTTTAATGTTGCGCTACCTGAGCTGTAAAACCTTTGTTTTTTCTATTATAATTTATTCCACGGTTATAGGATAAAATTAATATTTGGGATTGACAATCAATGACTGGCTTCTTGCATAAGACATCGCTGAATAGGCGCTATCTACGCTTCCTGACTGATCATCAATCGCCGTGATTCGTCGGCCGCCTCATCTTGGGGGTTGAGGGCCAGATAGCGCTGCCAAAAGTCGTTAACAATCGCCATCGGATTACACTTGACGCCTTGTTGGGTAAAATAGTCACAAATACGGATAATGTCTCGTTCCAGAATAAAGCGGGCTTTTGGATTGGTTTGACTGTTAACGACTTGAGGAAAATCAATAATAGTAATGTTGCCGTCCCAGTAAAGAATATTGTAAGCCGATAAATCACCGTGGATCAATTGGTGTTGGAGCATAAGATCGATATTACGAAGCACTTCAGCAAATAGCAATCTGGCCAAACCGGGTTCCAGGGTAATTTCGTTTAAAGTTGGCGCCGCAAGTTGGGCATCGCCCACAAACGCCATTAAGATGGCGTTTTCCCCGGCGGCCAGAGGCTGCGGAACAGCGCCGCCGGCTTCGAATAGAATTTGCAGGGTGGTGTACTCGTACATTAGCCAAGAGGTGTGTTCAACTTTGCTGCCAAATTCGGTTTTCTTACCCAAGGCTCGCATTATCCGATGGTCGGTGGTTTTTACCAGCCGCGCCTCCGAGGTCAATATCGAGCGGCCTTCGCGGTACATTTTATCGTTCCGGAGATGGCGAAACTGGCGGGGGCGGTAAACTTTGGCGGCTAGCAGGGTTTGCCCGGTACCCGGATGGGCCTGGCAGCGATAGACGCTGGCCTCTTTACCCCCTTTAACCTGAGACAAAACATCGGTAATCAACTCTTCGTCGTAGAACGGCCGGATCGAATCAAGCAGCCAGCCGGCCTCGTAGCGAGCGGGCTGGTAGGTGGGAGAAAATTCGCCTTCGATGGTGGTTGTATCGGCGATTTCGGCAATGATCTGGTTTTGGGTGCGTTTGGGCTTATACTTGACTTTAGCTTTACGTTTGCGCCGGGCCTGGCGATCATTCCTTAAGGGATCAAATCGGTCGGCGTACTGTTCATATTTGTCCAGATCGTCTTCTGAAAGATATTCGGCGTTAGACAAGGTCTTGTCCTCTCTCAAAAAGTGACACTACTTAGAGCTGAAGCTAGATGTTTTTTTGATTTGAATTGGGTTGAATTGAGGGTATTGAATAGCAGGTGAGAATCAAAATGACCACCGGTAAAAAATGTAACCGTGGCCATGAAGTAAATGGCTATATGCACTCGTGTAAATGTTGCTTCTAAAATAGCCTCACTGCTGTCCAACATGGTTGAGCAATCTATGGAAAAATGATTTGATTATGATATTCTTGGAATATTATTCTTGAATAGTGGCCGTCTGTTTAAGAGGAAACAACCGGACAGAAATTAACATCTAACGCCGGGCAGCTTGTATCTCTCTTTAATCATGGGTACCATGATAGCAGAGGCTAGTCTAACATGATTTCCAGAGTGGGTCAAGTAAAAGTCCATTCAAATCAATAGATTAGCCAGAAATAGCCGTGGAGACATAGATGACAAATTCCGATTACTTTTACCAGCAAATTGCCAAACTTGCGGCCTTATCGCCTTATGATCGCTATGCGCGTTTAGGAAGATTTCATACCGATCTGGTCTTGCGCTATTTGGATATTATTCGGTCGTTAGATGCGTCGGATGCCGGCCAGGTAGGCTCGAATGAGCAGCCAATTGGCCAGATTATAGCCGAGGTGGCTGAATGGGAGCGCTTTACCATTATCGCTGCCGGAGAAATGATTTGTGGGGTTCAGTGGCCTCAAATCATGACCCTGAGCGGTTATGTGGACGATAATAACCAACCGCGCGGTTTTAATGATGAAGCCGATTTTAAGCTGTATCTTCACCAAAAATACCTCTCCAGTTCTTGGGCTGAAATTCGTGAATTGGCCCTGCACACAGCTACGGCTCTGCACACGCTTTTTACTCAACCCACCTTACTGTCACCTGACACGCTGCAAAAGACCCAAAAACACGAGTGGCGGCTACCCAACGGCCTCAAGCTTACGTTACCCGTTGGTTGGTACTTGTGGATGGTAACTATTGAACGCGAAGCCATAACCTATGCTGAGGAGTTGAACGGGGTTAAATAAGATCTTACATCATGTTTGTATTGGATTGGGAAACGTTATATATTCTAAGTGGTTCGGCAGCAGGAATTGCCACAATTTTGATTTTGAGCTACCTTATTCGTCAGGACTGGCCGCGGTCTAAGGGCGTCGATATAACCGTTTGGGCGGTCATCGGTGCAATTGCAGGGGCGATTATTGGCCTGGCCGACAATGACATCAAGCCATCATCAGCCATCCTCATGGGTGCGGTCTGGGGCGGGCTAATCGCTTTGGTGAAAACGTCCGGCTGGTCATTACGCAATAAATAAATGCAATGAATAGATCAGCCTATCGTCTAATCCCCGTTTGAACGGGAAGCAACCAACCATTAACAGCAGCAGCCTGAATCGACCAAATGGGCGGCTGGCTAAGCAAAACTGACTCAAAGAGGAGAAAGGTATTACTATCATGTTAAATAACATTTGTGATCGATCAACTAAATGCTTGAATTTTTGGCTTAAAGAACGCCCGGAATGTAACCAGTGCGGTGTTTTGATCACAATGAACCATTTTCACAACATATCCGGTCATTACCGTATTTGTCACACTTGCTTTGAGCGAAATTTAGAAGCCATCGTCGCCGGTAATTATCGGCCAGCCCATCTGATCGAGAACGAGATTAGGGCCTGTCTCAATTATGAACAATGTTTTTCTGATACCCCCTATGGTATGTTCAAACCCAAAATTTGTGATGTGTGCCAGGCCCTCTACCCGCCCGAACATTACCATGATATAACCCAAAACATTCGAATTTGTTTGGACTGTTATCAAGCCCAATCGCACAGTTCGACGGTTCACTAACCGGATAAAATCTCAGGGCAGAGGCTACATATGAGCAAATATATCTGGTTAATTAGACATGGCGAGTCTGAGGGAAACTTAGAAGGGCGCATTCAGGGGTGGCAGGATTTCCCCCTAACCAATCGAGGCCGGCGGCAAGCCGCCCGGCTGGCTGAACGGCTGGCCGAGGAGACCGCTATTCGGGAGATTATTACCAGCCCCCTGTCTCGAGCCGCCACCACAGCTGAGATCATCGGTGCGGTTTTGGGGTTGCCCATCCGGTATGATGATCGGCTTAAAGAGTATAACTTTGGCCCAATTGAAGGGCTGACCAAAGCCGAAATAAAAGCGCAGTTTCCATCCGTTTGGGCGGCCTGGCAGCTAAATGAGTTCTGGGATCCGCTGCCTGGTGAGGAAGGCGAGCGGACCTTTGAGCAGCGCATCCGGGCAGCGATGACAGACATCATCAACGGCTTGGCTGAAGAAGCCGCTATAGCCGTGGTAATGCACGGCGGCGCGATGAATACATGCATTCGGTCCTGGCTAGGTATCCATGAACGCGGCTGGCGCACATTTGCCTTTGACAATGCCTCGGTCAACCTGGTTCAACTCCAGGCCAAAATTTTGCCGGCGTTAGACGATGATCAGGAAGCATTCCGCATGCTGGGGTTTATTGAACAGGGAGAGGAGATTGAATACAATTACCGTATGATCCTGCTCAATGATGTTTCTCATCTAGGTGGTCTGATGGGCAGCCGGCCCACTTGGTTCAGCGGCCCGCGCTCACCGCAAGCTTAACCAAAAACTATGTCAAGGAGGACAAAACGTTCAATTGATTAAATTTACATCATTTCTAGCCCCCAACACCGATCCGGTTTGCCAGGCAATCGTCAGCCATATTGCCCAGCAGCTTGATATTCAAATGACGTTTGTTAATGATATCTCGTACAGCGAACGATATCGACAATTTGATGGCGGAGAAATTTCCGGCGGTTGGATCTGCGGTTTACCTTATGTACAAAGGGTTGATCGAAAACAGGCTAAACTTGACCTGTTAGGCGCCCCGGTTATGCAAAAGCCGCGCTACCAAAATCAACCGATTTATTTTTCCGATGTGGTCGTCCACCGAGACAGTAATTTCTATTCGTTTGCCGATTTACAGGGAGCTACCTGGGCCTTTAATGAGATTAACTCCCAATCGGGCTATAATATGACGTGCTATCATCTGGCCAATTTAGGATTTGCCTCAGGCTATTTTAGCCAAACTATTCAATCGGGGGCGCATCAAGCCTCGCTTAGCATGGTGCTTGATCGCAAGGTCGATGCCTCAGCCATCGATAGTATAGTCCTGGAGACCGAGATGATACTTCATCCGGAAATCAGTCGCGATCTGCGAATAGTAGAGCGGCTGGGGCCTAGTCCGATGCCCCCTTGGGTTATTTCCAAAGCCATCCATGAGGACATTCGCGATGCCATTAAAGAAGCGATACTGGCCATGCACCTGGCGCCGATTGGACAGGCCATTCTGGCCGGCGGACAAATCAGACGCATCGCGCAGGTGTATGACCAAGATTATGATCTGGTTCGCCAGATGGCCCAAGTGGCGGAGTCGGTAACTTTGTAGCCGGGTTAAGATTATAGCTATTTTGATTAAAACAAAAAAGCTGGGGAAATTTCCCCAGCTTTTTTATAGTTTAATGTCACAACAATTAGACAGGCATGGCCTGATGCTCTTCAAACTGCGCTTCTTCGGTTGAACCAGACAAGGCTGTCGTGGAGGACTGGCCGGCGGTGATGGCGTCTTTGACCATATCAAAGTAGCCAGTACCCACTTCACGTTGGTGTTTCACCGCCGTGTAGCCTATGACTTCGCTATCAAACTCTTTCGTTTGTAGTTCAACATAAGCCGACATCCCACGGTCACGATAACCGGTGGCCAGTTCAAACATAGACATGTTCAACGCATGGAACCCGGCCAGGGTAATGAATTGGAATTTGTAGCCCATCGCCCCCAGTTCTCGCTGGAATTTAGCGATGGTTGCTTCATCCAGGTGGCGGCTCCAGTTAAACGAGGGCGAGCAGTTGTATGCCAGCATCTTGCCAGGGAACTGAGCGTGGATACCTTCGGCAAATTTACGGGCATCTTCAAGGTTAGGCGTTGAGGTTTCGCACCAAATTAAATCGGCGTAAGGGGCGTAAGCCAGACCACGGGCAATGGCGGCCTCCACCCCGGCTTTAACATTGAAGAAACCTTCAGAAGTGCGGCTACCATGAATAAACGGTTGATCACGCGGATCAACATCGCTGGTCAAAAGTTTGGCGCTGTCGGCGTCGGTGCGGGCCACCAGGAGGGTGGGGACCCCCATGATATCGGCAGCCAGGCGAGCCGCGTTAAGAATGTTGATAAATTGGCTGGTGGGAACCAAAACTTTGCCCCCCATATGACCGCATTTCTTTTCAGAGGCTAATTGGTCTTCAAAGTGAACCCCGGCAGCCCCGGCTTCGATCATGGCTTTCATCAGTTCAAAGGCGTTGAGCGGGCCACCAAAACCGGCTTCGGCATCGGCGACAATGGGGGCAAACCAGTAGGTATCATCTTTACCTTCGGAGTGGTGAATCTGGTCGGCGCGCTGAAGGGTTTGGTTAATTCGCTTTACTAACTGCGGGGCGCTGTTGGCCGGGTAGAGGCTTTGATCGGGGTACATTTGGCCGGCCACATTGGCGTCGGCGGCTACTTGCCAACCACTGAGATAGATGGCTTTTAAGCCTGCTTTGACCATTTGCATGGCCTGATTGCCGGTCAGCGCCCCTAAAGCATTAACATAATCTTCCGAATGAAGCAGATCCCACAGACGGCCCGCCCCTAATTGGGCCAACGTATATTCAATTTGAACCGAGCCTCGCAAATTTACGACATCTTCGGCACTGTAGGTGCGCTCAATGCCTTGCCAGCGCGGCTCGGTAGCCCAAGCTTCTTCAAGCATTTTTATTTGTTGTTGTCTATCGGTCATGTGATTACCCCCATGTAGATTTGATCTTTTAATAAAAATCCTTAGCTGAACCGTTATTTAGCTCAACTAGATATTGATATCTAATTTTTCGCCGTTGGAAAATTCACATTTCCTTATCGACTTTATTGTGCTATAATGACGCTAGTAAAATATAGCTAATTGAAAAAAATTGCTGCCAGCGAATTTTCGCTAATATTAACACAAAAAGAGATGCTTGTCAAGCGTGTTGTTAAAATTATTTACCATTGGGGCCGCGCGGTAAATCTGCCCAGAAATAGGCTAATCCATGAAAACAGAGCTGATCAATATAATTTTTGGAATGAAAATTCGCCAATCTCGGATCGAGGCTAATTTGAGTTTATCCGAATTTGCTAACCGCTGTGATTTGTCTCCCTCCTATATTACCGAGATTGAAAAAGGTCGCAAATACCCTAAAAACGATAAAATCATGAAGATGGCCGATGTTTTGGAGCAGGATTACGATAATTTGGTGTCTATCAAGCTGTCCCCTTCCTTGACCCATTTGGAAACTATTCTCTCATCGCCTATCCTGGGCGAGTTTCCTTTTGAAGAGTTTGGGTTAGACACTAATAACATCGTCAGCATTTTTACCCGCATACCGGATAAGGCGAGCGCGTTGGCCCACGCGATATTAGATATTGTCCGGCAGCACAATATTAAGGAGGAACACTTTCTACGAGCCGCCTTGCGCTCCTATCAAGAGCTACACGAAAACTATTTCCAAGATATAGAAGATGCGGTTGATCGATTTGCCAACCAATTCAATCTTGAAGTCACCCCTCCGTTGTCTCAGCGTCGCTTAGAAGAAATTATCTGTCAAAAATTTGGCTATGAGTTAAATACAACTGAGCTGATCAACCAACCCCTCTTGTCAACTTATCGCTCGGTTTATATCGACGGTAGAAATCCCAAATTACTGCTCAATGCGGCCCTGCGTCCCAGCCAAATCAAATTTCTTCTGGCGCGAGAGCTAGGCTATCAATACTTAAAGCTCGAGGAACGAGGTAACACCTCGGCCCCGGATCGGGTTGAGTCCTTTCAGCAAGTACTCAATGACTTCAAAGCCTCTTATTTTGCCGGAGGGTTGCTCATGCCCCAATCTGCCATTTTGGCTGATATCTGGGCTTGCTTTGCACGGCAAAGCTGGAGTAACGAACCGTTGATCCGAATGCTTGAAAAATATGACGTTTCGCCGGAAATGCTTTTTTATCGCCTGAGCGAACTCATCCCCCAGTTTTGCGGCGTTCGCCTCCATTTCTTGCGATTCAACGGCACCAACAACGCCTATAAATTAGTCAAACATTTAAATATGAGCGCCTGGCTGTTGCCACAGAACAATGAAGTTAGTGAGCAGGGTTACGATCATCTACTGGGTGTCCGCTTGCTCAAAGAAATGGCCACCGCTGCGGGAGCTGAGCAGTTCGACAACCGGCCTTGGGGGGGTATTCAGATAGATAATTTCGTTCACTCTCACGAGCGTATTCTCTCTTTTGGACTGGCTCGCCCCCTGGCCTTGTCGCCCCAAATTGGCAGCAGCGTTTCTCTGGGCTTTCGAATAACGCCGGAGTTAAAAAATACCGTGCGTTTTGTGGATGATCCGACCATTCCCGTCACCATAGTTAATGATGAACCCGCCATTTCCACCGCCGAAAAAGAAAAAATTGGGCGTGAAGCGGCGCTTAACCAATTCATTGCCAAAATGAAATCATAACGTTGTAGATAGATAGACAGATAGTTGGTTGGTTGGTTGGTTAATAAGTTAGTTGGTCGCTCAATTGGTTAATATGGAAAATATTTAACCAGCTTACTATCTAGCTAATCCATTCACCAACCTGTTTCCTGACTTTGCCGGAATCTTTTTTTCACGTCCGGTTAGTACCTATTCACTAGAAAATTGATATATCCTTTGTATCCGGGAAAATGATATAATGAATATGGATTATTAGTTAATCGATCCGGCCAGGAATGAGTTCACTGTCACTCCCTGCTCGATCTACCGCCGAAACCAGACCTAGGGGAGAGGATAAGGGTATCGGTATCATTTTTGATTTGCCGCCGGATGTCTATGGAGCAGCTTGAATGACAACAACATTAAAAGATACAATGGTTACCTCCCAGGTGAAAAAAAACCGGCACACCATTTTGGTTGTTGATGATAATGAGGATAATTCCGAGGTGTTATCTTATCTCAGGGGTCGTGGGTTCGATATTTTGGAAGCCCATAATGGTGAAAGCGCGTTGCAAAAGGCGCAGGAGGACCATCCGGATATTATTTTACTCGATGTGTTAATGCCGGGCATGGACGGTTTTGAAACATGCCGCCAATTAAAAAGTAACCGTCAGACTAAAGATATTCCTGTCATTTTCATGACGGCACTGGCCGAAGCGAGCCATAAAGTCAAAGGGTTTCAAGTGGGCGGCGTCGATTATATTACCAAACCGATCCAATATGGGGAAATGTTAGCTCGAGTCAAAACCCATTTGAGCATCCGCGACCTGACGTATAACCTGCAAGATCAGGCGAATATGCTGCAGCGGATGAACACCAACTTGGTCAAGCGTAGTATTCAGCTTGAAACTAGCAGCCAGTTGGGGCAGCAGGTTACCTCTATCCTTGATCTGGACGAATTAATGGTCAGAGTGGTGGAACTGATCCAATCTAAATTCAGTTACTATTTTGTGGGCATCTGGATCATAGAAGAGCAGCAAGGAGCCATTGTACTGCGAGCCAGAGCGGGCAGTGATGAACACCGGCTGCCCCCGTTAGGGTTTCAGCTACCCATTACCAATACGAACTACGCCGTGGTCTGGGTCGGGCATAACGGCCGGAATTATCTAACCAATAACACAGCCGAACCTTCAAAATTGCTGGCAGCCGATACACTCCTGCTGGCAAAATCGGAGTTGACGCTGCCTTTGCGGGTGATGAATGAGAGCATCGGCGCGCTGGATATCTTGAGTGACCACACCGCCGAATTTTTAGAGGAAGATATATTGGTGCTGCAAACGCTAGCCGATCAGATTGCCATTGCTATTCGCAACGCCGAATTCTACAAGGTCGAGCGGCGACGGCGGCGGCTGGCCGAGTCGCTGGAGCATACGGGTCGGGTGTTATCCAGCACCCTGGATATGAAACAAGTTCCCGGCCGCATTCTGGAGGAATTAGCCAAAGTTGTGCCCTATGAGCGAGGGTTAGTCTTGCTGCAACGCGGCGACGCGCTTCACAGCATGGCGCAGCGCGGGTTTCCCGACAATGAAAAAGCAACTTTACCTATTT
This sequence comes from Anaerolineales bacterium, assembly GCA_020634935.1. Classification (GTDB taxonomy): domain Bacteria; phylum Chloroflexota; class Anaerolineae; order 4572-78; family J111; genus JAGRBY01. The sequence continues at coordinate 176,418 of JACKAT010000004.1, forward strand.
CCATCCATTCCGGCGATATCTTCCAACGCATCTCTGAATCGCGCCGTCCCCTCTTACTGAATGATGTTACCCAAGACTCAGGCTGGCGCCAACTCGACTGGCTGCCGATCAATCACTCTTGGGTAGGTGTTCCTTTGATCGCCAAAGGGAAGGTCATCGGCATGATTTCGCTGACACGCCGTGAGGCCAGCGCCTTTAGCCTTGATGATGCCACGATAGTGCTGGCTTTTGCCGGACAGGCGGCTATTGTTCTGGAAAATGCCAGCCTGTATGATGAGATCAGCCAACTTAACGAAGATCTCGAAATGAAAGTGGCTCAGCGGACGGAGGAACTAAACAAAGCCTATCAAATCTTAGAGCGTTTGGACCGGACCAAAACCGACTTTATCAATGTTACTTCGCACGAACTTCGCACACCGCTGGCAGTTATAAAAGGCTACAGCCAAATGCTTAACATCCGGCCCACAATCAGTCACGATGCTAAAGCCAAGGAACTACTCAACGGCATTCTGGCCGGGGTCAATAGGCTCCATCAAGTAGTTAACACTATGCTCGATGTCGCTCGTATTGATGCTGAAGTATTGCGGTTACAGTCTGAGCCGATCGATCTAGATGAAATAATCAAGCAAATCCGACAGCAATTTACCCAAATCTTACAAGAGCGCAACTTAACGGTTGGCCTTGCCCATCTTAAATCCTTACCACCGATCCAAGCCGATCCGGTGCTGCTCGACAAAGTTTTTTACAATTTATTGATCAATGCCATAAAATATACACCTGATGGGGGAGTTATCACCATCAACGGCTGCCCTATCGAGTGGAACAGCCAGCCCGCCGTTGAAATTGTCGTCAGCGACACCGGCATCGGCATCGATCCGGAACACCACGACCAAATCTTTGAAAAGTTTTACCAAACCGGAGAGGTAGCCTTGCACTCATCGGGCCAGACTAAATTCAAAGGCGGCGGCCCCGGCTTAGGCTTAGCCATTGTACGCGGCATCATCCAAGCCCACGGTGGCCATGTATGGGTCGAGAGTGAAAAATTCGATGAAGTAACTTACCCTGGTAGTCACTTCCATGTGGTTTTACCCTTGACTCGGCCCACCGTCGGTTAGCTTACTTAAGGAAATCAACCCAAATCCCTTAAATCTACACCTCTAAAACCTCAAAACTCCATAAACGGTATGAATGCTATAAACGCTATGATGAAAAATTGGACTGCTCCCCAAGATTGGCTCAGAATCACCACCATTGATCTGCACACCGCCGGTGAACCCTTGCGCGTCATCATCGACGGCTGGCCGGATATGCCGGGCGGCACCATTTTAGAAAAACGACGCTACGCCAAAGATCAGCTCGATCATCTACGCACGGCCCTCATGTGGGAGCCACGCGGCCACGCCGACATGTATGGCTGCCTGGTTATACCGCCGGTGACAGCCGAAGCCGACGTGGGGGTTCTATTTATGCACAACGAGGGCTACAGCACCATGTGCGGTCATGGCATCATCGCTGTGACCAAACTGGTCTTGGAAACGGGCTATCTGCCGTTAATCGCGCCGCAGAGCACCGTCAAAATCGATACGCCGGCCGGGCTGGTCACCGCCCACGCACGCGTATCGGCCGGCCAGATTACCGAGGTCTATTTTCACAATGTACCTTCGTTTGTAGTGGCTCTGGATGAGTCGGTCGAAGTGCCGGGTATCGGCTTAGTGCCTTACGACTTGGCTTTTGGCGGGGCGTTCTATGCCTACGTTCAGGCCGAGGCAGTGGGGCTAACCTGTACCCCCGAAAATTTTCAGGAGCTTATTAAAAAAGGGCGGGCTATCAAACAAGCGGTGATGGCCCAGCGCCCGATACCCCATCCGTTTGAAGACGATTTAAGCTTTTTATACGGAACCATCTTTATCGATGCCCCGCTCAGCGACGACGCCCACAGCCGCAACGTCTGTGTTTTTGCCGAAGGTGAAGTTGATCGCAGCCCTACCGGCACCGGCGTTAGCGGCCGGATGGCCATCCACTACGCTAAAGGTGAGGTTGGTCTTAATGAACCGTTGATTATCGAGAGCATCATCGGTAGCCGCTTCACCGGCCGGGTGGTCGAAACGACAACGTTCGGCCCCTACCCTGCCGTCATCCCTGAAATTGAAGGTACGGCTCACATCACCGGCCGCCATGAATTTTTAATCGATCCCACTGATCCGTTAAAACGCGGGTTTGTGCTGCGCTAGGCAACTGAGCTAGATTGCCCCTGATCCCCTTACTTTACATCGATCATAATCTTAACTACGTTATCTTCATACGCCGTATTAAGCGCAAAAGCCTCCGGGGTTTGCTCCAGTGGAAAACGATGGCTAATCAAGCGATTTAGATCGAGCGCCCCGCTGCTCAACAATTGGATTGAACGGGGATAGGTATGCTTCATCCGTCGAGCGATGCGAATGGTTAACCCTTTTCGGCGCACGGTGGAGTGTTTCATCACCAATCGGTCATCTTCAGAAATCCCCACGATGACCAGCCGTCCTCCCAGCCGGATCATGTCCGCGCTTTGCTGAACTGAGTGATCGGCCCAAGCGGCCTCAATGGCTACATCTACGCCGTGGCCGCCGGTGGCTTTTACCACCGCCTGGACCGGATCGACCTCATCGCAGTTGATGGGAATGCCACCCAGTTCTTCGGCAACTTTTAACCGCCAGGGAAATTTGTCGCTGATAAAAATGGGCTGCGCGCCGGAAAGTTTGACCATCTGCAAAATACTCAGCCCGATACAACCGGCTCCCAAAATCGCCACACTGTTAGCCACTTTGAGTTTGGCCAGATCAACGGCATGTACAGCGATACCTAACGGCTCCAGCAGAGCAGCGCCCGCATCATCGATACTATCAGGCACGGGAAAACAGGTGCGAGCGGGCATGTGCATCCACTGCACCAGGCTGCCGTCATCGGGGTATGAGCCGCAAAAATGGAGATGGTGGCACAGGTTGGGATGACCCTGTTCGCACATTTCGCAGCGCCAGCACGGCTGGGCCGGATCGACCGCGACCCGCATCCCCGGTTCCAGCGGCTTAAAGTCGCCGCCCATCGGATCGTCGCTAATCGCTTCGACAATACCGGCAAATTCATGTCCCAGGATCAGCGGCGCCTCGAGCACGTTATCACCAATACGGCCATCTTTATAGCTATGCAAATCGCTGCCGCAGATACCGACCGCGGTCACGCGCAGCAGTACCTCGCCGGGGCTGGGCGGGCCGGGATGGGGAACTTGATCCACCCGTAGATCACGCGGTCCATGAAGGCGCACGGCGGTAATAGTTGAGGATGTTGAGGCGCTAGTCATCAGTTAATTCTCCATAAATTACAGGACTTACCCTGTCCAATATTTTCTGCCACGAATGGCTCCAATTTTCCCTAAATTTTGATATTTCGGAGCAATTCGCGATTAATTTTTAGCAGTTTAGGATATTACCACAGCTTACGGCATCTGCCACTGACCGGCTCGATTACGCTGTAAGGTGAAGGTATGCTTAATCGCTTCCCGGTTGAGCGGGCCGTAGATGTGGGGAAACAATCGATCAGGTTCGGGGGTAAAATCGCTTTCAATCGACTTGGGTGAAGCGGGCGGTTCGAATTTAAGCGGAGCGAACAGCTGATCCGGATCGATTTCCAGGACCAACAGGGATTCCGGCAAATCAGCAAAAAAGGCATTGGCCACTTGCAGCAGCATCTCAATTCCGGCGGTGCAGTGGATAAACCCTTCCTGTTCAAACAAACCGGGTAAGTAAGGTTGGTCATGTGGCTGAGCCTGATAATAACTTTGCGGCACTAGGTGGTAAATTAGTTGATCTTGAGACGCCATAATGAATCAATATCAGCGGCTAGGCCAAATACGATAGCAGGATACTAAAGGCGTATAAGCCAAATAAGGGCAGCATCACTAAGCCCATATTGAAGGGATCGGGTGTGGGGGTAATCATCGCCGCCGCGATGGCAATAATGATCACCGCAAAACGCCACTGCTTGATAAGAAACTGAGGCGTCACCAGTTTTAATTTCGACATAATAAAAATAATCAACGGCGTTTCAAAAGCCAGCCCAATCCAAAAGACGAGCGAGGTCACAAAAGGAATGTATTCTTTAGATCGCCACTCAGTCGAGAAGATTTCGGGAAGAAAGCCACTCAAAAAGCCGATAGCAGCCGGAATTAAAATATACCAGGCAAAAGCCACTCCCACTAAAAAAAGCGCGGTCGCCGATGGCACCCCCCAAATCACATACTGTTTTTCGTTGCTTTCTAAACCGGGTAGAATAAACATAAGTAATTGATAAACCAGGAAAGGCATGGCTATAATCAACCCGGCCGTAAGGGCCACGCGAAAATAAACGGTAATTCCTTCGGTGGGGCTGATAATTTGCAACCGCTGGCCATAGGGCGAGATCAGCAGTTCTAAAATTTGAGGGGTAAAAATAGCTGCGATAATCGTGGTTGCGCCAACTACAATAGCCGATTTAACTAATCGGTCGCGTAGTTCTTCCAAATGCTCCAGCAAGGTCATCTGACCGGCCAGGCGTTCAACCTGTTCATCGAGCGAGGATGACTTATTAGTCACCTAACACCTCTTGAGATTTGGGCGGAATGATCGATGCCGAACCATTAGTTGAAGGCGGCGTTTGTTGGGACGGGGCAAAAGCGTCACCTTGGGTAGTAGCAATTGAGTTTTCCGGGTTTTGTTGGGGTAGTTCGACAGCCGGCGCTTCCGCTGAGGTTTCGGTCTCATCGGGCTGATTACCCTCAGCCGGTGAGGATGACGGCTCCGGCTCGGAGGCTAATGGGGGAGAAACTGAAGCAGTAGATGGGCCGGTCCGAGGCTGGATCGGCGGGACGATTGATTTGGCTTCCTGATCGATATCTTTTCGAACCTGACGCAGTTCCGAACTGGTTTTGCTAAAATCTTTTTTAATCTCTTGGATATCTTGGCGGGCTTTTTCCAACTCTTCAAGTTGAGCGGCGGCGTTAATCTCCCGCTGCCACTCCGCCATCAAACCGTCGGACAAGCTACGAAGTTGAGCCACATAACGGCCCAACTTACCTGCAATTTCAGGCAACCGCCGAGGACCAAAGACCATCAAGGCGATAACCAGAATAAACATTAACTCGGGAAAACCAACACCTAATATATCCATAGTTGTAGAGCAAGTTCGCTGCTTCTGCTAAAACATCGGGTCCAGGGTTAATTTGTCGGCGCCTGCTGGAGGGCAAGATAAAGAGGAAAACTATCTATTTGAGCGGAGATAAACTTAAGCAGGTACATTTAAAGATTGACGGATTTTAACCCGATCTTTCGACACCAAACTCCCCAGAACTCCATTGACAAAACGCGGTGAGCTTTCGCCACCAAACATTTTGGCTAATTCAACGGCTTCATTGATGGCTACTTTGGGCGGAATATCAGGCTCAAAGAGTAACTCGTAAATGGCGATCCGCAGCACATTGCGATCAACCGCTGCAATCTGCGAGATGGGCCATTCCGGCGCCAATTCACCTACCACACTGTCCAAATAAGTTCGATATGTTTGCACACCCATAACAAGTGTTTGAGCAAATTTTTGGGCTGCATCGGGCAAAGGCCGATCTTCGAACCTGGCCTCTATAGCAGTTTGAGGATCATGGGTTGTAAAATCCAGCTCGTAGAGAGCTTGTAACACTGCTGCACGTGCGCGTCGTCGAACTTTCATAAGTTAACTTCCTCTAAATTGCTATGATTTAGTTAGGCACTACGTATGGTAGATGTAAATGTTCACACCAGGCGCGAAACAAATCGCGTCAATGATATTGCAAATTGCCGGAAGCAGAGTATAAGGGTAATCAACCCTTTACTGCATTACAAGACCGCCATCAACAGATAATACCTGGCCGGTTATAAAGGCCGCTTCATCAGAAGCCAGAAACAGCACCGCTGCTGCGACTTCCTCAATCGTTCCCAACCGCCCAACCGGCGTAGTTTCAATAATGGCCTGGATGTGCTGCTCTGGCAGCACGTCGGTTAACGCGGTTGGAATAAATCCCGGGGCGACAGCGTTAACCGTAATATTACGCGACCCTACTTCTTTAGCCAGTGATTTAGTAAACCCAATAATTCCGGCTTTAGAAGCGGCATAATTGGTTTGCCCCGCCTGTCCGGTTAAACCCACCACCGAAGTGATGTTAATAATCCGTCCGCCCCGCTTTTTCATCATCGGCCGGACGACCGCTTTCGAACAATAGTAGACACTGGAAAGATTAGCATTGAGCACAACATCCCAATCTTCATCTTTCATTGTCATAATGAGTTTGTCACGAGTAGTACCAGCGTTATTAACCAGTATATCGATTTGGCCGAAGGTGTCAATAGCCGATTTTATAAAGGCTTGAGCCTGACTGCTGTCGCTAACATCGGCCTGGATGGCTACCGCTTCACCGCCAGCCTCTTTGATAGCTGCCACCACCTCGTCCGCGCCGTCAGGGCTGTTGCGATGATTGACCACAACCTTGGCGCCTTGGCTGGCTAGCAGTTTGGCGATACCCGCGCCGATTCCTCTGGAACTGCCGGTAATAACCGCAACTTTATCCGTTAAATTAAACATAAGCCTTTAGATTAGGGACTTGATATCGTCCGGAGTTCCAATGGTTACGGCGCTAACCGACTTATCGACGCGGCGGACAATCCCTTTAAGGACATCTTTGGGGCCGATTTCCACAAAATTTCTCACACCGTTATCAATCATCCATTGGACGGTTTCAGACCAACGCACAGAGGACGTTAACTGACCCTCCATCTCTTCCTGTATCGCCTCAATTGATTCTAAGGGCGCGGCGCTTATGTTAGCGATAATTGGCATTTCTGGCAAGTTGAGGGGTGTTTGATCGATCGCCGCTCGGAATGAGTCGGCCACTACCCGCATCAGCTCGGAGTGAGCGGCGATACTTACAGACAACTTGACCGCTTTGCGAGCCTTAGCCGCCAAAGCCAACTCGATGCCTTTGTCCACCGCTTGATCGTGGCCGGAGATAACCAACTGGCCGGGCGAATTATAGTTGGCAACTTGCAGACTACCATAGCCGTCGGCAGTTACCGTTTGGCAGATCTGAGCCACCGTCTCATCATCCAGTTTCAGAATAGCCGCCATGCCGCCGGGATTTATCTCGCCTGCTTTTTTCATAAGACGGCCCCGTTCTCGGACCAATCGCAAACCGTCTTCAAAGCTCAAAACACCGGCGGCGACATAAGCGGAATACTCGCCCAGGCTGTGTCCGGCGACGTAAGCCGGACTAACCGAGTACCCGGCTTCGCGCAGCGCTTCCAAAATAGCGATGCTGGTTGTAAATAGCGCTGGCTGAGTGTTATAGGTATCATTTAACTCATCCTCGGGACCCTCAAAACAAAGCCGGCTTAACGGAAAATCGAGGATCTCATCGGCTCGTTTGAAGATAGCCTGGGCCGCGGCAGAGACTTCAGCCACAGCCTGACCCATGCCCACTTCCTGAGAGCCTTGTCCGGGAAACATGAACGCTGTTTTCTCTACTGTCATAAGACAAAATAAGAGCCGTACCATTGCCAAATGACACGGATACGGCCGCTATTCCTCCTCTAGAATGATTATTTAGCGAGCGGTCGGAGCTTCGGCCTCTACCTTTAGTACCTGAACACCGTTATAGGTACCACAGTTACGGCAAACATGATGCGATAGATGCAGCACGTTACAGGTAGGACAATGCACCATTTTTGGCACATTCAGCCGTAAATAGTGCGCTCGCCGGCGATCACGCCGGACTCTGGAAACTTTTCGTTTAGGGAGTGCACCCATGATATTTTATCCTTTCTTTAAGGCCGTTTGGACAACCACTCCTGACGGGAGTGGTAAAGCAGCCTATGAATTATCTTCAAGTTCTAATTTCTCTGACAAACCGGCCCAACGTAAATCGACGGTATCGTGACGACAGTTACACTGAGCCACATTGAGATTTTGGCCGCATTGCAGGCAAATTCCTTTACAATCCGGCTGGCAATAGCGACTACTTTCGCTCTCCAACAACAGGTCCTGACGCACAACTTCAGTTAAATCTAACGTATGTTGAGCATCGATCCGATTGGCCTCATCAGCGTCTTCGGGAGATTCTACCCCAACGCCGGTTACAATATCAATCGTCGGGAAAAATTGTTCCTCAAGCTCCACCGTCACCGGAGCGGCAAAGGGTTCTAGACAACGACCACAGCTTTTTTCAATTGTTGTCCGCAAAACCCCTTGAACCAAAATATCCGATCCCGTCCGCAAAAATCTCACTTGCCCCGTAATCGGGGCGATAACGGCCACATCTTCATCGAGCTGGCCGATGGGTTGCGTATTAATTTCATAATGGCGGGTTGCGCCGGTTGGCTCCTTGAGTAATTGCGAGACGTTAAACTGCAACCCGTGTCTATCTTGTTTGGTAGGCATAGTTTAGTTGACACACAAGTCATGTATTGTAAAACAAAACGATTAAACTTCAAAATGACCTTAGCCTATTCTTTAGAACTGACCTCAACCCGATTCTGAGCCTCCACTGAGGCATCGGCCAAATCGGACTGCGTTGACCGCACATGCCGCAACCCATTGCGAACTGTAGTGAGCGTTTTCATTAACTGCTCTTCCAACTCGCTAAGCTGATCGATAATATACTCATCCGTGTCACTGAGAATCTCTTCGGCTTGACGATGGGCATCTTCTTCAATTTCTTGAGCGCGTTCTTTAGCAAATACAATTAACTCATGCTCATCGGTCATTGATTTGGCTTTTTCACGGGCCATATCAATCAACCGATTCGCTTCTTCTTGAGCCTGGAGCATTAATCGTTCGCGTTCAGCTTCCGTTCGTTTGGCTAGTTTGACTTCTTCAGGAATGGTCACCCGCATTTGATCAATAATATCCAAAAACGCGTCTTCCTGAATGACCACGTTTGAGGTAAACGGCAGATGAAAGCTTTCGGTTATCAATGTTTCAAGCCGGTCGATCAGGTGAAGAATATCCATAACGCCCACCTTAAATTTAGAAATCAGACTTACAAGTAATGCGCCCTGACTTATTCAAGTCATTTAACCCGCAAACTTTTTGTGCAGGGCTGCCACCACTATCGGCGGCGCAAGATGATCGATTTTACCGTCATTCACGGCTATCTCTTTAAGCAAACTTGAGCTTAAAAAGGAATTTTTTTGACTGGCCAGCAGACAGACTGTTTCGATGTCAGGTACCAGCCCTTGATTGGCCTGGGCCAACTGGAGTTCCCACTCAAAATCAGATAGAGTCCGCAACCCCCGGACAATGTAGTTGATATTTCTTTCTTTGGCAAAATCAACGGTTAAGCCGCCGTAGCGGTCAACCTGCACATTCGCTAAATGCGCAAGAGCTTGCCGGGTCATCTCCAGCCGATCTTCAATTGAAAAAAGCCAGTTTTTGAGCGGTTTGTCGTAAACCCCAACTACTAAACGGGTAAAAAGCTGCGCTGCCCGCTCAGCGATTTCGACGTGCCCATTTGTAATGGGATCAAAGGTTGCCGGATAAATTGCCTCAGTCATTAGCTTAAATCGCTCTTGTTATTCCAAAAATTTTCAACTTGTCGAGCCAGCAGCCGGTGTTGAGGCTGCTCCAATTTTTCATCTTGCTTGAAAATAATTTGAGCTTCCTGTCGAGCCAGTTCCAAAAGTTTAACGTCGGTCAGTTGGACCAGTTTCAGATCAGGCAACCCGCTCTGGCGTGTTCCGAAAAATTCACCTGGCCCCCGCATCTTCAAATCGGCCTCGGCCAGTTCAAAGCCATTAGTTGTACCTTCTACGGTCTGCAGCCGCTCCTTGACTTCAGGGGTTACGTTATCGGCCAGGAGCAGGCAGAAACTATCGTGTTGGCCGCGTCCGACTCGGCCTCTAAATTGATGCAGTTGAGCCAGGCCAAAACGATTGGCTCCTTCCACCAACATCACCGACGCATTCGGCACATCGATCCCCACTTCCACTACAGAGGTCGAAACCAAAATGTGCGATTTTAGATCCTTAAATTGCTTCATGACCTTTTCTTTATCGGCCCCCTTCATCCGGCCATGCAGCAGGCCCAATTTGAGCCGAGGGAAAACCTGTTTTTGCAGGCGGTCATGCTCTTCAATAGCCGATTTGGCCTCGGTTTTTTCAGATTCCTCAACCAGAGGACAGATGATAAAAGCCTGCCGACCTTTTTCAATTTGCGAGCGGATAAAGCTGTAAGCTCGCTCCCGTTCCTGAGGAGTCAGCCAACGAGTTTTGATCGGCTGCCGGCCAGGGGGCATTTCATCGATAATTGACAAATCAAGGTCGCCGTACAGCGTCAACGCCAGCGTTCGTGGAATAGGCGTAGCGGTCATGACCAGCAGGTGGGGATTAAACCCCTTATCGCGCAGGGCGCTGCGCTGCTCAACGCCAAAGCGATGCTGCTCATCGATAATGGCTAACCGTAAATTTTTAAACGCCACATTGCTCTGGATAATCGCGTGTGTCCCCACCAGAATATCAATCTGCCCTTGAGCCAGTTGGGCCAAGACTTCGTTGCGTTGCGCCCCGGTTACACTGCCGGTTAGCAATTGAATGTTAATCGACCGGCCTAGCACCTGGCCGATCGGTTCCAACAGCTGCCCCATGCCTTTATAATGCTGTTCGGCCAAAATTTCCGTAGGCGCCAGAATGGCCGCTTGCCCGCCATCCAGTACCGCCAAAATCATGGTCACCAGTGCTACCACGGTTTTACCAGACCCCACATCACCTTGCAGCAACCGGCTCATCGGCACGCTCAATTGCAAATCGGCGATGATCTCATCGATGGTTCGCTTCTGAGCGCCGGTCAACGAGAACGGGAGCGTTTCGAGAATACGGGTTACAGTTTCCGGCTCAATGGCGATCGGTTGGGTCTCTTGTGTTCGCCATTCGATCCGCTGGCGCAGGACCCCCAGTTGAATCATCAACAGTTCATCAAAGGCCAAGCGGCGTCGAGCCGCTTCCAAGGTTTCCCAATCGTCGGGAAAGTGGATCTGGCGGACGGCCTCCTCCAGGGATAGCATTTCCAACCGGCTGCGTGACTCATCCGGCAGGTAATCCGGCAGCCGCCGGCTCCAGTAATTGACCGCATCACGAATCTGTTTACGCAGCCACTTTGAAGTAATCCCCTGGGTTAAGGGATAAACCGGCACCAACCGCCCGGTATGGACCAAATCTTTATCCAGTTCTTCCCATTCCGGTGATTGGAACGTCAGCCGGCCCAGATACTGCTCTACCCGACCACTAAGCACCAATTCCAGGCCCGGCTTGAACGTTTTTTCCAGCCAAGGTTGGTTAAACCATGTCGCTTCGATCGTCGCCGTGCCGTCAGTCAAAATAGACGTGATCATCGAGCGATTATTACGCGTCTGCCGCTTACGTGTTTCCCACACCTGCCCGATAATCGTTACATCTTCATTGTATTGCAGTTGGTTGATCGGCTTCAACGCCCGATAATCGTCATATCGGCGCGGGTAATGTTTCAAAAAATCTTCAATGCACACGATACCCAGATTAGCCAGCTTACGAGCCATACCGTCTTTGATACCTGGCAGCTTGGTGACAGGCGAGTCCAGCCCGGTACTGGTAAAATCTCGGTCAGAAGCACTGTTTTGCGATCGATTTGAGGTTGAAGTAGCTCCGTTGCTTCTACTGGTCGGTTTTGCGTCGCTCCGAGAATTTCTTTTAGGAGCAGCGGAGCGAGGCGTTGGTTTGGCCTGCGGTTTAGCTTTCGCTTCTGCCGGCTCCGGTTGGCTTGCCACCTCCTCGGAGGGCGTATTATTTTTCGCAGGAGATGAATCAGACTCGCCTACCTGGTTGGCTTTGTGAAGCTTGACCAGAATTTGATGAATAAAGGTAGGGCGATCAGGGTCGTCAATATCCGGGTAGCGACCTAAGTCTTGCACAACTTCTTCTATGATACGACGTTCGTTTTCGGTAGAGGCTTCTTGTAACGCTTCTTCGGACCAGTTGGGCGCCAATTTTTCGAGACCACCCATCACCGCTTTGTTTTTGTACCCCAGCCTCTTTTCTTGGGTCAGCATCCGGCTCAGTTTATCAAATGTAGGGAGCATAGCATCTTTTTCTTACATCAAAAACTCATACCTTCATAAACTACAATTCCAACCGCATTGGGCCCAATGCGGGTGGCCAAATCAGGGCCATATTGAATGACAGGGAATTGCAGCTTAGGAAAGCTCTGTTCCAATCGTTCTTTCAGCAGTTTGGCTTCTTTACTTGGCTGTTTACTGCGCTGAATGATAGCAGTTTGTTCTAAATTATCAAATTCAGCTACAAATTCAAATAATTTTTCCAGCGCTTTTTCCGTTGTCCGCACCTTTTCCAGGGGAATGATATCTCCATCTTCCATGAACAAAATCGGTTTAATGCTCAGCATCGATCCCAAAACGGCTTGAGCTTTGCCTATACGGCCGCTTCGTTCCAGATAATCCATTGTTTCAACATAGAAGATTAAGTAAATGTGAGGCAGCATGCCACGAACCAGCCGGACGATATCATCCAGCGAGGCCCCTTCCCTGGCTGCCCGGGCCGCCGCTTTGACCAAAATCCCCAAACCAACCGACGTTGTCATCGAGTCGACAATCATAATTGAGCAGCGCCCCATTAAAGCTTCAGCGCCGGCTCTGGCCCGGTGGATAGTATCGCTTAAGTGACTGGAAATATGAATCGACAAAATCTGATCGGTTTCTTTCCGGTGGATTTCGGCATAAACCTGTTCGAATTCAGCCGGATCAGGGGGATAACTGATCGGAAATTGGCCTGAGAGACCAGCTTTGCGAAACAGCTCTTCTGTATCTGTGGCCAGGCCATCTAGCAGCTTTTCGTTGCCTAAGCGAATCTTAAGCGGGACAACATGAATGCCTAACTCTTTGACTTCGCCTGGCTCAAAGTAAGCCGTACTATCGGTAACAATAGCAACTTTCTGAGACAAGGTAACTCGTTACTCCAATGAAATAATAAAATAAGCGTGGGCCTGTTCTCCGGCGTAAATCTCTAGCTCGGCATCAGGATAATGAACCTGAATTTCGGCCGTAAGCGTCTCAACTTGATCGGGCCCACTATTTTGTCCCGGATATAGGGTTATCAATTCGTAATTTTCAGCTTTAACTTGAGCCAACGCCTCAAGCGCAGCCGTGACCGGATTTAAGCCGGTACATAACAGCCGGCCATCACCCCAAACCGTCACTTCACCATTCGACTCGCTGCGTCCATTACGAAGAAACACCCGCTTCCTGACTTCAATTGTTTGGACCTGCCGAGCTGCTTCAGCCATCCGTCGAGCATTAGTGGCCAAATCAAACTGCTCATTAAAAGAGAGCAGCGCCGCAACACCCTGAGGCATCGTTTGGGTCGGAACGACCCGCACCACTTTCTGAGAAAGCGCCTGAAGCGGCTGGGCTATCGAAATTGTATCTCTATCGTTGGGTAAAATCAATACCTGATTCGCTCGAACCTGTTGAATCGCCCTCAGCAAATCATGAGTGTCAACCGGATGGCCCAGAACTAAACATTCATTCTGAAAAATCTCGACAAAGCCCAGGCCGGATACTACGGCCACCACGGCCACCGCTGATGCGCCATCGACCGGCTGCTGTCTGAAGGATTCGGCCTGCCGGCTTAAATTTTCGACAACGACCTGGCTAACCGCGCCAATTTTGGCTCCAAATCGCAGCGGCGGCAGGGGATCGGTGACGTGAATGTGAACCCGGACCAGTTGCGCTGTACCCACCACCAGCGCCGATTCGCCCAGAGACGCCAGCCGTGTGCGAATGTCATCCAGATCGAGCTGGTCCCCTTTAAGCAAAAACTGGACATCATAGTACGCCGGAGGCGGCTCGCTGAAAGGTCCCCCTACCGGCGGCGCGATAGCAATCTCGTCGGACGCATCGATAGCTTCACCGCGTAGATAGCGCAGCCCACCCTCAAAAAGATAGAGCAGCCCTTGCCCACCGGAGTCGGTTACGCCGGCGTTGTCCAGGATCGGCAGCAGTTGAGGCGTCGCCGCCTGGGCTGTGCGCATAGCCTCTACAATGGTCGTCCACAAGGCGGTCAAATCCGGCGCTACCTGGCTGTTTGCCTCGGCGGCCTCGGCGGCGGCGCGGGCCACCGTCAACATCGTACCTTCCACTGGATCGATGACATTCAACCAGGCCTGATTGGCCCCTAAGCGCAGCGCCGCAGCCAATTCGCCCCTGGTAAAGGTCGATTTCCCGGCCAGCCCGGCAGCCAGCCCTTGCAGAAACTGCGACAGGATAACACCCGAATTTCCCCGCCCGCCCATAAAAGCGCCTTGGGCCAGCGCCTCGGCCATCCGGCCGGCCGCTTGATTTGAAACCTGATCGGCCACTTCGAGTGCGGCTTGCATCGTCAACAGCATATTGGTGCCGGTGTCGCCATCGGCCACAGGGAAAACATTTAGGTTATTAACATGCTGGACGTGTAACTCCAGCCAGCGAGTTCCCGCCCGGAAAATATGGCCAAGCTCGACTCCATCGTATCGAAAAATCGGGTGGTTTTCAATTTCAAATTCTTGGAGTAGTGGAATGGAGTTACGGCCTGACATAATAGAATTTAGCTTCTGTTCCGGTCACGGTGTCAATCTTTAAAGGCCAGCAACAAACGCTGGCCTTTTTAAATTGAAAGAAAATTTTACAGTTAACTGTACTATGATACAACGTTCAACTAAAAAATGCAAGACTTTTTTTATGGTAACTTGGAGCAAGCCCTAATTGACACGCAACAACGGTTCTGTACGTTGGGCATTATGCAACTGACCACAGCCGGCGGCAATGTCGATACCGCGCCGCAGCCGCACCGTGGTCGAGATACCGGCGGCCAGCAGCCTATCGCGGAAGGCGAAAACCCGCTCGTCCGGCGATCCACTCCAAGGGGAGTTAGGGGTGGGGTTAAGGGGAATCAAGTTAATATGACACAACAGCCCTTGCACCAAATCGGCAAATTGATCAGCGTGGGCGTCGCTGTCATTGAGGCCATCCATTAAGGCATATTCAAATGTGACCCGGCGATGGGTAGCAGCGAGGTAATCTTTGATCGAGGCCATCAGCATTGCCAGGGGATAGCGGCGGTTGACCGGCACGATGGTGTTGCGCAGCGCGTCGTTCGGCGCGTGCAGCGAGACCGCCAGCCCGACCTGCTCCGGCTCCTGGCTCATGCGCCGGATGGCCGGCGCCAGCCCCACCGTTGAGACGGTGAGATGCCGCGCTCCCAGGTTGAAGCCGTCGGCGTCGTTCAAGCGGCGAATGGCTCGCCAGGTTTCGGCGTAATTGGCTAGCGGTTCGCCCATGCCCATAAAAACGATGTTGGTGACACGCTTCTCCTCCTGGCTGAGCTGCCGGGCGTAGTAGAGCACCTGCGCCACAATTTCACCGGCGGTCAAGTTGCGCATAAAGCCCATTTGGCCGGTAGCGCAGAAGGGGCAAGCCATCGCGCAGCCGGCCTGAGTGCTAATGCACAGCGTCTGCCGGGTATCATAGCGCATCAGCACCGTTTCAATCCGGCGATCATCCGGCAGGGCAAACAGCGCCTTTTGGGTATAACCGTCCGAGGAGTCGAGAGCAACGACCAACTCAAGCGGATTGATTAAACAACGCTCCGCAAGCTGCTGCCGCAGTAATTTCGGCAGGCTGCTCATTGCCGAGGCATCGGTAGCGTATTGCTGGTAGAGCCAGTGTTCAATTTGAGTGGCTCGATAAGCCGGCTGGCCCCAATCGGCGAGCAGCGCTTTTAGCTCGGCCAGGGAAAGATTGAGTAAAAACGGTTTATTGCCCATCATCCTTCTTCTTCTTAAACAAACCCAAAATCTTACGCGGGATAAAGCTAATGACGCTCCAAATAAAGACAATGATCGCCCTAATCAACTTGAACAATCCCACCAAAAATGCGCCCGCCCAGCGGATCGACACCTTGGCCCCTTTTTGGGCCGACGCGCCGGCCACAACCGCGCCCGAACTGAGCGTCGAACCCACCGTGCCAGCCACTTTACCGGCCTGGCCGGCAATCGCCGAACCGGCGCTTTTGCCGTTTTCGGCCAGCCAGCGGCCAATTTTGCGCTCATCGACCCCGCTGATGGTCCGCAGGCTGTCGGCCCAACTGCCCATAGCGTCCGGCCCCAGCCGGAAATAGGCATCGGCTCGCTGGCCGATGATATAGGTGGACAGCACATTCGTCCCGGCTGAGGCGACCACCCCAATCACCGGAATGGCTTTCTCGATGGACTTTTCAGCCAGTTTCTCGCCTAACTTGAGCGAAGCCTGCTGACCGGCACGACGAGCCAAAGCGGTCGTACCGGCGCTGAGCCCGGTAATGGTCATCACCAGCCGCTGCTTTTCTTCCTCGGTCAGCGGGTAATCGTACAGCGCCGCCAGTTCCAACACCAACTCGGCTTGCAGTTTGAAAGTAGCCCCAATATCGGCGGCGACGCCCAAGGTCATCGCCGCTGCCGTGCCAATGCCGGGGATCAGGCCCGCTCCCGACGTCACCGCGCCGATAGCCCCGGTGCGCTGGCACTTCTCTCGAATAATCTTCTGGGACAATTGTTCAAGAGTGGCGGTGGGGTTATCTGCTTTGAGTTGCTCAACCCGTTCTACCGCCGCTTGGAGATCAACATCGCTGACCACGTTGAAGATCATAT
The DNA here is from genome assembly GCA_020634935.1 of Anaerolineales bacterium. Lineage (GTDB taxonomy): Bacteria > Chloroflexota > Anaerolineae > 4572-78 > J111 > JAGRBY01. The sequence continues at coordinate 193,158 of JACKAT010000004.1, forward strand.
CCACCAGCGCGTTGGCTTTGGTTTCCACATCCTGGCGCACGACCGGCGGTTGGGCGTCGATCTGTTGTAAATCGTGGTCAACCGCCTCGATGATATCTTCGGCTTGGTTTTTGAGGGATTTTTCTGCCATTGGGTTTCCCGTTGTTTTTAATCGCTAGAAAATGGCGCACACGTAAAATTAAGGCTAAGGCTGAGTTCTCGACTCAGGTTTAGCGGCCCCAAATTCTTCCAATATGAGGACTTCGATTACTGTTTCTAACCGCTTCAATTGTTTATCATTACTTACCCAGGCCGTTGCGCCGCTCACCAAGGCGGTGGCTACTTGTAATGCATCAGCCGGACGTAAATTATAGTTCGCTCGTAGCTGAGCGGCTTGTCTGGCAACTTCTCGGCTGACCTCGACGATCTTCAAATGCGGAAAGTTAACCAACAAGGCTTCATATTGACGAGCGATATCCCCTCGATTAATCCGCCACGGATGAACCGTTAACTCCATCACGACGACCGTTGAAATAACCCCCACGCCTTGACCAGACTCGATATATTTCAGCACGCTGCTCGTTAAGGACAAATAGCGGGGGTTTGCTTCTAGGTGGTAGATAAAAATGCTGGTATCCAGACCAATTACCTGATGGATGGCTAATCGTTCGAGGAGATGGGCCATGCCTCTCGTTCCTGGTCGAGATAGGTGGTGGTATCAACATTTTCCCAAATGTCTTTATGCAAACCGGACAGGTGAGCGACATAATCTTGAGGTTGGGGCAACAAAATAATCATCCCATCTTGAATATCCACCAACAGGCGGTCACCGGCTTGGATATTAAGTTCTTTCCGAGCCAAGCTAGGCAGCGCGATTTGGTAGCGATTGCTAACTTTTACGGTTATGGATTGAGTCATTGCCCCTCCTGCAAAGCAATTAAATACATTTGCTTTGTATTGTAGCGTTCCTCAAGTGATTAACCAAATTAACAGCAAGTTTCATCTCTTTGACCCAATTTCTCAGAAAGCCGCCAATAACTAAATTAGCCGGCCACGACACGCTGTCTTCCATCAAATTACCGCTAACGATTGATCATCGTAAGTTCATTACGCTTTACGTTGCATCCGGTCAGAAGTTGCAAAATCGTTGTTGTTTCTGTCAAATTTTATACCGTTAGAGGTTACGCCGTTAGAGATTAGCCCGCCCACAGGGAGGGACTTGGCTGGTCCTCCCCTTTTGGGGAGATTTAGAGGGGGGCTAAACAGGTCAACCGCGTAAGTCATAACCGTGTTAATTATAACCATAAAACGCCCCTTGCCTAATAAAATTTTTCGGATTTATGCAGCAGACCCGGTGACTGGCCCTCTATCGCTGTCATTGCCGCGTTGTATTCCCCCCAGCGTTCTCAATTTGAGCCAAAGCGCAGTCGCCTGAGTAATTACCGATGCGAGTTGTCAATTGACGGTGTCCGCTCACGTCACCGTCGTTTTTTCCGCCGGATTCGAGGCGTTTCCCACTAAAAACGCCATGTTTCCAACGTAACATGCGTCTTCGCCAACTTTTGCTTCATTTTTCCAACGTAGACCACGTCTTTCCCAACTTTTGCTTCATTTTTCCAACGTAGACCACGTCTTTCCCAACTTTTGCTTCATTTTTCCAACGTAGGCCACATCTTTTTCAACTTTTGCTTCATTTTTCCAGCGTAAGACCAGGCGTTTTTAGCTAAAAACGCCTGGTCTACAAGGGATTCACCGGCCTCGCCGCCGCGAGGCACCTCTATTTCCCGGCTGAAGCGGCCTCGCCGCCGCGAAGCGCCTCTATTTCCCGGCTGAAGCGGCCTCGCCGCCGCCTACCCCTGCTATTGCTCCGATTCACCGCCCTCGGCCGTGCCAGAGACCCCTATTGACCGGTTGCCGCGCCCTTGGCCCTGAAACTGCCCTGGCTTTAGCCCGGCCAACGTCGGCGGCGCTGCGGCTCGGCCGGTGACAATGCTTCATCCCCCTAATCCCTACTACCTACCCCCTACTCCCTCACCGTGGTAACATTTTGCCTGAGTAGAGAGTAGTCCTATTGAAAACGGTTAGGATTTGGGTGATAATAGTTGAGAAATGTTGAAAAAATGAGATTTGATGCGTAATAAAATCGGTTGGGTAAGTTGATCTAATCATAATTGGACTGCTGCACAAAAAACCCGGCTTACCAGAGGGCAGCAAGCCGGGTCTTTCTTTTCTGCCTGATGGGGCTAGTGACTAAGGTTGGGACTGGGGCGCTGGGCTTCTAATTTGGTCAGCCGCTGATCATGCGTTCGTAACCACAGTAATATTTTGCCGATGGCTTGTTCGACGGTGATCTGGCCGGTTTCCCACAGCTTGATCACTTGCTCAATCGGTTCAACGGTCATTGGCCTGCCTCCTTTCTGATAGATTTTGCCAATAAAACGGCCACCCCCAACCCAATAGGTCAAAGATGGCCGCACCGTTTACCGAATCACCATGTGTCGTGTAAAATACTCGCAGCCCTCCAGACTGTGCTCGCAGTTTGAGGGGTTAGCCGCCTTTAGGTGTTCGCAGCACCTGGGGGCGGCGCGTTTTCAATTGGTTGGCGAAATAATACACCACCGGTGGAATCGTTGTCAAAAAAGTGACCGAATGTTGAATTGTTGTGAGAGACGAGCCTATCGGGTCCGTCATCAAAAAGGCGATAGGCATAATGAGCCTAAGAAACTGTTTTAAAAGTCTTCAAGGGTCCACAGATAAACCCAGATGGTCACAGATATGATCAAAATTGAGATAAAAATCTGTGAGTATCAGTGTAAATCTGTGGACAACTCTAAAAACCCCCACTTTTAAAACAGCTTCTAAATATTGGGTAAGCGTTCAGCTATCAGCCGTCAGCTTTAACCATAATGACGACCTTTGGGTCATCATGACCGGCTTTTGAAACCCCATATTGGCCGGAACAGGCCAAAAGCTGATAGCTGATAGCTAAGAGCTGAACGCTTACCATATTTGAAAAACGGAGCAACCCGTGAACGATCTATCACCCCTCTTCGAGCAAATCAAGCAGCTTTCCGGCGACAGCCAGGCCAAATTAGCCGAGTATGTGGCTTTTTTGCAATGGCAAGAAGCCCGGCTAGCCCATTCGACTGCCACCCGTTGGAGTTTTAGCTTTATCGAAGCCTTCAACCAAGCCTCTCGCCAAGCCACCATCGATCCGGCCGGGATGGATATCAAAATGGCCCCGGCGGTGGTCGGTGGCCACAGTCAGCCGGCCTTATGGGCGCACCCGCCGGTCGTCGGTCAGGCCGTGATTGAATATTACGTGCCTATTCCGGCGCAGGTGAGCGATATCCGGCTGGACCTGGCGTTTGGCATTCGGGATGGGGCGCAGATTGCTGAAGACAACTTGGTGGCGTTTGGGGTTAAAGTCAACGGCATGCGGGTGTGGGGCCAGCAAAGCAATGCGCGAGTTTGGCAGGAGGTGTCTGTGCCTGTGACCCTGACTGCCGGCGATGTCGTTCGCTTTGAGTTCACTACCGAGGCGCTGGGTCGCCATGAATGGACTTGGGCGGTGTGGGGCAACCCGGAGTTGACCGGGCTATAGCTTTTCGCCCGGCTTGTAGGTTCGCAGCACCGAGCCGCCGATAAACTCCCGCAGCAGCGAATTATCCGGCACCAAATCCGAGGCGCATGGCTCGAACCACTGCAAAAATGAGAGCAGCCGTTTGGCTTCGATATGCTCCAATTTGCCCGGTTCGATTTGCAGCAGCAGCGGTTCGACCAGCGGCTTCATCACGGCCAATTCGTAAACCAGCGCCGAGTTGAACATGATATCGGCGTTTTCTTGATAAGGGAAAATCCAGGTGTACTCGCCCTGGCGTACCTTGGGCCAGCGCAAAATGGTATCTTTGGCGGTGTAGCCGCGATGCCGGGCGTCGCGGATGATGCGGCGGATGAGCCGGGTGTCGGTGGTGGGGATGCGGTTGTGCCGGTCGAGGTTGAGCTGGGTGATGGCCGACACGTATACTCGAAAAATCTTTTCGGCCGGCAGTTCGGTCACCAACTCCGGGTTCATGCCGTGAATGCCTTCGATCAAAATCATGTGCTCGTTGCTGATCGAGATCGTTTCCCCCGGCTCGTTGTGGCCGGTGAAGAAATTGTATTGCGGCATCGTCACCGAGCCGCCCTGCATCAACTCTAACAACGTTTTGTTAAACAGCCCCAAATTGAGGGCGTATAGGCTCTCGTAGTCGAAATCGCCGTCTTCGTCGCGAGGCGTCTCATGACGGTTGACAAAAAAGTCGTCGAGCGCGACAGCCATGGGCCGAATGCCGTGCGCCAGTAGTTGGATCGCCAGCCGCTTGCTGAATGTTGTTTTCCCGGCCGACGACGGGCCGGAAATCAAGACCAGTTTGACCCGGTGTCGAACGGAGGCAATCAAGGTGGCAATTTGGGCAATCCGTTGTTCTTGCAGCGCCTCGGCCACCAAAATCGTTTCCAGCATATCACCGGTTCTAACGACCTCGTTCAATTTGCCGACACTGCGAATGCCCAGCTTGCGCATCCATGTTCCATACTCATCGAAAACGTTGATCAGTTTGGGATAATTAACACGGGGTTGCAGTTCATTGGGCCAATTGATACGGGGATAACGCAGCACAAATCCCTTATAATAGGGGTCTAGGGCAAAAATCCTCAGGTACCCGGTCGAGGGGACCTTATAGCCGTGCATATACCCCCTAAAATTTCCCAACTTATAGGTGGTCAAGTAAGATTTGCGGCGAGCCTTAAGCAAATTTAAGCGGCTATTGGCGCCGCTGGCTTCAAAGATTTTCTTGGCGTCTTCAACCGGGATGCGCTCTTTGACAATCGGCGCGTTTTCCTGAACCAATTCCCACATCCGGGTTTCGATGTTCTTAAGCTCCGGTTCGGTGAAGGGGGGCCGGTCTTCGACCTCACAATATAACCCGCCAAAATTCAAGCCGTAATCGATGGTGATTTTGACATCCGGAAACAGTTCGGCGGCCACAGCCACCAGCAAAAAGGCCAGCGAACGCCGATAAACTCGCATGCCGTCGCCGTCGGCCAAGGTCAGGACATGGACGTTCAAATCCCGGTTGGCGTGGTAGGTCAACTCCCTAATCTCGCCCTCAACCAGGCAAGCAACCGGGATTGGCTCCGGGGGAAAATTGGCGGCTTTGACAAAGGTTTCGATAGTGGTATTGAGCGGTCCTTCCAGAACCTGACCATTGCTAAATTTGATCTGAGCCGTTGTTCGCGGCTGAGAAGGGAAAATTTGTGGTTGACTCATAGGATAGACTCAAGGGTGGCTATGAAATACAAAGCTGATCAATAGATGCGGGGGATTAGAGATTAGGAGATTGGGAGATTCTTACAGCCAATCTCCCAATCTCCTAATCTCCTAAGTTAGCCGGACTTTTGAGTAGGGCCAACAATAATTTTACAGCATTTTCAACATCGTTGGTGCTAACCATTTCGGAGGGAGTGTGAATGTGGCGGCACGGAATAGAGAGCGCGCCGGCAGCGCTGCCTTCGCGAGCTAACTGCATCGCTTGCGCATCGGTTGAACCGAGCGTGAGAATTTCCATTTGGTAAGGAATGTCGTTGGCCTGGGCCGTCTCGACCATCCAATTTTTGAGGCCAGGATGGGCCAGCATGCCGCTGTCCATCACTTTGATGGCCGGACCTGCGCCCAATTTGACCTCAAAATGCTTACGCTCCGGTACGTCGCCGCTGTCGGTCACATCGATGGCGATTGAGACATCGGGATGAACTTTGTAAGCAGCGGTCATCGCCCCCCGGGTACCGACTTCTTCCTGCACCGTAAAAACAAAATGCAGTTCGTGAGGCGTCTGGTCAAGCTGCTTCAGGGTTTCAACCAAAATAGCACAGCCAATGCGATCATCCAAACTTTTGGCGACCATCACCTGGCCTAAGTCCACAAACGGGCGTTGAAAAGCCGCCACGTCGCCCACGCGCACCGGTATATCGGCTTTACCGGTAGCGCCAAAATCCAGATAGAGCGATTTGTGAGAGTGGTCCACCCCATCATGGCGGGGCCAATTTTCCACGTTAATCACACCCAACGCTCCGTTAGTAAACAGCGCCCGGTTGCCGATTAAGGTATCTGGCCAGACAGCGCCCAACTTGGTAAAACGCGCAAACCCCTTGTCACTCACATAGGAGACCATTAGGCCGATCTCGTCCATGTGGGCGGCCAGCATAATTTTGAGGCCCTCGCCAGCGCCCTTCTTAACTGCGTGCAAATTACCCAACGGATCAATTTCGACCGAATCGGCCACCGTTGAAATTTGTTCGCGAATGATTTCGCGTACCGCCTGTTCGTAACCCGGCGGGCCGTAGGCTTCGGTCAAGGCTTTAATAAGATCTTTCATGTCAACTCCCAGGTCTAGTCTTCCAGTTCCAGTTTGGCCCGCACAAAATTGCGAACCGTGGTCATCACTTCACCGGTAATTTTTGTAATACCGCTGTCATCAACTTTACCGTATTCCAAAAATCGGTCAAATCCAAAACGGCCGCTGGGGCATGGATGTAACGGGCCGGGACGCTGACTACCGCCGACGGCACGCCCTCGCGGATGGTGTGGACCGCGCCGGCGTCTGTACCGCCGATGCCGGGCCGTTTGAACTGGTAAGGCAGCCCTGCGGCCTCGGCCGTTTCGATCAGCAAATCGACCAGCTTACGATCGGCAATGAACGAGCGATCCATAACTGTGATGGCCGGGCCGTCACCCAGGCGAGGGATGCCCTCATCGGCTTCGTCGCTCTGGCGCGGGAGATCATCGGCGGCGGTACACTCTAGAATAAAGGCCAGATCGGGCTTGACTGCATAAGCCGCCACTTGGGCCCCCCGCGAACCGATCTCCTCCTGCACTGTAAAAACAGCGACCAAATCGACTGGATAATCGCCCTTAAGCAGGTCAACCAGCACCGCGCAGCCGGCCCGATCATCAAAGGCTTTGCCTTTGACCCGCCCGGTATCCGGCGAGACTTCATTGGGCTGGCCGCCCAAATAACCAAACTCCGTGGCAAATGTGGCAAAATCCCCCACATTTACCTGACCATTTGAGCCGCTGTTGGCGCCAATATCGATCGACATCGAGTCGATACTGCCCACCGTATGGCGATCGCCGCGTTTCACCAAATGCACCGGCTTAAGACCGATCACCCCCGGCACGCGATCCTGGCCAACAACAACAGCCTTACCCAGCAAAATACGGCGATCAAAACCACCGATCGGCTTAAATTTCAATAGGCCGCTGCCCTTGATCTCCGAGATCATAAAACCCACTTCATCCATGTGGGCGGTGACCATTACTTTAAGCGGCGTAGCCTCTGTCTCTATTCGGCGGCGGCGCGTTATAAACAAGTTGCCCATCGTATCGATGCGCCACGAGTCGGCGTAATCTTTCACCGCCTCTACAATAATTTTGCGGACTTCGCCCTCAACGCTCGACACGCCGAAGGCGTTAGATAGTTCTTCTAAAATCATGGGTTAATCCTGCGAAATTTGATCCGTGGAACGGGGGACATAGTGCGTAAACCTAAGCCGCATTTCTAACCCCTACTTCCCCATTCGTTAACTCCAACTCATTAACGATCTAACTCCAAAAACTCCCTAACTCTAAAAACCCCTCAACTCCCCAACTCTACTCGAAAGCGCAAATTACCGATACCAATCAGATCATGATCAGCCAGCGACGTTGGTTTGGAAACAGGCAAATCATTAAGCGTGGTGCCGTTTTTACTCCCTAAATCCTCGAGCCACCACACCCCATTTTCTCGACTTATCCGCGCGTGGCGGCTTGAGGCTAATGAGTCACTTAAAACAATCGTATTATCAGGATCGCGGCCCAGATAAGTCACCGGCTGGAGGGGTAAGGCATCGCCCGCAACCAGCGATTGATCTTCGCCAGGGGTCACAACGCGTAGACAATGAAGATGCTGCATCTGGGCGGCGGCCAGCCGTTCCGCACGCTTTAAATCAGACCAGATGATATAAAAAGCCACTCCTAAAAAACTATAAAGGATAACAGCCGCCAGGATACGCAACCCCAATAATATCCAATCCAGACTCACGATCCGGCCCTACTCTACGGGTTTTCCTGTACAACAATATGCAAAACGGTGCTACCAAAGGTAAGAATGTCCCCATGCTTGAGGGCGCACTGCGTTGTGGCGTTGGTGTTGACGGTGGTATGGGGATCCAAACGAAGAGTCTTTTCCTGTTCGCTGACAACTTCGGGCTGGACAGGCGGATAGAGATGATAAACGCCGTTACGCCAGCGGAGTTGGGCATGATAACGCGACACGGTTTGATCGCTCAATATAACATCGTTATCCAAAGCGCGGCCTATTCGAATCACCGGCTCACCTAACGTCACCGTCTGATCTGCAAATCGCAGCTCCCACAAACCGGCCTTGCTGGTAGCCACAAAAAAAGCTTCTTTCGTTTTGGTCCGGTGTTTACTTCCATTGCCATTGACATAGCGCGTTTTAACCTTAATCTTGCCCGGTCGGACCCGGTCAGATTTCTCCAGAGTCACATGAATAGGTCCGGCGGGTTGGTAATCCGCATCTTGGATCAACCAAGTTAGATAATTACGCAGACGAGTTACCTCACTATCAACACTCGAACCGGCCACCAATTGGGCATAATCACCAGAATTTAGGGTGATACCATAAAAATTGGGGATGTGATCAGCCTCGTCCGGGCCGGCCTCTGGCTGCTCATTTTCAATGACAATAGCCAGATGGCGGGCTAAATCGGCCGGGTGGAGTTGGGTATGGAAGAGGCGGGAAAACACCCCTTCGATCAGGCGCTGGGCAATCGTTTCCAGTCGATCAAATTGATTCATACTGACCATTATAGCTTAGCCTCTAAATTTTAGAAAAGCAATGCGAGAAATTGTTAGAGTGAAGCTAATTGACAAGTTATTTAAGATGGATTATAACAAACATAGACCTGATGCGTAAAACGCCATCTCTATATGAAAAGACTGTTTTCATTCCTATGACCGATCATCTCACCATCATCGGCGGCGGCTTAGCCGGCACCGAGGCGGCGTGGCAAGCTGCCCGGCGAGGCGTAACCGTCTCTCTATACGAAATGCGACCGGTACGGCCTACGCCGGCTCACGTTAGCGACCGGCTGGCCGAACTGGTTTGCAGCAATTCGCTCGGCAGCGATCTACCCGATCGCGCTCCCGGCCTGCTCAAAACAGAAATCCGGCGGCTCGACTCGCTGATTATGCAGGCCGCGGAAGCGTCCGCTGTGCCGGCGGGTGGGGCGCTGGCGGTCGATCGAGAAAAGTTTGCCGCCGAGGTAACTCGGCGCATCGAAAGCCATCCGCTCATTAAGCTTCAGCGTGAGGAAGTAACCCAACTCCCTAATACACCTACCATCGTCGCTACCGGGCCGTTAACATCTGACGCCTTGGCCCAGGCCTTAGCCCATCTTTCCGGCAAAGAATATCTTTACTTTTACGATGCCATTTCACCCATCGTTGAAGCCGACTCCATCAACCTGGAGATTGCCTTTCGGGCCAGCCGCTACGATCGAGGCGACCAAGCTGAGGGCGACTACATCAACTGTCCCTTCACTGAGGCAGAATACACCGCCTTCATCACCGCGCTGCGAGAGGCCGAAAAAATTCAACTCAAGCAGTTTGAGGCGGAAGACGAACAGTTCTTCGAAATGTGCCTGCCCGTTGAGGAGTTAGCTCGCCGTGGCGATAAAGCCCTGGCATTTGGCCCTATGCGCCCGGTTGGTCTGACCGATCCGCGCACCAGGCGGCGGCCCTACGCTATTTTGCAACTGCGGCAGGATAATTTGGCCGGCACGCTTTACAACATGGTCGGCTTCCAAACCAATCTAAAATGGGGCGAGCAGCGCCGTGTCTTCCGCTTAATCCCCGGCCTGGAAAATGCCGAATTTATGCGGTACGGCATGATGCACCGCAACACGTACATCAATTCGCCGATGCTGTTGGAACCGACCATGCAGTGGCATAACCGGCCTGATCTCTTCTTCGCCGGGCAGATTACCGGCGTCGAGGGCTACATCGGCAACGCGGCCACCGGGCTGCTGGCGGGCCTCAATGCGGCGCGTTGGCTGCAAGGCCAACCGCCGGTAACGCTGCCGGAGACCACGATGCTCGGCGCGCTGTGTCACTACGTCACCCACGCCGAACCCAAGGATTTTCAGCCCATGAAGGCCAACTTTGGCCTTATGCCGGCTCTGGGCAAGAAAATTCGTAATAAAAAAGAGCGGTATCAGGCTTATGCCGACCGCGCTCTAAATGATTTGGACGCCGCTATCGACCAATATGGTTTAAAAGTGGTCGAGCCGGTCCAAATCCGATAGACTTTGTAAACATTTAGCTATCAGCTTTCAGCCGGCGGCTATAATACAACAGATGTATCTGCTCAGGTATGTCATTTCGAGGCGTTTTTTGCCGAGAAATCCCCCGGATGTTAGGTTGCCAACAGTGGCTTGGGAGATTTCTCGCCCCTTCGTCGCTCGAAATGACATGCGGGTTGAGGTGTTACCAACAGATAACGTTTGGGGACTCTGACCGGCTCAATCACCCAAACATTTGCCGAACTCAGAAAAAAACCTGATGGCTGATAGCTAGGTAGCTCTGCACTAAACCGTGGTTAAGAAAAATTAGACAGAACCTACGGCAGGATTATCACGATTTTATTTATCATAATGAAGTAAATCTTGTTAATTCTGTCGATTTTTTGCATTTCCACGATTTAACGTTGTGCTACCGATAGCTAAGGGCTGAATGCTTACTACAAGACCAACACCCCGGAGATAAACCGTGCAAAATAAACGGCTGGCTGAATGGTTGGAAGAACATGCTAAAATGTTGGGTACCACCGAGTACCAGCAAGATAGTACCTTTCACATTGCCCTGTACGAATGCATCATTGATATGGCCCTGCACGGAGAAACACGCATGGTCGACTCGCTGATTGAGAGTACAGCCGCCTACGCCGTGGCCACCGAGCGGGAGTTGAGCGATCTGCTGGGGGTGCCGGAACTGCTGCGCGAGCGTATCTGGCAGCGCATCGGTGAAGAGGTCGATCCGGAGCCGGCTTACGCCATGTTTTCGGCGGTTGATGTTATCTTTGTCCACATCATCAAAGTCACCATTGACGAATACCTGGCCGCGTTTCGGCAAGCTCAAGCCGCTCGGGCCGCCGAAATTTCGCGCCTCTACACCGAGTCGGAGCGCAAGGTGATGGCCTATGCCACCGAGGTGGCTCGCGCGAACCGGGAGTTAGCGCGTTTGGAACAGGCCAAAACCGATTTCATCAGCATCGCCGCACACGAACTTAAAACGCCGCTAACCCTTATCCAAGGTTATGTCAATATTCTGCGCGATATGCAGACTGACAGCAAAATGAAATCCCTCACCGAGGGCATCGGGCGGGGGGCGGACCGGATGAACAATATTATCGAGGATATGCTCGACCTGTCAGCGATGGATATGCGGCAGTTGGGGCTAGTCTTGGAAAAAGTTAACCTCCAGCGTTCCGTCGAGTTGGTGGTAACCCAACTAGAGAGCGCCCTGATCGAACGTAAGCAGACGGTCGAAATAGACAGCCTTGATCAACTCCCGTTTATCGAAGCCGACGCCCGCCGGCTGCATCAAATTTTCCGGCAGCTTATTAGCAATGCCATCAAATACACGCCGGACGGCGGCCATATCAAAATTTCAGGCCAGCAGTTTGAATCGAAACCCATCAGACGACCCTGGGTGCAGATCATCATTGAAGACAATGGAGTGGGTATTGCCCCGGAAGATAAAGAAAAAATCTTTGAAAAATTTTATCGCGCCGCCAAATCATCGCTGCATTCTACGGGTCAAACTAAATTTATGGGAGCCGGTCCCGGCCTGGGTCTGGCGATTGTCAGAGGATTACTGCACGCCCACGGCGCTCAGATTACAGCCGACAGCCCCGGTTTCGACTCTAAAAACTTCCCCGGCAGCACTTTTACCCTAACACTGCCCGTTAAAGCTAACCCGGCTAAAGATGTTCACATCCAATGGCTCAACCCTGATGAAGCCCCCTCCGCTCACGACGTGGCTTCACCCCCGGAATCCAAGGAGACCGAAATAATTTTATGAAACCAGCCCAGCGTGCTCAACATATGCCGCCCCTCTTTTTCGCGGCGCTCAGTAAGCGTATTGCCGAACTTCGCGCTCAAGGGGCCGATATTATTACGCTCGACGCCGGCAGCCCCGACTTGCCACCGGATCCTCGAATTATCGAGGCGCTAAAACACAGCGCCGATGACCCTACCCAGCACGGTTACGGCGGCTATGCCGGCCAACCTTACCTGCGCCGGGCGATTATCGAGTATTACGGCCGCCGCTTCGGCGTTGAACTGGACAACCGCGAACTACTGCCGCTGCTTGGTTCTAAAGAAGGTTTGGCTAATATCCACCTGGCTTGGCTCGATCCCGGTGATTTGTCGCTGGCGCCTGATCCGTGCTACTCCAGCTATCTTTATGCGCCGCTCCTGGCCGGCGGTCGGGTAGAGACATTCGACCTGCTGCCGGAGCGAGACTGGCTGCCCAACCTGGCCGATATTCCCACGGCATCGGCCAAAGCCGCCCGGATGTTGTGGCTCAACTACCCCAACAATCCGACCGGCGCGGTGGCTACCCTTGAGTTCTTTGCTGAGGCGGTTGACTTTTGCCGCCAATTCGATATTTTACTCTGTCACGATGCGCCTTATGCTGATTTGACCTATGACGGGTATACCGCGCCCAGCGTACTCCAAATACCGGAAGCCAAAACAGTGGCCATCGAATTTAACTCGCTGTCGAAAACGTACAGTCTGGCCGGCTGGCGGGTCGGTATGGCCGTCGGTTGCGCCGTGGCCATCGAAGCCCTGGCCGCGATCAAAACCCAAATCGACTCCGGGCCGGCCAAACCGATTCAAGCAATGGCGGCAGACGCGCTGATCGGCGATCAAAGCTGGCTGAAACCACGTAATGCTATCTATCAGGCCCGTCGTGATCTCTGCCTGGCGACATTCCGCCGATTAGGGCTTGAAACAACCTATCCCAAAGGCGGCATCTACGTCTGGTTCCGCAACCCGCCCGGCTATAGCTCGCTGGATTTCCATACACGCTTGTTGGAAGAAGCGCATGTGGCTCTCACCCCCGGCTCCATCTACGGCCGCAACGGTGAAGGCTGGACGCGCCTGTCTCTCATTGGTGATACAGCCCGGCTCGAGACGGCGCTGACACGGATTAATCAAATGATGAATAATGATTGATGAATGATGAATCATAAATAATCAAAAATTCATCATTCATCGTTCATCGGTAGTGCAACATTAAACCATGGAAACACAAAATAGCTCTAATAATCGACAGAATTAACAAGATTTACCTTGATTATGACAAATAAAATCGTGATAATCTTGCCGTAGGTTCTGTCTAATTCTTCTTTACCACGGTTTAGTGCAGTGCTACCCGTTCATCATTCATCGTTTATTATCCATCATTCATCATTTTCCTATGATCACCTCGACTAAAAATTCACGCATTATCGACGTGAGAAAATTGAGCCAGCGCAAACACCGCATCCGCCAAAATCGTTTTATGGTGGAAGGTTTGCAACTGCTGGGCATGGCCGTGCAAGCCATGTCGATGCCGGCGGGGCGCGACAAAATTATTCCCCGTGAAATCTTCTACAGCGAAGCCCTCTTCACCGGCCAAACCGCGCCTCGTCTTCTGACTGAATTGAGCCAGGCCGGAGCGGAAGCCGTTCCCGTCGAAGCTCGGGTTCTCAACACCATCTCTGACCGCGATACCTCCCAAGGTCTCGTCGCCACGTTCGCCCTCCAAGAACTGGAACTGTCACCCACCCGATTCCAAAAAATAATCTCCCCAATCCCCACCCCGCTAACGCCCCAGTTCATCCTCATCCTCGACAAACTCCAAGACCCCGGCAATTTGGGGACTCTGATTCGCACTGCCGATTCTGTTGCCGTAACGGCTATCGTTTTGCTAGAGCCCTGCGTCGATCCCTTCGATCCTAAAACAGTACGCAGCACAATGGGCTCGATCTTTACGGTGCCGCTCATTCGCACCGCCCACATTGAAAGCGCCTTAAAGCCATTGTCGCAGGCCGGATTTCGGATTATTGGCGCCGACGCCAATCAAGGGACAACTGTCTGGCACAGCCATGAACTGCTGGGGCCAATCGCGCTGCTTCTAGGCAATGAGGCGCGTGGCTTGAGTCCGGAGCTGCATTCTTTAGTGGATGGTTACGTTAGCTTGCCGCTGCTTGGTCAGGCGGAAAGCTTAAATGTGGCCGTCGCCGGAGGGGTATTGCTGTACGAGTGGTTGAGAGTTAACGAACAAAATCGCTAACGTTTTTACCCGCTTAAACTCATCACTATGGTTGCACTTTTTTAGAAACCCGGTTTTTGAGGCCTAATTGATAGCCTTTTGGGGCAAAAAACGCCTCTTTTTAACGCTAAAAAACCTGGTTTCTTGGTATGATACGTTAAAGTGCAAAGGTAGTGACTCATATTGGGCGGCTGGAAATCGAGAGATAAAGGATGGCAAACTTGCGTTCAAAATTATTTGGGCTAGATTAGTGACCAATAATGAGAGAAATCGCTCTGAAGAACATTAAATTCAAAAGGACTAACAACGCATGAGTCTTGAATTAAAAAACAGTTTTGCCACATCGCCGGTGTATGTTGGCGGCGCCTCGATGGAAGATATTCGCAAGCAGTATGGCGTCGAGGAGGTGATCAAAATTGGCTCCAACGAAAGTCCACTAGGGCCGTCACCCCAAGCCGTGACGGCGATGCAGCAGGCCGCCGCCTCACTCAATCGCTATCCGCCAATGGGGGACGACGACTTAAGAGCCGTACTGGCCGAAACCTTAGGCCAGGGCTTACAGCCGGAGAATTTCTTTACCGGCAATGGCGGCTGCGATGTCCTGTGGATGATCGCTTTAGGATTTCTTGGGCCGGAGAGTGAGTGTATTATCTGCCGCCCCACATTTCCGGTGTACGATGTCACCGCGCGGCGGGTGGGAACGAGCGTCGTCTATGTCGATTTAGACCCGGATCACTTTACCTACGATGTTGAAGCCATTTTGGCGGCAGTTACGGAAAAAACTCGCGTCATTTACCTGTGCAGCCCCAATAACCCAACCGGGGGGCTGCTCACCGCCGAGCAGTTCGAGACGCTGGTTAACAATATACCCGACCACGTTCTGCTGGTAACTGATGAAGTCTATCACCATTTTATCACCGCCAATACTCAGGCCGATTCGTTGGCTTATGTCCGCAACGGCAAAAATGTGGTGGTAATCCACAGTTTTTCAAAAGCCTACAGCCTGGCTGGCCTGCGATTGGGTTACGGCGTCGCTCGGCCGGAAATCATTCAATACCTGGCCCGGATCCGGCTACCGTTTCACCTCGATCAAATGACCATCCAAGGTGGAATGGCGGCTCTACGTGATACAGACCACCTGCAAAAATCAGTCGAGTTGGTCGTGGCAGGCAGACAGTGGCTATACGAAAATCTTAGCGGGCTCGATGTGCAAGTGTGGCCAAGCCAGGCCAATTTTATCTTGTTCAAACCGCCATTTGCCGCCACACAGGTATCCGAACAACTACTCCGGCGAGGCATCATTGTTCGGCCAATGGGCAATTTCTATTTACCCGACCATCTCCGGGTTTCGGTGGGTCTGCCCGAAGAAAATGAGCGCTTTATCTCAACTCTACATGAAATTTTAACGGCAATGAAATAGCCTTACCCTTGTCAAAACCCTAAAGGTTTTCAAATTCGAAGTTCAACCAAATTTTGGACAAACGGCGCTTAATCCTATCAAAACTTACGCCTTAAAACCTTTATGTCTAGTTAAATAAAAATTTAAATTAGGCTTTTAGGCCCAATTTGTTTATAGTTAGTGAATTGTACTGGGGATTTTGTGATACAATAAAGCTGGCCACTTGGCCCGAAAAATTTCGGCGAACTGCGCGCATGGTTCCTATCAATCGCAAGCACATTGAACATCTGGTAAACCTCTCCCATCCTGAGGCTGGTGATCCTGACCTGACCCAGATAAATCTTAGTTTTGCCGATTTACAGGGAGCCAATCTCTACCAGGCCCAACTACGCCAGGCCAACCTAACTTGGGCTTCCCTCCAACAGGCCCAACTAGTCGAGGCCGACCTCCCTCAGGCCGACCTGCGCCGGGCCGATTTACGCCAAGCTGATCTAAACCAGGCTAATCTTAACGGAGCCGATCTCAGTTGGGCCGATCTACGCGGCGCGAACCTTTCTAAATCCACCCTCTACACAGCTCAGCTAGTTAAGGCCAAGTTGGAGCCGTTGGGTCCTCTAAACACAACTTTGGTTGGAGCTAAACTCTGTACAGCTAATCTAACCCAAGCTAATTTGCACCGAGCCAATTTGCGCACAGCCGATCTCAGCGGGGCTGCCCTGATGGGGGCTAACTTAAACGGGGCTAATCTGCGTCGAACAAACTGTGCTATAACGAACTTGTCCGGCGCGGACCTCAGTTATGCTGATTTAAGCGGCGCGAACCTCAGCGGCGCCAACTTAAGCCAAGCGAATCTATACCGGGCCAATTTAGCCGGAGCCAACCTGGCCGGAGCTAATTTAACTGGAACTAATCTGACCGAAACCAAAATTGACCGGGGGACGCGCCTGGATGATCAGGATTACCAGTTGTGGGTTATCGCCAACCCGCAGGTTAGCTTGGTCGATATTTATCCTAATCAACTTCCCCTTTACCAAACCGCTTTAGCAGCCGCAGCGTCGCCGGACGCCAATCGTCAACCGATTTCCCGATCCAGTCATAATCCCCAACCGCCTGCCAGTGATACCCAACTGCGCTTAAGCGATAAAGTTCGGCAGGTTTGGCAGTTGGTCAATCAGGGCGGTGTTAATCAAAATTTAAGCGGCGTTGATCTTAGCTGGGCTAATTTAACCAGCGTCCGGCTCGGTTCGGCCGTGTTAGATGAAGCAAACTTATCCGATACGATTTTGCGGGAAGCTGACCTTGCCGAGGCCAGGCTGCGGGGGACGGCTCTCCACCGGGCCGATTTAAGCGGCGCCAATCTGGCCCGAAGCGACTTGCGGCAGGCCATTTTATGGCAGGTTAGATTGGGCCGGGCCGATCTCCGTGGGGCCGACCTGCGCGGGACTCTGTTAGAGTTGGCGACGCTGGTTGGGACGAAAATTGACGCCGCCACACAGTTGGAAGCGAAGTGGCGGCTAGTCTGGGAAATTGTTAATCAGGGGGCGGCCAACCGGGATTTGAGCGGCGTCGATTTGAGTTGGTCCAATCTTAGTCGAGCTAATCTACGGGCAACCAACCTTAGCCAGGCCAATCTATCGATGACAAACTTGACTGAAGCCGATTTGAGTCAATGCGATCTGCGGCAAGTCGATCTCAGTTGGGCTAATCTGGTCAATGCTCGGTTAAATCAGGCCAATTTTGAAGCGGCTAATTTACAGGAAGCGACCCTGGTCAGCGCTGACCTCCAAGCCAACAATTTATGCGGCGCTAATTTGCAAGGGGCTAAATTAAGCCAGGCTAATCTTAAGGAGGCCAGCTTAAAGCAAGCCAATCTAACCTATGCCAAAATGAAACAAGCGGATTTGCGCGGGGCCAATTTGAGTCAGGCTCGATTGAACAAAGTTGATCTGCGGGCGGCTGACCTACGCCAGGCCAATTTGCAGGGCGCTGCACTGCGTGGAGCGATACTAAACGAAAGCGCGCTGCTGAACACCCTCATGGAGAAAACGATTTTTCAAAACCCCCAATGTCGAGAGCCGGCGGTGTTCGATAAGCAATGGCGGCGTATCTGGGATTTTCTCAAGCAGGAGGGTGGTCAAAATCCCCTTAAGTCCGTTGATTTGAGTCAGGCCAATCTGCACGGCATCGACTTGAACGGCGTAAACCTGGTAGGGGTAATATTCGTTGACGCCAATCTCAGAGAGTCTGACCTGCGGGGGGCTAATCTGCGCGGGGCTGATCTGCGCGGGGCTGATCTGGAGGGGGCGAACCTGTTTGGGGCGGAGATTGACAGCACGACGCGTCTCGATGAGGCAAAAGGGGTATAGGGTTCAGTTAATCAGCAGTGGCCCTTTGCTAGCTGATTTAAAGCCGAGGAACCGATCAATTGAGCTTCTGTATACTGGGTTTTAGGTCAAGCTCCCGAATGAGATCGTGCAGTTCCGCATCGGTCAATGGCCGGCCCAAACCAGCGTAGGCGATAAGCGCGGCCTCCATCATGTTGGTGCCAAAGGAACGCCCCTCCAGCCGGGGCGTTCCGGTCACCAAATAGGACACCCCCCGCTCTTGCAAGAGCGCGACATCCTCTTCGGTAGTGGTATTGGTCAGGATAATTTTTCCCGTCAAATCGACCGGCATATGGCGGCGAATGTAAAGAAAATCTCCGGCTACAACCGGCCCGTAGTTGAACCACTGCTCGTACTTAGGCACATTTTCATCCTGATTTTGACCGGTGGGGTAAAGCATGCTAATGGGCATCAAGCCGATCGCTGGCATCAGCAATCCGGCCAGCCGGCGCAGTCGAGTCAACCCCTTAACCGGAATCGGCAGTCCTAGACCAAACATGAGATCACAGAAAACCAGATCAAAGCCGGCCCGATCCAGCGATTCGGCCAGACCGTAGCGATCGGCGGCCAGAGGCATCATTGCTTTGCGGGGGTTAATCGAGGAGTCCAAATGGGGTTCGGCCAGTTGGAACAGTTCCCGCTCCAAAGTGTACTTCAGCCCTCGACCATCGGTATAAGGTGTCCGCTTGACATCTTTGACCAAATTAAGACCGGAGCGGAGCGGATAGTGCTTGTCCGCCACACGAACATACAGTTCGACTCCGCCGACCCCCATTGCGTCGACCTGCCCATCCAGGCTGGCAAACAACGCTCGCGCCCGTTTTTCGTCGCCATCGCAGCCAATCCGGGCGATGGAAATGGTCTGATCACCCAATTTTAGCTCGACCGTCTTGTTCCGCTTAGAGCTTCCCAAACTGATGCTGACTACCCGCTTCATCATTGGCTCACACTTGCCTCGTCCACCTGAAAATAGATTACGATCAGAGTCGTTACCGCGATGACAACAAACATCGCGATCATCGCTCCGGCCAGCGAAATGACCGTGGCATGCCAGCGGGGAATACGCTTAGCGGCCTGGGCAATATGGTAATTTGAGATAAAAACCACGGCAAAGACACCCAAAATCTGCCAGATCATCCCGGCTTGCACCATCAACAACCCGCCTACAGCCCCGGCCACCAAACCCCACTTAAAGGTATTACGGCGGATCGGATCAAAGGAGAATAAGCCATTATCATCCTGCTGTTGAAATCGGTTGGGGTCAAGTCTGCGTTTCTTTTTGGCCACAATTACCCCTTAACTTCAGGTTCAACATCCGCAATTGAATCGACGACCCGATTAGGCCGGTAGGGAAATTTGTCGATCATATCAGGGGTAGTGACTCCGGTCAAAACTAAGATGGTTTCCAGCCCGCTTTCCAGCCCAACTTTGATGTCGGTGTCCATGCGGTCGCCAATCATGACCGCGTTTTCCGAATGTTCGTCCAGATAGCGCAAGGCCGATCGCATAATTAACGGATTGGGTTTGCCCACGAAGTAGGGGCTGAAGCCGGTGGCGCTCTCAATTAAGGCGGCCACGGCTCCGGTAGCGGGCACCAGGCCATCTTCCGCCGGACCGTTGGGATCGGGATTAGTGGCGATAAAGGGGACGCCTTCCGATATCAACCGAATCGCCCGGATGATTTTATCATAGGGGTAAGAGTCGGTTTCACCCAAAATGACATAATCGGGATAGTAATCGGTCAGGGTATAGCCGACATCGGTTAGGGCCTGGTACAAGCCGATATCACCAATGACGTAGGCTGAACCTCCAGGTTTCTGAGAATGAACAAATGCCGCCGCGGCCAAAGCGCTGTTATAAATATTTTCGGCCTTAACATTAAAACCTGACGCTTGCAAACGATGTTGAAGGTCGGTGGTAGTGTAGCGAGAGTTGTTGGTAAGCACCAGAAAACGATGGCCGCCCTTGATCAATTTTTCAATAAATTCGATAGCGCCGGGCAAAGCCTTCTGGCCATGAACCAAAACGCCATCCATATCACATAGGTAAGTTTTTTTCGTACTCATTCCACGTCCTTTTAGTCATTAGGGAATGGACTCACGCGTCCACTGGAGCGGGTCAACAGCGATACCATTGAGCCGAAACTCCCAGTGCAGGTGGGGGCCGGTTACCAGACCGGTATCTCCTTCGTAGCCGATCAAATCACCCGGCTCCATGTGCTGGCCGGGGGTAACGATAATTTTACTTTGGTGCCAGTAGCCGCTGAATAGACCCATCCCGTGATCGATCAGTACAGCATTGCCCCGCACCATTAGTGGCTCGGCCAAAACAACAATGCCGCCGGCCGGCGCATAAATCGGCTCACCTACACCCCCGCCAAAGTCGGTTCCGGCGTGAAAACTGAGGTCCGAACTATCATTGTAACTCCGCCGTGTACCAAACGCGCTGGTCACACGTGGCGCTTCTTCGGCAATTGGAAACCAAAATGGCCCATTCCACAGCGGCCGGGGCGTAATTTGGGACCAGAGAGCTGCCAGCTTTTCGCGCTCCTCTTTAATTAACTCCGTTTGGAGCAGTTCCGCGCGGCTGCCGTCCAGCAGAATGGCTTCCGAGTCGTACGGCCCTTCCATAACTTTCACATTTTCGGCATGGCTGTAAATTTGGCCGTCTGACATCGTGGCCGTTAGATGCAGTTGGTAAACATTCGGCTCAATCAGAGCGTGGATGGCGACGAGGCCCCAATAATCGGCGCCGCTGCTGTGGTAAAAGAAGATCGGCTGTCCTTCAAAATCACCCACAACCGTAGCCTCCCCGGCCAGCGAAACGCGAGCCACAAGCGTTCGGCCTTGGATAATGGTCGGTTCCGACAGGGAGACGCCGGTAAAGGGCCAGACCAACGGCTCAGAAAGGGGGGGCTGAATGACCGGCACCTTTAGGATTTGCCCGACTTGAAGCAAATCCGGGTTGTCCAGTCTATTAAGAGCGATGACATCAGCGGGGGTGGCGTAATAGCTGTTAGCAATGCTGCCGATGGTCTCACCAGCCTGAACAGTGTGCAACTGTTCACCAATCCGCTCGGCCGATTCGGGATTGGATAATGAAGAGGCTCCCGGCAAGATCAACTGCTGACCCGGTAGAATTAACCCGGGGTTGCGCAGATGGTTGGCCAGAGCAATATCAGCCAGATTGAGATTGTATTTAAGGGCGATGAAGATCAGCGTATCGCCCGTTTGGACGGTATAGATCAGAGGCTTGTTTTGGTCAAGCGTCGGCGAGTCGGCCTGGGCTAAGGCAGCCGGCCAAAGCAAACAAATCACCAAAACCAGCAAACTCCCGTATTTTGAATAGGCAACGCCGTATCGAAGGGGGCGCTGCTGGCTGCGGTGTATCGCCAATCGTTTAAATCTGGTTTGATGATTCATGTCAGCTTTCCCAGAAAAGTTGCTTTATTGTAAGCTTAACCCAAAAATTTAGCCAATAAAAAACCGCCTGTAAGGCGGTCTTTAGCTACCCTCAAACGGGGTTAGACAGAAGGAACAAACGGTTTGATACCTTTGTAAATTTGCCGGCCACCGATAGTTTTTAGAATAAGGTCTGGCGATTTTTTCCGAATCTGTTGATGGAGTTCAACCGGTGACAGCGGAGTATTATCATTCAGAATGAATATTCTAAAAACCGCGCTGGTTAGCGGAATACGATTGTCTACAAAGTTGGGATCATGTTGGCAGTGGGTATGAATAATATGCCATAGTACATCGATTTCGTGGACCTCGCCGGTTTCAGGATTGATCCAGTCGAAGGTCTGGTCCTGGGTATCTTCAGCCAGCCGCTGGCAGTCCGGGCAGACATTACTCATCAAAAATGCTCGTAAATTTTGGCCTTTCTGCTGCCACCAGGAAAAGTCGATATAAAATTTTGTATCAATTGTTGGTCTAACAAATTTAGCCATAATAATTTTGCAAATCGTTACTTATTTTCAAATAAACTGTCACAAGCTATTTATCTCGTAAACTGGGATCATAGGTCCAGTAGCCGTGATTCATGGGAATAAAGCATTGTCGCGAGATAAGCTCTTGAAAAACCACCCCAGGAGCTATTCGCCGGTAAACATTAACGGCGCTGTAGAGCGTTTTAGCGTGAACAGTACTCTGCGGATTTAACTTGGATAATTCCGGAAAAACTTCACATAACAGATCGAAAATGGAGCGATCGCGATCTTCGGCATTAAGCCAGAATTTATCGGTACTTTCCGGGCTGTTGTCGCCAATGATCATCAGTTCATCATACTTACAGCCGATGGCCGCCGGAGTCATCTGAAAAGAGAGCCGGTTGCCGGAGATGGTCACCATTCGTACCCAATCGCGCTGACCACGAGTGGCCTGGAACTCAACAATGACCTCCATCGGATCTTTGCCCGATCTTACCGTGATATAAGCGCCGACCGGCAATTTGTTTTTCTTGTACCAGTCATCCAAACCGAACACATATTTGTGATCGAAGACCGTCCAGCCGGGGAACTTTTCACCGGTCCGGCCATCGACAAATAGAAACCGAACGGGGTTATGGTAACTTTTGGGAAAGAACGGTAGCATTTTGGGGGTTAGCGGCAAGGTGCCGACGCGCCAGTGAGGATAGTTGATCACTACCGTTACTTTTCTGGCGTTTTCCTCGGGCAGTTCGGCCTCATCGGCCGGGGTCGCTTCATCGTCAATTTCGCTGAGCAGGGCAAACAGGTCGGCGTCATAATCGCTGGCGTCATACTCATGGCGGCGCATTTGTAAGCGGCGAGGCGGATAGTAAGCCTCCGGGGGGGCCATTCGCTCCAGGTACCACAACACCTGGCCTTCAGGTCCCACATCCTCAAACCGCTCATCGCTATCAAGCCGGTAGTTGACCGAGAAGCGCATTAAGTCGATGATTTGGTCGGCTGACTCAACCAAGCCCATCTGCTCAATGAGGGCATCAGTAGCGAGCGGCCCTTTGTTGATATCGATGGCCGCATCAGCGATATTAAATAACCCTTCGTGAAATTCTGTGAGCAAATCGGACAGAAAATATTTGTCGTTAAAGCTTACAAAATCCGAGTGGGCTTCTAAAGCGGCTCTAATTTTATTACAAATTATGTCTTCATATTCCTGATAAATTTCGTCAGGCGGCGCCAGACCTTGCAGGCTAGCCAGACCTTGTTCCTGATCGGCATTGAGGCGGTGCTCATGGGTAAAATTGGCTACAAAATCTTTAGTGGAGCCGTTCCCAAAGTTGACCGTGATCACGGTAAATTTCCCATAATCAGGATGCTGCCCTGATCGCGTCCGGGTCACCGTGCCGGTAGCAAAGTTTAGGGCGGGAAAGACCAGTTTCTCATCAACTTTGTAGCTATTACCCGGTTGGTACAGCTTGCCGTCCTGAAATTCGCTGCGAACTTGCAGTTCTTCCTCATTACAATGCCGCCGTACCAGAGCTATAGCGATATCATTAAGCTCAACTGGCCGATTCTGCTCTAAAATTTGTTGATATATACTTTCTATGTCTTTGTGGCTAACCTTGAATTGTTGCTGCCAATATTCACTGGTTTGAGTTTTACGCTGAATCAAAATGAAGAATACCTCTAAATAAATACTTCTATTTCGGGGATGTCCAAGTTTAAAATTATACTCTTAACGAAAAGAGATGACAAATTTTTTGGTTCTCGCTCAAACGCAAAAAAAAGTGCGCTCACCTGGGAGGAAGTGAACGCACTTTCGAAAGTTCCTATTGCGCCTGTAAAAGATAAATCTTGGGGAAGATTTTTTTCCAGCGTCAGTCAGGCCGATAAATTTTAGAGGCTTAATTATGGCTGTGGGTGCAGCCACTTGGGAGGACATAGACGCAATAGGTTATTAACTGTCGATACTATATCATGGTTCTCTAAGGCTTGTCAGTAAATATCGCGTAAATATTTCCAACGCTTAAGCAAGCGTTTTCAACAATCACTACCTTTGTACTTTAAAGGATTATGACAAGAAACTAGGTTTTTTAGCGTTAGCAAGAGGCGCTTTTGGCCCCAAAAGGTTATCAATTAGGTATCAAAAACCTGGTTTCTCAAAAGTGCAAACATAGTGAACAATTTTTTTTCGCTTGCTTCCTGGGGACAACTATGCTACACTGCCTGCGTTTGGCAGCGATAATGAGTAGGCTGCTCCGGTCTAGAGCCAGTTCAGTAGCTTGAAAAATGTCCGGCGCCTACAAATTTATAGCTGGCTAAAAAGATGGCAGGCTATATGAATTACCTCAACTTCAGATGATTAGACCCCGGCGGACTCAAAGCCCAGAACCCAACGATACCGACCGGGTGCCGATTACCCGAAAGCGTCTAGGGGGGTACCGGCGCTTACTCTATTATGTACGTCCTTACCGGGCGCGGATGCTGGTGGCGTTGATCTCCCTATCGCTGGGAACGCTGCTGGGGCTGACCATGCCGCTCATCATCCGCAGCGTGGTCGATGTCGTCTTCATTGAGCAAAGCCTCCCCCTCCTCAATCTTTATACCCTACTCCTGGCCCTTATTTTTTTTACCCAGGCCGTTTTCAGCTTTATCAATCGCTACAATATGGGCTATACCGGCGAAAGAGTAGTGGCCGATATCCGGCAGCAGATCTACCGCCATTTGGTGTCGCTGTCGCTGCGTTTTTTTGCCGACCGGCGCACCGGTGAGATTGTCTCCCGCGTTACCAATGATGTCACCACCCTGCAGGCCGCCGTGACCGATAACCTGGTGACTCTCTTGCAGCAGAGTTTGACGCTGGTGGGGGGTATAGTCTTTTTGTTCTGGCTCGATTGGCGCTTAACGGGTATTATTTTGTTAGGAGTCCCCATTGTAACCTTGACAATGGTTTATCTGGGCCGAAAAATTCGGCTGGCGGCGACAGACGTGCAAGACCGGCTGGCCGAAGCCTCGGCTACGATCGAAGAGAGCGTCGGCGGCATTCGTATCGTCAAATCGTTTGCCCGCGAAGCGTACGAAATCACCCGCTTCAATACCCAGATCGAGCAGACTTTTGAGGCCGCTTTGCGCCGGGTCAAGATATCGGCCTTTTTAGCGCCGATCATCGGCTTTATGGCTTTTATGTCAATTACGATCACAATCTGGTTTGGCGGCTTTGAGGTCATTCAAGGGCGGTTGTCGCCCGGCGGGTTGGTGGCCTATTTGATTTACACGATGCTGGTCGCCGGTCCCATTGCCGCTTTTTCGACGCTTTATGGGCAGTTTCAGGCCGCTTTGGGGGCAATCGAGCGCCTGTTTAGCCTACTGGACACGCCCGCCGAAATCACCGATGACCCCGATGCGGCGCCTTTACCCGACATTATCGGCCAAGTGACGTTTCATAATGTTAGCTTCGATTACGGCTCGGCCATTCCGGTGCTGCACCAGGTCAGTCTGGAGGTGCCGCCGGGTCGGGTGATCGCTTTGGTAGGACCGAGCGGAGCCGGCAAAACGACTTTAGTCAATCTCATTCCCCGCTTTTACGATGTCAGCGACGGCTGTATCACCATTGATGGGCATGATATCCGGCGGGTCACCAACCTTAGCCTGCGGCAGCAGATCGGCATCGTACCTCAGGAAACAATCCTCTTTTCCGACACGATCCGCGAAAATATTCGCTACGGCAAATTGGACGCGACTCAAGCCGAAATCGAGGCCGCAGCCCAGGCGGCCAACGCCCACAATTTTATTTCAGCCATGCCTCAAGGCTATGAGACCCTGGTCGGCGAGCGCGGCATCAAGTTGAGCGGCGGTCAGCGCCAGCGGGTAGCGATTGCCCGCGCCATTCTTAAAGATCCGCGCATTCTTATTTTAGACGAAGCGACCTCGTCCCTCGACAGCGAGTCGGAACAGTTGGTGCAGGAAGCGCTGGAGCATCTGATGCACTCACGGACCACTTTCGTTATTGCCCACCGGTTGAGCACTATCAAAAACGCCGATTGGATCGTGGTGTTGGATCAGGGGCGCATCGTCGAGCAGGGCGCCCACGACAACCTGCTCAAAGACGGTGGTTTGTATCACAAACTTCATACGATGCAGTTCAAACTTGATTTAGAGGAAAGCAGTTATTAGCTTCCGATGTCGGCGTTTCCGGCCAGAATGGCCTTAGCCTGCTCCCACAATTGATCCATCTCAGCCAGCGTCATCTCTGACAGCCGTCGCCCTTGGGCCTCAGCTAAGGCCTCCATCTGTTTGAAACGCCGGGTAAAACGGGCATTGGTCAAGCGCAAGGCGCTCTCCGGATCGACCTTCTGCCAGCGGGCCAGATTGACAATGCAGAACAGCAGATCCCCTACTTCCGCCTCTAAGTGATCCGGTTCGGTCGCCTCGGCCACTTCGCGGGATTCTTCGTTGATTTTGTCCAGCACGCCTTCGACATCCGGCCACTCAAAGCCGACTCCCACTGCTTTTTTGGAGATTGCCAGGGCTTCGGCCAGAGCAGGCAGCGCCTTGGCTACCCCATCGAGAGCCGACGGGTGGTTGTTTGTTTGCCCTTTAGCCGCCTTCTCCGCTTGTTTGATCGCCTCCCAGTGAACCTTGACTTCATCCGCATGGCTGACGTTGACATCGCCAAAAACGTGGGGATGTCGCCGCAGCATTTTGCGGTTGATATGATCGAGCACGGCGCCCATTTTGAATTCCCCGGTATCAGTGGCGATTTGGGTATGTAGGACAATTTGCAGCAGTAAGTCACCCAACTCTTCGGCCAGCGCCGCCGGGTCATCGGCATCGATGGTTTCCAATACCTCGTAAGCTTCTTCCAACAGGTAGGGACGCAGCGTTTGGTGGGTCTGTTTTCGATCCCAGGGACAACCATTGGGCGAACGCAAGTGAGCAATGATTTGCTGAAAGGTATTGAAGCCGCTCAGGTTCGTATCGGCCGGCAAGTAGAGAAAAGTCGGGGCGGCCAAGTAAGACTGGCTATCGATGTCAGACAGCGGGCCGGTCCAAATCCCCTCGGTTGGAGCGCCGGGGCTGTGAACTAAGGTCACGCTGAAATCATCGGGATAGGCGTTTAGCAGCGTCTTTTTAAGTTGAGCGGCCAACGCTTGATCGCTCATATATCGAACCAAGGCCGGGCGATCCGGCTCCAATAGGGGGTGGTAGAGCTGAGCCAATTCGTGAGCATCAATCAGTTGCAGGCTGTGGACTTCGGTCAAGTTGAGGGCGGCGACCACCGCCTCAAGGTAACTCAATCCAGGCACAATCGTCACCGGTAGCCCGGCGGTTTTAGCTTCGGCACACAGATAGGGCGTAACCGGATCATCCAGGCGAGGGTGGCCCGGCACCGCCAGAATAAGTTCCCGCCGGCGCTGGCTTAACAACACCAATTCAACAGCAATCTGTTTGAATCGATCGGCGGCCGGATTAGATTGATCATGGTGAGGAGTCACATAGCGCAGCCGGCCCGGAATATCGGGCAGGCTGGGGTGAGAGGTGTATACGTAGACTTCAATAGCATAACGCAGGTATTGCACGGCGGCCTCAGTCCACAACTGGCTGTTGCCTGGCCCAAGGCCAATAATAGTGATTCCCGGACTCATTGAGTAGCTCCTCATAAATAGTTAGTTGGGGAGGTGGTTAGTTGGATAGATGGTTGGTTGGCTAGCTGGCAGATATAACGTCTTAGTTTGTAGTAATGGCTTTAGCCGTTTTGAGTAACATCGCTAAAGCGGTCACGACGAACTATCCCGTTACTTATGTCCTGGTGAATTAGTTCGCAGCGATCCGTTTGGTTGACTGGCCCCCAACCGACTGACCATTCAACCAAATAACCATCTAACTAACTATCCAACCACCACAGACTATTTTACTCGTTGACACCGAGTCGCCCAACTTTTATAATTGACTTACGACAACCAACAGATAATTCAGATTTAACTGAGCCACCATTGCCAAAATGCGGGAGAGACCAACGTGCATCAGCAAAAATTTTTTATCATTACCTTAATCCTCCTAGTGACCTGTCTGGCCTGCGGTTACGGTTTTAGCACCGCTAAGATTATCGGCACAACCTTATCCCGTGACGCCAACGGCGAAAACCCCACAACGACCTTTACCCCGGATGATACCTTTTATTATGTCGTCGATCTGGCTAACGCTCCGGACGATACCACCCTTAAAGCCGCCTGGACAGCAATCGATGAGGGAGGGAATAAGGTTCTGATCGATGAAGCGGAAATCATCTCCGGCAGCGGTCTGCTCACATTTGATCTCACCAGTGAGAAGTTGTGGCCGGTGGGCCATTACCAGATCGATCTGTTTATTAACAACGAATTGGAGCGAACCCAGGCGTTTGAAGTTGAAGCGCCGGGCATCGCCGCCGAGCTAACGGCCGCGCCTTCGCCTGAACCAACCGTTACCCCGGAACCCCCGGCCATTGACCAACCCCAAACATCCTTGGGCGATTTGGTACCACTCAATAATGCCTCAGCCGGAGACAGCCTGGCCGGTCAAATTGACCAGGCCGAAGTTTTACAGTTTCAAGACAAGCCTTACGTTCATCCCTCCGGCGCTTTTACGATCCCTATCCCGGCCGGCTGGACCGTAAATACCGAACTGGATACCCTGAGCGAATTTGGCGATGACGGCTCGGTGATCGGTGTGGAATTTGCTGATGTAGGCTTGGAATTAGACGAAACAGGCATGGCCCAATTCATCGATCAGTACTTGGCCGATTTTTTTTCCTCTCAGCCCTATAAGGAGGTCACCCGTAAAGACCAACCGGACGGGAGTATTTATGTAGCAGTTACATTTGAATCCGAATCAGGACCAGCGGTCGACAGCGATTTTTTCTTTGAGCAGCGGGACAACATTGTATTTGTCCTGTATCTTTCAACCATAACCTATGATAAAATCAATGCAACCTGGAACGAAATTATTAGCGGGTACCAGGTCAATCCGCAAGCGCTGCGGCGAGCCACTGCCAGCCCTATACCCGCCACGGCAACCATCGTACCGCCGACCGCTACCCCAACCGTAAACCCCTTTACCCCGCCTCCGGGTGTGGCTCGGGTCTATTTACAGAACTTCTATTTCAATGAATACAACATCGATTTTGGCGACGGCCAAGGTTCGCTGCAGGTCATGCCGGGGGCCGTTGGTTTTTATCACGACCTGCCGCCGGGCCGCTACAACCCCGGTTTAAGCCTGCCCGGCGGAGGCGCTGCGAACATTCAACTTGAAATTGGGGCCAATCAAGCCTGGCTGATTGTGGTCGACAAAAACGCCCATATAAGCCAAAAACAGGTCTATCCTTAGGTTATTGCCCTCTATCGGCGAATCCGGGCCTGTAGCGGCTCTGAACTTAATTTGCCAGTCGTGAATAGGGATGATATAATCGGCCTTCGTTCCAGTTTGCACAATTTGCGCTTCTAGAGAGAAAAATAAAAAAATTGGGACGTTTCTCTCAAATTAGAAGCGCGTAGTCTAGGAGAGAAAATGAGCACACAAAATTTAGCCACAGAAGAGCAAGCTGCCCAGGCAGCAGCGGGGGTGGACACCTCGGATACCCCCGCCGTAGATCCCCCGACTGATAACAGCCTCACCACTGAAGATACACCGGTCGTATCAACAGAACCCACCGAAACCGAAGATGTGAACTCAATCCTCGATCTTGAGCCAGGCCAAAAAATGGCCGGTAAGGTTAAAAACATTACCGATTTTGGGGCTTTTGTCGATATTGGTTTGCCTCAAGATGGGTTGGTTCATATCTCTGAGTTGTCTCGCAAAAAGGTAGAAAAAGTTACCGACGTTGTTTCAGTAGGGCAAGAGATTGAGGTTTGGGTCAAAAAAGTTGACCAAAAGCGTGGTCGTATTAGCTTGACCATGGTTAAGCCTATCTCCGTTCGGATTAGAGACATTGAAGAAGGGGCTGAACTAGAGGGGGTTGTAACCCGTTTGGAGACCTATGGGGCTTTTGTTGATATCGACAGCGAGCGGGATGGCCTGGTCCATATCTCACAAATCACCCACGAGTACATCGATACCCCAGGCGACGCTCTGACCGTGGGTGACACGGTCAAGGTCAAAGTGTTGAAAGTCAACAAGAAAAAGCGCCAAATAGATCTATCGATCAAAGCCCTAGTTGAACCGCCGGCCAAAGAACCGCCTAAAGAAGAAAAATATGAACCGGTCGTTCAAGTAGTTGAAGAACCGGTGGTGGAAGAAGCTGATGACGAGCCGGTCCCAACCGCCATGGCGATGGCCTATGCGGCAATGCAAAACAAAATGCAAGGCGATCGCTCGGATAGAAACGATAAATCGAAAGACGACAAACGACGCCGTGAAATGGATGATATCGTCTCTCGAACGTTAGCCACCAATAACAAATAAATGACCAAAAAAGCCGATCCTGAGGATCGGCTTTTATTTTATTCAAAGCCAAGACCGGTCCGGTCCGGCCGATACCGTAGCGCTGACAGGGTTACAACACCGACACTGATTGAGCCAGCATCTTGCGAAACTCTCGCCGGTTGAAGCGATCCCAGGCTGCCGAAAATGAGACGAGTAGTTCATGGCGTTCATTTTGTTTGGCCGCAAGATAAGCCTCAATTTGCTCCAGGCTGTGCTGCGCTTCGGACGGTAATTGTTCTTGCTGGGCGGCAAAATTCTTCAAGAATTCTTTGATAATTTCAGCGGCCACTTCGGCATCGTGCAAATCACCCAAATGATCCTGCATGATTTTGGTCTCGGAAATTACCTGGCCGGCCTCCGGGCCTAACACCTCCTCCAAACATTCCAGGGTATAACGCAGCCGTTTGCAGGTAATGCGCAGTTGGTGCAGGGTACTAATGGGCGCCCCGTCGAGGACGGTCTCATAGGCCCGCACCTCAGCGTAGGTATCGTAAATCAGCATTGGCCCCATGTGGCGCAGTTGGTCCGGTTCCGGATTGTCACCTAACTTGACCGGGTTGGCTCCCATCCCGGCCGTGTTGACAAATTTACCGAGCAACTTCTTGAATCGGCGATAATCGCGGCTGTCGAGATGGTCCATCATAGCCTGGCGTGCTTTATCTCGTTGGGCTTGCAGCATATCGAACAATGGCTGCAATTTTGCCTGCTCACTTTCCGCGATAGTTTCCTGATAATGATGCAGTTTCTCGATAAAAACGTCCAGGTCACGCACCGGCCCCAACGCCCGGCCGGTTTTTTTAAGACCCTGCAGCAGCGGTTTAGCTGACTTCTTGGTATAACTATCGCCAAAAACTTGGAAAGCCGCCCGCATGCGCCGGGTAGCCACTCGCATGTCGTGCAATTCCTCAATATCTTCTCCCAAACGCGTGCCCGTCTCATGCTTAAGCAGGTAATCAAAATGGAAGGTCAATACCTTGCGACCGGCCTCGGCCATGTTATCCGTTGGTTCTAAGCCCATTTTCGCTTGGATAGGAGGCGGGGCTGTTTTCTCTTTTTCGGCTTTCTTTTTCTTAGTTTTCTTAGGCAAATTTTTCACTTTTTTCTTCTTTTGCTCAATCGGTCCTTCAAGTGAGACTTGAACTTCAGCCAATCCAACCGATTGGAGTTCTACGGCTGGCTTGATTAACTGTTTCTGGCGTCCTTCGTACTTAAAGGAAACCGGTGTAACCTCGACTTCTACAACCTGACCGGTCAGCTCTGGGACTTGGCTTTCCTCGGTCAGTTGATCATTGGTGGTATCGCTTTGGGATTCGTGATAACCTGGAAAAATCCCCATTCGCTGCTTAGCAAATTCCCGCTGCCAACGTTTCACGACTTTGACAGTTAAATCAACCTCAGCCGCGATATTTTCCGGTTTTTGACCGGCCTCGGTCATCAGGATAATCATGGCTCGCCGCGACACATTTTTAGTAGCAGTATCGGCTATAGTTTTGAGATTGACTTTTTCTAAAGGATTTAAATCAAACACGTTACTTCTCACTTTTAGAGCTGGGCTCTGCTACCTAATTCTATTTTTTACAGGGGGAAAAGATTTGTAAAAAAAGTTTAACAAGTTATTAACTATAATTTTACAAAAAAAGGAGCGTCTTGCCAAATACGGTTCTACCCACCTTATTTGTGAAATTTAATACAACCACTGTTAAATTTATGCAAAATTTCATTAATGAATTATAATAATTCCGGTAAATGAATTTTTATGTACATCGAAACGTTTTCTTAACTTTGGGGTTTAATCATTAGTGTGAAATATTTCACAGGGGGACAACCACTGATCATAATCCCATAGTTGCCTCTTCCACCCTCCATAATCTCATAAATTCATTGTCCCCGCATCTATCACCGTCAAAACAGTCACCCATCCGGAGGTACCCATGAATCTTGACCCAAAAATAAAACAACTAAGGGAATTCAAAGAAGGAGCGAAATTGGGTGGTGGTGAGGAACGCATCGCCAGCCAGCACGCTAAAGGTAAACTTACCGCCCGCCAGCGCATCGAAGTTTTGCTTGACGAAGGTTCGTTTCGTGAAATTGATATTTTTGTGGCGCGCCACGTCGGCGAGTTTAATCTCAATAATTACCATCCCACCGGCGACGGCGTTGTCACCGGTTACGGCACGATAGACCAACGTCTGGTTTATGTCTTTGCTCAAGATTTCACCGTATTTGGCGGCAGCCTGGGCCGGGCCCACGCCGATAAGATTATCAAGCTCCAGGATATGGCCACCAAAAATGGAGCGCCAATCATTGGCCTTAATGACTCAGGGGGCGCTCGCATTCAAGAAGGAGTGGTTAGCCTGGGCGCTTACGCCGACATTTTTCTGCGTAACGTGATGAGCAGCGGCGTCATTCCCCAAATTTCGTGCATCCTGGGCCCCTGCGCCGGGGGCGCTGTCTACTCGCCGGCTATTACCGATTTCATTATAATGACAAAAGAAACTAGCCACATGTTTGTCACCGGCCCGGAAGTCGTGCGCTCAGTTACCCACGAAGAGGTGAGCATGGAAGATTTGGGTGGGGCGATGACCCATAACCAGATTAGCGGCGTAGCTCATTTTGCTTCAGAAAGTGAAGAACACGCACTCTACACCACTCGATTGTTAGTTGGCTTTATCCCCAGCAACAATATGGAAGACCCGCCCAGCATCATCTGCCGAGACGATCCGCTGCGCACCGAAAGTGCGCTCGATACGATTATTCCGGAAAACCCCAACAAACCTTACGACATTCATGAAGTCATCACTAAAATTGTTGATGATGGCTTCTTCCTGGAAGTCCAAGAGCATTATGCTAAAAACATTGTGGTCGGCTTTGCTCGCCTTAATGGACGCAGTGTCGGCATTGTGGCCAACCAACCGGCAGTTCTGGCTGGCGTGTTAGATATCAACTCATCCGCCAAAGCCGCCCGTTTTGTTCGCTTCTGCGACTGTTTCAATATTCCTTTGATTGTTTTAGAGGATGTGCCGGGCTTTTTGCCGGGAGTCGGCCAGGAGCATGGCGGGATCATCCGCCACGGGGCCAAACTGCTATACGCTTTTGCTGAAGCCACCGTACCCAAGATTACCGTTATCACGCGCAAAGCCTACGGCGGCGCCTACGATGTAATGAACAGCAAACATATTCGGGGCGATATCAATCTGGCCTGGCCGACCGCCGAAATCGCGGTGATGGGGCCGGAGGGGGCGGCCAATATTCTATATCGCAAAGAATTGGGCGCGGCTGAAAATCCCGATACCCTCCGATCTGAACTGGTTCAAAAATATCGGGACACCTTCGCCAACCCTTATGTCGCCGCCAGTTGGGGTTATCTGGATGACGTCATCGAGCCGTCACAGACCCGCCCCCGCTTGATTAATGCGCTTGAAATGCTAAAAAACAAACGGGACGAAAATCCGCCCAAGAAACACGGCAACATTCCTCTGTAGCTCTGACCTTGGCACAGCGGTTTATGAAACTACACCTTCTATTTATTAGACCTTCCGCCACATACGGAAGAATTATTGTCGAGAATAAGGATTAGACTATGGCAACGTTAAGAAAAATACTCGTCGCCAATCGCGGCGAAATTGCATTACGTGTTATTCGCGGCTGTCAAGAGTTGGGGTTGGAGACCGTAGCGATCTACTCTGAAGCGGATCGGATGTCGCCCCACGTTCATATGGCTGATGAAGCCTACTGCATCGGGCCGCCCGCCGCCCTAAAAAGTTACCTGGATGGTGAAAGAATCGTCGATGTCGCTCGCAAATGCGGAGCCGACGGCATCCATCCCGGTTACGGCTTTTTGTCCGAAAATGCCCATTTCACCCATCTGGTCACAGACGCCGGTTTGACCTGGATCGGCCCGCCGGCCTACGCCATGAAGTTAATGGGCGATAAGTTAACGGCCCGGGCAACAATGGCCTCGGCCAATGTGCCGTTGGTCCCCGGAGCAGGCCGGTCGGGCCAGTTGTCTGATGAAGACCTGTCACATGCCTCCAATCGCATCGGCTTTCCGCTTTTGGTTAAAGCGGCGGCCGGCGGCGGTGGGAAAGGCATGCGCAAAGTTTACAACCCCGAAGATCTGTCTGAAGCCATTCGCGTGGCCCGTCGCGAAGCGGACGCTGCTTTTGGGGACAGCCGGGTTTATCTGGAAAAGCTCATTGAAGATGGCCGTCACATCGAAATTCAGGTGCTGGGCGACCAGCACGGTAATATCATTCATCTGGGCGAGCGCGAATGCTCTTTGCAGCGCCGGCACCAGAAAGTAATCGAAGAGTCGCCGTCACCCATCGTTGATGAGGAGATGCGGCGGCAAATGGGCGAAGTGGCCGTTAAGGCGGCCAAGGCGGTTAATTACCAGTCGGCCGGCACGGTCGAATTTATCGTCGATAAAGACCGGAATTTCTACTTTTTGGAAATGAACACCCGGCTGCAGGTTGAGCACCCCGTGACCGAATTTGTGACCGGCATTGATATCGTCAAAGAGATGCTGCGGGTAGCCTCGGGCCGGCGGCTGCGCTATCGCCAGGAAGATATCCGGCTCAACGGCTGGGCCATCGAATGTCGCATTTTGGCCGAAGACCCCGCTAACGGCTTTATGCCGTCCATTGGCCGGATCACCGGGTTGAACATTCCCACCGGCCCCGGCGTTCGAGTTGATAGCGGCGTTATTCTCGGCTCCGAAATTACGCCCTATTACGACTCGATGATCTCCAAGCTGGTCTGCTGGGGCGAAAACCGGGCCGAGGCCATTGTGCGGATGCGCCGCGCTTTGGAAGAGTACCAGATTGTAGGCGTTACGACTACCATCCCCCTGCACATTCAGTTGATGAACTCGACCCGTTTCCAGGGCGGCCAGATTAACACCAATTTCCTGGAAAAGCATTTTGTCTTCAATCAGAAACGCAATGAGGAGTTACAGCGGATTGCGGGAATAGCGGCAACATTTGTGGCCCATCATCGCAGCCAAAAGGCGATTGTTCTGGACCAGGTTGGCCCCAGCCCGTGGCGCGTATACGGCCGTCGAGAAGCGCTCGACCGGCGACTGCGGTAGTCGAGATTATAGGAGATTCGGCACATGAAATACATTACCTCTGTTGGCAAGCAACAGTATACAATCGATATCAATAAAGAAAACGAAATTGTTTTAGACGGCGAGATCGTTAATGCCGATATGCAGCAGATGCCGGGTACACTGATGTATTCGATCATCATCGACGGCAAATCTCACGATGTGCGTCTGAGTGAGGGCGAAGGCGTCTACGTCGTTCAGGTAGGCGGCAAAATTTATGAGGTCGTGGTTGAAGACGAGCGAACGCGCCGCCTGGCCGGGTTAAAAGGCAACGTGGCGCTGACCGGTGAAGCCATTCTCAAAGCGCCTATGCCCGGTGTCGTGGTCGAGGTGCCGGTGACGGTGGGCCAAGAAGTCGCTCAGGGCGATATCGTCCTTGTCCTCGAGTCGATGAAAATGCAGAATGAATTCAAAGCGCCTCGGGCCGGAACGGTCCATATGGTTTATGTGGCCGCCGGAGATAAGGTGGAACAAAACGATACCATGATAACCATTAGCTAAGGTTACACATTTGATTAAACTTATGCTATAATGACAAAGGTTATAAAGGCCGCCTCCTTATGGGTAATAATGAGTGAAATTTCAATAAAAACTAACCCTCTGCTATACTCAGAATAGTGTAGGTTTCTCATACGCTACTCTGAAAGGCAAGGTCGCAGTAAGAGGGCATTCACGCTGCTCCACTCACGAGAGCTTTAAGGTGGGCCTTACCTTACCCGGATCATTCAAGTGACCGGTATCCTTTGCAATCTTAGATCATAGTTTGCGTCAAGGGGTTGCTAAATCCCTATTTCGTTCAGTTGTGGCGATCTAAACCGCGCCAACCATGATCGACTGAATTTCAGAAATTCATCGGGAAGTTAGCTAGGAATTTCTCCGGCAGCCGCCGGAGTTACGCCAGCCCGATTTGAAATCGATCTGCACAGGATACCGGTCAATGCTTTTCCCTTAGTCAGGTTCACACCGTCATTAAGCCTAAGTTCATCAATGAGCGACTCAAAACCTAACAAAAAACACATACCTAAAACAAGCCCCTTTCTCTCTAATCGGTTCGAGAAGATAGAAATCGAAGCCGATACCTCCAACAAAGATTTGATTGAACGTCTTTCTAAAGAACTACAGCAAATTACAACTTTATACAATACGGGTGTAGCGCTCAACTCAAGCTTGAATCCCAAAGACGTTATCCTCTCCATTTTTCACGAAACGGGTCGAATGGTTGATACCTCAAATTTTGCGTTGGTGATCTACGATGAGATCAAGCAAATGATGCGATTTGTTTTAGTGACTGATCGGGGAGCAATGGTCAATCCCTTTTCTCTCAAATTGGCCGAGGAAACCGGCTTAATCTCCCGGGTGTTAATTTTACACTCGCCGGTACTGATTTATGATATGGCCAATAAAACAGAAAATTTTGAGCTAAGCGAGCGGGTCCCCGCAATTACCCCGCTTTCCTGGGTAGGCGTTCCGATTATTAATTCCGTGCTCAATGACAAAAACGCTCAGGGAGCCATTATTCTGTGGAATTACGAAGCCAATGCCTTCGACCATTATCACATCCGGCTGCTATCGGCGATCGGCACCCAAGCTTCGATCGCCCTACGCAACGCTCGCCTCTTCGCCTCCAGCCAGCATCGGGCCGAAGAAATGGCCCATCTCCGAGATTTATCCCAGCGCAAAGCCGAGGAGATGGTTTTTCTAAACGAAGTCGCTCGAACGCTCTCTTCCACGCTCCATCTCGATATCGTTCTCACCAAAATTATGGAACAAGTTGAAGATATGCTAGCGGTTGAAGCGGGGTCGCTGCTGCTGACCGATCAGGCTACAGGGGAACTGGTTTTTCAAATTGCGCTGGGCGACAAGGCTGATGAACTTAAACCGTTTCGCGTGCCAAAAGGTCAGGGTATTGCCGGCCAGGTTGCTCAAAGCGGCCGGCCTCTCATTATTGCCGATGTCGGCCATGATCAACGCCACTTTAAAGATTTAGATCGAAAAACCCAATTCGTTACCCGCAACATTTTATGTGTCCCGCTTATTTTGCATAACCAAACCATTGGCGTTTTGCAAGTACTCAATAAAAAAGTAGGCGATTTCACCCAAAATGATGCCGATTTGCTCAGCTCGATAGCCTCATACGCTGCCATCGCTATTGAAAATGCGCGGTTGTACGAAACCCTTGAAGAAGAACATAACCGCACTATCGAAGCTGAACGTGAAGCGCGCAAGCGATTGGCCCGCGATCTTCACGATGGCCCTACCCAGCTTGTAGCGGCTATCATGATGAATTTGGACTTTGCCACCAAAGCGCTTAAAAATGACCGGCCCGATGTGCTGCCCAACACTATTACCGAAATGGCCGAGTTAGCCAGCCGAGCCAGTCACCAAATGCGCACCTTACTGTTTGAACTAAGGCCGTTGGTCCTCGAAACTCAAGGATTGGGGGCGGCGCTGGAAGTTTTCCTTGAGCGGCGCCAGAAAGATATTGAGGAGACTCAAAAAACGAAGTTGGTGCTTGAACTCAAAACGAACAATCCCAACGGTGACATTACCCGCCAAGACGATAATATCGAAGCGACAATCTTTGCCATTGTCCAGGAAACGGTTAACAACGCCATCAAACATGCCCAGGCGGAGACCATTTTAGTTACCCTT
Source organism: Anaerolineales bacterium (assembly GCA_020634935.1). Classification (GTDB taxonomy): domain Bacteria; phylum Chloroflexota; class Anaerolineae; order 4572-78; family J111; genus JAGRBY01. The sequence goes on from JACKAT010000004.1 coordinate 231,483, forward strand.
ACAGAAACCGCTAACGGTGTTCACGCTTCTATTGAAGATGACGGTCTCGGTTTTGATTTAGAAAATGTGATGAAAAATTATGAGACGCGCGGCAGCCTGGGTATGATCAACCTCCGTGAACGAGCTGAGTCGATCGGGGCTGAGTTTTCAATTAAAAGTGATATCGGCCAGGGTACCCAAATTGCCATTTTCGTCCCTAAAGAGCGGTCGGAAAAAGATAAACGCAAGAAGAAACGCACCGTGACCGGTATTCTCAAGCTGCCCACCTACGAACCCCCTTCGGTCAATACCCTCTAACCGTTTAATGCCAAACTCAGCCCTAAATCTACTCAGAAATTGGATTACCGCCGATAATCCCCGCCTGGCCTTGAGCGGCGTGCTGTTTGTGATCATTGTCGCTGGCGTGCTGGTGGGGGCTATGTTTGGCAGCCTCGGTCCTATTATCAGTATTGGCTTGATCGGGGCGGTAGTAGTTGGTATGCTAATGCTGCGCAGTACCCAGATGGGGCTGGTTGTGCTGATAGCCCTGGTCTGCCTGCTGCCTTATGGCGCTCTGCCTATTAGAGTGGGTTTTAGACCCACTTTTTTGGATATAGCTCTGGCGGCGCTGTTTGCGGTTTGGGTCATCCGGCTGATCACCGGCCAGCAGCGCACATTCGTTACGTCGCCATTAGGGCCGTTAGTCATTGCTTTTCAAGGCTGGGCGCTCTTTATTTTTATTTTCGGCCTGCGTTACGGCGGTCTGAACGTGACGGTAGCTCGTAATTTTTTAGAAGTACTGCTGGCCGTCAGTATATTTTTTCTGATAATCAATCAAGTTAAAACCCTTAACCAACTAAACCAAATCTCTCGAGCCATTATCCTGGCCGGTGGCGGCACAGCCGCTTTGGGAATTTTCTTTTACGTTATTCCCGAAAATTGGAGTATTCAGATTTTGTCACTGCTGCGCGTCTTTCAATACCCCACAGAAGGCATTTTACGCTACATCGAAGACAATCCCGAACAACCAATGCGCGCCATTTCGACCTCCATCGATCCGAATGCTTTGGGGGGTCTGTTGGTCTTTCTAACCATCATTAGCGTTACCTACCTCTTTTCTAAACACCCGGTGCTGCCACGCCGCTATCTATTTATAATCGCCGGGATGACGTCGCTGACGTTGTACCTGACCTTTTCTCGCGGCTCGCTGTTAGGGGTGATAGCCGGGCTGGGGATCATCAGTTTGCTGCGCTACCGCAAGTTGGTGTGGGTGATGGTCGCGCTGGCGGCGATCATGGTGGTTTTGCCCCAAACTCAGGTTTACGTGCAGCGCCTGGTCGAAGGGATTCAGGGCGAAGACCTGGCGACCCAAATGCGCTTTGGTGAATATAAAGACGCCTTCAACCTGATCAGCCGCTATCCGCTGACCGGGGTAGGTTTTTTTGGGACACCGGATATTGATGTATACGTGGGGGTGTCCAGCGTGTATCTGCTGTTGGCGCAGCAGTTAGGGCTAGTCGGCGCCGGGCTATATGGGCTGATTGGCCTGATTTATCTTCTCATTGTTTTTACTAGCGTTAATCGCCTCCCTAAAAATCACCTTTTAGAAACACCGCTGCTGGCTTACGGCGCTGCCATCTTAGGGGCAATGATCGGCGGGGTGTTCGACCACTTCTATTTCAACCTCACGTTTATCCACATTGCGGCCTTTTACTGGCTCATTATGGGACTGGGGATGGTTGCTGTGCTGCTGTGGCGGCAGGAAACGGTTAAGACGTAAAAGAGCACCTTCGCCGGGGCAAAGGTGCTCTTATGGTTACGGTATATTAGGCGTTAGCCGGCGGCTACTGGCAATTCCACTCTTGCGGACCTTCCGCGTTAAAGTTGATGCTGACTAAGACCAGGTCAAAGATATCGATCACTTCATCTTGGTTGATGTCGGCCGCCATCCCCGAACCCGTCTGGTCGAAGCTGATGCCTACGGCGGTGGCGTCCTCGATATCAATCTTGTCGTCGTTGGTGATGTCACCGCTGAGCAACGTAACCGGGTTAAGATTGATCTCCGGCGTTGCCACCGTTGCGCCAGTACATTTGGCCGATAGGAAACCGGCGGCGTCGGCGGTGAACGTCATTCCTGGACCGGCCGGAACAGCTAGCAGGGAGAACTCGCCGTTGGTGTTGGTGGTAGCGGTCGCATCGTCGGTTTGGCCGTCTTGGCTGGCGCTAACGTCGGCTCCGGACCAATCGTTGTTGGCGCGCCCGGCCAGAATGACTTGACCTAAGACTTCAGCCGTGATCGGTTCACCGGTGGGAACCGGGGTCGGTTCATCGGTTGGGCCGGGTGTCGGCTCGTCGGTCGGAACGGGTGTCGGCTCATCCGTCGGGACCGGGGTCGGTTCATCCGTCGGAGTCGGCTCTGGAGTCGGCTCGTCAGTTGGAACGGGTGTCGGTTCATCCGTCGGAACCGGGGTCGGCTCGTCGGTCGGTTCGGGCGACGGTTCATCCGTCGGGACCGGCGTCGCTTCACCATCGATGACCAGCGAACCGTTTTCACTCATCACTTCGATCGGCATTGCTTGCGGGTCACTAATTTTCTCGTTGTTAAAAGTAAAGTTAGCTGTACCGGGGGCTTTAGCCGTCGCCTCGAATGTTAGCAAAATTACGCTGTTGCCGGTCAAACCGGATACTTTGCCGGTTCTACTGGCAATCAGGATAATCTTCCCGGCGGTATTGTCAGGATCATCGCGCATAACATAATCGAAATTACTATTGGCTTTAACACTGTCAACCATGATCAGGTCAGGGTCAAACAGCAGTTCCAATTGAACCCCATAAATACCGGGCGCGCTAACATCTTTGGCAACAATACTGCCGCTAAAAGTTTGGCCGGTGCTGGCAGACTCGGGTAAATCAACCATCAGGTTAATGGTCTCGGTGACCGGGTCGGGCGTGGGTTCCGTAGTAGGTGTTGAGGTGGGCGCATCGGTGGGAATAGGGGTGGGTTCATCGGTAGGTGCGGTAGTGGGTTCAACTGTAGGATTGGGGGTCTCCGTAGGAAGCGGTGATTGGAAGACACTGCTAGCCAGGGCCGTTGAAACGTCCATCTGAACAAACATCGGCATGACCAGAGCAAGTAATACAACAACGACAAGATAGTTGGAAATGGATTTATACTTCACGGCGTCATACTCCTCATCTGTGATCTAGTTGGTCAACACCTTTAGCCCCAACAGAAGCCGTATACACATTACAGGCTCCGGCATTTAACCATTCCGGGTCCCTTGATGGGAACTAGCGGGGTGAGGTTTGGTTTTATACCAGAAAGCCGTCAGTTGTTAAGGTGCTGCCTAAAGTTCTATTTTGATATTAGTATAGGGCTTGGAGGGTGATGTGTGAAGCGTAAATTGTTCGTGACTTCAAAACGCAAATCGGCGCAAATACGGGGATTTATATGAGGCTATAAGTAGATTATACGGGTTGGATGGTTGGTTGGATAGCCAGTTTGCTGGTATGTTTTCAGCCAACTAGCCATCCAACCATCTCATCATCCAACCCACATTTTACCCGGCTTTGCCGTTAGACTTAGTTTTCTCGCGCCAGCTCTTCTTTTTGACGGGCATGGGCAAACTGTAGCGGCGTACCTTATCGAACTGATACAGCGCATTGGCGACAGCCCCGGCCGTCGGCACCAGGCCGATTTCACCGACGCCCTTGGCTCCGTAAGGACCGTAGGGGTCAGGCACTTCCACGCCGATGATTTCCATCTCCGGCATCTCCCAAGCACGCAAGATACCGCAGTCGCGCAGGCGAGTGCTCTTGGGCCGGCCCTCTTCTAAAACCAGATTTTCGCTAATGGCGTAGCCCAGCCCCATGTGAATCGAGCCTTCAAGTTGTCCCTCAAACAGCGTCGGGTTAAAGATTTTACCGGCATCATGGGCCGCCGTAATCTTCTCGATGTGGCCCTCATCATCCAAGGTAACCAACTGAGTCGCGTAGCTGTACGAATAGTGAGTGTAAACCTTCTCGACCATCGCGCCCGGCTTGGTGGTCCAATCAACTACCCACTCGCCGTGATAAACCTTGCCGACGAGATCGGCCAGCGGGTGCGACTGCAAATCTTCGCTGAGCCCTTTACAGGCATCGATAATGGCGTTGCCGACCAACGACGTGGCCCGCGAGGCGGTGGTCATCCCGGCTTCCTGACCGGAGGCGGTATCGACTCGCACCTCGACGATGTTCGGATCAAGGCCGGTTTCGTTACAGAGGGTTTGCAACGCCACGGTGTGAACACCCTGGCCCATCTCGGTCCAGCCGTGATCGATGACTACCTTATCGGCCGACACAATGGTGATACTGGCCTGCGACGAGTCGGGCATGCCGTTGCCGATGCCGGTATTTTTGATACCGCAAGCCAGCCCGGCATATTTAGCCTTATAGAACTCGTCCTTTACCGCCAGCAGCGTGGCTTTAGCGCCCGCTCCGGCCTCGATGACCTGGCCGGTGGCGGTCATATCGCCATCATCCAGCGCGTTATCATAGCGGAACTGCCAGCGGTCGAAGCCGCCCTGCTCACACAAATCGTCGATACAGCTTTCCAGGGCAAAGGCGGTCTGGTTGACCCCAAAGCCGCGCATCGCGCCACAGGGGAGGTTGTTGGTGTAGACCGCCGTGCTTTCGATATCGGTGACAGGGAAGGTGTAAGCGCCCGTGGCGTGACCAGCCGATCGCTCCAGCACTTTCATGCCAACTGAGGCGTACGCGCCGGAATCGCCGATAAAACGTCCCTCACAGAAAGTCAACTTGCCGTCTTTGGTGCAGCCGATGGTGTAATCCATCCAGATCGGGTGACGTTTGGGGTGCATGGTAATCGACTCATCGCGGGTCAACCGCACCTTAACCGGCGTTTGCAGCAGGTAGGCAAACAAAGCCGCATGGCCCTGCACCGACAGATCCTCCTTGCCGCCGAAGCCGCCGCCGTTGGGTACTAAGATGATGCGGACCGCTTCGAGCGGCAGGCCCAGCAGTTTGGCGATCTGAATCCGATCTTCATAAACACCCTGCCCCTGCGATAACACCTCAACGCCATTCTCGGCAGGATAAGCAATAGCGCATTCCGGCTCCATAAAACCGTGCTCGATCATCTGCGTTTGGTAGACGCCGTGCGAAATATAGGCCGACTCGGCTTTAGCCTGAGCCAAATCGCCCCGGCTGGTGACTGTTTTCGACAGAATGTTGCCGCCCTCTTGCACCGACGGGCTGTCGGCTTTCAATGCTTCGTGAACATCGATGACCGACGGCAGAACGTCATACTCGACCTCAATCAAGCTAACCGCCTGGCGGGCAACCGCATAGCTTTCGGCGACCACGCCGGCCAGCACGTCGCCGACATAGTGCGTTACCTCACCGGCGGCAATCATCAACGGCCAATCCTGCCGAATCAGACCGATGGTCCGCCCGCCGGGAACATCGGCGGCGGTAAAAACGCGAATGACGCCGGGCAGCTGCTCGGCGGCGCTGGTGTCGATCTTCAGCACCTTGGCCCGGGGATGATCGCTAAATTTGAGGGCAGCGTGATGCATGCCATCGATTTTGATATCATCGACGTAATGGTGCTGGCCCAGCACCAACTTCTGGGCCTGATATTTCGGCTGGCGCGAACCGATTTTGCCATCACTCTGGGGCGTCGGCACTTCTTCTTCCTCGCGGATGGCGTCGGCGGCGCAAATGACGGCGTCGACAATTTTCTTATAACCAGTACAGCGGCAAAGATGCGGCGTAAGCGCCTTTTCCACATCGGCGCGGCTGGGATTGGCGTTCTTGTTGATCAAGACGTTTGACTGCATCACGATGCCGGGGATGCAGAAGCCGCACTGAACGCCGCCTTTGGAGACAAAGGCGTTGGCGAAGACATTTTGGCGGTATTCGCCCAGCCCTTCCGTAGTCGTTATGGTGCTGCCAGCAATTTTTTTCATAGGCGTAATGCAAGACAGGACGGCTTTATCATCGAGCTGAACGACGCAGCAACCGCAAGCGGCCTGCGGAGCGCAGCCATCTTTGGGCGAAACGATGCCTTCGTGGTCTCGCAGATAAGTTAGGAGCGGCAGATCAGGGTCGCCCTCATACGTTTTTGGCTGACCATTTAGCGTAAATTCCATACTTAACCTCCTCGGGGATTTATGAACTATGGATGAAATGATTTTTCTGATTGGCTGGTTTTCACTGTGGTGTGGGCTTAGTTTTTCACAAAAGTGCGTTTCTGTCAAGAAAAAATCACGACGAGGTGAAACGCCACCTCGCATAAAAATGGAATAGGCCAGGACATTGCCCTGGCCTATTTCTTACTTTCTGAAAAAGTTAATTGAAAATTTACTGCGTTTTGATCTTAAATTCATACTCTAATGGGCCGATATCGTGGTTGTAAACTTTGACGTAGTAAATGTGTTCTTTTTTCAATTGGCCTGACCACAACACTTGCAAACTGCGCTCATCATCGAGTTGAGCGAAGGTGGCCGGCGCGCTGGCGCCCAGCGGATCAAGCTCATCGACTGTGCCTCGGACCCATAAGTGGAGTTGGCTGCCCGGATAGATTTCAAAGTCGGCATGACGCGCCCGAATGTCATCAAGGGGGGTGTTAGTCATGTAAAAGATAAAATCTTGATCCGCCGCCTCGTCGCTCGGATCGGAGTAAACAAATTTGTACCACATTTCTTCACCGGCCTCTAACTCACCGGTCGTCGTGCCAACCTTCAACTCAACGGCTTCGGGCGGCCCGGAACCCGGTTCCACCGGCCCGGTTGAGCGCGTCACCGGCGCGGTGTAAGGCACCCGGCCGTGGCTGGCATCGCCTGTGTGGAGGGTGGGATTACCTAACTCGGCGTTCCAAACGTCGTTGGGGAAAAGGTAGTAATCGACAACTTCAGGGGAGCCGTTCTTGATTTTGATGAAGTAGGTGTCACCGTCAACCAGCGAGCCGGCCCATAGGCGTTCACTGGTGAGCGGATCTTTGTCGCGGGAAACCCACATACCCGCCCCCATATTCTCCATATAATCGGCGTCGCCGCGCTCCCAGATGTGGTATTGGCTGGCCGGGAAAATCTCAAAGTTGACCTTATTGCTCAAAAAACCCTGGCTGGGGGTGAAGAACATGGTCAAATCTAAATTTTCGATTAAATCTTCATCTAAATCATCGCGACGCAGTTCATACCAATGCTCGCCATCGGGGGCTAACCGGCCGCTGTTGACATCGTGAAAATTGAATTCAAGTGGATTGTTGGGGTAAATGTTGACCGGAACATAATCTTGTTCCGGCTCGTTGGGCGGAGCGGGAACCGGCTCCGGCTCACTACTGCCGCCGCCTTCATCGCCGCCGCTGTTATCCAACTGGAGGGTCTCTTCGTTAGGATTTTTGAGCGTCCCCGGCGGAATGGTCAACCAGCCCAGTGCATCGGCCTGAATAAGCCACTGGGCCGCCGTTTGAGCGTCTTGCCCTTCGATGGCCTGAGCGGTTAGCCGCCACAAGGTTTGGGGGTTGGCGTCGGCGGGCTTGGCCACCTGATCCGGCGACGTGCCGGCCGTGATGAGCCAGCCCACAGCCTGGGCCTCTTGCATCCATTGGGCCGCCTGAACCGCCGTCATATTATCGACAGCTTGCGCAGTCAACGACCAGGCCATTTGGCGAGCGCTTAAGGCTTCGTTGGAATTGATGAGGGTGTTCAGGCCGGCAGGTATCGCACCGGTCACAGCGGAAGTTTCGGCCTTGGCCTCCAGAGTGTATTCCAATTTAAAAGGTGAATTGTTGAAGACACGGACATAGTAGTCGTTTCGCTCGCCAACTTGGCCCGACCACAGCATTTCGGTTAAGCCCGGCCGGTCAACCGGCGACAGCGTACCGGCGCCGACAGTTTCGGGCGTTACGGCTGTGGGATCGCCGGGCGTCGATTGGGCTTCGGCCAGAATTTGAAAATTGGCTTCGGTGGTGCTGATGACGGCCTCGCTCTGGTAACGTAAGGCCAGGGAGACGGCATCAGCCCCCGTGTCTGTGAAGCTGGCGCGGTTGTAGATGTACCAGTTTTCTTGACCGGGATCGAGATGATTAACATTGATACCAGGACTGAGAGGACGGGCCGAGCGCAGGGTGTAACCCGTTTTTGAATTAAAGGGAAAGTCTAGAAAAGAGCGGCCAGGGGTTGTATTGGCTAAAGCCGGTACGGCCACCAGGAGAAGCAAGAGAAGAATTAGACCGTACCCCACAATCGATTTATAAGTTAACTTTGGGAATCGGGGAGGTAACTTCATAATGTGCCTCTTTTTTATTGGTAAAGACAGCCGGAAAAATCTCTATACTAAGTTTGCACTTTTTAGAAACCAGGTTTTTGATGCCTAGTTGATAGCCTTGTGGGGCAAAAAGCGCCTCTTTCTAACGCTAAAAAACCTAGTTTCTTGTCATAATCCTTTAAAGTGCAAAAGTAGTGATCGCTATTACAACTCCCTATAACTTACCATAAAACAAGGGATACGTCAATTATGTCAACTATTCGACGTGAAGAATCGCCATATGTAGTAGTACGAAAGGGTCGCGCATCTATATCCAGTACAAACCCTGATACTAAAGAATCAAAAGAGCCGGCGTTGAATTCTGCCGGCTCTTTTGAGAGCTATATATTGTATGCTGATTTGTGCAACGGGGTCACATATTCTTTTTACCCGAATGTGACCATCCAAACCGAGCAACCGGTGCTCGATTGAATTGTTTAGCCTTCATAATATTTAAGTGATGAGACGCCGACCAAAACCACATCACCCGTCTTTAAATAGTGCGGGCTAGTAATTTGCTCGTCATTTACAAATGTTCCGTTGAGGCTATTCTGGTCTTGGACCACAAATCGACCTGACTCCTGAATAAAGATAGCGTGGTGGCGAGAAATTTCTTTATCTTTTGACAACACAATGCCGTTATCACTGGAGCGCCCCACCGTTGTAATACCCGTTTTAAGGGTAAACTCATCGCCGGTATGAGGACCACTGATACAAGAAAGTTTAGCGGTAACTTCTAGAGATTTTTTAGTTAGCGGCATAACAATTGTTGTATCGGAGTCATCAGCTTCCTCGGGAAGTGAGGGCATAACATCCGTGCGATCCGGATCGTCGGCGTCGGCCTCAAATGGTGGAAGCAAAAATGTACCGTCCTCATCACTCTCTTCTTGCGGAAGGTCCTCGATAGACAGCACGAGTGTGCCATCCTCATCTTCATCGTCAGCATCTTCATAAGCTTGGGCAACGGTGGAAGCCGGCTCTTGTATAACAGAAGGCGAAGGAAGCACGATTGTTCCATCTTCAAGGTTTTCTTCCAACTGACTCCGGCTGGGAGAGAGAACGATTGTCCCATCCTCCTCGGGTTCGGTCAAACCCGGGGTCGCTTTAGTGGAAGTGGGCACAGACTCGGAGGTAATTTGTCGGTCTCGAGTAGGAGGAGTGTCAACCTCAATTTGATCCACATGAGATCCTTTAATAAATCTTATTTGCGCTCGTGGAATCATGAGGGGTTCGTCAGAAACGATCAAAAAAATGTTAAAGACATCCTGGGCTTTAAATTCACCTTCGATGATCTGTCCATCAACAAAGTTTACGGTCACATGCCCTTTAATGGCCAGCAAAGGGGTCTCTGCTGAAGAGACCCTATTCGATATTGTCATAATTCCTCCTGAGTATTGTTGACCGAACCGGCACTTATAAATCCGCTTATTTTGATGTCTAGCCCAAAATTTGAGAATTCGACAAAAATGCTATTACAGATTTAAATATTTGCCTTTAAAGTAAAACATCGGTTACATAGTTTAATTTTATTATGGGTTAACACCAAGGTCAAACATTACCATATAGCCGTTTGAAAATACTCTCGGCGGTCAGCATGGCATCTTTAACGCAGTCCGGGATGCCAATCCCACGATATGCGCTGCCGGTTAAATAGAGGCCCGTCACCTGCTGAGCTAATTCTTGCATGCGATCAACTTGAGCCAGATGGCCGACATCATACTGAGGGTTACCCTTGTTCCAACGAAAAATCTGATGGACGACAGGTGTAGTTGTAACCCCCATTAAATCGGCAATTTCTGCTTTTATTAGGGATAGTAGCTCATTATCAGGCAGATCAACCACCTCTTCTCGACTATCTCCTCCCACAAATGCTCGCAGCAAGACATCGTTATTTGGCGCTCGGCCATCAAACTTAGTTGAACTCCAGGTGCAAGCGGCTAACTTTCTTTGTTCACTTTTGGGAATGAGAAAACCGAAGCCCGCAAAATTGTGCTGCTTGATTACATCAGCGCGGCGATACCCCAGTGAAATCGTAGCCGTAGAAACATAACGAATTTTGGCTAATAGCTGAGCCAACTGCGGTAAAAATGGTTCAACTAGATGAGCCGCCGTATAGGCCGGAACGGCTAAAACCACAGCGTCGGCGGTGATGGGAGGATAGGCGCCATTGTCCAGCCGAATTTCAAAGCCAGGGTTAGTTGATCGAATTGCGGCTACGCGCTGCCCCAAACAAAGTTCCCCCTGCAACCGCTGCACCAACGCCTCAACCAGATCATTAAGGCCGCCCTTAAGACTTAAAAACATTGGCTGCGGCTTACCATTAGCAGCGCCATTGGCCGGACGATTTTTTTTGGCCCGCTGCATGGCTTTGATCAGACTGCCATGTTGCTGTTCCATTTCCAAAAATTGGGGAAACGTGCTTTGTAAGCTCATTCGTTCCGGGTCAGCCATATAAATTCCGGCCATCATTGGGCCGGCAATCTTATCAAGCGCCTCATTTCCCAACCGTCGCCGGATAAAGCTGGCCAGGCTTTCGTCACCGGTTTCTTGACGTGGCTGAATAAATAGATCCAGCCCCATTCTGAGCTTGCCTAATGGAGTAATAAGTGGTGAAAGAGCAAAGGGAACAAATTCAGTGGGGACAGTTAGTCGAAATCCACCTGGAAATTCAATCAGTTTCCCTTTATTGAGGATAAAAATACCTCTTTTGTAATCATTAGTGGGAATCAATTCGTTATCAAGCCCCAAATCCCGGCACAGGGCTGCTCCCCAGGGTTTAGTAGTTACCAGGGAATCCGGACCGCCTTCTATCACAAAATCATCGATGGTTCTGGTGACAATTTTGCCGCCAAAGCGCGTATCGCTTTCGATTAAGGTGTAATCGAGCGGTGCGCCTGTGGCCTCTCTTTGCTTCTGTAGATAATAGGCGGTGGCTAACCCGGCAATGCCACCCCCGATGATTACGATATGGGCCATAATGAAGGTTGGGACCTCAATGTTCCAATAAATAACGGCCTAAGCGTCAAACTTCTCTTGAACGGCATCGGCTACGGCTTGAATAAAAAGGGGGGTACTATTCATCGACTCAATACGCTGTAAATTAATGCCATGCTCGTTGGCAATTTGGGTGGCCTCGATGTCGATATCATAGAGAATCTCGACGTGATCGGACACAAATCCGATGGGGGCAACTAGCATATGCTTGTATCCCTGCCCGGCCAGGTCAACGACCACATCCTCAATTTGCGGGCCAAGCCAGGGTTCGCCGGTTTCGGCGGCGCTTTGATAGGAGAACATCCAGTCGATATTACCCAGGCGTTCCGCCACCAGTTTGGCATTGTCCTGAAGCTCGTCGTCGTAGGGATCGCCCATTTTTTTGAGCCGTTCAGGCAAACTGTGGGCGGTAAAGACAACCTTAATCTGATCGCGAACCCCAGCCGGAAACCTTTGCAGCCCGGCCCGGATATGATCTTCGACCGCTTCAAGAAATTTGGGCTGGCGATACCACGAGTCGACGAACGAGAATTTAATATTGGTCCCATGCAACTGCTGCGCCTCATCGATTTTGGACCAATATTTACCGATACTCATTTTTGAGTAGTGGGGGGCCATTACAATTGCCACCGCCTGTTCAATATCGTTCAGATACATTTGGCCGACCGCATCTTTAATCCAGGGCGACCAGTGACGCATCCCTACGTAGACGGTTAAATCAAGGCCTCGACGCTGGAGTTCTTCACCGGTGCGCTTGGCTTGCTCATACGTCAGTCCAGTCAGGGGGGAGCCGCCAATTAAGTTATAACGATGCTTAAATTCGTCAACAAATTCTTCTGACATAGGTCGCCCACCTCGGATATCGGATAGATAACATCTCATCCGATCAACCGACCCAGGGGTGCCATAGGCCAGAACTAGGAGTGCTTTTTTTGTCATAACGTCCTCAACACTTACAATCTAACAGAAAATAAAATCCCCATTGTCACCTTGTTGATAGCCAAAATTCACAATTAGTCTCCCACTTAAACTTGTTATCGCTCGTATTATAGGGAAATACTATCTTTAGCTGTGTATTCATGCACAAAATCGATCAAAGCGGCGACGTGGTCCACCGGTGTATTCTTATGAATACCATGTCCCAAATTAAAAATATGTCCGGGCCGGTCTTTAACCATATCGAGGATATTAGCCGCCTGTTTTTTAATTTCCGGAATGGGCGCAAATAACACTATTGGATCAAGATTGCCTTGCAGGGCTATATCGCGGCCCAACTGCCGATCAGCCGCAGCCAGATCGATCCGCCAATCGACGCCAATGACATCACCCCCGGCTTGCTTAAGCAGAGGTAACAGCCCGGCTGTGCCGGTGCCAAAATGAATCAGAGGAGTATTGGAGTCACTTTTAGCTATTTGAATAGCATGCTGCGAGTAGGGCATCACATACGCCTGATAATCGGCCGGGCTAAGGGCGCCCACCCAGCTATCAAACATCTGGAGGGCGTCGGCTCCGGCCTCGGCTTGGGCCTTAAGATAATGGCCGATAACCGTGGCTAGCTTAGCCATAAGCTTATGCCAAGTTCCAGGGTGTTCATACATTAACGTCTTGGTCGTAACGTAATTACGAGAAGAGCCGCCTTCGATAGCATAGCTGGCCAGGGTAAAGGGCGCCCCGGAAAACCCGATCAACGGCACTTGGCCGGCCAGTTCAGATTTAACTTGACGAATGGCTTGCAGGGTGAAAGCTAAAGTTTCTTCGGGCGCAGGTGTGGCCAGTTGATCGACATCGGTGGCAGTGCGGACGGGATTACCGATAACCGGCCCGTCTCCTTTAACAAACTTTAAATCCAATCCCATCCCGACCAAAATAGGGAGAATATCGGCAAAGATAATAGCGGCGTCGAGATTAAAGGCTCGAATGGGCTGCAGCGTGACCTCAGTGGCCAGATCGGGTGTTCTGATCAAATCCAAGATCGAATATCGCTCTCGTAAGGCCCGATACTCAGCCATGTAACGCCCGGCCTGGCGCATCAGCCAGATAGGCGTCGCATCTACAGGTTCTTGTCGGCAGGCACGGAGAAAGCGGTCGGTTTGGGGCATGTGAGTCCTCTCAAGAAGATAGGCAGAATATTAACAAGGGGATATTATAACCGGATTTCCTTTTGGTGCAATTGCTATGAATTTCCCACTTTTTATGAAGGAGCTAGCCGGTAGACAATCACGGCTAACAATAAAAACAGCATTTCCTTAAAGAGTTGAGCGCGATCAAACGATAGGCGGCCTTTAGTAAAGTTATAGGCCTGCAAGGGAAAAAACCAGGGGACTAAACCGCTCCTATCGGCAAACAAGTGGCCTGAATATCCGGCAAACCAAGCATAACCGCTTTCCTTGCCCCAGACAGCGGTTATAAAAGCGGTGCTACCGACCAGGCTGAAGATGTTGTGCGCATAGTGCCGACCATTTGGCATAACCCGAAGCCCATACCCCAATGATTTATCAACCAAGTCGGGAAACAGGCTGGCTAATAGCAGCAGTTTAAGGGCGTTTTTGTCCTTCGATAATATCGGGAAGCGATGTTGAACCAGAGCAATAGCAAGGTGGCCGGGAATATGCATAAGGTCATGATACTCTGTCCGGCCAATTGATCAAACTCAAAAAGGGGTTTCCGATAGGGTTAAATAACGAGATCGGATTGACATAATCTTAAAAGAGCGGTATCATTTTATGAGTTAATTCCCCGGGTCAATCTTTTAAATAATTTGCTCTGGACCACCCTTTATGCTATGATGACCTTTGATATTTTTATACTGACAATGATGAGGTTTTCCCCGTGAAGGTTACAGCTGAAGAATTAGAACGTTGCCAGGTTTTGGTGACGGTTGAAATAGATTCCAAAAAAGAAAATGATATTCTGCAAAAAGCAGCTAAAAGAATTGCCAAAGAGATAAAAATTCCTGGGTTTCGGCCCGGTAAAGCGCCTTATAATGTCGTGGTCCGCCGTTTTGGTTTAGAAGCGATCCAACAAGAAGCTCTTGACAAGTCGGCTGACGATATGATTCATAAGGCTTTGGAAGAAGTTAACATTACGCCGTTTGCGCGTATGGATTTGGAAAGTGTCGAGTGGGACCCGCTTGTAATTAAAATAAAGGTTCCCACCGAACCAAAAGTTGAGCTAAATGATTACCGCGCGATCCGGTTAGATTCTGCCGAGGTCGAGGTTTCAGATGAAGATGTCGATGAGCGGCTACAACAGTTACAGGAGAACAATGCCTCTTGGACACCGATCGAACGCCCGGCTCAACTAAACGACACTATCACTCTAGCGGTAGTTGAAAAAATTGACGATGAAATCGTGGCCGAGCATGACTCGCTGGATTATGAGCTAAAGCCGGTTGAAGATGAAAAGGTAGCAGACAGCATTGAAGCTGAGGCCGAGACAACTGAGGCCGAAGCAGAAACAGATGAAGTAGAAGAGGAGACAAACGAGGACCAAGCGGATTACACCCCCCCGTTTCGCCCCGATCTAACTACGCCTCTGTTAGGCTTGAGTGCCGGTGACGAGAAAACTTTCTCGATAACCTATCCTGAAGATTTTAACGATCCAAATTATGCCGGCAAAGAAGTTACCTTTGAAGTTAATGTAGCTGCGGTCAAAGAAAAAGCTCTACCGGCTATTGATGATGAGTTGGCCAAAACGGTCAGCGATTTTGATACGCTCGATGAGTTAAAGGCAGACATCCGGGCCAATATCAAAAAGCAGCGAGAACAACAACAGAATAATGACTTGGGCAACCAAGTTTTAGAGCAGATCGTAGCCGAGGCCGAAATTGAATGGCCACTGACCTACGAGAATGAAAGCATTGAGCGCGATCTGGACAACTACGAGCGACAAGTCTCAAGGTATGGCTTGAACCTTGATAGTTACCTGAGTTTAGAAAACAAAACTCGTGAAGATTTCATGGAAGAGAGCCGTGAGCGGATTGTCAGCCGCTTAAAACGCAGTTTTGTAATTAGAAAAATTGCGGAACAGGAAAAGTTGGAAGTTGGCGAAAGTGAAATTCTTCAACACGCCAAGTTTCTCTCCGATCTTTCCGGCCAAGGCGATCGGCTCTGGCGCGACATCTTAAGCTCGCCTATCCAGCAGGAATTGATCGCCAATGACCTGTTGGTGGGCAAGGTAATCGATTGGCTGGCCGCCGTCGCCAAAGGCGAAGCGGTCGAGCCTGAAGCCACTGTTACGGATGATCAATCTGAAAATGCCCCAGTTGTCGTTGATGGTGTCTCTACCGACGCTGAGGTCGATACAAATGAAGAAGCCGTAGAAGTTGAAAGTTCTGAAGCTACCACGTCTAATGATGAAGCCGCTGCACCAGAGAGGGAGAGTAGCACCACTGAAAGGGATCAAGATGTAGATCAAACGGAAGAACCAACCCCTGCTGGAGTAAAAAGTTAATTTCTTATTACTAAGGAGCTTTAGACATTATGTTCTCAAAATTTCCGGAATCGATGGTCCCGATGGTCATCGAATCTACAGGGCGCACTGAAAGAGCTTACGATATCTTCTCTTTACTTCTAAGAGAACGTATTATCTTTTTAGGCACACCCATTAATGATCAGATCGCTAACCTGATTGTAGCCCAACTGCTTTATCTAAACCGGGAAGATCCGGAGCGTGAAATACAGATGTATATCAACTCGCCCGGTGGGGTCATTTATGCCGGCTTGGCTATTTATGACACCATGCAGCAAATCCAAGCCCCTATCCATACCTTTGCCGTAGGGGTCACGGCCAGTATGGGTACTGTCCTGCTGGCAGCAGGAGCGTCCGGCTATCGCTACGCACTGCCTCACGCGACCATTCATATGCATCAGGCCGGCGGCGGGGCTCAAGGTTATACCACCGATGTCGAAATCCAATACCGTGAAATGAAGCGCCAACAAGATTTACTGTTTGGCATCTTAAGCAAACATACCGGACAAACCATCGCCCAAATTGCCGATGATTTTGAACGGGATCGCTGGATGGACGCCATAACAGCTAAAGAATATGGACTGGTTGATGATATTTTGGGTGAAGCGCCGGCATCGAGTGATTCCTCTAAAAGCTAATTAAATGTAGGTAGAAGGTTAGTTAGGTAGTTAGTTAAAAACTAACTACCTAACTAATGGTTAACTGAATTATTGATAATCATCACTTTCGTTTCATGGACTATCAGGAAGCCATGTTTGCGATAAAGTGTTTATCACCCGAGTTGGTACGTCGAACTTACAATGTTCGGCCTCGTAAAATCAAAATTAATGTTGTAAAAGAGGGTTTTGTGCATTGAGCCAATAAAATGGGACAGTTTTTATTATTCTTGCCCATTTTTAGTTCTTAGTGGAGTACTCGTATATAAATCCTGTTGATACAACAAATCCAATTATAAAATGAGAAAGTCTAGATGGCCGGTAGATTTCGCTCCAATACTCAAGTATGCTCATTTTGTAAGCGGTCGCAAGAAGAGGTAAACCGGCTCATCGCCGGCCCCGACCAAGTCTTTATCTGCGACGAATGTGTCGATCTCTGTCGTGATATCCTAGAAGAAGACACTTCAACTTCAAGCGCCACCGAGTTCAAACCAAATCGTATCCCTTCTCCCAAAGAGATTTATGACCAACTGAATGAGTGGGTAGTGGGTCAGGACCAGGCCAAAAAAGTTCTTTCGGTGGCCGTCTACAACCATTATAAAAGAATTAATCGACGGTCGACAACCTCCCGCGAGCACGAAGTTGAACTGCAAAAGAGCAACATCATGTTGATCGGCCCTACCGGGTGCGGTAAAACTCTCTTAGCTCAAACATTAGCGCGTATTTTGGATGTTCCCTTCTGTATCGCCGATGCGACCACGTTGACTGAAGCCGGTTATGTGGGTGAAGATGTAGAGAATATTATTTTGCGGCTGATTCAAGCCGCCGACTATGATATTGAGCGGGCCGAGCAGGGGATCATCTATATTGATGAAATAGATAAAGTTGCTCGCAAATCGGGTGATAATCCTTCAATCACCAGAGATGTTTCTGGAGAAGGGGTTCAACAAGCTCTGCTAAAGATCATTGAAGGCATGCAGGCTAACGTCCCTCCCCAAGGGGGTCGCAAACATCCGCATCAAGATTTTATTCAGATCAACACAAAAAATGTGCTTTTTATTTGTGGGGGAGCCTTTGATAATTTAGACAAAATCGTTGAAGAACGATTAGGTGTTAAGGGCAAACTAGGATTTAGTGCGGGCTGGGCCAAAAAATTGGGGAGTAGAAGTCGTGATCCACTGATTCCGCCTAAGCCTCCGGTAAGTCACCTTCAGGAAGTTACCGTAACCCCTACCCCCTATAGTCAAGACCTGGATGTGGCTAAGGAAGAGGCGGCAATTGCCCACACATCCACTATTTTATCTCAAATTATGCCCGATGATTTACTTAGTTATGGGCTGATTCCCGAATTTATCGGCCGGCTGCCGGTTATGGTCACCGTCTCCCCGCTGGGACACACTGCTCTCATGAAAATTCTGACGGCACCCCGTAATGCCATAGTCAAACAGTTTCAGCATTTATTTGCGCTCGATGGCGTCGAATTGGTCTTTACTCAAGATGCCTTATTTACCGCCGCAGCATTGGCCCTTAAACACAAAACCGGCGCTCGCGGCTTGCGTTCGATTATCGAAGAAGCCTTGCTTGACCTTATGTATGAAATCCCCTCGAATAAAGAAATTAGCAAATGTATTATTAATGCTGATGTTATTTACGGCGAGGCAGAGCCCGAGTTGTACGATGAGCACGGTCGCCCGGTGGGGTTAAGTTTGCATAAAGCCGCTTAAAACCCCATTCGCTGATAGATTTTTCATATTAGAGAAAGGCCCCTTTGGGCTTTAACTGCTAAAGTATTACGATTTATCCAACTAACTCGTTATTAATATCAAGCCAGGTGATAGCCTGGCTTTTTTGCCAGACAAATCCATCTAAAATCTTATTTAGTGGGGCAAATTAAAGTTTATTTTTACTGTTTCAACACATAAGTGGGGATAATTTTTGCTAAAATACGCAATTAGCCTTGTCGTTACCCTAAAAAATTTTAACGCTCAGGAATGAATCTGATGAAATTAATAACCTATATAAACGATCAAAATGAAAATCGTATCGCTTATTTAGAAGATAATAAGGTTTTTCCCCTTGATTTTGAGGGCGATATGATAGCGCTGATTCAAAACGAACCTGAGCTACTGAATACCGCTATCGATCAAGCCGTTAAAAAGTCAAGCTTTTCTTTAGAAGACATTAATCTAACCGCCCCGATTCTAAATCCCGCTAAAATTGTGGCCATCGGCAAAAATTATGCCGAGCATGCAATTGAAACCAAAAGTGCTGTACCTGAAGAACCGATCGTTTTTGCTAAATTTGCCACGTCGATCATTGGGCCGGGGGCAGACATCACTTGGAACGAGAACCTAACCAGCCAAGTAGATTTTGAAGCTGAATTGGCTGTCATTATTGGGCGCCGAGCACGCAATATAGTTGAAGAAAAAGCCATGGAGTATGTTTTTGGTTATACCTGCGCCAACGATGTCAGCGCTAGAGATTTACAATACCGAGGCAAACAGTGGGTCCGTGGAAAATCGCTCGATACCTTTTGTCCTTTAGGTCCTTGGATTGTCACTGCCGATGAAATTCCAAACCCACAAAATTTGGGAATCCGCTGCCGGGTCAATGGGCATACGATGCAAAACAGCCATACCAGTAAAATGATCTTTAGCGTATCCTATCTAATTTCCTTTTTATCACACCACTTTACGTTACTACCTGGGGATATTATTTTGACCGGCACGCCTGATGGTGTCGGCGCATTTCGAGAACCTCCTGAGTTTTTACGTAACGGCGATAGCGTCACAGTTGAGATCGACTCCATTGGCCAATTAAATAACCGCTGTCACGTAACAACGTAGTGAGTTAGGTCATTCCTCCCATTGACGATTCAGCCAGATGCGCCGTATACTGGCTGGGTATAGGGGAGTTTGGTTGACAATGGGCTGATGCCATTCGCGCCAACCGAAGACTTCGACAAAGTTTTTTAAGTCCTATTGTAACTAACTGACCGGCTAGGTCAGTAAAAATTGCACCTTAAAAACCAGAGCTAATAGAAACTGGGTAGTTTGCGAGATTTGAAATTGAATGGTTTGGAGTTTTTATGCGCAGGATAAGACCCGCAGCGGTAGCCTATTTAACGTTCTCTCAATCTGATCCGCATCTCTATCACCTGCTAAAATATCTATTAGTTCTGGTTGCCTTTGTTTTTGCCAGCTCTCTCTCATTAGTTGTATTATGGGCCTCTTCCGCTGCGACTGATACAGGTAGCAATCCCTCACTTGCAATTTCTTTGATAAACCATGTAAATACAGGGACTCTAGGTCCAAAACAAGGGCGTTGGTTTAGATTAACCCCCACTAATCTAGATTCTCAAAGTTATTCTGTACAATCATTCGTGTTGATTTCTTCCGTGGAGAATTTAGGTCAGAATATTTCCTTACGCATATTTGAGGAAAGCCAAGCGGTGCAATTGAAGCAAGAGCCCAACTCCATAATTCCCTTCGGAATAGGTCAATGGACCAGTCGTTATGCTGACAATCCGGCCGGGGTCAAATGGGCTGGCCCGACAGTTGGTAACGAAACTTATTACATCCAAATTATTAACAACAACGAAGTGGCTGTCGATTACTGGCTGCTGCGTGAAGAGCCGCACCAAGCAAACGTCACTCCAACGCAACCGGCCCCAGCCGAGCCGGTTTCTACCCCTGATCCTCAATTGGGATACCAAGCTTACACGGCTGTTAATTTACCTACCGGAGGCAATCATAATCGGCTTGGCCCTGGCTCAACCTATTGGTATACATTTTCCCGCGACGATACCAGCCAGCCAAGCAATTTTCAGGATTTAAGTTTTAGTCTATTCTACACGCCGGATGAGGGTAACCGCCCTAACGTCAATTTTCAGCTTTTTACCACAACGGAGGTCAATGCCTGGCTGCGCGGCAGTGGTCGATTAAATAATTTTGGAGCCGGAATGTTGGTTTCACGCGACGGCGATCCTTTAACCGGTGAGCGCATCTGGCGAGGAAATATTCTCAGAGGAGATACTTACTTTCTCGCTATCGAGAACGGATCAGACGTGGAAATTGATTTCTGGTTATATGACCAGGACATTATCCATCCTTTACTGGGATCAACAGAAGACCTGTCCCTCCGTTAAACCTCGGTCAGTTGTAAGTTGTAAGCTGTCGAACTTGTACGGGTACGGCAGTTCGCCCCTAACGTACGACAAAACTGGAGTGACCTCTGACCGGCTCATCATAGCGATACAGTACACTCCTAATTAAACTGCTGTGCGGCTCTTCCTGGCACCAGGCCAGCATTTGTTCTACCTCAGGCTCATCTCCCTGAGCTTCTATCTCAATCCGACCATCGGTTAGATGCCGCACAAATCCAACTAACCCCAACTGTTGGGCTTTTTGCTGAGTTTGAAGTCGAAAATTCTTTCCTTGTAAACGCCCCTCGATGAGAATGCGGGCTCGCACTTGGCTCATAGTTTTCACGGTCGCTCCTTAAAAGAAGTAATATCGCCATATTTCATCACCCCAAACCAGCATAATCCAACCGGTTATCGTTAAAAACGGACCATACGGGATAAACGTTTTCATCGTTACCCGCCCGGAAACCAGGAGCAAAAATGCAACTATTCCACCCAGAAAAACACCAAATATCAAACTCAAAATGATATTTGGAAACCCCATCATAAAACCCAAAAATGTCGAGAGCGTCACATCCCCTTCACCTAAACCGCCTCTGGACAGCAGCGCCGCGATGTAAACAACAATAAAAGCCGTAATGCCCCCTACCAAAGCCGCACGCCAGGTTAACCCTGGAGTAACAAAGGAGGCGAAAATAGCCAGCAGGATAGACGGCAGAATGATCACGTTAAAAATAAGACGATGTTCTAGATCGGTGACGGTCACTAAGATAAGAATAATGGTGTATAGGGTAACAATGCCCAAATAGAGCGACCACCCATAAAACCACCATAAGAAAGCGAACAAAATCGGTGTGACCAATTCCACCATCACCGAACGGATCATTCTGGGCTGAGGCGTACCACACTGCACACACTCGCGCCAGCCACCCCACCAGGTCAGTAAACTGCTCCACTGTTTTATGGGTCGTTTGGCCCCACATTGGGCGCATTTGGGCCACTGCAACAGTGTCTGCCGGGTTGGGAGAATATCGGCTGCATGGTTTATCGCGACGCCAGCTAACCAGCCACAAAGGATGAAGAGGAAGGCTAAAGTAATCAAGGGTTTTTCCGGTTATTAATAGATTTCGAGTTCAGGTAAGACGTATGGTTTTCAGATTGTCTGGCTAGACGAATCATGGCAACTCCCATTATGAAACAGGCCACGATACTTGTCCATAGGCCAAAGGTAAAGGTCTGAGGGTAATAAGCCATGTCTATTGTATGGGAACCCGCTGCGACAGCTACCGCTCTAAAAACCAGATTAGCCGGCCAAATGAGTACCGGCTGACCATCAACAGCCGCGTGCCAACCCGGATAAATCGTGTCGGTTAAAACGACGAAACCCGCGGCCGGCGCATCGATCTCGATCTGGATGCGACCGGCTGTTTCCGCTACCACCCTGGCCGGAACCAGTTGAGCTGTGGGACTCCGGCTATCGGGAATGGTAGCATTTTCTAATTTAATGATAACCACTTCTCGATGGGGATCAAATCCAGGTTTAGATATTTCAGCGACAGCGGCCTGATCGTCATCGACATAAGTGGCTTGGGCCACAAAATAAGCCCGTGGCAGCGGTTCAGGCACAGCTTGAGTGACAACCGCCCCACTTTCGGTTATAATCGGCCAGCCTGAAATAGGGGCGTCGCCGATGATGGTTTCCACATTCATCAACGCCAGGAGCCGCGCCCGGTCTTGTGGCGGGCTCTTTTCAACCAGGTTCATCAGGGTTTGCCAACGGCCGATCACCAACGGATCATTATTACCAGTTGCGGGCAGCTTAGCGTACACGCCAAAGTTTGGAATTAATGTCTCCTTCAATTGCTGCATATAGGTCGGGTCGGTGGGACCAAAAGCTTTGAATCGAAAATAGTGATCAAACCTGGCCCGATAGGCAAACTGCTCATCGACAAAAAATCGATAGGGTTGGGCCTTTAGCGGCGCGGCGCTGGCGATGGGGGTGCTGTACACCGAGGAAGAGGTCAAGGGGATTAAAGGCCAGGCCGCCAGCAACAAATCGACCGTTACAAAAAGCACAACTGCGCTTTGCCACCATTTTTCTTTCGATGAGGCGGGTAAAGGCTTAAGCAGCAGCAGAATTACTGCGCTAATTAAAATAACGCCCAGGTTGCGCGTCGCTACTAAAAAGGTTAGCTCTCGTCCGGCCAACCATATCTGACCGAGCACCCCGGCCAGGATCAGCGCGACACAGGCGGCTAGAAAGCGCCGCCAATGAGGCCGGTTGCGAGGCGTTGCTTCGAATAACTGAGCGCCGATGCCAGCCATAACCGCAATAGCTGTGGTGTACCAAATGAGCAGTCGAGCCGGAGCCTGAAAAAAACTAAAGCCGGGAATAATCTCGAAGATCCCCAAATATATCGGCGTATTCCAACCCATCGCTAAAATTAAACTGACCAACCCGACAACTGCATAAAATGGCACTACGCTCAATGTCGCTTCAGGCAAACTTGTAGAAATTTCCGGGTCCAGCGATTGAGCCGGTTGCCGCCTCCCTTTGAAATAATACCAGATAGCTGTTAGAGCCAGAATAAAAGGTAAAATCCCCTGGTAAGCGTGATCTTCCCAATAAGTGGCATACCCCCAATAGTTACCTTGAGCCGGGTTACCGAAAAAATCAGGCGCAACCAGTGTGATCAACCGCCAGGGCCACATCGAGTAGGTCAAGGCAAACGTATACTCGGCGCCCTCACGACGAGGTGAAACGGACAGAAACTCGGCCGTTGGCAGAATTTGAACGGCGCACAATAACAGCGCCAGCGCAACGGCCAGCCCCAGATAGCCCGCGGCTTGCAGTACAACCATAAAGCGTGGGGCGCGGGACACAGCCGGTGGTGAAACCCAGCTATTAGAAGACAGAAGCCCATTCTGATGTCGAGGGTTAAGCCCATAGGTCTGGCGACCTGACGGCCAACTCCTAAACATAATATAGCTGCCTACAAGCCATAAGCTATAAAACCATAACTGGGCATGACCGGCTAACAGTTGCAGCGCCAGCGTAACAGCCAGCCATAAAGCATCGACGAGACGGCGTCGGACGGCCAGTCTATCACCAAGTAATAGTAGAAGGGGCAGCCAGGCTGCGGCGTGAATCATCACGATAAACTGAGTCCGCCCTACAATGTAACCACTGAACATATAGGCCAGGGCGGCGATGGTGGCCGCAAAGCCGGTCAATTTCAACTGCCGGCCATACCCATACATATTCAATCCGGCCAGACTGAGATGAAGTATAATCGACAGCGTCAGAGCATGGGCAGTTGGTATAGGTAAAAGAATAAGGTTGAGGGGATAAAACACCGCGCTTTGCAAATTGGCCAACAGCGGCGTTCCATTACCGAGCAGTGGGTTCCACAGCGGCCACTGTCCTTGAAGCAAACTTCTTTTAACCAGTTCCCACCACGGCCAAAATTGAAGCATCAAAGTTCCCCAATAAAGGACCTGGCCGAAGACAAGCCATCGCCAGAAAAGAATGAGCGGTAAAATAATGAACAGAGCCGGTGGTAGTAGCCGCGAAGCTTTCAAGTTACGCATTTTGACAAACATCTATAGAGGCTTAGAATCCAGACTGATGAGCGGCGGGGCGGTTGAATAATCGAATGGATTGATGGTTGGTTGGTTGGTTGGTTTGATAATAGGTTGAGTGAAAGGCTAGTTGGATAGTTGTTAGATCGGTGGATGGGTGGTTTAATAATAGTTCAGTTAGATGATTAGATGGTTGGTTGGTTGATAGTTGGTTGGATAGTACGGATAATGCTGACATACGAACGAATTAGCGGCGTTGTTAGCCTGACATTGATCGGGTTGGCGCTGTATTTTGTACTCAATTTTCCTGCACAAGTCACATCGATTATGCTGCTCGGGTCGCCGCTTACCGTTGTTTCACCCCAGCGGTGGTTAATGGTGATCCTATTAGGAGCATTGGCAATGGCCGGAGCCGATACGGTTATTCGGACGCACCCATTGCTGTCGTCTCGCAAATTAGGGTACCTGGCCACCTTTTGGGTCCTACCTGGCCTGCTAGTCATTCTGGCGACCCAAACGTTAGGGCTAGCCCCTTCGCCGCTGACCTGGGCCGGCGGGCTGATTGGAGTGGGCTTGCTGCTGTGGCTGACGCTTCTGACAGAATTCCGGCAAGTTGCGCCGGAAAATAGTTCACTTTGGAATCGATTATGGCAGCAATTTATCGGTTACGCTATTGCGCTGCTCTTCTTTATCGTTATTTATCAAAGCCGCAGCCGGAGCTTGATTAGCGCCACCAGTGTTACCCTTGTCGGCGGAATGATTGCGCTGGCCCTGCTGCGTTACACTCCCCAGCAAATCTCGAAAACCTGGCTTTTTGCTATCATTATCGGTCTGAGCCTGGGGCAGGTGACCTGGGCGTTAAACTACTGGCGAATTGGAGCCCTTAACGCCGGTCTATTGGTATTTCTACTATTCTACGTTTTAATCGGCACGGCCCAGCAGCAACTTTTGGGAACTCTTACTCGTCGCACTCTGGCTGAGTTTGGAGCCATTGCTGCCATCGCTCTGGCTGTTATTCTAAATTTGTAACTCCCCAGATAGAGTTATAAGAGTTCAGGGAACTCATAGGGTTTAGTGAGTTTTGTGAAAGAGTGGGCGTATTTCGCTCAACAGTAAGACCGCGACTTATAAAAAACTCCTGAACGCCACTAACGCTCAAACTCGATAAACTCTATTATACCATTTCAAGTAAAATTGGAGTAGAGGCAGTGGTCCGTCCGAGATGTTACCTTCCCCTATTTTACTTCAGCTAGAACTGTTGACAATGCTATACCTTCACGCTACACTTGATAAGTGTCCGTTACCATCCGGCCTGAGGTAAAGTAATGATCGAAGCCGTTAATTTAACTAA